>DASPVD010000056.1:0-7567 GCA_035622555.1 Candidatus Eremiobacteraceae bacterium | reverse complement strand
AGAACGATTCGCAGTCGGCGCTGCACGGGCTGGCCCGTGCGCTGGTCAACAATGCCGTCGAAGGGGTGACCAAGGGATGGACGCGCGAACTGGAAATCGTTGGCATCGGCTACCGCGCCGAGATGAAGGGCAAGGGGTTGGTCGTGTTCAATCTCGGCTATTCCCACCCGATCGAGTATCCACTGCCGGCCGGAGTTGACGCGGTGGTCGATCCGAAGCAGACCAGAATCACGCTGACGGGAATTGACCGTCAGAAGGTGGGACAGGTGGCCGCGGAAATGCGTGCCCTGCGTCCGCCCGATCCGTACAAGAACAAGGGCGTGCGCTATGTTGGCGAACGCTTGAAGAAGAAGGTTGGAAAGACGGGAGCCAAATAGCTTTCAGCTGTCAGCTTTCAGCTCTCAGCCGATGCGCTTGAGGGTTTAGCTGATAGCTGACGGCTGACAGCTGAGAGCTTGAATCATGCTTACGAAAATCGGCAAGAATGAAAAGCGCGGACATGTGCACGAGCGGATCCGCAAGAAGCTGGCAGGGACACCGGAGCGTCCGCGGCTCAACGTGTACCGGTCGATTAATCACATCTACGTGCAAGTGATCGACGATCTCAGCGGCAAGACGCTGGTTTCAGCTTCGACCGCCGAGGGCAAGAAAGATGCCAAGGTGAAGGGCGGGAACGTGGCGTCGGCGAAGGAAGTCGGCAAGACCATTGCCGAACGTGCCAAGGCCAAGGGCGTGACCAAAGTCGTGTTCGACCGCGGCGGATACATTTATCACGGGCGCGTGAAGGCATTGGCCGACGCCGCCCGGGAAGCGGGATTGCGGTTCTAGGAATTGAGTAATTGGGAAATTTGGTAATTGGGTAATTGAAAAAGCGGACGGCTGTGGTCCAATTACACAATTACTCAATTTCCCAATTACCAAATGAAACGAGACACGGATGCCAACAGTCATTAAGAAACTCGATGCAGGCGCGTATCAACTGAAGGACCAGGTCGTCGCCATCAACCGCGTTACCAAAGTGGTCAAGGGCGGCAAGAATCTTTCGTTCGCAGCGCTGGTGGTGGTGGGCGATCCGCTGGCCGGTGTTGTGGGCTACGGCTCGGGCAAAGCCAAGGAAGTGCCCCAGGCGATCCGCAAAGGGATCGAGTCGGCGAAGAAGAACCTGATGAAGGTCAACCTGACGCAAACCAGCATTGCCCATCTCGTGCTCGGCCGTTACGGCTCGGGCAGAGTCCTGCTGAAGCCGGCTCCCGAAGGCACCGGCGTGATCGCTGGCGGTGCCGTGCGCGCGGTGATGACTTCAGCTGGCGTGCAGAATGTGCTGACCAAATCGATTGGCACCACCAATCCGCACAACGTGATCAAAGCAACGTTCGACGCGTTGAAGCAGCTGAAGAACAAAGAGAGCGTGGCGACGATGCGGGGCAAAGTCGCGGAAGAGCTGTAAGCGAGCACCGAGCGAGACATAGCAGAGAGGGTTTTGGAATGACGGCGAACAAGACGGATGCGAACAGCCAGACGATCCGGATTAAGTGGGTGCGTTCGGCGATTTGCGCTCCTGAAAAACAGAAGCTGGTGATCAAAGGACTGGGATTCACGCGGCTGAACCAGGTCATTGAACGCCCCAACACGGCGGCCATTCGAGGCATGGTGGCGAAGGTGCCGCATATGCTGGAGATTGTGCAATAGCCATCAGCCTCCAGCTACCAGCCGTGAGTCCAACGCTTCGGCTGAAAGCTGACGGCTGAAAGCTGAGAGCTTGTTTATGAATTTATCCAACATTCACGCACCGAAAAAAGCGACCGAGAAGCGCAAGCGGGTGGGGCGCGGCATGGGCTCGGGCATGGGCAAGACGTCCACGCGCGGACATAAAGGCCAGCGCTCCCGCACCGGCTCGCGCATGATTCGCGGGTTTGAGGGTGGCCAGATGCCGCTGCACCGCCGCATGCCCAAGCGCGGCTTCACCAACATTTTCCGCAAGGAATACAACATCGTGAGTGTGGAGCGGCTGGCCGAGCTTTGCCAGGCAACCGGTGAGACCACGATCAATCCCGATGTTCTGCGGAAGGCCGGTGTGATCAAGACCAAGCATCCGGTCAAGATTCTGGGCGATGGAGAACTCGCCGTGGCTCTCACCGTCAGTGCGCACAAGTTCTCGAAGTCGGCACAGGAAAAAATCGTCAAGGCGGGCGGCAAGGCAGAGGTCATATCAGTCAAGGCGGCAGTGAAGGCGGGGCAGTAATGCTGGAAAAACTGACTAATATTTTTCGCATTCCCGATCTGCGCAAGCGGATTCTGTTTACCCTTGGATTGTTGTTTGTATACCGGCTTGGCGGCCATCTTCCCACTCCGGGCATCGATACGGCCAAGTTGGAAAGCTTCTTTACCCAGAGCGGCACTGGGGGTTCGCTGCTTGGCTTCGTCGACCTGTTTTCCGGCGGCCAGTTGCGGCGCATGACCATTTTCGCCCTGGGCATCATGCCGTACATCACGGCCTCGATCATTCTTCAGTTGCTCACGGTCGTTTACGAGCCGCTGGCCAAGCTGCAGAAGGAGGGCGAACTCGGCCGTAAGAAAATCACGCAGTGGACTCGCTACATCACGGTCATCCTGAGCGCGGTGCAATCGTTCGGTATCGCCATCGGCCTGGAAAAGGGCGGGTTCGCACTGAATCCCGGCTGGGGATTCCGCATGATGACCATGCTGACCTTGACCACCGGCAGCGCCTTCATCATGTGGTTGGGCGAGCAGATCACCGAGCGCGGCGTGGGTAACGGCATGTCGCTGCTGATTTTTGCCGGCATTGTGGTCGGCCTGCCGCGCGGCGTTGCGGAATTGATTAACAAAGCGAAAGATGCGTCCTGGGGAGCGATCACATTCCCCTTGATGGTGGGATTGATCGTCTTCATGATCGCGGTGGTCGCCTTCATTGTTTATGTCGAGCGGAGCGAGCGGCGAATTCCAGTGCAGTACGCCAAGCGCGTCGTCGGCCGCAAAGTGATGGGCGGACAATCCACGCACCTGCCATTGCGCGTCAACGCCGGCGGCGTGATGCCGGTCATCTTCGCCTCGTCGATTTTGACCTTGCCGCAAACGGTCCTCTACAACTGGCGTAACAGCCGGTACTTCGGCGACATTATCCGCTGGCTCGGCTTTGGCGAACCTTTGTACACCTTCCTGTACGCGGTCGGCATCATCTTCTTCGCCTACTTCTATGTTTCGATCGTGTTCAACCCCAGCGAGGTGGCCGACAACATGCGGAAGTACGGCGGGTTCATTCCCGGCATTCGACCGGGCAAGCGCACCGCCGACTTCATCAACGAAGTGCTGACGCGCATTACGCTGGTCGGAGCGCTTTACCTGATTCTGATTTCGTTTATTCCGGAATGGATGATCACCGGCATCCACCTTAACCATTTGTATGGTGCGGTCGGACGGTTCTTCGAAAATCTCCCGACATGGATGACCAGCGGCCTGGGCGTCACCTTTTACTTTGGCGGAACGTCGCTGTTGATTGTTGTTGGCGTCGCCATGGATACGGTACAGCAGATCGAGGCGCAATTGATCATGCGCCACTATGACGGCTTCACGCCGCGCAGCGGCCGCATTCGCGGCCGGCGCACCTGGTAGCCGTCGCCGGGAGTTTCGAAGGGTGTGGGGTTGCTGCACCTCGGTCGATGTCTAGGAGCCGGGGAAATTGAGATCGGGAGGCTTTTGCCAAACGATGGCGCAGGAAACCTCGCGTGCCATAGGTCCTGTGGTGATACTCGGTCCGCCGGGCGCCGGTAAAGGCACTCAGGCCAGGCGGATCATGGAAGATTACGGCGTTCCCCAGGTTTCGACCGGGGATTTGTTGCGGGACAACGTTTCCCGTGGAACCGAACTCGGCCTGGCCGCCAAGGCCATCATGGCGCAAGGCGAGCTGGTTTCCGACGATTTAGTTTGCGGCATGGTGCGGGAGCGCTTGATGCGGCCCGATTGCCGTCCGGGATACATCCTGGACGGATTTCCGCGAACCGCCTCTCAGGCCGGATGGCTGGATGCGCTGCTGGACCACGAGCTCTTTGACAATTCGCGTCCCACGCGGGCCTGGCCGATTGTGGTACGCCTCGACGTGGACTATAATCAACTTTTGCTCCGGATCACTGGGCGCCGTTCTTGTCCCACCTGTGGACGGATCTACAACGTCCACTTCCAGCCGCCTCACATGGATGAGCTGTGTGACGAACCGCACGCGACCAGTCTGGTGACCCGTAACGACGACCGGCTGGAAGTGATTCAGCCGCGGCTTACGGCCTATCAGGAGCAGACTCGTCCCGTGGCGGATTATTATCAGCGCACGGGAAGGTTGTTCGCGGTGAATGGCGATCTGCCCATGGATGAAGTTGCGGGCGAGATTCACCGCATCCTGGAAGATCATCACGCCTGATTTTCCGGAACCGTGATTTTGCTGAACCGGATTTTTGACGCACCAAGACCAATGGCGATTGTCTGCAAGTCGGCGGCGGAAATTGAAAAGATGCGGCACAGCGGCCACGTCGTGCGTCAGGTCCTCGACCACGTCAAGTCGCTGGTTGTACCCGGCGTCACCACGATGGACCTGGAGCGCGCCGCCGAAAAAAAGATCCGGGAACTCGGGGCCAAGCCGGCGTTCAAGGGCTACCACGATTATCCCTGTGTGCTGTGCACTTCGGTGAACGAGGAGATCGTGCACGGCATCCCGTCGGAAAGACGGGTGCTCAAGGAAAGCGACATCGTTTCGCTCGATTGCGGAGTCGTGCTGGACGGCTACTACGGCGATGCCGCGATTACGGTTCCGGTAGGCGACGGATTGAAGCCCGAATTGCAGAAGCTGCTGGAAGTCACAGAAGCTTCTCTTTACCGGGGAATCGCGCAGGCCAGGATCGGCAACTCGATCGGCGATGTTGGCGCTGCGGTTCAGGAGCACGTGGAAGCGGCCGGATTCAGCGTGGTCCGCGAATTTGTGGGACACGGGATCGGCACTAAGTTGCATGAAGAGCCGCAGGTGCCGAACTTCGGCAACCGGGGTCACGGCGCGCGATTGCGCGAAGGCATGGTCATCGCCATCGAGCCGATGGTCAATTACGGCAAGCCGGAAGCGCGCGTGCTGGGCGACAAGTGGACCGCAGTCACTGCGGACGGAAGTTTCAGCGCACACTTTGAGCACTGTGTGGCGGTGACCAAAGACGGGCCGGTGATATTAACGCAGTGAGCGCTGAGCTGTGAGCAATGAGCAGGATCGGTTTGCTCACCGCTCATTGCTCACAGCTCACAGCTAAAGGGGTGCATGAGTAAAGAAGACGCGATTGAAGTGATGGCCGTGGTTTTGGAACCGCTGCCCAACGCCATGTTCCGGGTGGAACTGGAAAACAAGCATCAGGTGCTGGCGCACGTTTCGGGCAAGATGCGCAAGAACTTTATTCGCATCCTGCCGGGGGACAAGGTCGCAGTCGAACTTTCTCCCTACGACCTGAATCGCGGGCGAATTGTTTATAGGTATAAGTAGTCGCAATAGATCTCAGCCGGTTTTGCTGACGGCTGATAGCCGGCGGCTGAGGGCGGGATTTATGAAGGTACGAGCATCCGTAAAAAAGATTTGCGATAAGTGCAAGATCATCCACCGCAAAGGTGTGGTGCGGGTGATCTGCGTTAACTCGAAACATAAACAGCGCCAGGGGTAAACCAGCAAGGAGCGATGAGCTATGAGCAAGGAGCAAACCCGGTCTCTTCGTGGTTTTGCCCATTGCTCATCGCTCACTGCTCACTGCTCAGCGGCGAGCAGCATTTCGAAGGAGTGAGAGACTCATGGCACGTATAGCCGGCGTGGATCTTCCGCGCCAGAAACATATCAACATCGCGCTGACTTATATTTACGGGATCGGACATCCGCGGGCCGGCCGCATCCTCGATGAGGCCAAGGTCGACCCGATGAAGAAGGTGCAGGACCTCAGCGAAGAAGAGGTCAACCGCATCCGTACGGTCATCGAGGCCGAAGGCTTGGTGGAAGGCGATCTGCGCAAGGAAGTTTCGATGAACATCAAGCGGCTCATCGAAATCGGCTCCTATCGCGGATTCCGCCATCGCCGCAACCTGCCGGTCCGCGGCCAGCGCACGCACACCAACGCCCGCACCCGCAAAGGACCGCGCAAGGGAACAGTGGCGCAGAAGAAGAAGTCGACGGCGAAAACCTAGACGCAGCACCCAGTACTCAGTACCCAGTTGGACGACTGGTTTCTCTGAGTACTGAGTACTGAGAACTGAGTACTGAGAAATGGCAAAACCAGCAGCAGCAGCGGGCGGCACCGGAGCCGCACCCGAAAAAAAAGGCAAGAAGAAAACCTTCAAGAAGAAGGAACGCAAGCACGTGCCGCATGGATTGGCGTTTGTGCAGGCGTCGTTCAACAACACGATCGTGACCATTTCCGACATGAACGGCAACGTTCTGTCGTGGAAGAGTTCCGGCTCGCTCGGGTTCCGCGGATCGCGCAAGGGAACTCCCTTTGCCGCGCAGCAGGCCGCGTCGAATGCCGCGAACATGGCTCGTGATCATGGAGTGCGTAGCGTGGACGTTCGCGTCAGCGGTCCGGGTTCAGGGCGCGAATCGGCGGTCCGCGCGCTCGCTGCCGCCGGCATCGAAGTGCGTTCGATCCGCGACGTCACGCCGATTCCGCACAACGGCTGCCGTCCGCCGAAAAGACGCAGAGTGTAAGAAACGCAGTACCCAGTACTCAGTACCCAGTAAGAATCTGGGTTTTACTGAGTACTGACAACTGAGTACTGAGTACTAGAACGGGACGAAGGGTGAAGCCAAACCTGTAAACCGGTCATCAAAGGAGAAGAAACTTGGCACGATACACCGATGCAGTTTGCCGTCTATGCCGCCGCGAGGGCATGAAGCTGTTCCTCAAAGGCGCAAAATGTTTCAGCGACAAGTGTCCCATCGAGAAGCGCAACTTCGCTCCCGGACAACATGGGAAGGACCGCAAGGCCAAAATCGTGGGCTACGGCCTGCAATTACGCGAAAAGCAGAAAGCCAAGCGCATCTACTTCACGCAGGAAGGCCAGTTCCGCAACTACTTCGAGAAGGCGGCGCGCTCCCGGGGCGTCACCGGCGAAAAGCTGTTGCAGCAACTCGAGCGGCGCCTCGACAACGTGGTTTTCCGCCTGGGCTTCGCGCAATCGCGGCGCCAGGCTCGGCAATTGGTTCGTCACGGCCATGTCGCCGTCGACAACCGCAAGGTCAACATTCCTTCGTATGAGGTGAGCGCCGGCGAAGAGATTTCGATCCGCGAAAACAGCAAGAAGCTCGTCGTGCTCGAACTCGCGAAAGAATTTGCCAGCCACGCAACGCTGCCCAGTTGGCTGGAAGTCGATCGCGACAATTATAAAGCGCGGGTGCTGAACCTGCCCAAGCGGGAAGATATTCAGTTGCCGGTCAATGAGCAGTTGATCGTCGAGTTGTATAGTAAGTAATGGAATTGAGTTAATTGGGGAATTTGGTAATTGAGTAATTGAAAGGCAAATTCGGGATTGAGTTTCAAATCAC
>DASPVD010000055.1:0-4216 GCA_035622555.1 Candidatus Eremiobacteraceae bacterium | reverse complement strand
CTGGAGGAAGTATTGGAGTTTGAGAAGGTCCTCCATCGCTCCTGCGTAGTCGGCGTCGATGGCAACCCACTTAGATCGCTGTGTGGCGGGGTTAATCGCGTACAGGCCGATCGTAAGCTCGCCTTCCAGATGCCGGCGAATCGTGCGTGCCGTCAGGGTCAATTCCCGCCCGGTTCCATTTGCCTTCGGTCGAAAATAGTAGTGACGCCCGCTGTCGGGACTTGGCCGGAGGGATTGCAACGTGTATGCCCCTCGATTGACGAACAGCCGTTCGTAATCTGCGACAATTGCCGGGCTCGCTCGAATGGGTCCATTCATGGTTCCTCCCGCGTGCAGCGACGCCGGATTGCACGCGCGTGACCTACGTAAACCCGGGCCTGTCGTTTGTCAAATAAGTGGAGTCGGAGCGCCTAACGAAGTGATACGACGTGAGTTGCGGAAGGCGGGGCTGTTATCGCGCGGGATTCAGGCAGGACGCTTTTCCATTCGGCAGGCTGCGGTTCGGCGGGGCTGAACGCCTGGCTGAATGATCCAGCGATTTCTGCTTGGGAGGACCTGAGGGTGCTCAACGATATCTAGGAAGCGGCACTCGCGGACGAGTTGGTCGAAGTCTCCCACCGTATAGCCGCCGAATTTCTCATCGTCAAAGTCCAACCACAGCCAAACTCTTGCGACCCGGTCGTACACGTAGAAAGCACCCGATTCCGGGTCTCCCGGAACCATGAGGAACACGAACAAGGCCTTCGGCAACTGCATCCATTTGGCGATGGCCGGATGCTCGGTCACATCGAGTAAACGAGCTACGGCGCCATCAACCGAACCTCCCACCTCCTCCGGCGCATGCCGAAGGTTGATGATCGGAACCACGTTCATTTCTCCAAACATGACCATCCTCCTTAGAGTCGGAATTCAGTGTGCAGCAGTGCGGTGCATCCTATGACAAGGTTTGGGACGGCCGCGTTAACGGACGACGACCGTTCCGCTAACAGAGCCGCTCCCTAGCTGCCATATAGGGTTCCGGTTTATAGTCTTCTGGTCGCACAAAACGCTTTTTGCTTCGAGGAAAACAGCATGATGATTGGTGATCGCTTGCGCACTATGCGCGAGGGAAAGAACATCTCCCAGGGTGAAGTCGAGAAGCGTACTGGGTTGTTGCGTTGCTACATCTCCAGAGTGGAAAACGGACACACGGTTCCTGCTGTTGAAACGCTAGAGAAGTTTGCCCGGGCGCTAGAGGTGCCACTCTACCAACTCTTCTATGATGGTGAAGAACCGCCAGCTCAGCTGCCGATTCCTTCAGGGCGGCACGCTGCAGCCGAAACCGCGTGGGGCAGTTCCAGCAAGGACGCGCGCCTTCTGTTCAGGCTTCGCAGGCTTCTCAGCCGCGTGAATCAACGCGACAGGAAGCTGCTGCTATCCATGGCCCAGAGAATGGCGAAGCCGAAGACCATCCACCATTAGCTCTGTTGCTCACGCGAGCGAGCTCCCGAGTCGACGACAGCTAATCAAGAAGCCCACAACCAGCCGTGGACTAGACCCGAGTACGGGCATATGGGGAGGTTTTCTGCTAAGGCGTAGTAACTTCCGAATTGCCGACCATCCCTCCCGCAACTTCCTCCAAGCCCGTTTATCGTTCCTAATCCGTGGTGCCATGCGAACCGAGATACATCCACCGATAGGGCGATTCCCGCAAATTTGATGCCAGCCAGCGGACCGGTCAGTGTCATGGTGGGCGACCACCATCGCTGATCCCCCCGCACGGATCCGGACGAGCGCAAAGCTTACTCTAACTTTCGATGCGATAATACCTACCGAAGGTCACTCATAGCACCAAACGGGCGAACGGTGCCGACCAAATATCGCGGCCACGATTTCCCGTTAACCAAATCTCGGTCGAAGGCAAACCCTAATGCCCGCTCCGTCCCGATCCACACAGTCCCGAAAGCTTCGTGCGCTGGAAAAGATGTTCGCTCGCGCGTCCAGCCGCCGCCGAGTAACATTTCAAGTGAAGACAGGCACCGCCCGAGTGCCGAAGCAAACCGGCGTGTCGCGCTGCGGCGCGGCGGTGGTCGACATCACTCCGAGTGTGCCTGTCGCGATGGCCGGCTACAGTCTGGCGGGAACAACCGCCAAACGCGTGCGGCATCCGCTGTTCGCTCGGGCCCTCTACATCGACGATGGCGCCGGCCAAACGGCGGCGTTGTGCTTTGTCGACCTTTGGTGCGCGTCGCGGTATCTGCTGCACAAGGCGGCGGCCTACACCTCGATTGGTGCTGCGGGGATCGGTGCCTCGCAGCTTATTCTGGCCGGAACGCACACCCACGCCGGCCCGGGAAACTACTTTGGGAACACGCTCTATGACACGATTGTCTCGAGCGATCTCAGCGGGTTTCACAAAAAAACCGCTGACGCTCTAGCGGCAGGGATTGCACAATGTGTTAATCAAGCCGCGCAATCCGCGGTGCCCGCGCGACTGGGTGTGGCGAGCGCTCCGGTCTGGGGGGTTTCGCGCAATCGAGCTTATCCGGCATTTCTCGAGAACAAAGAAAGCGCCACTTGGAATGTTGACGGCCCCGGCCAGGGCGCTCCTGCAGGCCTTCCGAACGTTTCGCATTTCGCCATCGACCCGAGGGTCTTCTGCCTTGCTGCGGTTTCCCAAGCTACGAATACACTGCTAGGCGCGTTTGCCACATTCTCCTGCCACGCGACTGCGCTAGGCGAGAAGAACGAGTATATAGATCCCGACTGGCCGGGCGTGGCGTGCAATCTTGCGGCCGAGGCGCTTGCCAATCCGTCGGGAGGTCAACCAGTTGTCGCGCTGGCGGACTCCGCGGGCGCCGACATCACGCCGATGCAGTGCGACGAGGTGCATGGAACCGCGCTTGCTCAGCGCGCCGGACAAGAGGTGGGGAGCGGCCTAGTGCAGGCCGCGAGGCAAGCCATCCAGAACGCCGGCGCGTTCACGGTGGAAATCCACTATGCCGAGCTTTCACCTTCCCTGGAATTGCCTCACGTCGCCTGCCTTGAGAAGGCACTCCCGCCCCCCAAGTCTCGGCATGCGTGGGCGATTGGAGCGCCGGCATTCGGCGGGGCGACAGACGGCCATAGTTCACTTTTCCCGCTTGTTGTGCAGGAGAGCATGGTTTCCCAAGATTTCGATCACAAGGACCCTCAGTTTCCGAAATCGCTGGGCTTGCCTGGAGTGGAGGCCGTTTTGCAAGCGGTGTTCCGATTGGCGCCCGCGGATTTCGTGCCGATCCACACGTTGAGAGTCGCGGGCCATCAATTCGCGACGTATCCGGGCGAGCCCACGATAACGACGGCGTTTCGCCTCGAGAAGGCACTCAAAGCCGCTACGGGGGCCGCCTCGGCCTCGATAATCGGGTACGCGGGCGATTATTCCGGTTACTATCCAACTCACGAGGAGTATATGCTGCAGCGCTACGAAGGAGCTTCGATGATCCGCGGACGGCACGCATCGCAGTTAGTCTCCGACGCCCTCGTCAATTCAGCCACCTCACGCTCTACCTTCACGCTGCCCACCGCCGTGAAGTTCTCCCGCTTTGTGACCAATAAGACCTGAACAGGACTGAGCAAACCGGAAGCTGAACAGTTGGGCCACAGGGGCCATAAGTCCGCTTGTGGGAAGGTTGAAGTGCTGTTGGGGTTCGCCGCGATTGTAGGCGAATGACGGGCTACTCGGAACTAATCCTTAGCTCATACGAAACGTTAGCGCCAATCATCGCACCACTAGCCAAGTCCGATAACCTCGGGTTCGTCCAGTGAACATCACAGAATCGGGGATAGTAAATGCCCAACCTCCCTTCACTCAGCCACTTGCGGCGCATCGAGGAAAGCCAATGGCGAGGCAATAGCGCGTCAAAGAAATGCCAACGGCAGGGCAAACAAACCGCTCACGGGGAAATCGTTGCCTCCTCGACATGTGCAGGAGCGTGATCGAGAGTCTCCCGAAATCGGCAGCAACGGGTCTCTGAGCTGCAAGAGACCGGCAGGTCCAGAAGCTGGCCGTGCCAGTCCTTTACCAGACCGAAGAACACGCGACACGGGTAGTTATGGAAGAAGGCGGAAATAAATTGAAGCAGATCGTAATTGGGGACTAGGTAGAGCACTTGGTTCACATGCGCCTCGTGATTCAACGAGGCTGCGACGTCCCGATAGTAGCGCATTGGCTTGGGGCTCCGTTCGTATTCAAGTG
>DASPVD010000054.1:0-32156 GCA_035622555.1 Candidatus Eremiobacteraceae bacterium | reverse complement strand
TGTCGTTGCCATACGCGCCGACGGTATCAGACCTGTAGTAGCGGTTTGCCGAACCCGAAAACGCTGTCCCATCGTGCACCTGTCCTTCCGCAAAAGTGCCAAAATCGGTGAAGTACACTTGATCGGTGTTGGTGTTGTGATTGATGATGTTAAGCTGAGTATGGTCCCACACTAAACCGAGACTGAAGGTATGGCTGCCTTTCACCACGTTTACTGACGTTCCATATTCCCACTGATTCTGAAACATCCCAGCGTTGCCAAAGCTAGTGCTTGGTCCCCACTCCAGGCCATAGGTGATGGTGGGGTCAGCAACGCCGATTTGAAACTGCGGAAAAGTTGTAGAACCTAGCAAACTGATGCCCATCTGACTCGGGGTGAACTCCTGCCCGGTGTTCGCGTACGCCCTCAGTCGTGTAAACCCGACATGCTGCTCCCAAGTCAAATTGGGCGCCAGAATCGCGGTGTTGGTGAGCGAGATTACCTGGCTGCCGGCGGACAGTTGCTGTTGGAAGCCCAGCAACGAACCCACCGCTCCGAATGGGTTGGTCGTGGGGTTGTCTTGGAAGTAATACCTTGCGGATAGTCGGTCTTTGTCGCTCACCACGTAATCTATGCTTCCTATTCCCTGGTCCACTCTCGCCTGCGAGTTCGGTCCTTGCACCACCGCGTCGTAGCCCAGTGTGGTGGCGGTCGTCGGATTCGTGATTTGCGCGCTCGGAATCAGATACTGGCCATTCGGGAGCTTGGCATTCAGCAGGCTCATCGCCTGTGCGCTGACCATACTGGGTAAGAATGGGCAATAGGAAGGAGTGTAGGATTGCTGGCAGAAACTACTATTGATCGTGTTGGCGATGCCCGAGGCCGTCCGGTCATTCGTGAGCGTTAGCGGCACGGTGACATCTTTCGTCGCGGTCTCCGCATCGGCTATGCGCGCACCTTGATACGACAAAAAATAAAACAGCTTGTCCTTCTTGATCGGACCTCCAAGGGTTGCTCCAAACTGATTACGATTCAGGAACGGCTTAGGCGTGCCGGCGGCATTGTAGAAAAACGGCGTGGCGTTCATGGCGCTGTTCTGGTACTGCTCCCACACGCTGCCGTGAATCGTGTTGCCGCCCGACTTCGTCAGCACCCCGATGTGTGCGCCGGAGTTGTTACCTTGTGATACGTCGTACATCGACGTGTTAACGGCGATCTCCTGGATGGCATCGGGTGGCGGCGTCGGCAGCGCCTGTCCAATCGCACCGTAGACGGATGTGCTCGTCTGAATCGACCCTCCCGAACCAAAATTTTCACCGGTATTCAGTACAAAACGATTCTCTCCAACCTGGCTCGTGGACTTTCCGTTGAACAGATTGTTGGTGCTAACTCCATTCAAAGAAAACACATTGCTCGTATCGCGGTTCCCGTTGGCAAATATGGCCTGGTTGCCCAAACCACTATTGGAACCCGAGCCTCCCAGGAAATCCGCGTGCACCCCTGGGCTCAGTATTGCCAGTTGCGTAAAACTCCCCGTCCCCAGCGGCGTGTCTTGAATCGTTTGTGTGTCTACTACATACCCATTCGTGGTGTCTGACTCATTCATCAGCGAAACCGCGGTTACTTCCACGATGGAACTGACCGAACCCACCTGCAGCCTGGTATCCACCGTGGTGGTTCGTTCGGCGTTGACCAGCACTTCAGTGTGCGTTTCAGTTTTGAAACCCTCTTTGGTAATTGTCAGCTTGTACGTTCCCGCGGGAAGCTCCGCAATCACAAACGAACCATTGGATTTCGTTTGCGCGGCCACCTCCAGATTGGTCGCTGTATTCACCGCTCTTACCGTCGCGTTCGGTACGGCCGCCCCCGATGGGTCCGTGATCGTGCCCGTTATCCCGCCGAGAGTCTGTTGTGCCGAAGACCTCGAGGGGAACACAAACAATGATAGGCAAGCTACTAACACCAGTCCGACAGTACGCCTCGTGTCAACACCCCTCCCCCATTTGTCAGTGCGGCAGAACCCACTCCGAAGCAATTTCCTCGACCTAAATTGTCTAGGTTTTTGTGAACCGCCCAAGACTACCAGGTTATTTTTTCGCGAATACTACCGGCCAAGCTTGAAAGGGGCAACTGAAGAAATATTTACATTCGGACCGGCCAGCACGGTCCGGTCCAATTTTCCACAGGATTGCCATGGCGTGGCAGACCTTTACACCGCCTCTAAGATTGTTTAGCCTAAAAGCCTATGTGGAACGTCGACGAGCGGTTCGAGAAGAAAACCATGGATACCCTCGCCTCTCTTGGTTTTTCCGTGGGCAGCACTCGCGGCGTGGTTCGCGTCGAAAAATACGGAGCCGGCGCGGAATTCCGGCAAAACCCCGACGGCCGTTTTCAGATGACCGTCTTGCCCACCATTATGCTCAACAGCAAGTTCACCCGCTTATGGGATGCGGGTTACCAGAAATTCCTGCTGACGGACGACGGTACCAAACTACCCGCCTTGGCATCCCAGCTGATGAACCTGCGCAAGTTCAATGAGGAGCTGCGCACCGCCTTGGGCGTCCCCACCTTCTATAACGAGGCGCTCGGCTCGGTATCCGCGTTGAGTGTCTATGATCGCGTGAAAGGTCGTCCCGGTGACGTGCCTGACAAGACCGTCGGCGCCCACGAACCGGCGGGCGAGCATTAATCCATACTTAGGCCCTTTTCTTTAACGTTTCGGCTCGTTCACGCGCCTCTTGCAATTGCCGGCGGAACTGCCGGGGATCAACGCGATGCTTGGCCGCTTTGTGCGCTCCAATGAAAATCACCGGAATATCCCAGCTGTAGCGCTCCGCAAGCTCGTCGTCCGCGTCGATATTCACCTCGCGCAGCGTGGCTCCAAACTCCTTAGCCATCGGACCTATCACCGCCTTGGCCTCTTCGCACAGATGGCATCCCGGGCGGCCATAAATGGTCAGTTCCAGTGGGCTCGCTGAGCTTAGCCGCAGGTCTTCCGGATGGTTACTCATGGTTTCGGATTCGAGTACTTCTGAAACGGTCCGCCATGTGGATAAAAACTGTGAGCTCGGTACAGTTCAGCAACTTGCCGCAAATGTCCCAAATCGTGATTCGCCAGTTCATGCAACATCTGGGAAAGCGTGACCGTGCCGAGTTCAGCGTGATGGCCGGTACGCCCGCCGGCCGTCGACGGAATGGAATGCAGATAGAATGTGAAAGCGCGGCGCAGCGGAACGAACTCGTCTAGAGATTGCCCAGCCGTTTTTCCCCTCCGTTGCTGACCTTCTGGAGCTTCAGATTTGGGCAGCACCGGCGAATCTTCCAGCACGATCCGGCGCGCCCGCTGTTCGTAGAGCTTCTCGATCATCAGCATGTGCTCTAGAACCTCTGCGATGGACCAGCGCTCTGGCGCAGGTTTCCACTCCAGCACATCCTCCGGAAGGTCACCCAGCAGCAGTTGTAGCACAGCGGGCGTCTTCTCCAGCATCGAGATCGGTGCCTGAAGGGGAGATGGAGAAAGGGGTTGCATCAGAGACCTCCCGAGGGCACGCTCATTGTAAGGCATGTTGAATTACAGGCAAACGCTCGGAAAATGACTTGGATGGGAGGACGTATGGGAAGGGTCGTGGCGCTAATGGATGACCTGTTCTTTCAGATGAAGGTGGCGGAGACCGCCAAGCATGTTGGCGTCGAGTTCGAGGTGACCGGCGACGGCTCTTTGCTTGCCGGCATGCTGGATCCCCCCACCAAACTCGTCATCATCGACTTAAACGCCAAGAGCGATCCCCTGGCAACCATTGGGCGTCTGCGGGCAACCCAAAAAGAGCTGCCGATAGTTTCGTTTTTGTCGCATGTGCAGCGCGATTTGGCTGAACAGGCCAAGGCCGCCGGTGCCAGCCAAGTGTTGCCCCGTTCGTTGTTCACGCAAAACTTGGCGGGCATCCTGTCGGCGGCGAAAGATTGAGATGTTGATCGGGAAATTAGCGCGAACTGCCTGGAACGGGCTCGCCATAGTCGTACTGTTTTCGCCCTTTATTCACACCAACGCCGCACAAGCCGACGCCGGCAACAATCCCGCCGGCGTGCTGCGCGACATCCTTGCGGCTTCCTGTTCTCAGGACACTAGGCATTTTGCCGAGTTCCTGACCGCCCGAAACGCCACCGCCTTTGCGGCCATGACCAACACCGCGCAGAGCACCTTGCTGAAGCGTTTCGTGCTGGTCGATGAACCAGGAAATCCGCGTTCCCAAACCTCCGGTGCCGGCGATCTGGTTGTTCTGTGCGCCACTCCTTCACTGACCACCGAACTGGAAATTGGCAAGCCCGACATTCGCGACAATCTCGCCTATTTGCCTCTTAGCGTCAAAACCGTGGGTGCTTCGGATGCTGATTCCCGCCGCGTCATCATGGGCTTGGTTCGTGAAAACAATCAATGGAAACTCCTCTCTCTTGGTTTGCTCCTGCTGGATCTGCCCACACTGGCCGAAGAGTGGGATCGCGCCGAAATTCAGAACAACGAAAAATCGGCTATCGCCTCTTTGAAAGAACTGGTGGCCGCAATCGAGAAGTATCGCGTCACCTATATGCACCTGCCTCAGACCTTGGCGGAACTTGGTCCGCCGAAAAGCGGCGCCGCCAAAAATGAGCGCGCCGGACTTGTCGACGCGCAGCTCGCTGCCGGGAGGAAAGAAGGTTATTCCTTTCGCTATGTCATTGTGGGCGCGAACGACGTCGGAGCGCCGGCCGTCTACGAACTTGCCGCAATTCCTACCGAGTACGGGAGGACCGGAACGCGTTCGTTCTTTCGCGACAGCAGTGGCGTCTTGCACGCTGGCGATCACCAAGGCGCTGTGGGAACCAGCATCGATCCTAAAGTCGAGTAGGAACTCGGGACGCGATCGTCTCCATTCCTCCTCCCCGTGAGCCACCAAAACCCTCGGCTCCGCCCATTAACTACGCATTCATGGCGGCGGAAGCCGAAGCATTTACTAACCAGCACTTACTTCCGCCGGTCTATTGATGCGCGCTGCCTCCGGCAGGAGAATGAGATAGGATCATCCAGCCGCGGTTTTTCCTCCAGTTGCATACGCTTCCCTCCTGGCAGGCACGCCATTCGTGTTGCTGGCGCGAACGGAGGAGCATGCCGGATGTAACTGTCGAACGGCGGAGTGCGCCGCGGTACCCCTTAGTACTCGCGGCGGAAATCGTGGAACTCCCTCGCGGCGCGAAGTTTGCAGCCCGCACCGGCGACATTAGTCGTACCGGCTGCTACATCGACACGCTGAATCCCATCAGCAATGGTGCGCAGGTCCGTCTGCGGATCACACATCACGATGAGGTATTCGAAGCCATTGGTCGCGTCGTCTATGTCAGTCCCGGCCTGGGCATGGGCATTAGTTTCGAAACCGTAAGCGCCGAACAACAAGCTCGCCTCGAGCGCTGGCTCAATTCTCCCGAAGAGTATTGAGCTTCCGCCTGGGGATCACTGGTAAACCCATCGCACCAGCTCAAACAATTTGAGCGCGGCACAAGTTAAGCTAACATTCTCCCAGACTATGCGGACGGTCCTTCTGCGGTGCGCTCTCGTGGGCGGCATCAGTTTTGCGCTGACCCTTTTGCCGGCTCCCTGCCGGTCACAGCAGGTCGACTCCCTTTACGGTCCGCTCCCCGTGTTCGAATTTCACAGCGGCTTCTGGGTGAATCTGCACCATTATCTATACCACGAGGCGCGCCTTCGCATGCAGGCGCCTCCCAAACAACCGACCCGGGCCGCCAACCCGCTTTCTCCCGTCGAGCAGAAAGCTTGGGACAACGCCGTGGCCTATTACGCCGCCAACTATGCCGGCAAAGACCTGCTGGTCAACATCGACTTGGCGCTGTTGAAGAACCAGCTGGAAGATTTCGAGGACTGCGACGAAGTTACCGGTCACAAGCACCCTCGGTGCGATGCTGGCCTCCCTGGAAATGTGGGCGCCATTCTCGACGCCGTCGCGCCCATCTATCGCGCCCACTGGTGGCCCGACCAGGACCGTGGCAACCGCCGCTGGGTTATTCGTGTTGCGCCTCTGGTCAGGGAACAAGGCGTCGGACTCTCCGAGCGTCTCGCCGATATCTACCAAACCAGTTGGCCTAAGGAAAAAATTCGGGTCGATGTCTGTGCTTACGCCAATTCTGCCGGAGCGTACACCACACTCGATCCTCTTCGCGTCACCATCGCCAGCTCCGACCCTCGTAACCAAGGCTCCGAAGCTCTCGAAGTTTTATTTCACGAAGCCTCCCACGGCATCGCTACACCCGTCGAAGCCGCTATCAGTCGTGAATGCAAGCAACGCGACAAGCCCATTCCTCGCGATCTCTGGCATGCCCTGATCATCTACACCACCAGCGAAGTGCTTCGCCCGCTGTTCAAGAACCCCGCGGACGCCGCCAGCTCCGACGCTTCGTCCCAGTCAACCAAACCGAATGCGGTTCCTCATGCGTTACAGGATATTTTGTCGCAGCGGGGATGGGAGCAATATCACCTGCTTCTGCAGCTATACTGGCAACCGTATCTCGATGGCAAAGTCACTTTCGACGACGCCATTGCCCACCTGGTATCAGCCGCGTAGCTTGCATTTCTCACCGGATGCAACTCTGTCTCGGTCTCCATCGGTTGAATACTGTTATCCCAGGGCTATGAGGCGTGCGGCCCGAAGGTGAGATATTGGACCAGTTCCTCACGCAAACTCACTTCACTTTGCTCAAATAGTTCGCCACGATGTCCGCGCAACTCCCAATGAACTCTTGCTCGGATGGCGCAAACGTGTCCGTGAAATAACTTTCAACGTCCAGTTCCGCGGCCAATTTTTTGTTCGTGAAGATTGGCACCACTATTTCTGATTTCACTAGGGATGACCCGGCAAGATAGCGCGGATCCTTGCTGACATCCTGCACCACCACGACCTTTCCGCTGCTGGCAGCCGCTCCGCACAGTCCCATGGTGATGGGAAAGCGCGCGTTGGGGGTAAAGCTACCAGCAAATGGACCGACGATTAAATAGCCGCTGTCGGCCGGGTCAACCAGATAAAAACCCACCCAGTTGTACCGAGTCATTTTTTCGTGCAGTCGCTTGGCGATCTGCTCCATCAGCGCTTGCGCCGTGGCAGCGCTCTCAACTAGACCTTGAAATTCGTGAAGAATCTCTTTGTGCGCGATTGCTAACATGGTGTTTCACTCGTGGCCGCGATCGCAAGACTACGCGAGGGGTTTCTGCGATGAATGCAAAACCATCATACCAACCGTCAAGCCTCGCGGCGTTGTACCAAATATCGTCATGCTGTATTTGATACCGGTTGCAGCCACCGCGTTCCTTCGATCAACCGCCGCCGGCAATTCCCCGCGTTGTTCCGCGCTGCCGCTTTTGCTATCCTCGCTGCTTCGATCCAAGGGAATATCCATGACACCAAAACTGTTTGTGCTGCCCGCTGCCGTGATGCTGGCTGCTTCTGCCTTCAGCGTTTTCGCCGGCGAGAACGACAAAAAAGAAGCCGCCAAAGAACCGGAGCGCCCTTCTTACGAACTCCCGCAGCCCGCGCGCGAGACTTTGGACCTGGAAATGTACGGCAGGATTCGCGAGGAGGCCACGGCGCACTCCCACGTCATGGAGTATGCCTCCGCACTCATGGACGGCATCGGTCCCCGCCTCACCGGCTCGGAGAATCTCAAGAAGGCTAACGAGTGGACTCGCGATCAGTTCACAGCGATGGGTTGCGCCAACGCGCATCTGGAGGACTGGGGCGCGTTCGGCATGGGCTGGAAGCAGTTAAACACCTGGGTGCGCATGACCGTCCCCGATACCGCTGTCTTCATCGCGCAAGCAGCGCCGTGGTCTCCGGCAACCAAAGGAGCTGTGAGCGGCTCGGCCGTGTGGGTCGATATCAAAGAGGAAAAGGACTTCGACAAATATAAAGGGAAGCTCGCGGGCAAAATTGTTTTGTACGGAGAAATGCGGGAAGTCAAACCCGTGGACAAGCCCTTGTTCGTACGCGACGAAGAGGCTGATCTAAAGCGAATTCAGGATTTCCCGATTCACCTTAACGAAAACGCAAACTTTTTCCAGGAGTATCTCAAGAAGCTCGAATTCCGCGAGAAAGTTGGCAAATTCCTGGCCGCGGAACAGGCCCTGGCGGTGCTCACCCCTGGTCGCGATGGCCGCAACGGTGGCGGTTCCGGCGGAACCATTTTCGACGACTCCGGCGCCGGCTTTGGCTGGATGATTTACCAGAAGGACCGCGCCAATCCACTGCCGGTTGCCGCCACGGCCATTGAAAATTACGGCCGCGTGTATCGTCTGCTGAAAGCGAATGTCCCGGTCACCATCGAACTGAACATCGACACACAGTTCACCGGTGATCACGAACACGGGTTCGACACCATCGCCGAAATCCCCGGCACTGACCCAAAGTTGAAAGATGAGCTGGTGATGCTCGGAGGCCACCTGGATTCCTGGGCGTCGGCTACCGGCGCGACCGACAACGGCGCCGGCACCATCGTGGCCATGGAAGTCATGCGTATTCTCAATACCTTACATGTCAAACCTCGCCGCACCATCCGCGTGGGCCTGTGGACCGGGGAAGAGCAGGGTGAGTTTGGCTCCTATAACTATGTCAAACAGCATTTTGGATTCGTTCCCCGCTCGACCGCTCCCGACCAACTGCGCATCACGGAATTCGACCGCGATGCCGCCGGGCCCGTCGAATTGAAACCCGATTCCCAGAAAATTTCCGCCTACTTCAATTTGGATAATGGCAGCGGCAAAATTCGCGGCATTTACCTGCAAGGAAACGACGCGGAAGCTCCGATTTTCGCCCAGTGGATCGAGCCGCTGAAGGATTTGGGAGTTTCCACCATCAGCGTGCGCGACACCGGCGGTACCGACCACGAAGCGTTTGATGCCATCGGCATCCCGGGCTTCCAGTTTATTCAGGATCCCTTGGATTACGGCTCGCGCACCCACCATTCCAACATGGACACCTACGAACGCCTGCAACCCGAGGATTTGGCCCAAGCGGCCTTGGTCGAAGCCATCTTCGTGTACAACACCGCCATGCGCGATCAGATGCTGCCTCGCAAGCCTCTGCCCCACCCCGAGTTGGAGAAGGATCTTTCAAAACCCTTAAAGGGCGTTATGCCTGGCGCGGTCGAACCCACCCACTAATCGGCACATGCGCCAGTGGCCAGGTTGTTTACTTGCTTCCGCCGGGTTCTGGTGTTGGAGCCGGGCGGAAAAGAATCTCGCGCACCTCGACCGGCGCACTGCCGAGGGCGGTTCCCTTGCGTGCCCATGCGAGCACCTCGTCGAAATTAGCGGCTTCAAGTATCAACAAACCGCCGATGTGCTCCTTGGTCTCCGTGTACGGCCCGTCGGTGACCAGCACCTTGCCGTCGGGCTGCTTCCGCAGCGACTTGGCGTTGCTGGCCGGGGAAAGGCCGCAGGCGAACTTCCTGACGCCGGCAGCAATCATTTCGCGGTTGAGCGCGTGTATCGCCTCGATTGTCGCTTCGGTTTCGACCGACGGGTCGTAGTCGTCGGGAAGGTACATAGCAACCAGATACTGCGGCATAACTTTTCCTCCTTGTTTCCTGTGGCTTGTTTCCGATAACTCGTTTCCTGCTAACTTACAGAACCGTAGCTCATCGTTCTGTTATCAGATAGTCGTTCGGGAAGCCGAAAATCGACAGCCACTCCAATTTTTTTCCGCTGCCGCATCCGCTCAGTGTGTAAGGGGCAATAATATACTGACACACAATCTCTTTTGGATTCGATTGTGCCGTTCGAAGTCGAGGAACCGCATGAAGGCAATCTTTCTGCCTGCAATGCTGCTCGGGTGGGGACTTCTCCCTCATCTGGCCAGCGCTCAATCCGGCTCAGCCACCTTCCCGCTTGCCGGCGACTGGGATGGCGTTTTGGTCTTTCAGGGCACCGCCTACCATCTGGTGCTTCATATGAACACAACGCCCGAGGGAAAGATGACGGCGCTCCTGGACCATATCGACCAGAACATCTCCGGCGTTCCCGCGATCGGCGGTTCGTTCGACGGCAGTCGTCTGATCCTTCGGTTCTCCTACTGGAAGCCGAACAGCAATCGAGACCTTGAATCCAGGGTTGCCTCCTATGAGGCGACGGTCAACGCATCGAACTCCGAGATGACCGGCGTTTGGACCCAGGAAGGCTCGTTTCCGCTGAACTTCAAGCGCCTGACCTGGCAGGCGAAGAATCCCAAGTCGGCCCCGCCCACCATTTTCGACGGCGATTGGGCGGGCGTGGAGGACGAGGGCAGAGGTCTCAAAGTCCACTTTATCTTTCATATCCACAACACCGAGGACGGCCTGATGGTCCTTCTCGATTGTCCGGAAGAGAAATTCAAAGGCGCGCTGGCAAGCAAAGTCTCTTACAACCAGGATTCGCGCCAGATCTCTATCACCATCTTTCAGGCGATCTTCGCTGGGAAAATGACCGCGGACGGCAAAGCTCTGGACACTTCAATGACGGAACCTGGTTATCACTTTCTGATCCATTTCGATCGCCAGCCGTCCAAAAAAACGGAACCGAATTGAGATGCTTTGTCCCGGAAGGCTGATTATCGGTCCAATCTGCCTAATGCTTCAGGAAAACTGGGGACAGACCTGTCCAATGCACAGCCCTTATCGGGCAGCGATGCGGGTTGCCAGCCCGGATAGCCCATAAAGCCAGACCACCAACGAGACGACGGAAGCTAGAGTTGTCATCGAGACTGTCGACGCTACCATCATTTCCTCGCAGCGATACTCTCCCGCAAGAATGTAGGCGGTCTTGGCCGTGGGCACTGCGGCGCAGATTACCGCCGCAATCGTGTAGAGGGGATCGAGTCCCAAGGATATGCTCAATCCGTACACGATCAGAGGCATGATAACGAGCTTGACGGCCAGGAGCAGCGAAGCTTGCCGAATGTTGGCACGCAATCCATCGATCGACAGCCCCAGTCCGATGGCGAACAGGGCGCAAGGCGTGAGCGCATCGGCGAAGATGCCCAAATAAGCGGTGACCGGCCCGGGCATGCGGAGACCCAGGACCGACCAAAGCATGCCGATCAGGGTTGATATGACCAGCGGGTTAAGCACCACATGTTTAACTGTCACGAGTGGGGCCGTGCCTGAGCCATGTGCATCCCGCTGACCAAGTTCCAGCAACACCACCGCTGCTGGAAACATCACCACGGCCACGAATACCGTGGCGATCGCCGCCGGCAGCACCGCTCGCTGCCCATAGATCGCCACCAGGACCGGTAAGGCGACGAAGCCGGTATTGGTCATCGATGCCGCCATGCCATGCATCGTTCGGCTTGCCAGATTTCGGGATACATAAATGCTCATGACCCCGAACACCAGGAGGAAGCAGAGGAGAGAGCCACCACCAAAGGCAACCAGGAAGCGCCAATTGATCAGCGAATGACCGGGTTCTTGTGCAATCGTGACGATCAGAAGCGCCGGCATTGCGATGTTATAGGCGAAGTGGATCAGCGCGTCAGACAATGTCCGCGACAGATAGCCTGTATACCCAACGATCCAGCCAGTTAGGATCACTGCAAATACAGGTAGGATGAGGTCTGCGATCTGCACCGAGCATGTCTCAAATTGAGTTTCCTACAATTGCATGAGACCAACGTGCAGTCAATAGACTAGGACTTAAGCTCTGCTTTACAGACTGGGGTCGGAACGTTTCCATTTCCCAAGTATGGCTGGCTGCGATCGTCCGTCAAAAGCCTAATACCCTTTGGTCCTGAATGCTGGTCAAGTTGTTTTCGGTATCGTATCCATAGCTGGTTACCTTGCCTGCCGGGTCCGTAACGCTAATCATCCGGTCGGCGTCGTCGTAGGCATAGTTAGTTGTCTTGCCGTTCTGGTCGGTAACTGAGGTGCGACGCCCTCGATAGTCGTAGCCAAACTGGGTGGTCGTGGAATCTGGGTAGTGCTCTCAGCAGCACAAAATTGTGAGCGCTACCTGGAATCCGGGTGTGTTTGTCCGATGCGCACGTCTATGCTAGTCTTTGGACTGAAAAGTAAGCCCCGGCCTCGAGCTCACCTGTCCTTACAGCTCGACCTCACCCTCATGTGCTCCCGGAGCGTTCGCACGAGGGCGAAGTCGTCTCTGCCCAGAAAGCGGCCCGGGTCAAGGAAGCGATACGCCCATGTCCGGAAGACAAGTGGCTTCCCAAACGGAAAAAGAGCCCCGGGAAATCAAGCTGGCACATTCTCCCGATTCCGACGACGCGTTCATGTTTTATGCCTTGGCCACCCACAAGCTGCCCACTCCCGGCTATAAATACACCCACATTCTTTCCGACATTCAGTCCTTGAACGAGGCCGCGCTGCATGAGACCTACGATGTAACCGCGTTGAGTTTCGCCGCTTATCCCAGCTTGCGCGAAAAATATGTGTTGCTCGATTGTGGCGCCAGCTTCGGCGAAGGTTATGGTCCCATCGTCGTGGCCACGCACTCCATGAAGCCGCAGGAGCTGAAAGGCCGGCGCATCGGCGTGCCAGGGCTGAAGACCAGCGCGTATCTCACCCTGAAGCTGTACCAGCCGGACTTCGAGGCCGTGGTCATCCCCTTCGAGAAGATCATTGAAGCGGTCCGCAATGAGGTGGTCGAAGCGGGTCTGCTGATTCACGAGGGTCAGTTGTTCTTCCCGCAATTGGGACTGCACCGGGTCATTGATCTGGGCATTTGGTGGCAGGAACTCACTTCATACCCGCTGCCCCTTGGCGGCAACGCCGTTCGCCGCGCCCTGGGTCCGGAGATGGGCCGGCAAATCGCTAAAACCATCCGCAATAGCGTGGCCTACGGCCTCGAGCATCGTGAGGAAGCGCTTAATTACGCTATGCAATTTGCCCGCGATATGGACGCCGATCTTGCCGACCAGTTTGTCGGCATGTACGTCAACAAATGGACCCTGGGTTATGGCGAGAAGGGCAAAAAAGCCGTGCGCGAACTGATCGAACGAGGCACTGCTGCCGGACTGCTGCCGGGACCTCCCGAAATTGAATTTCTCGCTGAGTAGCTGCTTCTCCCGGCTGTCTATACCGCCGTGAAATACAACTCCTCCGCGCGCCGCCGCCTTGACGCTCCCGCCTGATTCACTTAGTGTTTTTTCTGTCATGGCTCGAAGAATCTGCTTTTCACTGTGCCTCGTGCTTGCCATCACTTTGCTTCCTCTTCCGTCGAAGGGTCAAAGCGCAGCCGAATCCTACTTTCCAGATATTCCCAAGGAGTGGCCCCGTGAAGCTGTGCGCGCTCCTCACGGCATGGTTGCCAGCGATGAACCGCTGGCGTCGCAGGCGGGAATCGAAATTCTAAAGAGCGGCGGCAATGCCGTGGATGCCGCTGTTGCCACGGCCTTCGCGCTCGCCGTGGTGGAACCCGCCGCGGGCAACATCGGTGGTGGCGGTTTCATGCTCGTGCGCCTCGCTACCGGCAAAACCAACTTTTTCGACTACCGCGAAATGGCTCCGGGCAAAGCCACGCGCGATATGTACATCAAGCCCGACGGCACTCTGGACAAGCAAGCCTCCACGGTCGGCTATCGCTCGGTCGCCATTCCCGGAACCGTTGCCGGCCTGGCGCTTGCGTTGCAAACCCACGGGAAATTGCAGCTCGCCGACGTGTTGCAGCCGGCAATCCGCTATGCCGAGCAAGGCATTCCCGTCACGGAAAAACTGCTTCATGAATTTCAGGAAGAGCGCCCCGATTTGCAACGCTTCTCCATGAGCCATCACATCTTCCTCAACGACGGCAAGATGTTCAACGTCGGCGAAACCTTGCGGCAGCCGGAATTGGCCGCGACTCTGAAACGCATCGCCAGGAATGGTCCCAACGAGTTCTACAAAGGACAAACCGCGCAGATGCTGGCCGGCGACATGGCCGCGCTGGGCGGTCTGATCACTTTGGACGACCTGGCGAACTATCAGCCGAAAATTCGGGAAGTGTTGCAGGCCGATTACACTATCAATGGCCAACGCTGGCAGGTGATTTCGTCCCCGCCGCCAAGTTCCGGTGGCGTCGTGGTCATCGAAGCGCTGAACATGCTCCAAGGCGTGCCGCTAAAGGGCTGGGACGATCCGCAAAGCGTGCACATGGTCGCCGAAGTGATGCGCCGGATGTTCGCCGACCGCGCCGCGTATTTGGCCGACCCCGATTTCGCCAACGTGCCGGTAGCCGGCCTGACCAGTCCGTGTTACGCCAAGGATCTGGTCGAGACCATCGATCCGGTACGGGCCAGTTCCAGCACCCAGGTGCGCGCCGGCAATCCGCACGTCTGCGGTTCCAACGTAACCGCCACCACTGCGCCCAACACCATTGTCAGTTTGGGCGAAGGGCGGCACACCACTCATTTTTCCGTGGTCGATGCCGCCGGAAATGCGGTCGCCAGTACCTTCACGTTGAACGATAGTTATGGTTCGCACGTCGCCTGCTCCGCGGGATTCCTGCTCAACGACGAAATGGATGATTTCACCACGCAACCCGGCGTCCCCAACGCGCTGTTTGGCTTAATTCAGTCGGAAGCCAATACCATCGCGCCGGGCAAGCGCCCCCTCAGCTCGATGACACCCACTATCGTTCTGCGTGATGGGCAACTCAGTTTCGTCACCGGCTCGCCGGGAGGCCCCACGATCATTTCCGTCACGCTTCTCTCCATCCTGAACTGGATGCGCTTGGGCATGGACGCGCAGTCGGCCATCAATGCGCCACGCTTTCATCACCAATGGCTTCCCGACGATCTGATTCTGGAGAAACTGTTTTCGCCCGCGATAGAGGAGCAGATGAAGGCCCGCGGCTACGAATTAAAGCGCCGTGGGCACATCGGCCTGGTCAATGCCATCGGCATCGACCCCAAAACCGGCGAACGATATGGCGCCGCAGACCCGCGCGACAATGGCGCCGCCATCGGCTACTGAATCCCACCCGCGCGCCCGGCTTTCCACCAAACACGCAGGAACATCGTCCCGCTGTTAACTGATCCTGCTTGCCTCTTGGTCTTTTCTTTCAACTCTCTTAACTCACGGCTACACTCATACTTTATGCAACGCATCCTCTCGACCTACCTGTTCATTTCCAAGAAACTCAATCGCGAGTTGCTTGCTCACATTCACCGGGCAGGATTCCAGGCCGTGGAAATCTTTGCGGCGCGCAGCCATTTTGACTACGTCAGCAGAGAGGAAGTGCGCGGGATCGCCTTGGCCTTGGCGGACAATCATCTTCAACTCAGCTCCCTCCATGCGCCCACCACCCGCGACCTCAACCTCAATCGCGAAGGCGCCAGCCCCTTGTCGGTCACCGAAGTCGAAAGGGTCCGCCGCATCGAGGCCATGGACGAATTCAAGCGGGTTATCGACGTGGCCGAGGATCTTCCTTTTCCGCGATTGATCGTGCACATGGGAGGCATACGAGAAGCTGCCGATCTGCGCAAGCGTGACGCGGCTTTCAGTTCGCTCGAGCACCTTATGCTTCATGCCAAACACGTCGGTGTCACCATTTGCCTGGAAAACACCACCAGTGAAATGGGCGCGCCCGACTACCTGCGTTCGTTCCTGGACGAGACCCGCCTGACTGGCTTACGGTTCAATTTCGACATCGGTCACGCGCATCTGGCGGATGGGCCTGAAGACCAGCGCATTGCCAGAGCTTTCGAACCTATGAAGGATCTGATCGCCAGCGCCCATGTTCACGACAATCACGGGGAAAAGGACGAGCACCTTCTGCCCTACGAAGGCACGATTGACTGGCTTCCTACCGTTAAACTGCTGCGTTCCGCGCCGACTTCTCCATTACCCTTCACGCTGGAGCTGAAGGAAAAACCCGCTCCCGACAACACCAGCCTCTCCGATCAACTTGCCGCGGCCGCCAAATCCCTCGATCGCCTGGAAGAAGCGTGGGAAGATTCCTAGTGTGGTGCGTCTGAAATGTTGCTACTTGTAGCGCCGCCCTCCAGGGCGGCAAGCCGAGCTAAAGGTTTTGTGGGTCGTGGCTTCAGCCGCGACATAAGCGCTGGGCAATCAATTGGGCTTCAGCCCCTGAGGGCGCGTCTTGTGTTCACCCTGAGCGTCAGCGAAGGGCACAGCGAAGGCATGCCCCGAGCCTCGAGGGGATCTCAACCCTTGCGTCTTACCTTCCAAACTAAAATAATCCTGTCATCCTGAGCGCAGCGAAGGATCTCAACCGATCTGCATCTTGTGCTTTCGGGTCAATTGAGATTCTTCGTGCATCCTCGTCGGATGCACTCAGAATGACGGCGTTTTTTTACGTGCTGAGCAGATCTGAAACCGTGTGAGTCCTGAGAAATGCGCGCCAGACGCTCGGAGCGCAGCGTGGCCTGGCGGAATGGCGAGGCCACCCGCGGCTTACTTCTGCAGTACTTGCTTCAATTGCGGCTCGATCCGCTCCAGGATCGATTGTCCCGGATCTTCCCCTTCGTAGCGCTGCACCTCTTTGCCGTCGCGATCCAGCAGCACATAAGTCGGCAAAGCGTTCACCTGATATTGGCGCATCAGCGAGCTGTCTCCATCGAACCGCTGTGTCCAGTTCATCTGGTGGTTCGTAGTGAACGCTCTCCAGGCGGCCTCGTCCTCGTCCTCGCTCACGCTGATGACGGTAAAATCTTCCCCGCCGTACACGGCTTGTAGTTGCTTCACTTTCGGCAAGGCCATGCGACAGGGACCGCACCACGACGCCCAGAAATCCAGCAAAACCACTTTGCCCTTGGTTTCCGCTGGGGAAATCGGCGCGCTCGCCGCATTTTCGGAACCGCCTTCAACGGACGCGTTCTTCTTTACGATCGGAGTGCTTCTGACAAAATTGTCGTCGTCGTAGCTCTTTACCGCTTTTTTTGCAGTGGCCTTGTTGGCGCGCGCCATTCGCGCCGCCTCCGCCACAGAAGGCTCTTGATCATCCTGCTGTGCCGCCACTTCCTGAGTGTTTTTCTGTGCATTGCCACTGCCGGCGGTGCTGGGATTGTTCGGTGCCGCTGTTCCCGGCTGCGTGTCCTGCGCGGATACTCCTGCGGCAACAAGACAGCTCAATGCGGCGATGCTGAGTAGTGTCCGGTGCATGTTCATGGGGAGCGGCTCCTCGCGCAGTCCTGGCGACCTGCCGCTACTTCGCAAACTCCGGCTTCAGGAACAGGGTGTCGTCCAGCGGCGGATTCACGGTCACTTGGGTCAGCCGGATATTCAGCACCGCGCCTTTTTCCGTGCGCTTGATGCGGAACGGGAATTTCAATCCATCCACCTCGCGATAATCGTCCATGTCCAATCTCAAGGTGTACGGACCCTCCGGCGAGGTGAACACGTCAACCGTGCGCACGATCAGTCCGCTGTCGGCGTCGAAATACACGCGCGAAGCAAGCCCTTTCTCCGCCGAGTACTCCAGCACATAGGTGCTGTGCGCTCCGATCTGTTCGGTTCCAATCACTTTGCCCGTGGAGGCCGCCTTTTCCAGCCGGGCGCGATCCTGAAAATCCGCGGCGCGCAATTTCGCCGCCAGCGCCGCCCCGGTGTAGCTCTGGTATCCGCCCATGGACGTCTCGACCCACGCGTTCTTGCCATCGCACACGTCGCGCACCGTCACGCCGTTAGGCAGCGTAATTTTTGACAGCGACTTGTTGGGAGCCTTCTGCAAAATCTCGATGGCCAAAAACATGGAATTGTCTTCGGTCTGGTATACGCCCTTCATTTTTCGCGAAGTGCTCCGGTTCCAAGCCTCCGCTCCTCCCGTGGCCTGGTCGTTCTTCATCAACAGCGCTGTCGCGGTGGGCAAAGGAGCATCCGCTGCGGGCCGTGGCGCGGGCGTCGCGGACACTTCCGATTCGTTCAAACGGCTTTCCTGCTGTTGCGCCGCGACACGGCGCGATCCGCAGATCAGGACAAGGACTGCGAGCGCGGCTAGGGCAATGCGTGCTGTTTTCCGCATGATCACCTCGTCGTGACCAGTATGCGGTGCCCCGCTCCTCACCATTGGCTTTCCCTGCGCATCGTGTTGTTACGCCAAACTGTCCCTAAGGGCAGATCGAAGGGCCCGACTTCTGTTCACGCTGACGCAGGAAGCGAGGCGGGCCGCAAGTCCGTGCGTGTTGCCTTCCAACTCGCCGGCTGACGCAACGCTCGTCATTCTGAGCGGAGTCTGCGAAGCGAAGAACCTCTCTTCGTGGCTGTGTAGTGGCCGAACTTCAGATCGGCCACATGTTTGCAAGTTGGTTACTCCCCTATACCCCCCTTTTTTTCCGTAAGGGTGGCAAGCAAAGAAGTTAACGGGAAAATTTTTCCCAAATTTTCCTGAGAGCGCGTCGAGTCTTGTGACGACATCACAAGAACGTGACCCGTGATCCGTGACCCGTGGTTCGTGACCTAAGACCGTCGCCGACGCCAAAGAAAAGTGGGAGGGGGAGGGACAGGATGTATCGTGCCCCTACGGGAGCGCATTTCTCACGACTCACATCGTTTGGAGCGCGACCGATGTGTGGCCGATCCCTTCGTACGTCAGGGCAAGCCCTTCGCGGCTCAGGCACGAAGAGAGGTTCTTCGCCTCGTTCAGAATGACGGGCGTTGGGTTAGGTGGCGAGTTAGAAGGCATGACGCACAGGGAGCGCAGTCTTTGTTAGACTATTGGTTTGGCATAGCGGCGCAAAACCCACCATGACGATAATTACCATCGAAAATGCCGGTCAGTATGACGGCCAGGAAGTGACCATCCGCGGCTGGCTCTACAATCTCCGCGAATCCGGCAAGCTGCTCTTCCCCATTTTTCGCGATGGCACCGGCATCATTCAGGGTGTCTGCTCGCTGAAAGACAATCCCGAAGCGTTTGAGGCGCTCAAGGGACTGACGCAGGAATCCAGCGTGATGGTCAGCGGGAAGATTCGCGCCGAGCAGCGCGCTCCCGGCGGCTACGAGATTGGCGTAAGCCAGGTGCATGTGGTCCAGAAAGTCCCGGAAGCTACGCCGTTCCCCATCCAGCTCAAGGAGCATGGAGTCGATTTCCTGCTGGACCAGCGGCACCTGTGGATTCGCACCCCACGGCAAGCGGCCATCTTGCGCATCCGCGCCGAGGCGATTCGCTCCGCCCGGAATTTCATGGATGCGCAGGGCTACACCTTGACGGATGCACCCATGTTCACGCCCGCCGCGTGCGAGGGCACCTCGACACTGTTCCAAGTCAACTACATCGACGATCAGAAGGCGTACCTGACGCAGAGCGGCCAACTGTACATCGAGGCCACCGCCATGGCTCTGGGAAAGGTGTACACCTTCGGGCCGACCTTCCGCGCCGAGAAGTCCAAAACCCGCCGCCACCTCACCGAATTTTGGATGCTCGAGCCCGAGGCGGCCTACGCCGAACTTTCCGACATGATGGAACTCGGCGAAGGCCTGGTCAGCGCCATCGTGCAAGGCGTGGTGAAAAACAAATCCCGCGAGCTGGAAACTTTGAAACGCGACATCAAGAAGTTGGAGAACATCAAACCGCCGTTCCCGCGGATCACGTACGAAGACGCCATCGCGCTGCTGCAGAAAAACCGCAATCCCGCCAAGTTTGGAGACGATTTCGGCGGCGACGAAGAAACCGTCATTTCCAACAGCTTTGACCGGCCGGTGATGGTTCATCACTATCCTAGCGAAATCAAAGCGTTCTACATGCAGCCCGACGCGCAACGCCCCGAGTTGGCGCTGTGTTTCGATATGCTGGCGCCGGAAGGCTACGGCGAGATCATCGGCGGCAGCCAGCGTATTCACGATTACGATCTGCTGGTCCGGCGGTTGCGGGAAAACAATTTGCCGGAGGATGCGTTCCAGTGGTATCTGGACCTGCGGCGCTATGGCAGCGTCCCGCACGCGGGTTTCGGCATGGGTCTGGAACGCACCGTGGCCTGGATCTGCGGCACGGAGCACATTCGGGAGGTCATCCCCTTCCCGCGCATGATTTATCGCGTGTATCCTTGACGCGGGTAGCTGGGACCGGGTAGCGCAAATTCCACTTTGGTTGGGCTTCTCAGGGACGTCCGCACTGGGCCGCCTGCGCTGGTGATCCAACGGCGCGGGTTGTGGCCGTTGATTGCCGAGTGTTGACCGGCCCGGAAGGGCAACTCAAAAAAGACAAATATGGCTCAGAAAATTCGCATTATTGGCGTACCTATGGACCTGGGCGCCAGCCGCCGCGGGGTCGATATGGGACCTTCGGCAGTTCGTGTCGCGGGGCTGCAGGCTCGCATTAAACATCTGGGACACCAAGTGGAGGATTCGGGCAATATCCCGGTGAAGCAGCCCGAGGAAATGACGTATGGCGAAAAGCGCGCCAAATATATCGGCGAGATCTCCGACGCTTGCAAGGATTTGGGCTTGGCGGTCCAGAAATCGCTGGACGACAGCTATCTGCCCTTGGTTTTGGGCGGCGATCATTCCATTGCCGCCGGTTCCATCAGTGGTGTAGCTGCTCATTTTCGCAAAGAAAAGAAGAGTATCGGCTGCATTTGGCTCGACGCTCACAGTGATATGAACACGCCGGAAACTTCTCCGTCGGGTAACGTTCATGGCATGCCGCTGTCCGCCATCATGGGTTACGGCACCGAGGAACTGTACGATCTATTCGGATTCAAGCCCAAGATTGAGCCGCAAAATGTGGTGCTCGTTGGCGTGCGCGATCTGGATGCCCACGAACGTAAATTCATCAAGAAGCTGGGAGTAAAAGCGTTCACCATGCGCGAGATTGACGAGCGTGGCATGCGCGAAGTCATGTCCGACGCGCTGAAATATGCCATGGACGATACCGATGGCGTCGCCGTGAGCCTGGACATGGATTTTGTCGATCCCAGCGACGCGCCCGGGGTGGGCACTCCGGTGCGCGGTGGAGTGACGTATCGCGAAGCGCACCTGGCCATGGAGATGATCGCCGACAGCGAAAGCATGGTGTCGATGGAAATCGTGGAAATTAATCCGGTGATCGACGAGCACAATCGCACCGCGCTGTTGGCGGTGGAGCTGGCGCTGTCAGGCTTGGGCAAAAAAATTCTCTAGCATAGCATTCTTCACGGATCTCAACCGATCTACGTCTTGCGCTTTCGGGCCAATTGAGATTCTTCGTGCATCCTCGTCAAATGCACTCAGAATGACAGTGTGTTTGCGTGCCGGGCGTTCTGAGAGGATGTGAGTCCTTCGCTGCGCGCAGGATGACAGTTTCATGCGACTTGCTGGTCAGGTGTTAGTGCATCTCATCTGGTGAGAAATGCCGGCTAGCATCGCGACCATGCCATCGCTGCGTTGTGCGTTTGCAGTTTTTTGATGAACATCATTCGGTATTTCGCTGTTGACGCCCCGGCACGCTTCTGAGCTAATGGTTGTAACAGTTGAATCTCCAGCCCGAGCCCTCTGGCGACTGTTGGTGCCATGGCTGCATCCAACTAATTTCAGCGTCTTTATTGAGGTTTAGCAGCAACCGAGCAGCTGTCGTGTTTTTGCACCGGGAATCGGAGAAAGCGCGCGCATTGCCGTTTTCCGTGGTTGGCATCTTCGTTCGTGGTTTTCACGAAACGGTTTGAGTCCAGGAAAATGAAGCTAAGATTAACAGGTAAGCAATCCACAAAAGTTTACGGCATGACCATGAAGCTTGCCGAGAGAGTACTGTTTTCCCTGCTATTGGGTTTGGCGTTGACCTGGCTCGGCGCTCCTGCCGCTTTCGCCGACGGCCACACCTTCGATCTGAGTGGCCCGCGCGTGGACATGACCGTGACCCGCGGCGGCAAGACCATGCCCATCTCCAAAGTCACCGATCTTCTTCCCGGTGATCAATTGTGGATTCGTTCGGAGTTTCCTGGGGATCAGTCCATCCGTTATTTATTAATCGTCGCGTTCTTGCAGGGGCCTACCAACCCTCCGCCAGAAAACTGGTTTACCCGCGTGGAAACCTGGACCAAGCAGGTGCGCGAGAGGGGCACTTTCATTACCATTCCCGAGGGCGCGGAGCAAGCGCTGATCTTTCTCGCTCCGGAAACTGGCGGCGACTTCAGCACCCTGCGATCGACGGTGCGCGGCCGTCCCGGGGTGTTCGTGCGCGCGGCACAGGACCTGGAGCAAGCCAGCTTGGACCGCAGCCGCTTGGACAAGTATCTGGACGAAATCGCCAAGACCTCCAACTCCGATCCCACGGCGCTCAAGAAGAACTCCACGATGCTTGCGCAAACACTGCGAATTAAGGTCAACGAGGATTGCTTCAATCGTCCCGTGGAACAGCAGCCTTCTTGCCTGATACAAGGCAGCGATCAGTTGGTGCTCGACGATAGCCATGATCAGTCGATGGTTGCGGCGCTCACTTCCGGCGCCTCTTCCGATCTGATTACCAGCTTGGGCTCCAGTCCGTTGGTAAGAGGTGGAACTTTCAGTCCGTATGTTGGCGCGGTGGTGGACGTGGTAAAACTGATGGGCAGCCTGCATACCGCGACTTATCAATACATCCCCGCGCTATCGTTCCCGGAGAAGGACAGCCTCAATCTGAAGCTGAATGCACCGCCGTCGTTTCGCAATCCCAAGTCGGTGATTGTTGTGGGGCTTCCTTCTATTGGGTTGTCGCCTTTGCCGGTGTTGCATCCGGTGGATCCCAAGCAGATTCTGTGCCTGCAGGAGTCGCCATTGGTGCTGCCTGTAGAAGGGGCGCCGCTGATGTTCTCGACCAATATGGGCCACAGCTTTGTGGTTCGTGTGGAAAGCAAGTCGGGGCATGGGGTGGAATTGCCGGCCACGCCGGACGCGGTCCGCGGAGGTTTCGTGGTCGACACCAAGACACTTTCGCCGGCAACGCTGGACCCGAAATTGACCGCTACGCTGCGCGGGTATTGGGGCTACGCGGCTTTCGAGGGGCCCTCCTTTCAGCTGTTCAATGCTCACTCGGAACACTGGAAGATTCCCGCAGCTGACCTGGGCACGATTCTGGCCGGCCACCCGGCCACCGTACACTTGCAAGGTGATTGTGCGGTGTGCGTTGAGAAGATCGCGCTGCTGGATTCCAGCGGCAAGGATTGGAAACCCACCTGGAAGGCGCCTGCGCCGGATCAGCTGGAAATCGAGTTGCCGTTGAAGGAAATTTCTCCGGGCAAACTGGAATTAGCGGTGTCGCAGTATGGGCAGACCAAGCCCGATGTGGTGAATCTGCAAGCCTATTCTGACGCGGCGCACCTGGAAAGATTCACTATGTTTGCGGGCGACACCCACGGCACGCTGACGGGAACCCATCTGGATGAAGTGGTCAGCCTGGAATTGAAGGACGTTCGATTCGTGCCGGCAAAAGATTCCGCCGCGAGAGATAATGCGCTGGAGTTGGTCGTACAGAAAGACTCCGCCACCGCGGTGTTGCAGCCGAGCGTCTCGGTGCCGGCTCATGTGACGCTGAAAGATGGACGCACTCTGGATGTCCCCGCCACGATCGAGCCGCCGCGGCCGAGGGTCGCCCTGCTCAGTAAGAATATGCTCGAGCCTGCCACTCCCTCAGCGATTCATTTCACCAACCACGAAGAACTCCCGCAGGACACACGGCTCTCGTTTTTCCTGAAGACGGAAGTTCCCGCGGATTTCCAGGCAACCGAGAAAATCGAAATTGCCACCGTGAATGGCCCATTCACCACCGCCTTGAGCCTCACCGATGGCTCGTTGGTGCAGCAAGATGCCAGCAGCGTGCTGGCTACCCTGGATCCGGCCAAAGCATTCGGGCCGGCGGCGTTTGGCCCACTGCAATTTCGCGCGGTTGAAGCTGACGGCGCGAAGGGCGATTGGCAACCCCTGGCTGTTCTGGTGCGCGTTCCCACGTTGAAAGAGATTCGCTGCCCCGATTCATTGGAAAAGCCGTGCAGTCTGGTGGGTTCTAACCTGTTCCTGATCGATTCGGTAGCCGCGGATCCCCAATTCAAAAATGTCGTGTCTGTTCCCGCCGGATATGTGAGCGAGTCATTGGCGGTGCCACGGCCGTACGGCGCCCGTGTGTACATCAAGCTGCGCGACGATCCCGCGAGTGAGGCCATCGTTGCCCTGCCGGTGTTCCCCGACAACCGGTGATGGGGTTCCCGCTGACCGCTGCGCCGTTACAGTAGTGATTCTATGTCGCTGTCGACCATGACATGAGTCACGGCCTCTCCACTGATTGTGTAACTCTGACCTTGTGCGCAGGAAAAATGCAGGAATCGGCTGATATGGTAATCCTCATCGAAGCTGGAAAACACCGTTTTCGTTTCGTCTGCGGTTAACCCGAATGCCGATAGGGCCACGGGCTTCTCGAAGCCTCCCGCCAGCTGGACATAGCGGTGCACGAATTCAGCCAGATTCATCGTCGGCGCTGGTCCTGTCGTTTCCCTGCTCATGCATGGGCGCTTTGCGCTGCAGTTTACCGCGTCCAGCGCTTCCGCCAAAACTGCAATTTGGCGCAAGGCTCGGCTTTCGGTAATATGCTCAGCGGCCACAAATCTTACTGGAGGAATGGATCATGAGCTTGAGCGTGGGACAGCCCGCACCGGATTTCGCACTAAAGGATCAGAACCAAAAAGAAGTGAAGCTTTCCGATTTTGCGGGGAAGAAAAGGGTGGTGCTGGTTTTTTATCCGCTGGACTGGAGCCCGGTGTGCACCAACGAGCATGCCTGCTTCGTGAATGACATGAAGCATTTCGACACCCTGGATGCCGAAGTGCTGGGCATCAGCGTCGATAGCGTGTGGTCACACAAAGCTTACGCCGACAAAATGGGTATCAAGTATCCGCTGCTGGCGGATTTCCAGCCCCGCGGGGCAGCCGGAGAGAAGTACGGAGTCTTTCTGGCCGAGAAGGGCATTACCGGGCGCTCCATCTTTATTGTCGATAAGCACGGGAAACTCGCGTGGATCAAGCATTATGACATCCCGGTTGTGCCGGACATCAAGGAAGTGGCCAAGGCCCTGGAAACTGTGAAGTAACGATCGCGAACTTCACGACGTGATCAGTCGCGCGGAGCGGATGGCGCGCGTCGTTCTTTGAACACCGGAGCCTTGCGCGTTGACCGCATCAGTTGTGCTTATTTCCGGTCGCTGGCTGCTGTGCTGATTCCGGCGGAGTTGGCGGCACTCCGGAATGCGCCAACGACCGCACAAATAGTACTAATTGCCAGCGCTGTTCCTCGCTGAGCTTCTTCTTGAATGATGGCATTGGCTTGCGCCCTTCGGTGATCTGATAAAAGATTTCGCCGTCAGTCAATTTGTTCATTTTTGCGGCGTCGGTCAGGTCCGACGGGCTGGGATCATACATCATCGCGTCGGGACCATCTCCCTTGCCGGTGTCGCCATGGCAATCGGAACATTTGTTGCTATAGACCGGTTTGGCGGCCGCAAGGTTCGCTTGCGTATCGGGAAGTGGGTTCTTGCGCGCTTTCTCGGCCAATGGGATGACCCACGGCCCGCGATGCAACACCGCGAGACCCCCAGAGACAACAATCAGCGTCAACGCGCCTAGCAATAAAATCAACCGCAATCGCCGGGCCTGTGTAGATGCTTTCGCCATTAATCCAAAAAGTCTCGCACAACTGCTCAGCCGCGCAAAGCCGTACCCGCTCGCGGGAATGGTCCCTTTTCCGAGATGTGACGCGCTTACTCGCGGGCGCGCCTGATTGATGTGATACCTTGGAGGAGCAACTCAGGAGAACATCATGGACGAAAAACAGGGGCCCCAGACGGGACCTCCCGCGGGTCAAGTCCAAATCAAAGCCGACGAAAAAGAGCTGCAAGGAATGTACAGCAACCTGGTGATGATCCAGCACCATGCCGAAGAATTTACTTTGAACTTTGTGTACGTATTCCCCAACGCCACGCAAGGCAAACTCCTGAGCAGCATGATCGTCAGCCCAGGTCACGCCAAGCGGATCTGGCGAGCCCTGGGAGAAAATATCTCGCGTTTCGAAGCGCTTTACGGACCAATCAAAGAAGGCCCGGAGGGAACGCCGGGAACTAATATCGGTTTCGTGCAATAACCGGAGAGGCACGTTGAAATTTTGCGCGGCGAGCGATCAGGCCATGCTCGTTTACCTTGGCGAGGAGATCGGCCTTGGCGCTCACGAACGTGTGCTGAAACTGCTGCACGCTTTGCGGAAACAACCGCCGGCCTGGCTGCGGAATCTGCAACCCGCCTACGCCTCTCTGATGGTCACTTTCGATCCCACACGTGTGGATCACGGCAAAGTGGAATCGGTCCTGCGCGAATATGAGCAGCGGGCGCAACACCTGCGGCGACCGAAGCCCCGCACCATAGAAATTCCCGTATGCTACGGGGGCGAATTCGGCCCAGACTTGCAGGATGTGGCGAAGCTGCACGGATTGAAACCAGCGCAAGTCATCGAGGCGCACACCTCACGAACCTACCACGCGTATTTTTTGGGATTTGCACCGGGATTCGCGTATTTAGGCGATCTGCCCGACGAGATTGCGACTCCACGTTTGCCAGTGCCTCGAAAACAAGTCCCGGTAGGAAGTGTAGCTATAGCCGGCAAACAGACGGCAGTGTATCCGCTGGCCGTTCCTGGGGGCTGGCGGTTGATCGGGCGAACACCTACCGCTGTGTTTCGTAAGGACCGTAAGCCCATGGCGCTGATTGCCATCGGTGATCAAGTGAAATTCCGTGCTATCTCGCGCGAGGAATTTATGCGCGGCGCATCCCTATGAGTACATTGTTGGTGGACTCGCCAGGCTTGCTCACCACGGTTCAAGACTTGGGCCGGCCCGGCTACGGGTTCATGGGAGTCTCGCCGTCGGGTGCTGCCGATCCCGTGGCGCTGCGCCTGGGGAATTTGTTGGCCGGCAACCATCAGGGTGCGGCAGCGCTGGAAATGACCCTACTCGGCGGACAGTTCATTCTTCCTGAGGGCGGGGTGGTCGCCTGCACGGGAGCCAATTTCGATCCAGCGATCAACGGTTGTCCGGTCGAAATGTGGACCACGCATAGAATCGCACCGGGAGGAATGATCACCTTCGGGCCAACCCGCGATTTCGCGCGCAGCTATTTGGCAATCGGGGGTGGCGTTCGAGTAGCGCCGTTCCTCGGCAGCGCTTCAACCCACATCTTAAGCGGCTTGGGCGGGCAAAACGGAGGAGCGCTGCGCAAAGGAGATGTGCTCAACCTCGGCGCGAGAAAGAAAGTCGTTCCGGAACGAAGGCTCTCGCGGTCGGCGCTCGCGCACTTGCAGCCTCACAATATTTTGCGCGTCACCGAAGGTCCCCAAATCGCGGCCTTTTCCGAACCCATTAAGGAATCGCTTTTCCGCAGCACTTTTCAGGCAACCGAGGAATCCGATCGCACGGGAATACGCCTCGAAGGTCCGTCGCTAAGCTGCCAATTCCCAGGTGAAATGATCACGGAAGGCGTGCCACTGGGCGCAATCCAAGTCACCCCGTCGGGCCAGCCGATCATCTTGTTCGTCGAACAGCAAACCACTGGGGGTTACCCGAAAATCGCCAACGTGATTGGCGTGGATTTGCATCGCCTGGGCCAACTGCGCCCGCGAACCGAAATTCGTTTCGAACGAACGTCGCTGGCAGTGGCTCGCTCACTTTGGATGGACCAGGAACGCTTATTGAACAATCCCAAGCAGCTTTTGGTATGAAAGCGATCGACTTCAATTGCGACATGGGCGAAATGCCCGAAGCGCTGGCGGATGGCACGCAGGAAGAACTGATGCGCTACATCAGCTCCGCGAACATCGCGTGCGGCGGGCACGCCGGCGACGCGGACATGATGCGTGTCACGATCGAGCAAGCGGTTCGCTATGGCGTCAGTGTAGGCGCCCACCCTGGATACGAAGATCGCGAGAATTTCGGTCGCAACGAGTTGCAGATCGCGCCGAAAGAAATTGCCAATTCGGTTTATCGGCAAATTGTAGCGCTGGACGCCATTGCCAAGCAGCTGGGCGTGACTGTCGCTCATGTGAAGGCGCATGGCGCGTTATATAACCAAGCCGCACGCGATCGGACCGTTGCCGGCGCGATTGCCGAAGGCGTTCGGCGCTGGAACCGGCACGCGGTGATCATCGGATTGGCTGGTTCCGCGATGCTCGAAGAGTTTCGCGCCGCGGGATTTTCCGTCGCTGCGGAAGCATTCGCAGATCGCCGCTACGAAGGCGATGGCAGCCTGCGTTTGCGAAAGTTCCCGGATGCGCTGTTGCGCGATACGGAAGAAGCTGCGGCGCAGGCTTTGCGAATCGTCGAACAAGGCATGGTTATAGCAGCGGACGGCGCTTCGGTTCCCGTCCAGGCAGACACAATTTGCATTCACGGCGATACGCCTGGCGCGTCACAAATTGCGGCAGAAATTCACCGGCGATTCCGCCAAGCCGGAATCAGCATCAAGGCACTCAGTGCAAAATAGCGTGCCGTGGCGGGAGTCCTCGGCGGGCGTGCGCGGTCACTTTGGAACTGCCCGGGCTTGCGCGACGACGTTGATGCTGGCGCCGTCGGGAATGATGTGTTGGAGCTGTTTCGCATCCAGAGGCACGGGTTGCCATGTGTCGGCATCACGCACCGAGTATCCGCTGTTCCTAAGCAACGCAATAAAGTCTTCGAAACTGTTGTGCTGTTCGGCGTGCACATAAGGGGACATTTCCATCACGAGTATTGGATGGAACCGCTGAATCGCCTGAAGTCCACCCTGAAGCACGGGCAGTTCCCAGCCATCCACGTCCATCTTGATGAGGTCGATGCGATCGATTTTGGATCGCTGCACGAAGGAGTCCAACGTGTCCGCGCTGGCTTGTGCAGCGGAGACGAGACGACCGCGGTGCTTTGGATGCACCGCCCGATCAGCGCGCAGCGGCCAACTGGCATAGACTTGCCTTGGCGTGGATTCGGCGATCTGGGTGCCGAGAAACGCCTGGTGAGCATGAAGCCGGGGCTCCAGTTCAGGATTCAGGGAAAAATTGTGACGCAATTTGGCGAAGGCGAAATCGGAGGGCTCGAAGGCGTACACCATGCCGCTGGGGCCGACACTGCGCGCCATTCCCAAAGTGTGCGCGCCAATGTTGGCGCCAATGTCAAAGACAACGTCTCCCGGCTTAATGAGTTTGGCTAGCGTTCTCTGCGTCCCCGGCTCAAATGCGCCAAGAAGATAAATCGAAAAATCAATCCCTTCCCGCAGATCCAGACTCCACCGCAATCCTTGCCGGCGAACATTGACATGAGAGTCTTTGCCGACAGAAGATCGGGCCAAGGCGATCAGCTTATAAGCGATTCCCGCAAGCGATACCTTTGTTTTGGTGGTCAGCATAGTTCCCAAGTGCAAAGCGTAAAGCGAGAGCAAGCGCGGCTGCAAGTTGGCAACCTGGATTAGCCGGGTCTACGAGTGTTCGTTATGGCTTTCGATTCACCGTTCTTTCCGCCGCCACACAACGCTCCTGGAAAAACACAGAAGACGAATGGGTCTCGAAAGTCGAGTGGCATCGCGTTGCGATGGTATGGAATCTGAAGTTTCGTCAAATCGTTGAACAAGTCTGATGGCAAGGCACGTACGGAAATTCAGGAAGAAACATCGGCCCCCTGCTACTGCTTCTCCCGTAACGGTCCGGCTGTTCAAATATCCTTTCGCGTTCGCTCCAGGCGCCGGCTGTCGAGTGACTTCACAAACATGGCCACCATGAACTGGAAGCTATCGAAGCGTCTCGGCAGATGGCTAAACGCCCCCGTCATTTCCAAGGACACAAATCCGTGCAGCATGGCCCGCCAGGTCCTCACGGCGTGGATCGCATCCGCCTTCGATAACCGGTAGGGCGCCAAAATCGTCAGCAAGAGCTGCAACACTCTGTGATTCGCGGCTCGGAGCTGCTTCTCATTAGGATCGGGCAGGCGGAGCATCGCTCGGTACAATCCCGGATGCTTGCCGGAAAAGTCCAAGTAGACACTGCACATGGCCCGAATCGCTTCTGCCGAGGAGCGGCCCAACGCCACATTCGTCAGAGCAGCTCTGAGCTGTTCAATCGCGTAGACAGCCAGTTCTTGGCGCAGCCCATTCTGTCCTTGCAAATGGTTGTACAGAGAAGGCATTTTAACGCCCAGCTTTGCCGCAAGCTCAAGAAGGGTGACGTCGCCTGAGCTCGATTGATCCGCGATATGCGCAGCAGCCACGAGGATCGCGCTTTTCGTTAACCTTCGCTTCTTGCCCATAGCCTCAACTCAGTTCGATTGATCGTTGTCAAAGGAAGCCTCCGGTGTTACTATACATCATAGACATAAACTATAGTATGTAGTTTAATAGGCGCGCTCCGATGAGTCCCAACTTACGCATTGGCCGACTGCTTCGTTTCTTGCGTTCAGGAGAACAGAGCTTGATATCGCAGGACCCGCACATTGCGCTAGCTCCGGATTCCATACGCGTCGAAAGCCCCTCATTCTCCCCGGGGAAAACCATTCCCCTCCGTTACACCGGTCTCGGGCAGGGACTCTTCCCGCCGTTACGCTGGTTCAATGTGCCCACGCACACGCAAGAACTTGCCCTGGTGGTTGAGGATGCCGATGCGCCCCTGCCTTTCCCGATTATCCACGCGATTATGTACGGAATCGATCCGGGGTCGATCGGTCTGGCGGAAGGCATCATCCCAGGTCATCGCCAGCCACCAGCAGAAACTGCACCGGCGGAATTCAAGATCGGACGAAATAGCTTCCGTTCCTCGGCCTGGCTTGCTCCCCACCCGCTGACTGGCCACGGCACGCACCGCTACTTCTTTCAGCTATTTGCGCTCGACAAAAAATTAGGATTCACAAAGTCGCCAAGCAAGCGGCAACTACTCCGTGCCATTCGTGGTCACGTTATAGCACGCGGCTCTACGGTCGGCATTTCTTCAGACGAGGGATAGATGCACGCTAGATTTTTCCTGCTCGCCCTTTTCGGGCTGGCGACCGGCGTCCTAACAGTTCTGACCGGAGGTGGTGGTGGTCTCGTCTACACCGCCGTCCTCACCGCGTGTTTTGGAATCCCTGGCCCGACCGCCGCATCCTGCTCCCTGGCCACGATGTTTCCGACGCTCCTGTTCGGTTCCCACAATCATTGGAAAAGAGGCCATGTGCGTATCGAGATTGGAACTTCGATGACCCTGGCGGGAGCCTGTGGATGTTTAGCAGGGTCGCTCTGGTCCGTGCACGTGCCACGCACCATTTATCAAGGGTTGCTCAGCGCAATATTGCTTGTTTCGGGGTTGACCGTGTTCGTTAAGCGAAACCCGACGGGTGAAAATCAAGCCGGAACGCGAAAAGCCCGCGCTCGGGCCATCGCTCTAGGATCGCTTGGCGGACTTCTTGCCGGAATGTTTGGGATGAGTGGCAGCGCCCCCATAATCGCCGCGCTAGCGTCTTTTGGTCTGAACGCCGTAGAAGTAATCGGAACATCTGTAGTCGTTCTTGCCGGGATCTCATTCGCCGGGCTCCTGGCTCACTCGCGAATCGGCACGACCGATTGGACTCTGACAGCTCTGCTGCTGGCCGGAACGATCCCGGGCGCATGGATCGCACCACTGCTCTTGAATCGTATCGGGCGCGAAGCCATCGAGCGTTATTTTCTGCCGGTGATTGCGACCGTCCTAATCATCATGGCCGTATATCTGCTGTGGTCTGCGGTTCATTGAGCTTGCTCGGTCGCAGTAGGAATCGCTCTAACGATTTCCCGCGACATCTCCTCCGCGGTATTCCTGGGCACGGACATTTCCTTTCATTCTTCTCCCGATTTTCTTGGGGCGCACTGCTCGGGTAATTCCTCTCCGCTCCGGCCTACGCGTCTTTCTGCTTTGTTGATTCCGCCCTCAACACCATCGGGTAAGGCCGTGCAGGGCCTCCTGCGTCACAGCAAGATTCAAGCGACGCTCGATTTGTACACGCAGGAAGACGGCGACGAGGCACGGCTGGCGCAAGGGGAGTATCTCCTGGCGCTGGGCGTGGCTACGAACACGGTGCAGTAGATTGTGGGTTGAGGTCTTGCGGCTCGAAACCCGGTAAACCATTTGATGAGCGGCCTGAGACATAGGTAACACATCGTACCGGACACATAGGTGACACTTTCCTCCCTGAGTAGGGGAGGAAGAGATGCCTTGGAAGGAGTGTTCGGTGATGGACGAAAGGATGCAGTTTGTGGCTCGCCGGCTAG
>DASPVD010000053.1:0-4248 GCA_035622555.1 Candidatus Eremiobacteraceae bacterium | reverse complement strand
AACTCAGGAGCTGAAGTCGGCGATGAAGTCAGGCGAAGTGGAGAAATTAGAGCACAGTGTTGCGGCAAGCGTGCAACGCAAGAAGCTGCTGACTGCCAAAGATTCTTCCACTTTCTTGGAAGCCAAGCGGCGACTCGATTGTGCATAGGCAGTTCGGCTGATCTCGCACTCTCCCATTACATGTGACGTCGTGAGCTTCCCGCTTTCATCGCCTACCACGGCGCGCCACCCAGGACTTGTTACTGAATGGTCGGCAACTCTTCCCTAGAGGCCATAAAGGTTGCCTGTCGACCGCTCCGCGGAAACCTCGGTGACACCGGTTCGGATTCGAGTGCTTCGCCAGCACCGAAGCGAAGACACCTGAGACAATGTTCTCAACTGGCGAGAGGGAACTGAAGCCAGCCCGGGAAGAAACGTTGCCAGATGTTCGGTACTTTTCTAAGGCAGTGTCATAAAGCACTTAACCGCGGATAGGTTCCCGCTTTCGGGGGCTACACACATATTCACTACCTTGATTCTGCGCAACTATCTCGTGAACTGTCTAGAACGGGAATTCTGTTGCAAATCGCTGGGCGTATTACCTTGTTCTCATGAGACGGGTCGCGGAGTTACTACTTCAAGCCATCTACAACGTACAGGTCCGAAGTGATGCGCTCGTACGTATACACGTAACTCTTGAGATCGCGCGAGAACTCGGGGGGAGCATTGCCAAACAGACCTGTCGGATCCGCAGGCATAAAGGACTTCAATAGCTGGCGTTGTTTGGATGCCAAATCGATGACGAAAACACGCGCTGGCACCTCCCGACGACCGACCAGCAGAGACCTTCCATCGGGTGTCCATTGCACCGGCTCTTCGCCGGGCTGAACATTGGGAACGCGGAGTGGCTCGCCACCTGCAACCGGATAGATGGTGATGTTTCCCTCGGGATCACGCGCCGCCACCTGCTTGCCATCTGGCGAAATGCAAGCTCGACGCCTAACGGTTGCGCCTTCCGGGGTGATCGGTTGAGGATGGCCGCCATTGGGATCTTCTACCCAGAGCCTCAATCCATGGCCCGCTTGGTTCCCCAGTAGAAGGATCTGGCGGCCGTCAGGAAAAAAGAAAGCCTGATGCGTCTGAACATCACCAGTCGAGATTGTCCCGGATTCTCCGGCGCCTGTGGGGAGCTTCAGGATGGCGTGTTGAAGTGAAAATCCAAGGCCCAAAACCCACTTCCCATTCGGAGACAAGGTGGGACCAAAACCTTCACTAAGGCGCACGGAGGGGGAGCCGTCGGTATTGCGCACGTAGATTTCCCCGGTCTCGCCGCCAGCTTCGCCGGTTTCGTCAAATGACACCAGTTTGCCGTCATCGCTGAGATCGCGCGCAACCGTCCAATCATGCCAACTCAGGTCCCGCTCTTTGTTTTCGCCCGGAGCAAGTGCGATCATGCCTGCGCGCAAGTCGTCTCGAGAAAACAGCACTCGTCCATCTTTGAAAATATCGTGCAGAGTCAGCGTGCCTGTTCCCAAGTAGACCAGGCGTTCCTTACCCGAGGTGGTTACTGCGCGCAACTCTCGACTGGAACCCGAGGTTGTACCGGTGAACCACACTTCATTCCCCGAGGACGACCATGCCAGCCCTTGTGCAGCCACGAATTGCCTGGTGAGAGTTTTCTTGTTGCCGGAGAGATCGACTATCGCCACCGAGCCGGAGTCATCCCGCTCATAAGGATGGTCGATGAAGGCGATCAATTTTCCATCGTGCGATATTCGCGGATGACTGATCCACCCTGCGGTTTCGTAAAGTACCTTTCCGAGCGGATATTCTAATCTTTCCTTGCCGGCTATCGGACGCACAATGACAAGAGCCGTGCCATCTGGTGACCAGTCGGCATACTGCACGCCCGAGGCAATCTCGCGCGGAGCGCCTCCTCCGAGCGGCGCGCGCCCCAGCATGCCAGACGGCGCGAAACCAGTAAGATCAGGATTGCTAGCCACCGCCATTTCCCCTGTGGCGGAGATTGCGAGGATGCTGGTTGCAGGCATTCCCAGTGGCCGCGATTCGGTGCTTCCGGCCTGATTCGCGAACAACTCAGTCGGCTGGCCATCCCATGCGGCACCGTAGATGAGGTTGCCATCGGGGGTAAAACGTGCGCCCCAGATTGTCCCGCGTCGGAAGGTGATGCGATGCAATTTGGGGTGCAGTTCCGGGGTGGCCGGTCGCAGCCATGCGCCCAGCGCCAGTCCCGAAGCGAGTACCACCAAAGCGGCCAGAGCCGGCCGCATCCATTGTCTACGGTGAACAGCAGCCGGCGCCACCGCCGCTCCCGAGATATGGGACATGGATTCGAGGGCGAAGGCGACATCATTCGCTGACTGAAATCGCTGGCTTGGCTGCTTTTCCATGCAGTGGCGGACAATGCGTTCGAGTGCAGGCGCGATCCCCGCGGCGTGGGCCGCAAAATCCGGCGGATCCTCATTCAGGATGGCGGTCATCGTCTCCGCACTGGTGTCGCGCTTGAATGCGCGCTGACCGCTGAGCATTTCATAGAGAATGCTGCCGATCGTAAAGATATCGGAACGGTGGTCGGCTGCCTCGCCGCGCACCTGCTCCGGCGACATATAGCCCGCTGTACCGAGCACTTGGCCGATACTGGTTTCCGCCATTGTGATGCCGTCTACAGTTTCGGCGAGCCCATGCGGGCGGAGGAGTTTGGCCAAACCAAAATCCAGAATTTTGAGCCGGCCATTGCGCGTGATGAAAATGTTTTCGGGTTTTAAATCGCGATGAACAATGCCTTGTTCGTGCGCGGCAGCCAGCCCGTTGGCGAGCTGAATAGCAAGCTCGATGGCTTTCCGTGGGGGCATCCCGGGAGGCGCAATTCGCTGTCGCAGCGTCTCACCTTCGAGGAGCTCGGAAACGATGTAGTGAACGCCATTCGCCTCGCCGACGTCGTAAACCGAGACAATATTCGGATGATTCAGCGCAGCGACGGCCCGCGCCTCCTGCTCGAACCGCCGCAACCGCTCAGGATCATTGGTGAAGGATGCCGGAAGGACTTTGAGGGCAACTTCGCGAAGCAGCCGGGTGTCACGGGCACGATACACTTCGCCCATGCCGCCGGAGCCGATCAGCGCAATAATCTTGTAAGGGCCTAATTGGGTATCCGCCACGAAGGACATTGTGCCTGGCATTATATCGAAAAGTGGTGGATCGGGAGGGCCCTGGCCGTCGATCGCAAGGGTCGAGTCTTCGTGACCGGCGCGTATCAAGGTATTGCGACATTTGGAAAAATCACATTACAGGGCACAGGTGCGGCAGACATATTTCTGGCGGAACTGGCGGCAGAGCAATAACACAGGAAGGAGGTTTCCTCGAACCCGCGGCGTGAATTCAACTAGGCGAGAGACCGCGCAATCACGAGCGTGATGTCATCTTGTTGGTCCTTTCCGCAGCTGAATTGCTGGACCGCTGTAACGACAGCGTTGAGGAGTGGGCCCACTGGAAGGGCAGCGTGACTCCTAAGAGTGTCCAGCAAATGGGACTCGCCAAACTCTTCACCGTCCGCGTTAGTGGCTTCGGTGACGCCGTCGGTGTAGAGTACGAGCGTGTCACCGGGAGCAAGCTCCACTTCCCCAATCTGGCACTGCCAGGCTTCAAACAATCCCATCACAGTGCAGGTGGAACCCAGCCGCTCCACCTGCGGCGTCTCGGAAACCTCCTTCGAGCTTCTGCCAGCGCGTAGCAGGAGTGGGGGAAGATGTCCGCAATTCACGTAGCGGAGCTTACGGCTTGAGTCGTTGTAATCCGCAAAGAAAAGGGTCGCGTAACTGGCATCGTTGGTATTCTCGTAGAATAAGCGGTTGACCGAGGTTAGCAGCCGCGGCAGTTCATCGACCGCGAGTGCATACTGACTGCGCAAGTTAGCTTGCAGATTGGCCATCAGCAGGGCGCCAGACACTCCTTTGCCCGCAATGTCCGCTAGCACCAGCGCCAGGCGGTCGGTGCGAAGCTCCAGAAAGTCGTAGTAGTCCCCGCCCACCTGCCGAGCCTGGACGCAAGCGCCCGTATACTCGAGTGTTTTCATCGCCGGCAGTTTTTGCGGAAAGAGCCTTGCCTGCACCTGCCGGGCAAATTCCATTTCCTGAGCGACGCGCCGATCGGCCTCCATGCGCTCCGCCATTTTTTCCGCGAGACGTATGTTCTCCAGGGCGATGCCCGCTTGGGCCGCCACCGATTCGAGCAAACGCTTGTCTTCGCCGG
>DASPVD010000052.1:0-34433 GCA_035622555.1 Candidatus Eremiobacteraceae bacterium | reverse complement strand
TTGGGTATAGGTGATGTCGTTGCCGGGAGTGACCGGATTAGGAGTGCCGGAAGCGGAGACCGCAAGATCGGCCTGACCGGCGGTGGCCACAACGGTGGTGGCGGTAGCTTGGTTGTTGCCGTAATTGGGATCGGGAGTAGGTGAGGCGATATTGGCGGTGTCGGAGATTACGGTGCCAGAAGTTGTGGCCGAGTTGACATTGAGGACGATGGTGAAAGTGGAGTTAGCGTTGGCGGCGAAGGAGTTGATGCTGCAAGTGAAAGTGCCGGTGCCGCCGACGGGAATGGCGTTGCAGGACCATCCGGAAGGGGGAGTAAAGGCCGCGCCCAAAGTGGTGTTGGTGGGGATGGTTTCGGTGAAGACGACACCGGAGGCCGCGGCGGGACCGAGGTTAGAAGCAACAGCGGTCATGGTGACGTTGGAGCCGGCCAGGACGGTGGGAGCTGAGGCAGTGTTGGTGACGGCAAGGTCGGCTTCAGTTGAGGAGCCGACGGTGCTGACTGCGGTTGCAGTATTGTTGGCCAAGTTGGGATCGTTGGTCCCGGAAGTGACGCTGTCGACATCGACGATTTCCGTACCGGCGGCGGTGCCGTTGCCGACTTGAACGACCACCGTGAAGGTGACATTGCCAGCGTTGGCGAAATCGGGATCGGTGCAGGTGATGGTGCCAGTGGTTCCGACAGCGGGAGTGGTACAGGTCCAACCGGCAACTGTATTGATGGATTGGAAGGTAGTGTTGGCGGGAATACCTTCGCTGAAGACCACATTGACGGCGTCGAGTGGGCCGTTGTTGGTAACCGTCTGCGTGTAGGTGATGTTGCCGCCGGGTTGCACGACGGCGGGAGAGCCGGAATTGGTGACCGCGAGGTCGGCACCGGCACAGTAAGCACCGGACTGCGTGCCGGGAGTTTCGGTAATTACGTTATTGATCGAAACGATGCCGGGCTGACCTGGAGTAGCGCCGTACGAATCCTGCACGGTGGTGCTGTAACCGTTGTTGCCGCCTAGAACGCTAGTAGCCGCCGGGGCGCTGGAAAGAAACACAACTCCGCCAGCACCGCCGCCTCCCGGACCGTGGCGATTGCCAGGGAAACCACCCGGTGCCTCCAGGGGCCAAGTGTTCCCGGCCGAGCCGCCGTTAGCGTCAACCGTAAGGCCGCTAAGGCCGCCGCTATTAGCGAAGACCAGAATGGATCCACCTGCACCACCACCGCCGGTGCTGTCGTTGTCGGTGCTGAGAGTAGAACCACCGTTGGAGGTGATGGTGCCCGTGCCAGTGACCGCGCCAGCGTGGATGATGACCATACCCCCACCAAAGCCGCCGCTGCTGAAGATGCCGGTGCAGGTTGGGTTCGCGCCGCTGGAACATCCGGCGATTTCGGTGTCCGAACCATGATTGGTGGGGGAGATGTAATACGCTCCGTTGTTGGTCGTGCCCGCGCCCCCGGAACCTCCCATCACCAGTGCGCTGGTGGATGCAGGAAACGCCGCGCCACCAAATCCACCATCCGTGGAGTTGAGTTTGCTGAAAGTGTTCCAACCGTAGCCGCCATAGCCGCCTGCGCCGCCATTTCCTCCGCCCCCGCCGCCGGAGTTTTCGTCATTGCCGTTGGGATTTGCGGTGGCTGGGTCGCCGTCGGTACCACCGCCACCGGCGTTGCCTGGGCCGCCACGAGCGTAACTGCCATTAGGCAGGCCCTCCGCACCGCCGGTCGAGTCGATAGCGGTAGTAGTGGTGACGATGGTAGAGGTGACCGGCGAGAGATAGCGGGGTGTTCCGGCGATGCCTTCTCCCTTGGAGCCATTGGCGGCGTATGTCGCCAGCGTGAGGTAGTCAGTGTCCAAAAGACCGTTTGCATTATCTCCCTTGAGGATGCGGCCGCCTGCGCCGCGAAACCCGAGAAGATCAGCAGCAACGGTGCCGCCTAAGGTGAGTTGGGACGAAACGTCGATAGCAAGGACTCCACCGACAGAGCCATTCCAGGCCAAGGGCACGAGTCCGGAGCTGAGGGTGGCGGAGGTGTATTGGGGAACGCGAATGACCTGATAGGTTTGCTGGCCTTGGCCGCCAGAGGCGGTGGCGTAGGAGTAGCTGTTGAGCAATCCGCTGTTGTTCCCAGTGCCCGTGAAATTGAGAGTGCCGCCGGTGACCGGAACGGCGCTGATGGCGGTGACAAATTCGAAAAAGCCGGAACTTGCAAGACTGGTCGAACCATACCCAACCCCCGGCAGCCCGCTGCCGTAGGAGCTGGTGTTGGTGTTGTTGATACTAGCGTCCTGCATCTGGATGATGAGCAGGAGATCGCCAGCGCCAATGGCCTTTTGTGCGCCGCCCGAAGCAGCAGCGCCAAGCGCCAAGGAAGTAGAACCGGAGTTCAAATTGCCGGTATTTGCGGGCGGGTAGTAGGCGTTAACGATGCCCGTTAACGTGCCGCCGGCTCCATCTTTTCCGGGAGTGGCACAAACCAGCGGCTGAACCACAGTATAGGAAGTAGCGGAGTTGTTAGCGTTGTTTGGATCGCCAGGCAGATTGACCGTTGCAGTGTTTGTGATCGTAGTGGCAGTCGCTGGAGTGTTGACCGTAACAGCGAACGTGACGGTGGAACCAGCGGCAGGCTGTGCCGGCATAGCTGTGGTGATGGAGCATTGGATATTGCCCGAGGAGCCGACAGCCGGAGTGGTGCAGCTCCAGCCTGACGGGATAACGATGGAAGAAAAAGTGACCCCCTGGGCACCTCCCGGGAGATTATCCTGGAGAACGTTGTTGTTCACGGCAGCGCTGGCCTGCCCGAGATTCTGAACCGTGATGGTGTAGGTCATCGTGGAAGAAACGAAGACCGGGGTAGGGGTGACGGACATCGAAACACCGAGGTCAGCGGAAGTTGCGGGTTCGACAACAATGGTGGTGACGCTGGTGTTGTTGGACGGGACAGTATCGGTGAACGTGGAGTTGGTCACGGTGGCCGAGGCCTGGATGAACGTGCCAGCCGCCGTGCCGTTAGCGACCTGCAAGGTAACAGTGAGAGCGCTGGCGGTGGCACCGCTGGCCAAGGTGGTGTTGTAAGTGCAGATGATGGGGCCGGTTCCACCGGTTGCGGGAGTCGTACAGCTCCAATTGGTTCCGGAATAGGATTGATAGTTGGCGTTGGCGGGGGTCTGCATGTACACGTTGATCGTGCTGGTAGTAACCATAGCGGAAGAGGTATTGTTGATGACGGTCTCGGTATAAGTGACGTTTGAACCCGCGGCGACGGCGGGCGCTGAAGCCGTTTGAGTGAGTTGCAGGTCGGCAGTCTGCCCGTGGACGGTTGGCGCGAAGAAGACGGCGTACACCAGGAAAGACAGAACCGTAGCAAGCGAGAGCAGGGCCAGCCGACGCAGGCGCAATCTGCCGGCAGCCAGGAGCCGGCGAGCGAAAACGCGCAGAGGATGTACGAAGCGAGTCTGGAAGGCTGTGAACTGCTGCTCGTGCGCGCCATGGCGTGCGGAAACTACTTTGCCGAAGATGCGATGGGCGGGCGGGTCGAAGTCGAGACCAGTGTCGCTGCGAAGAGTGGCGGCGCGGGATGCGGTATCGACCGAATGGAGGCGGTGAACGCGAAGGCCGTCGAGGTTTTGCGCCAGAACCACGTCGCCGCGATGGAGCTCGGTGGGATTGACGGGCGCGACCACCACCTGATCGCCGTCGCGAAGATTGGGAGTCATGCTCTGGCCGTGGACGCGAAATTGAACGGCATGGCCGCGGCGAAGCAGTGCCGAAGTCAATTCTTCGAACAACCGCGAATCTTTGCGCACTTCAGACTCAGACACGCGCATAACGAACAGCCTCCACTGCGCTTGGCGTCGGGGTGAAGCGCAGGATGGAACAGGGCACGGAGCGAGTGAGCTGATCCAAAAATCCCAAAGTGAATTGAATTCCGCCTTTCAGGTAATGGGGCAAAAAGGCGCGAGCAAACAACTCGGCGGCCGCTTTCAAGGGTGGAACCGGAGCGACCTGGTCGGCGAGCGCTTGCTCGAGCAAAAAGACAGCGGAAAGGGGAGCGCGGCAAGCGGAGGCGATACCAGCATCGCCGTGCCACGGCGTGCCGTACATCCAGAAGCGGTGGTCGTGTTTGCGGAGAATGATGCGGTCGTCGCTCAGCAGAGTGACACCGGCTTCAGCCATCCACAGGCGTGCAGTGGTGCTCTTGCCCGCGCCGGAATGACCGATAAAGAGATAGCCGCGGCCATCGCGGTCAGCCAGACCGAGAGCATGCACCTCGACGCCTTCGCCCAGCGCCAGACGATGCATCATGACGAGTTCATCGAGGGGATATTCGAGGGGCAGAATCTGCTGGCCATTGGATAACAGAGAGCGATTCAGGACCACATGGCCACGCTGGAAGGGCGGGTCGAACCAGGCGGCCTTGTAGGGTGAGGGCCCGAGGGTCGGGCTGGTGAAATAGAATTCGGTGCCGACGGAAGAAGCGTAGGCGTGCCAGAGTCCACCGGAAACGAAAGCCGGGGCGAGATCAGGCAATTGGAGTTGCTCGCACCAGGAAATTTCCATTTCAATGTCGCAAACCGGATGCTTGCTGGCGGGCAAGATAAAAGGATCGTGCTCGTGATCGAGGATCATGGAGGAGTCACACCACAGGCCGAAAGAGACTCCGCCGATGGCCAGGGCGAGACGGTGGCTGCGTGGCGAAGCGAAAGTTGATTTGGCAAGTAGAGTGGACACTTGCGTTTCTCCCATCACCGTTTAAGAGCCCGGGGTGTGGCATGACCTCAACGCACAGCCACCGATGGGTCCTCCGGAGCTAGCTGTTTTGCAGTGGCCCAAAACGGCTTCTTCAGGACGCAAAGTGACACGAACAACCGAGGGCGCGACGTAAGGCGTCTTCGCGTTGTCTTTAGGGTTCGTGTTGTGTTGCGCCGCCATAATGGGTTGGTTCGATAGCCGAGGTGCTAATGGCCGCAGGCCGAACAGCCTCCTTCCGAGCAGCCTTGGCGAGACTGCAGAACCGGCAAAAGGGTATTTGCGGGGTGAAATGGAATGACCGCCCCGGGGATGAGGGTGTTCTCTCGAAGGCGCTTGGCCGCGTCTTGAAGTGATGCATGATCGGAGCCGCCCGGACAGCAGGAGCAGTCGCCGTGTTGCGGCACATCCACGCCGAGAACATAGGAGCGGAGATGAGCAACCTGGCAAAGGAAGGCAACGGGGCTCTCGGGATCACCGGTTTCGAGTTCGGCGGTTGCCGGGCAGACGTTGCAGAGGGAACGGACGCGGCAGCGAGTGCAGATGGTCTCGCGATGACGCTTAGAGTTGCGAATATTGAGGAGCTTGCCGGACCAACCTTCCGAGAAACTGCCCTGACGAAGGTTGTAGCCGTCTTGATGAGAAATGATACAGATGGTAAGGCGGCCGGAGGGATCGATGGCGCAGGTCTTGTCACCGCCACCACAAATATATTTTTGAGCGGCGAGACCGCGGGGGAACCGCTCAGCCAGTTCTTCGGTCAGCAGCTTGCGGTACTCGGGCATTCGGACGGGATCCAGGCAATCGAGGGCCACTGCCTGTTCGGGGGTTAAGCGCACCGCCAGGGGACTCTGCGAACAATCGGTACGGGGATTGATAGCGGAATCGAACTTGAATTCGACGCCGATTTCCTGCTCAGCGAGGCGCTTCATTTCATAAACTTCGTGGTAGTTGATGCTGGTTGGGACGGTTTTCAGGGACAGGGGCAAGCCGCGCTCTTTAAGCAGGCGAATGCCACGCATGCAGCGATCAAAGGAACCGGGAATCCGGGTGAGGGCTTCGTAGGTCTCCCGGGTGGCGCCGTACAAGGTGATCTCGATGGAGAAGGGACGATATTCGACCAAGTAGTCGGCAATGCGTGGCGTGATCAAAGTACCGTTGGTGAACAGAGTGATCAGGAAGCCGCGCTTTTTTGCTTCGGTGTAGATATCCAGAAAATCCTTGCGGGCAAAGATTTCGCCGCCGGTGTAGAGGATCCAAAGCGTGCCCATCTGAACAAGGTCATCGAGCAGCCGGACGTGTTCATCGAAGGTGAGCTCTTGTTTCCGGGCGTGTACATCGCCCATGGGCAGGTTGTTATAGCAGTGGTGACAATCCAGCGGGCAACGGTGAGTGACCTCGATGGACACTTCGGCGGGAACGCGGCGCCCCTGCTGGCGCGCGTGCACTGTGGTTGAGAACTCTCCGTATGTGGCGGTCTGGACCAACTGAGGACCCTTTCTGACGCTTTAGTTCGCTTGCGATAGCACCAGCTTTTCTTCGAGCAGCGAAGCCAGAAACGCTTCGATGTCCCGCCGGGCTTGAAGCGCGGTCACGTCAAACTCGTCACAGATGCGCTGGACCATTTCGGGGACGGTGTGGCCTTCGGTCATGAATTCCCACAACACGGAGCCGACGGGATTTAAGGTGTAGAGAGAGTTGAGGTCACCGACTCCACTGCGGACGGGAACAATGATGAGTTCGCCTTCGATCTTGCGCGACACCACCTGGTGATTGCGGACAAAGCGCACGTTTTCGGAAACCATAGAAATTGCCCAACCTCCGGCCTATGGGACTCGGGGACAAGTCCTTGCTAAAGGAAAGTTTGGGGTACTATAACTAGGCTTGTCTATGAACCTAGTAGGTGAGGTGTACCGTATCGGTATCTAGTTATAAATACGGCAAAGCAGGGGTGGGAAAGTGCCATAAATCGCTGTGAGTACGACACTTATGTGATTGGACCGGGATACAAGGTAAGGTGGGAGGTACGTTCCTGAAGGGGTACGGGTTGTTCGGAATTGGGGCAGTTTGTTCCAGTTCTAGGACTTGCGTGAGTGAAATTGGCGAACGACGTCCATCAGCGCTTTCGCCATGTTGATGATCTTTTCTGGCTGATTGCTGCGAAGCGCAGCCAAGTCGACCAAGTCGGCTCCAACACCTAGCGCAAAGGAACCGGCGGCAAGATATTCGGCGGCGTTTGAAAGATTTACGCCGCCAGTGGGAATCAGGCGCGCTTCGGGGAACGGAGCTTTGAGGGATTTAATATGTTTTGAACCGCCGGCGCTGCCACAAGGAAATATCTTGATGAGTTTGGCGCCAGCTTCGGTGGCGGCCATGACCTCTGTGGGCGTCAGCGCGCCGGGAATCGCCAGGATGCCTCGTTGAGTAGCGACGCGCATAACGGGAACCGATAATCCGGGACTCACCAAGAACTGAGCGCCCGAATCGAGACAGATTTCGGCTTGCGCGGGAGTGGTTACAGTACCTGCGCCGGTCAACACATCTTTCCCACAGTGATGCACGAGCTCGCGAATCATCGCCGGGGCATTGGGAACGGTCATGGTGATCTCGATGATGGGTATGCCAGCAGTGCAGATGGCATCGACGGCGCGACGGGCTTCGTCGACGTTAGCCGCACGAACGACAGGAATGATTCCGACTTCCGCAATCTTCGAAATGGCTTTTTCGACGTTCACGTTGCGCTCCTTGAAAAGGACCAATTGCTTCGTAAACTTACACCTGTTTTATGTAGACCCTAGGCCGCCGACTGCAAGGTCCGGGAAGGGTTGACGGTTAGCCAAGCGATGGCGCCAAGCACGCTGAGAGTAGCCGCAAAAATAAAGGGATAAGCCCACCCTAAATGTACCGCGATAATGGGGGTAAGGACCGCGGTAACTCCTCCCCCGAACTGGGCACCCATATTCATGAAACCCGAGGTAGAGCCGGCGCTTGGACCGCCAATATCGGCGGTGACCGACCAATAGCTGCTCTGTGCCAAATACAATGCGCCGGCACCTGCAGCGAGCACCAAGCTGGCAAGCTGCGCGCTGGCGGTCCGCGATCCCAGTACCAGAAGAATCGAGGTGAGGAATAAGGCGAAGGCCGCGACACCACAACGTCCGGCGCGCTTGCCGAAGGCCTTGGTCAACTTGTCGTTGACCACGCCGCCCAGCAAGCTGCAAGCGACCATCGCCAGAGGCGGCAAGGTACTATAAAACGCGCTGGACTGCAGGTTCAGATGGCGAACGTTAAACAAGTAGCGGTGAAACCAGCTGAAGAAAATCCAGGCGACATACCCGAAGGAAAAATAGCTTAAGGTGACCAACCAAACGTCTTTGCTGCGCAGAATGACGCTCCACGGAAGGCCGGGGGAAGCAGCGGTGCTGCCCGTGTGAGGTGGGGTCGCTGAGGAACTCAAGCCGCTGTGGATGTGCTGTAACTCGGCAGGAGAAACACGGGGATGCTGTTCCGGGGTATCGCGTGCAGTCATGAACCAGACAATCCCGACCAGCAGACCTAATAAGGCGCTGAGCCAGAAGGACCAGCGCCAGCCGTAATGCACCATGATGTAAGTAACAATCGCCGGAGCCGAACCAGCGCCCGCACCGACACCGGCAAAAATCAGACCGTTGGCGAAGCCGCGCTCCTGGGTAGGAACCCATTTGGACACGAATTGATTCGAAGCTGGGTAGATGATGGCTTCACCAGTTCCCAGCAGGAAGCGCACCGCGACAAAAAAGAAAACCGCACCGGTGAGAGCCGGGGAGACGGCGGCGGTAAGCGCGGTGAAAATTCCCCACCACACCACGCCGGTGGTCAAGACCATACGCGGTCCCAGACGATCGGCGAGCCAGCCGCCAAACGTCTGAAACAGCGCATAACCCCAGAGGAAAGCGCTAAAGACCCAACCGAGTTGAATGTCGGTGAGATGGTATTCCGAAGCGATGGCGCTGGCGGCGACGGAAATGTTGACGCGATCGAGAAAGGAAACAGCGCTAAGGACGAACAGCCAAAAGATCAGGAACCAGCGGAGGTTGCTCCGCTGTTCAGACATGGCGGCTCCGCGGAGCAGAAATGGGCTCGGACTGGGTCACGCAGAATGTGCTTTCAAGAGCTGATAAAGCTTGTCGGCTACGATGGCGTCTTCTCCGGGTTGCAGCATAAAGGAGTTCATCGACAAGGCGCCGCGGCGCTCGCCGGAACTCAGGACGATGGAAGGACTGCCTTGGCGCAAGGCCTTGCTGGCTTCCTGGGGAGTGATTTTAATGCGCTGAGTGTCCCACTTAATTTCCATGTGAGGAACGTGGTTGGCGACGTCGGGGACGAAATAAGAAGTGGTCACGGAGGGCAGCGAACAGATTTTCGAAGAGATGAGGACGAGGCGGCGCTGCCACTCGTCGTTGAGGGCCAGATGATCTTCGTTGAGATACAACTCTAAAGCCTTGACCATGCCGACGATCTCCTCTTTGCCGACTTTCTGGCTGCGGCCGATGGTGTCTTCGTGGGGGCTGTTGTTGAGCAGGGCGTAGCGCACCAGATCATCGCGACCAAGCAACAAGCCGGCGCATTGCGGGCCACGCAGAGCTTTGCCGCCGCTGAAGGCGATGAGGTCGTAGCCCATGTTGGCGTAGTCCCAGAGATGAGAAACCGGAGGGGTGTCGGCAGCCGCATCGATAAACGTGGGAATGTTCAATTCTTTGGCGAGTTTGACCCATTCGTCGACTTTAATCTGGCCTTCCGAGTTGGCGAAGTTGGAGAAGTGCATCATAGCGGTGTTGGGATTGACGGCTTTGCGCAGGTCGTCGCGAGACTCGATCTCGATCAGTTTTACGCCGGTGTTTCGCAGCTGATGATCGAAAGGGTTGCGGTGGGATTTCTGGATGATCACTTCGGATTTCATGCCGGTAAGATCGGGAATCTGCTGGATGAATTTTGGATTGTCGGCGGTGAGAATACCGGCCAGGCCGGACTCCATAGCCGCAGCGGCGCCACAAGTGACGATGGCGGAATACCCGGCGGGAAGCTTCAGCATTTGGGCGATACGTTTGCCCGCGGCAACCTCAAGATCCGGAATACTGACGAAATGCTTGGCGGCCAAGGCCATCACGGCTTCGACTTCCGGGGGCATCAGGGAACCGCCGAGAACGGTCATGGTGCCCTCGCCGTTAATCACCGTGGTCACGCCGAGTTCGTCATAGACGTTGCCCGAGGAGCCGAACCCGGTGATCTTCGCATCGGGTTTCGAAGCAGGCGAGGAGAACAACTTCGCGGGACTGGAAAGAGCCGCGGTAAGGGCACCGAGACTGCCCATGAAAGACCGGCGTGTCCATTTCAGATAGAGTCCCATGCTGATTCTCCTTTTCGGCTGTGCAGCTTACTTCTTGACGACAGCAGCAATGCAATTGATTTCCACGAGAGACTTGCCCGGAAGTGCGGCAACCGCGACGGTGGTTCGTGCCGGTCCACCATTGGGGAAATAGGTCTTGAATACGCCGTTCATGCCTTCGTAGAAGTCGATGTCCGCAAGATAAACGGTGAGTTGGAGAATGCTGTCCATGGTGCCGCCACCGCGCTCGACCAGGGTCTTGACGTTCTCCATGACTTTTTTGGTGTGGGTCTCGATGTCCATGGGGAAATCGCCGGGTTCGTGAGAGTGGGCGCCCTGTCCGGCAATGTAGATGGTGCCATTGTGGATGACCAGCGGGGTGATGAAGCCGGTGCCCGCGGTCTTTCCTTCGTAATCGAGCTTCTGCACACCACTGGGCGCCTGAGCCGCGGTGGCGGGCGCGGACTTGGCCAGCAGGCTGACCGCACCGGCCCCGGTAAAGAGTGAAGCAAGACGAGCGGCGAAGCCCCTGCGGGAAGTGAGGTTTGAAAGCATTTAATCGCTCCTTTGAATAAAGTTAGATGCGCATCTTACGGCCAAATGCAAAACCCGGTGCTTACTGAAAAGTACTTGGCGACCTGCGATAACAGTGGCAGCCCCCAAGGTTATAACCTGCCAAATTTCTTCACGGCTTCTTCGATGGACTTCAGCTTTTCGATGTAGGCATACATCGAATGCTCCTTGAAATCCATATCCTGGGCCAAGGCGAGGACTCTTTGGGCATCGGCGCGCGGGACTACAACCACGCCGTCTTGATCCGCGGCGACAATATCGCCCGGCTTGACTTCCACACCATCGCAGGTCACCGGGATGTTCGAACCGGCAAACCCATAATGATGAACGGACGTGGAAGGAACAATACCAAGGGCATACACCGGAAAGGAAATTTTCTTCAGATAGGCAACGTCGCGAACGCCGCCATCGATGACCGCGCCGGCGAATTCCCGAGAGTACATGGCCGTGCCCATCAAGCCGCCCATGCCGGCAATGTCGATACCATCCTCGACGACCATGACGTAAACGGAGTCTTTGGCGCCTTGATCGATGGCAGCGAGCATGCCGTTCAGCGCATTGGGATCGTCGTTAGATTCCTTCTTCAACAGCACAGTAACGGCAAAGCCGGCGAATTTGGTGGGAAAGATGGGCCGCATACGGTGAGTCATGTACATTTTGCGGGCGGTCAACTGCTCCAACGCATCGGAGACGGAGGCGACTTCGACGTGGCGAAAGCCCTCGAGTAAAGCGGCAGGGTTATCGGCGGCTGGAGCCTGAGAGCGGGCGAAGGGATGAGCCGCAAAAACCAGGACCATGGCCGAGAGGAGCGCCAGCAGCATCAACGTGTTGCGGACCGTAGGGCGCCGGGTGAAGGGAAACGACTTGTTCATAGGGCCTCCGGAAGGCAATCGAACAGGACTTTACCACCATCGAGGCTGTCGGAGGAATACCTTTTGAAACGATTTAATCACGAGCAATGGAAGGCAGCTTACACAAAATGGATTGACAGCCCAAGCGCGATGAGGTATTCGAGAAATCCCAAGGGAAGTCCACAGGCAGGAGCTTGAACCAGGATGAGCTGCAACAAGCATTGTGTCCATGAGGCAATGTTTCGCTGCGGGTTTGCGGCGGTTGTCTGTGCGATCGGCTTGATGATCGTGGCCACCGCGGACGCACAAACCGCAACGCACTGGGCACAGGCCAGCAAAACCACGCAAGCATCCAACGCAAACCCGGAGGCACGGCAACTGTTCGAAGCGAGTTGCTCGGGTTGCCACGGCCTGGATGGACGCGGCGGCGAGCGTGGACCGGATATCGCCACGAGGCCAGAAATCGCGCAGCTTAAGGACAATGAAATCCTGGAAATCTTGCAGGGAGGGCGACCCGCGGCGGGGATGCCGGCATTCGATGGGCTGGGCGCAGCGAAATTGAAGGCCCTGGTTGGCTACGTTCGGAAATTGCAGGGTAAAGAAGAAGGCGCGGTGGTCGCGCTTCAGGGCAATCCTGCCAATGGGAAAAGCTTGTTCTTCGGGAAGGGGCGTTGTTCGGAGTGCCACAACATGCAAGGTACAGGCGGGTTTATTGGACGCGACCTTTCGAACTACGCGGCGACGCTTTCGCCCGAGGAAATTCGGGCGAAGATTCTGCGGGCCCCGGGCGAGTCGGATAAATCCAATCGAGTGGCCGAAGCCACCATGCGCGACGGGCAGAAATTCAGTGGAGTGATACGAAACGAAGACAATTTTTCGATTCAGTTGCAGTCGCTCGATGGCACATTCCACCTTGTGGACCGGTCCCAGGTCGCGCAGATGGAGTTTTCGGGGCAACCGATCATGCCCGGCAATTATTCATCGACACTCACTACGGGGGAATTGGACGACCTGGCGAGCTATTTGATCAGCGCAGCCAAAACCAATCCGCGCAAGCAAGTCCAAACAAAAGGAGAGGAAGACGAATGAACGCGAGGCCACGCGGATGGCCCATCCTGGCGGCGGCATTCGCGATTGTGCTGGTGAGTTTCTGTCTGGCTGCAACCCACGGTGGCGGGGCTACGCGGGAATTCCAGTTGCGAGCAGAATCCGCGGAATTTTGGAAGCTGTTCTCGCATGACGCGAAGCTGGAGACGGTAGCCACCGGATTCGGTTTCACGGAAGGCCCGGTGTGGGATGCTTCCGGATTCGTGTATGTCAGCGACGAAGAGCTGAACAAGATTTTTCGCGTTTACCCCGACGGACACAAAGAGGAGCTGATTTCACTGGGCGACCCCGACGGCAACACTTATGACTTGAGTCATAAACTGCTGGATTGCGCCAGCGTGCTTCGCGCGATTATTCGCATTGACGCGAACGGGAAATATGAGGTGGTGGCCGATCATTTCGAAGGCAAGCGGTTCAACAGTCCCAATGATGTGGTTATTGGCCCTGACAAGGCCGTGTACTTCACGGATCCGACACTGGATTTGCCGCCGGGACAAACCCAGGAGATTCCGTTTCAAGGGGTGTACCGGGTAGACAGCAGCGGCAAGGTGAGTTTGCTGACCAAAGAATTGTCGCAGCCAAACGGACTGGCGTTCTCTCCGGACGGGAAGCGCTTGTATGTTGACGACAGCGAGCAGCGCAACATTCAGGTTTACGACTTTCAGGCTGACGGGTCGCTCCAGAATGGCCGCATCTTCGGCAGCGAAGCGGGCCCGCCGAAAGGAGGCGTGCCCGACGGAATGAAAGTGGATGGTGAGGGAAATTTATACGTGACCGGGCCAGAAGGAATTTGGGTCTGGGATGCGGAGGGGAAGCATCTCGGCACGATCGTTCTGCCGGAGCAACCGGCGAATCTGGCGTGGGGCGACGCCGATTACGGCACGCTGTACATTACAGCGACCAAGTCAGTGTACAAACTGCGCAGCAAAGCTCACGGATTCGTGCCGTACCTAGATGCAAGGAAATAAAATGAGCGTGCAGGTGGCTGGCACACCATGGGCAGCCGTGCGCAGTCACTGCGAGGCGGAACTGGAAACGGGTTCCGCCGCGGGTTGCGAGTTCGATTCGTCGCCCAAGGGCAGTTGAATCACCATCGTGGTGCCGTCGCCGGGCTCAGACTCGATCCAAACTCTTCCGGAGTGCTTGTTTACGATCACATTGTGAACCAAGGCCAGGCCTTGTCCCGTGCCCTTGCCCACAGGCTTGGTGGTAAAGAAGGGCTCGAAAACACGATCGCGAATATTCGCGGGAATACCGCCACCATTGTCCTGAATGCGAATTTCAACAGAATTGCCTTTTTGCCGCGTCGAAACCAGGATGGTGCCCTTATGGGACGCATCCTTGCCGAATTTTTCGGCGATGGCCTGCGCGGAGTTGATGAGGATATTCAAAATGACCTGCTGAAACTCGTTAATCATGCACTCCACCATAGGAAGAGACGGTTCAAAGTCAGTCTTCACATCAGCCACATACTTCCACTCGTTCCGGGAAACGGTGATGGCCGCGTCGATGGCGCGGTTGATGTCCGCGGACCGTTTTTCGGTGCTGCCCGGATGAGAAAACTCGCGCATGGCGGCAACGATGCGGGACACGCGGGCGACGCCGTCCAAACTCTGGTCGAGGGCCTTGGGAATTTCTTCGATGAGGTAATCGATTTCGTCGTTTAGTGGCGATTTGGAATGGTCTGGGGAAGTGGAGGGGGGCGCGCCGGTCTCCGGAAGGTGATCCAGCAGAACGGACTTCAACTTGTCCCAATTACTGCGAAGGAAACGGATATTGTCGCCGATGAACTGTGTGGGTGTGTTGATCTCGTGGGCGATGCCGGCGGCCAATTGGCCGATGGCTTCGAGCTTCTGTGCCTGCCTAAGCTGTTCTTCGAGGTTGCGGCGCTCGGAAATATCGATGCCGAGCAAAACGAAGCCGCCGAGTTGCCCGCGTTGTCCATGGATGGGATGGACTGCCAGGCCCAAGACTCTCAGCTTGCCTTCGTTGTCGCGTATGGTCACGTCATCGACGCGTTGGGATTTCCCCGAAAGAGCAACGGAACGCAGTCGATCGCAGATATCGGGCTGCTGCCAAGAAATCGGCAAGTCGCGGAAATTGCGACCGAGCGCCTCTTCCGGAGGGATGAGAAATACCGAACTGGCGGCCGAGTTCCAGCGAGTCACCAGGCCGCGTTCATCGACACCGAGGAGAATCGAAGCGATGGACGAGAGTAGTTGTTCGGCTTCGGCGTGAGCTTTGCGCAGTTCGACCTGAGTGGCCAACTGGCGCATCATCTCGTTAGCCAGTTTGGCATTGGCGTTCATGAGTTCGCGGGTGCGCGCGGTGACTTCTGTTTCGAGGATTTGCTGGTGCTCCTGAAGGTCCGCGTCGCGCCGGGCAATTTGCGAGAGCATCTTGTTTATACCGTTTACCAGGACAGTGATCTCATCACCCGCAGAGGACCGGGAGAAACCAGAAGCTTCAGGGATGTTCAGCGGGGTGTTAAGATCCGCTTCCGTCTGGCCGACGTCCCGCATACGCTCGACAACATAATCCAAACGGCTAAAAATGGAGCTGGAGATTCGGGACGACACCACCCGAAAAAGAAGGAGACAACTTAAGCCGAGGAGGACCGCAGCGATTAGAGCATTTGTGCGCCAGGCGCTCATTACACCGTCGGTGTACACACCACTTCCAATGACCCAACCCCAGGGCACGAAGCCCATTACGTATGAAATTTTCGGTACTGGCGTGCCGCCCCAGCCGGGCCTGGGCCAGGTGTAGCTCACATAGCCGGCACCCTGCGTTTTTACTTTGGCGATGATCGGCGTGGCTATAGAAGTGCCGTTGGCATCCTTGTACTCGGTCAGATCCTGTCCTTCCAATTGGGGGTGAGTCGGGTGCATCACCATGACCGGGCGGAGATCATTGATCCACAAGTAGCCGTCGCTGCCGCGGCGCATGGCGCGAACAGTCTGGATGGCTTGTTGCTGGGCTTGTTGCCGTGTGACTTTGCCGTCAAGTTCGAGTTGGTGCTGTTCGGAGATAATCCCGTACGCCAGCTCGACCAGCGTCTTGGACTGTTCCTTCTCGACGGAGATGAGCCTAGAGCGCTCCAACGCAAGCCCGGCTGCCCCGATCAGCAGGAATCCTCCGGTGGAGAGGGCGACGATCAGGCGGAATTTGCCTTTAAGAGTCATTGGCCGAACAACCTCCGTGTGAGCCCATCAGCGCAGTCCCTATGGAGCCGGCTGCAGCTCTTCGGACTTCTTCAATTCGGGGGCAGGGGAACCGGAGCGATGAGGAACCTTGACGCGAATTTTGGAGGCGATGGGAGTGCGTTGAGAGATGTTGCGGATGCGCACCAGCAAGGGGTAACTGATTTCTTGATTGCGGGCGACCATCAAGAGTCCATTGGGGGTTCGCAAATCCTGGTCCAGAATCATTCCGGTGGCCAACTCGCGGATCGACAGCTCCTGCACCACCATGGGAACGACTTCTTCCGGGAGTGTCTCCAAAGCGCACACGGCAGCTTCATCATATTCGGGCGATTTGCTTTTCAACTTGGCAATGGCCTGTTTGCGCGCGGCACCGCGCAGCAGCAGTTGATCGAATTCCACGGCCACTTTCAGCAGGCGCGCGCCCAGTTCGGCGGGATCTTTTGGGTCGGACTCGGCAGCGCGAGGCTGGCCGTGAGCATGGCCTTCCTGTTGTCCGCCAACCATCTGAGCCACCAGCTCTAAACGAGGGATTTTGCTCAGCAGGTCATAGGCAATCGAAGCATGCATTTTGAAACGTTCCTGTTCGGCGACGGGAAGTTCCGCGCCGGAGTACATGGCTTCGACAGTGTCGGTGTCGAGAGCGACACAACCAATTTGTGACAGCATGGCAGCAAGGTCATAGCGCCAGATGTCGTGCAATCCCAGTTGCTGGACCACATGCTGCATGGTGTGCAAGACGCGGGAGGTCCTGCTGAAGGCCGCAGGATTCACCAAGGCCAGGATGTCGGTAAGGACCTTGACGCTGCCGCGGAGAGTCTTCTCGAGAATCTCCTTTTCCGCGGTAATCAGGTCGTATTGAGCCAGCGCGGCGGTTAAGGCGCCCTTGAGCACTTCTTCGCTGCATGGTTTGGCCAAAAAGCGAAAAACGGAGCCTTCGTTCACAGCGGATATGGCGGTCTGGATTTTGGAATTACCGGTGAGCATCAGGCGCACCACGTCGGGAGCGCGCTCGCGGATGATTTTCAGTAGCTGAACACCATTCATGCCGGGCATACGCATGTCCGAGACCACTACCGCGAAAGGTCCGGCGGTTTCCATCATCTTCAGGGCGATCTCCCCACCGCAGGCGACCTCGATGGAGAATTCTTTACGCAGGATTCGCTTCAGACCGTCCAGGATATTTTGCTCATCGTCGACCAGAAGTATCTTGTGAGTCATGTGAAGCCTCGAAACGGAATCGTGGGGGCATTGTTCCAGCCCGGGACAGCCCCGGAGACGCAAATGCAATGAAATGACGAGTACCTAGCCACGCGCAGACAAGAAAGTGCAATTTGGAGTCCACGGCCGCGCGGGCCGGTCGGGAATGGAGTGGGCTTTGCTGATGAGCGGGAGTCCGCAAATCCAGACCCAGGTGCGCAATAAGTTGTGGACTTGTGGGTTTTCGGCGCATCGGGAGAAAAATGTGACAGCGCCGTGACATCTCGTGGACGAGAAAGCAATAAAGTCTAGAGGAGCTGCCAGCGAGATAGCTGCGGTTGCAAGCAGGGGTGGTGAGTAGCGGAACGTGCCTGGATCAGGTGAAGGATGAAATGGTGACGATCGAACGGCGGGTACACAGGTTGCTTCGTTATCGCAACTTCTGGTACCCGACGCGAGCACAAGCCGCAGCAGTCAGGCAGTCCTTGCTCCCGAATGACGTGGTGCGTTTTTTCGCGGTTTCGCCCGCTCTCCATATAGAGCCGCATGTGGTACAGCAGTACAACATGCGCACCATTTGGATCGACCTGTCGGCCGGTCCCGACGCCGTGTGGAAGGGCATGAGCAGCAAGAGTTGCCGCTGTAGGATTCGCCGTGCGGAGAGAATGTTGAATCGCGTGAAAATCGAAATCGGCTCAGAAAAGGCCAACTACGATTTTCTGGCGGTCTACAATGATTTCACCCGCGCCAAGGGCCTGCCGCAACTTTCCGCTCGGTGGATTGCAGAAAACTCTGGGCATTGCGAAACGCTGGTGCTGTATCTGGACGGGGAAGCGCTTTGCGGGCATGTACTGCTCAGGGATCCGGAAAGCAGCATCGTGAGGCTGCTCTATTCCGGCAGCCGGCGTCTGGAATCTCCCGAGCTCGCAGCCGCGTGTGGCGCACTGAATCGCTACTTGCACTGGCAGGAGATGCTGCGCTACCACAAACAAGGGTTCAGCACATACGACTTCGGCGGCGTGACGCATCCAAAGGAGTCCATTTCCAGCTTCAAGTGGTCCTTCGGAGGCTCGGTGCTAACGCAACATTTTTACCTGCTGAGCGGCATGCCATGGGTCGCCAGGCTCGGGCAGTTGGCGTATCAGCGGATTCTCGGGCGCAGAACCTTCAAGCCGGAAGAGAAAGAGTGGAGCTGATGCCCGCACTCGAATTGTCGATCCTTGGATCTCCCCAAAAGGCAAACGTCCGACGTTATTGAGTTAGCAGCGCCACCTGGGGCGCCGCCAGAAGAAAAGCGCCCACGCCAAAGTCAGCCGTCGACGTGGCAGAAGGAGGCTGCGAACTCAACACGGTTGGCTGCACATAACCGAACAAGCCCGAAGGTTGAATCGCCTGGTTGGCCAGGAAATTCCAGGCCTTCTCGGTGACCGGCAAATAAGTGTTCTGATCCAGGATGCCGTTGTTCAGGCCCCACGCAAATCCATACAGAAAGAGAGAGGTGCCGCTGCTTTCCGGCCCAGCTACGTCCGTCCCGGTAAGGTCCTGGTTCCAATAGCCACCGGGCTGCTGGCAGGCAGCGAGGGACTCACCGCTTCCCCGTCGGAGCACTCGGCAGTCGGTAAAGACGGCGGGTATCGCGGAAATTCACTGACAGCGGGCAAGGCAGGCCGCGATTCAGCGCTCGAACGCTCGGCAATCGAAGCAAACTTGCAGGTCCCAGGGCACAGAATCGGGCATAGTCGGGCGAGTGTGGATGCGGGCTCGTGCTAAATGAAGTCCGAGAAGCTTTCATGCTCTCGTAAGCCTCTGCAAGCCTCTGCCAAGCCTCTGCGCTTCGCCTTCGTTGACTTGCCACTTGGGGACAACCTAAGATGGCCAGACCATGGCGGACACCGACGCGCTCATCGGCCAGACCGTCTCGCACTTGGAGGCGGTGGAATGGGTGTGGTGTGCAAGGCCGAGGACGTGCGGCTGCACCGCAATGTGACGTGGACGGTCAACTACTAAGTTACTACACTGACTGAATGCGCCGATGCCTCCCAGTCGTGTTGTTGCTGCTCGCCAGCGCCCAGCTGGCGGAAGCCCAATCGTTCACCCACATCCAAGGCCAGTCCAACAATGGCGCCAGCCCTACGGGCATTACGGAGGTACTGCCGCAGTCCCCCGGCAAAGGCCACCTGCTGGTCTTCTGGCTGTTCCTGTACGGCAATACGACGTTCAGCAACTTGGTGGTTAAGGATGCCAAAAACAATGCCTTCACGCTGACGCCCCAGTCCGTAGCCAATAGCATGGGGACCGCGCAAGATGGCTTCGTGTACGCGGGCTATATCCTCAGCACCCCAGCGCGCATGAGCGCCACCATCAGTGCCACGTGGACCGGTAACGGTCGAGCATACTTGATGAACCTGAGCATCGACGAGTTCTCCTACACGGGTGGCACCCCGGCGTTTGACAGAGAAATCTACTACGACTCCATCGCCAACAGCGTCACGGGCACGACGATGAATCTGCCCGCGATTGTCCCGTCGCAAAGCGGGGAATTGTTGTACGCCGGAGGGCAAGGCACCAGCCATATCACCGCGCCGTACACTGGAGGCACTCTGGGACTGTGGAGCGGCAGCGGCGGCGGCTACAGCACCTACGATTCCGATGCCACCGCCGAGTACATATTGTCCAGCCCGTCGACCAGCACGGCCATAAACATTACCATGGCCAATAGTGGCAGCGGTTGGCTGGGCTACATCATGGCCATAAAGCTAGTCGGCGGCGGTACTCCGCATACCACTGGGATGACCGAGACGCTGACGACGGTCACAGCTTCGGTGGAGGCGGTGGCGGGGCGCGCCTATTTTTCGTTTCGGTGAATAAGGAAATTAGTGGGCTCGGTAGGATTTGAACCTACGACCAACGGATTATGAGTCCGCTGCTCTAACCGCTGAGCTACGAGCCCGTGCTTATCAACATACCACAGGGGCGCAGGAAGCTGTGCGGGGCAGGAGGGCGAGGCACATTGGGAAAGCGGTCCGGGCGAAGGCTACTCCAGGGACTGGCGTTGTGCAATGACCTTTTTCAGTACGTCTTCGAGAGAACCCTGAAGCACCAGGACTTTCTCCACCATGACCGCACTCGCGCCCGCGGCCAGAGGAATTTGTGGGTCAGCGTGCTGGCAGGTCAACTCCGGATTACTCCAGACGTTACCAGTGGTGCGTGAAAAGGTTGCCACTATCCATTTGCCGTCGCTGGAAATTGTGGCGACCAAAGGCTGGTCCACAGCGCGCGATTTGTTGTAGTACGTGATGCCGTCACTTCTTTTGTCCACGCTTTTGGCCGGAATGGGCCATATGTAGGAGGCCAGATAGCGGGCGGGCAACCATTGATCGAGCGGCATGTTCAAGCGGGCGGGTGTTTCCGAGGCCAACAGGTCAAATCCGTCTTTGTGGTGGACGTAGGTGCGCTGCAGGCGAACGTCGTGGAAGATGCCAGTAAGCCTGGGATCCGTGGGAGCGTAAATCATTTCATAAGTTACGTCGGACTTGTTGGCGAACTCGTAGCGGAAACGCACGCCATCATCTTCCAGTATGGCTCGCGCCAGCATATGGAGTCCCGGCGTGAAACCCTGTTCGTATTGCAGTGACTGGCCAACCTGGCGCCAATTCGGGCGATCTTCCCGCTGGCCCGGCTGAAACAAATACAGGTGCTTTGCTTCGGTCTGGCCAGCTTGGCGAACGGTGACATGCTCCGGGAAGATGACTTCAATGGTTTTGTCAGTATCCGGATGACCCGGGAGCACGATGCGCAGCGTGGGATCAGTATCTTCGGGCGCGACAATTAGGCGCATGCCGTTAGCGTTCTGTAGCGCAGGTGCAATTTGCATGTGGGTGGCGAGCGCCGCGACGAAGCTGAGAAGCAAGCCAAACACGAGAGACTGTCGCATTCATGTATTTTACGGGAATGATGCAGAAGCAGAGTGTCCGACTGGAGGGTGTTAGAAGTTGTGACGAATTTCGCGAAGAGCCGGATAGAGCTTGCGGTATTCCGCATATTGCAGGTTCATGAGTTCCGCGGTTTTAGGATTGGGCTCGACTCGTTTGGCGACGCGCACAGCGGTTTCGCAGGCAACTTCGACAGAGGGCCAATTTTTCGTGCCCACACCGGCCAGTAAGGCGGCACCGTACGCCGCGCCTTCATCGGCTTCGATCAGGTCGACGGGCATGGAGTAAATATCGGCTTGAATCTGTTGCCACAGGGGAGAGCGCGCACCACCGCCGCCCAAGCGGATGGATTGGATAGGCACGCCGATGTCACGGAAGAGCGTGAGTGAGTCGCGCAGGCTGAAGGCCACTCCTTCCAGAATGGCGCGGATCACATGCGCACGCGTGTGCTGAGCGGTGATTCCGACCAAAGCGCCGCGCGCGTGAGGATCGAGGTGCGGGGTCCGTTCGCCCATCAGGTACGGGGTCCACAAAAGCCCGTCCGCACCTGGAGGCGTTTTGGCGGCTTCGTCAGCGAGGCGGTCGTAGGGATCGCGGCCATCGTCGGGGCCAGCGCCAAACTGATCGCGAAACCAGCGCAAAGAAAGACCCGCGCCTTGGGTGACACCCATGACATGCCAACGATTCGGAATGGCATGGCAAAAGGTATGAATGCGTCCGTGCGGTTCGAGCACCGGGGAACTGGTAGCGGCGAAGACCACGCCCGAGGTGCCGATGGTAGCGCTGACCGCACCGGGCTTAACAATGCCCATGCCCACCGCGCCAGCAGCCTGATCGCCGGCGCCGGCCACCACCGGAATGCCGGTGGGCAATCCCGCGGCGCGAGCACCCTGCTCGTGCAGGTAGCCGCTGATTTCCTGAGACTCGAATACCTTTGGCAACAGCGCTGGGTCGATTTTGGAAATCTCCAGCATGGGCTGGGACCATTGCCGGTGCACTACGTCGAACATCAGCGTGCCGGAAGCGTCGGCAACATCGATGGCGCGAGCGCCAGTCAAGCGAAAACGAATGTAATCTTTGGGCAACATCAAGGAGCGCACGCGAGCCCAAAGTTGCGGCTCGTGCCGGCGCACCCACCAGATTTTGGGCAGAGTGAATCCGGTGAGAGCAGGATTGGCAGTCAGTTCGATCAGCCGCTGAGCGCCGACCTGTTTGGTAATCTCGCGGCATTCTTCGCCGGTGCGTTGGTCGCACCAAATGAGAGCGGGGCGGACGACGTGATCCTGGGCGTCAAGCAGCACCAAACCATGCATCTGGCCGGTCAGACCGATACCGGAAATTGGATCAGTAGATGAGGAGCTTTTGGCCAGGCATTCGTGAATCGCTTGGCACGTGGCGCGCCACCAATCTTCTGGGGATTGCTCGGCCCAGCCAATGCGCGGGGAGATCATGGGAGCGTGTTCGGCGGTAGCCGAGGAGATCACCCGGCCCCGAGAATCGATCAAGACTGCGCGAGTGCCGCCGGTACCGACATCAATTCCTAAGAGAGTCATCTCGGGAATCTGCCTTTTCTCGTAAATTTGGGGTACTGCTTACCTGGTGGTGAAACGAAAGACCGTGACCGAGTGGAATTGGCTGCCCGGGTTCAGCACGGTGGTCGGAAACTTCGGTTGATTGGGAGAATCGGGAAAGTGCTGGGTCTCCAAGCAGAGCGCGGCGTTTCTGGGATAAGCGTTGCCACCTTTGCCCTTGATGGAGCCATCGAGGAAGTTGGCGCTATAGAACTGCACGCCCGGCTGCGTGGTCAAAACGGTAAGCACGCGGCCAGTGCTGGGATCGTAGACCTCGGCGGCCTCTTTCAGTTCCTTGCCGCCGCCAGCGTCAATCACAAAGTTGTGATCGTAACCGTTGTGCGCCAAATGGAGTTGCTCATCATTGGCGTTGATGCGCTCACCGACGGTGTGGGGTTTCAGAAAATCAAAGGGCGTGCCGGAAACGGACTTGAGTTCACCGGTGGGAATCAGGCTAGCATCCACGGGAGTGAAGCGCGAGGCGTTAAGCTTCAATTGATGGTTGAGAATAGTGCCGTTGCCCTGGCCGGAAAGATTGAAGTAAGAGTGATTGGTGAGATTGAGAACCGTGGGTTTGTCGGTGGTGGCCGCATAATCGATTTTCAAATCGGAGCCAGTCAGAGTGTACTTGACGGTAACCGACATGCTCCCGGGAAAGCCTTCCTCACCGTCTTTGCTGAGATATTTCAGTTCGACACCATCGGGAATGATGTGACCGGTCCAAAGGTGGTTGTGAAAACCATCGGGCCCGCCATGCAGGGTATTGTCGCCGTCGTTTTTTGGGAGAGTATATTCCTTGCCGTTTAGCGAGAATTTCGCGTGGGCGATGCGATTGGCATAGCGGCCGATAATGGGACCGAAAAATGGGTTACCCTTTGCGTGATTGGCTTGGTAATACTGGTCGGGCTGGTCAAAACCAAGCACCACGTCGGCCATTCGTCCGGTGCGGTCGGGCACGCGGATAGACATCACATAACCGCCATAATTCATCACTTGCACTTCAACTCTGTCGCTCTTCAGGGTGTAAATCTGAACCGCCGAACCATCCGGTAACTTGCCGCCACTTCGTTGACTGACTTGAGTATTTGCCATAAGCGCACCTGTAGTTGCCACAATCAAAATGAGCACAGCGACAACCATTCGGAAGTGTTTCATGAAACCTCGCTTGCACCACATTCTATGGTGACTTGGACAGCCACACAACAGGACAGCCCCGGCGGCCAGCTTAAAGAAGCTCACCGGTTCGAGACATCAGGCCGTCGGTGTGGGCGGACTTTCTCCGGGGGAACGATACCCTGTCCCTCCAGGACACAGTAGAACTTGTCCACATCGAGATTGTTGAGGGTCTCCACCGCGCCGGAGGGCCAGCGAACCTCGAGGCGGTCGATCTTGGTGGCATGGCCCAGACCGAAATGCACGCGAGTATCGCTCTGCGAAAGATAGCTGGTCCCGCTGTGAATCTCTTCGGTCTGGGTCATTCCGCCGGCGACTAACTGCAAGCGAGCGCCGATGGCCATACGATTGCTTTTGGTGCCAGCCAATTCGAAACTGACCCAATGATTGCCGGGAATGCCGTGGTTCTTCAGGATCAGCGGGGCGCCGTCGATATTGCTGACCACAATGTCTATCCGCCCATCGTTCAACAAATCGCCAACGGCCAGTCCGCGGGAGGCGTTGGGCGCCAAAATCGCAGGACCCGCTTGCGCACTGGCATCGCAAAAGGTGCCGTCGCCTTGATTCATCTGCAGGATTTTTGGTTCGCGGTAGCGGGCGCCGGTCGGCAAGGCGTCCACCTGGGGATAGACGTGACCGGCCACGGCAATCAGGTCCAACCAGCCGTCATTGTCCAGATCGACGAAAGCGGTTCCCCATTTGACGAAGGGCAGCGAAGGAACGGCGACACCGGATTTGTAAGAGACGTCGGTGAAGTTCCAGTCGCCATCGTTGCGGTACAGCACGCTGTATTCGTCGGCAAAATTGGTGACATAGAGCGAGGGCCGGCCGGTGTGATTGTAATCGCCGACGGCGATGCCCATGGACGCCTGTTCCGAGCCGTCTTCATCCACGGCGGTGCCGGATTCCAAACCAATTTCGGAGAATGTTCCGTTACCCAAGTTCTTGTACAGGAACTTGGGCGTGGAATCGTTGGCGACATACACATCAGGCCTTCCCATGTTGTTGAAATCAGAGAAAATTACCTGCATGCCGTAGTAGCCGTCCGGGTCCGATACACCTGCGTGCCTGGAAACGTCGGAGAAGGTGCCGTCCCTATTATTGTGGAACAGGGAATCGCCGGCGCCCTTGAGGCCGCGCGGGCCGCACTGAACGTCCAGGCCACGATACCGGCAGGTGGGGCCTTTGCCGAATTCAGGCAGATCATCCAGGTGAAAATCCACATAGTTCACCACCATCAAATCCAAATAGCCGTCGCCATCGTAATCGCCAAAAGCCGCGCCGGCGGACCAGCGGCCGTCAGTGACGCCGGCTTTCTTGCCCACATCCGTGAAGGTGCCGTCGCCATTGTTGTGGTACAGCACATTGCCGCCCATGCAGGTGACATACAAGTCGGGCCAGCCATCATTGTCGTAATCACCCACGGCTCCGCCCATAGCGGCGCAAGGTTTCCCGACACCCGCTTTGTCGGTGACGTCCGTAAAGGTGCCGTCGTGATTGTTGTGATAGAGGGCGCTGCGGCTCATTTGGCCTTTTTTCATCATGGCCACAGTCGGGGCGTTGGTGAAGTAAATGTCCAACCAGCCATCGCGATCATAATCAAACAGGATCACGCCGCCACTCATGGATTCGTTGATGTACTTTTTGTCGGGGTCAGAGGTGTGTTGAAAGGTGATTCCCGTTTTGGCGGTGATGTCTTCGAGTTGAGGGATGGTTCGCCCGGAACAAACCGCGGCCTTAGCTCCCGCAGGTACTGGGGATGGTGTGGGATGGCCGCCTTGGGCGAATGCCAGTTGCGCAGCGCCAAGGAACAGCAGCGCTGTTTTCAAGATTGCTGAACCTGTTCGCGGATTCAAAGAAAGGGTCCTTGAGTCTATCTTATGGGATATTGGATGAACTCTGGAGCGAGAATTTGCTTACCGGCTTTAGTTTAAGCCTATCAGGTAGACAAAAGAAAATTTGTCATTCGCATGCAACCGGTTAGGCGGTGGCCTGTCTCGTCCCTGGAATTGATCATGGCGCTACGACGGCAGCGCACGCCCGCGTTCGCTGTTGGGTTTGGAGCCGCTGAGCGCGAAAAACAGAATATAGAGGTAGCACAGCACCGGAAGGAAAAAGGCGTGATGTATGCCGATTTTGTCGGCGATCCAGCCTTGTGTCACGGGAATGATGGCGCCGCCAACGATGGCCATGATCAGCAAGCCAGAGCCGTCACCAGTGAGCGGTCCCAGCTCCGCGACACCCAGAGTGAAAATGCTCGGGAACATAATGGAGTTGAAGAAACCGACCAGAATGATGCTCCACATGGCGACGTGACCGCTGGTGAGCATCGAAAGGGCGACAAGTACGCTGGTTGACAGAGCACAAATTGCCAGCAGCGTTCCAGTATGGGCGGTGGCCTTGCCGCCGTTCAATGAGGCGACCAGCGCAATCGCGGCTGCGGCGACCGCGACGAGCACGAACAGTGGCCTGCCGGCAAACACCAGCCATCCCAGCCAGGTCAGATTCGGCACGCCCGGCTGATAATCTGCGGGTAGGCGAGTCCCGATAGGATACGAGAGCAAAATCAGAGCCACGCTCAGTCCGGCGACCAGCCACATGTATTTTGCTTTTGCTCCTCCAAGGAAATTCGATCCAATGAACCGCCCGAGCATGGCACCGCCCCAATAAAAGGCCACGAAGCTGGCTGCAATCTTCTCGGCAAAACCGGCGATCTCCGGCTCATGGAAGTAATTCACCAGAAAACTGCCGATGGAAACTTCGGCGCCGACATAAACGAAAATGGCGATGATGCCGAAGAGGAGATTGGGGTGCCTCCAGATGGAGTCATTCACCTTCTCGCCGACTTTGTGCTGGGCATGTTCAATGGTCGGAAGCTTGAAACTGCCTATGGCAATGGCCAGCAGCACCAGGGCAATACCCAAGCCGACGTAAGGCATCTTCACCGTGGCGGCTTCCTGCAGGCGGTATTCCTGCAAGGCCCGCGGGGCCAACGCGCGTATTTCCTGCATGGTTTTGGGCGCGGCGCTCAGGATCAGCAGTCCACCGAAAAACGGAGCGAGGAAGGTGCCCAGGGAGTTGAACGCCTGGGTGAGATTCAACCGGCTGGAAGCGGTCTCCGGCTGGCCCAGCACGGTGACGTAGGGGTTGGCCGCGACTTGCAAACAGGTTATGCCAGCGGCCAAGACAATCAGCGCGCCCAAGAAAAGCGGATACGAGGGAACACTGGCCGCCGGAACGAACAGGAACGTGCCCAAGCCCATGGTCAGCAGGCCGGCGACCATGGAACGCTGGTAACCGATCCAGTCGATGAGCCTGGCTGAGGGAACAGAAAAAAGGAAATACGCGCCGAAAAACGCGAACTGGATCAACATCACTTGCGCGTAGTTCAAATCGAAGATCGATTTCAGGTGCGGCACCAGAATATCGTTCAGGCAGGTGAGAAAGCCCCACATGAAGAACAGGGTGGTGACAATGGCCAGCGCGCCCGAATAACTTTTGGCCGGCGGAGTTGCGACTCCCGCGCTTCCCACCGCGTGGTTCGATACGCTTAGGTTCGGCATAGTTCCCGGGTTCCTTTTCTCCGCTGAGTGCGCGGCGCCTGATTCCGCCCATGATACTGCCACAGCTATTGCATGACCAGAAAGCTATCGCGTCCGGGGGCTTGGGCGCAAAAAATGGTGTAAGGTTGTGCCGTAACGTTATGCTTGGCGAGATTGCGAGTGAATGATGAGCCATGCCCTTTGGATGTGGCTGCTGTGTACGCTGCTGGTGTGCCTGCTTGCGCCGCATTCCGGCCGAGCGCAGAGTTTCGCGGACACGGTGATTTGGTCCGAACCAGGGGTTCCACTGGCCGATAGCGCGGTGGCATCTGCCGCGCAGCTTGCCGAGATTTTCCCTGGGGCGCGGCTGTTGGCCGCAGATCAGTTGGCCGCGGCGCTGGGCGATTCACAGACCAAGCTTCTGGTGCTGGCACAAGGGTCAGTGGTGCCGGAAGCGGCGTTCGCGGCCATTTCGGATTTTCTGCATCGCGGCGGCAATTTGCTGGCCTTGGGCGGCCGACCGTTCACCCGCGCCGCATATCACGACGCTTCCGGATGGCATTTGCGGGAGTACAGCACGCGGTTCACGCGGCCTTTGCAGATCGACCAGTATCAATCCACGCCCGGATCTTCCGGAGCTACGATTACCGCCAATCCAGACATTCCTGTCGAGGTGCCGCGCTTCTCGTGGAAAGAAGCGTTCAGCCCCATCATTCGTCTGAGCACCAGCGACATCTACAATCGCGGCGGTTCAGCGGGCACACTGGATATCAAGCTCGACGCGTTGGTGTGGGGCGTTAGCGATGGGCGCAAGATGTCGGCGCCGCTGCTGCAAATTGACAACTTTTCTTCGGGATTCGATGGAGGCCGGTGGATTTTGCTGTGCGCCGAAATTGCCCCGGAGTTTTATGGTTCCGCGGACGCTACGAAGTTGCTGCGTACGTTGGCGGACCGCGCGCGGGAAGGCTCGCTGGAATTTTCCGTGCGCCCGGTCTTACCGTTATATTTACCCGGGGAACCGGTGGAACTGGAATCCACTGTCCATTTCGCCAATAAACCCACAAGCGCATTGACGGTGCAAGTTTCCAGCTACCCGGAAAATCAGCCCGGTGAAAAGCAAACAGTCACCTTTTCTGTCCCCGCAGGCGAAAACAAGCTGCTGCCTGCTCCACAAGGCAAGGGACTACACATCATTGAAGCGCGCCTGTTCGAGGGCGGCACGCTTCGCGCCATTTACCACTCCGCGTTCTGGATTCGCGATGAGGCGTTTCTGCAATCCGGACCCAAGCTGGGAGTTAACGCCGACTACTTCACGGTCGATGGAAAGCCGCTGGCGGTGGTAGGAACCACGTACATGTCCAGCGAAGTGCAGCGCCTGTATTTCGATCATCCCAATGTATACGTGTGGAACAGCGATCTGGGGCTGATCCACAGTGCCGGGCTGAATATGCTGCGCACCGGCTGGTGGACCGGCTGGGACAAATTGTGCGACGAAACCGGACGGCCGTACGAGCGCACGCTGCGAACCCTTGAAGCGTACTTAATGACCGCGCGCAAATACGATTTGCCGGTGCAATTCAACTTTTTTGCGTTTCTTCCCGAGGTGTTGGGGGGCGTGAATCCGTATCTGGACGGCGAAGCCGTGCGCCGGCAGCAGAATTTAGTCAGTTCGGTGGCGGCTCGTTTTCATGACGTGCCATTTCTCGCGTGGGACCTGATCAACGAGCCCAGCTTTTCGAAGCAGCTCTGGAGAATGCGCCCGAACTACGATGCGGTCGAGCTGGCCGCATGGAATGCGTGGCTCACGCAGAAGTATCCGGATCGCGCGGCGCTGGCCGCCGCCTGGAACGTGCCGCCCGAAACGGTGGCCGGTACGATTGCGCTTCCCGCCGAGGAAGAATTTTCTCAGCGCGGCATGTACAACGGGATTAATTCTCTCCGGATTTATGATTACGTGCTGTTCGCGCAAGAAAAGTTCGCGGGTTGGGTGCGGGGCATGCGCGAGGCCATTCGCGGGGCCGGTTCGAATGCACCAATCACCGTGGGTCAGGATGAAGGCGGCTACTTGGACCGGCTGAATCCCGCGTTCTTTTCGGATGCGGTGGACCTCACCACCAATCACTCGTGGTGGCAGAACGATTACCTGCTGTGGGATTCGCTGGTGGCAAAGCAGCCGGGTAAAGCCATGCTGATTCAAGAGACCGGCTTGCAACGCGAGCTCACTCCCGACGAACTTGCGCGCCGCACTCCCGAACAAGAAGCCATGCTGTTGGAACGCAAGTTCGCGCTGTCGTTTGTGGGCGGATCCGGGGCGATCGAATGGTTGTGGAACTCCAATTCTTACATGACCGAGAGCAACGAAACGCCCATCGGCGCGCTACACGCCGACGGCACGGAGAAGCCCGAAGCCGCGGTGCTTCGTGACATGGCCAAGTTCGCGGCGGCTGCGTCTCCTTATTTAGTCCAGCCAAAGCAGCCGGACATCGCGATTGTCACCTCGCAGGCCGCGCAGTTTTCCGTCCAGGCGGACTTGCAAATCGCGGCGCAGCAAAACGCGGTGCGGGCGCTCGGTTACGATTTGCACCAGCCGTGCTATATCATCACGGAAAATCAGATCAGTAAGCTGGGCACACCAAAGCTGGTGATTCTTCCTTCGGCTCAAGCGCTGCGCGAATCGACGTGGCAAGCGCTGCTTGCGTATGCGCGCAATGGCGGGAACCTGCTGGTGACAGGACCGGTTTCGCGTGACGAGCACTGGCAGTTGGTGGATCGCTACGCGCCGCTGGGCATTAAGGCTGTCACGGAACCGCTTACTTTTCACAGTGCGTCGATCGGCAATAGCCTGGGACCATCAGCGGCACCCAGTCCGATTGTTCTTTCCTTCGATCAACAGGACCAACAACTGCTGGAATACTTGCGTTTCGAAGACGGCGCGGGAGCCAAAGCCTTTCCGCTCGAACGAGGCCAGGTTTTCTGGGCCGCTTATCCCGTGGAACTGGCAGAAAATACGCAAGCCGCGGCGGCGCTCTATCGCCAGGTAGTAGAGCGAGCCGGCATTCCACGGGCTTGCGAAGGCGCTCCGTTTTCTGTGGATGGCGGCATACTTGTGCTTCCGATTCAACTGCAGAATGCCGTGTTGTACATTCTGGAATCGGAATCCGCCACAGATGCGCCGATCACCATTAAAGATTCGGGGACTGGCGTGGAACTGGAAATGCGCTTGCCCAGGCAGCGTGCGGCATTGGCGCTGATTGATAAAAAAACGAAACAAGTGGTCGCCAAGTACGGCTTCTAGCATCGCGAAACTATGTGCGCAGCAGCATAACGTGGGGACGCGTTCGCACATCCTTCTGGTATGGGAGGTGCGACGATGCCGCGTTCGCAAGGAATGCAAAACAACCAAGCCGGGCTGGTTACGCGCCTCATTTTCTGGCTGGCAAAACGGCGCCTTGGCCACGTCCCGTTGGGCGTGCGCATTCGCGCTTTGGATCCAAAATTCCTGCGTAACGCGCTGCGCCTGGATCTTTACGGCGCTGCGAAAGGGCACGTGCCGATACACTTGAAGGAGTTGGCGCAACTGAAAGCGGCGCTAATGGTGGGCTGCCCGTTTTGAATTGATATTCATTCTGCCGTGGGCAGAAAATCGGGCATCACCGAAGAACAACTGCAGGACGTGGCGCAATTCGAATCCAGCCCGCATTTCGATGATCGCGAGAAAACGGTGCTGCGTCTCGCGGTGGCCATGAGCCGAACGCCAACGACGGTTTCCGACGAACTCTATTCGGCCTTGCGCCGGCATTTTTCGGAGCGCCAACTGGTGGAACTCTCGGCAGTCATTTCCTGGGAAAATGCGCGGGCGCGGTTCAACCGCACATTCGCCATCGCCGCGGAAGGATTTTCGGAAGGGCAGTTCTGCCCGATGCCGGAGACGTTGGTGGAGTCGCAGACCTCATCGGCGTAACAGTCCCACCGACAGGTGTGACCTTTTACCGGGGGTTGCAAAGGGCTATACTCGGCTCAAAAGACCTGGGCAAAGGAGTACGCCCATGAGTGTTCCACAACGTCTGAAATCCTTTCTGGATTCCAACTGCGTTCCGTACCAATCGATGTCTCACTCGACCACCTACACAGCTCAAGGCACAGCCACGCTGATGCAAATTTCGGGTAAGGAAGTGGCCAAAACCGTGGTGCTGCTAGCTGGCGTTCATGGCGATGAGACCATTCTGGCGGTTCTTCCCGGACCCAGGCACGTGCGGTTCGAGAAGCTGGCCGCAGTGATCGGCAAACCGGTGCGTCTGGCTACCGAAGACGAATTCCGGAGCCTGTTCCCCGATTGCGAGTTGGGCGCCATGCCGCCTTTCGGCACGCTATACAATTTGCCGGTGTACGTGGATGAATCGCTGGCAAAAGACCGGGAAGTGGTGTTCAACGCCGGGACGCATCACGATGCAGTGCGCATGGCGTATGAAGATTTCGTACGGCTGGCCAGCCCGCAGGTGTGCTCGTTCACGTAACCTCATGCGAGACGCCTAAGCGCCGCAGCGCCGCGAATGGGCATGCAGTACTTTCGACGTGTGAGCTAATTTCATAAGCAGTCTGCCGTAAGTGCGCCTGTTTTCCCGCTAAGTAGGGCACACACAGACTCCCCTGCGCATTCCAGGTATTTTCGGTATGTCCTTATTTGTAAGCTGTCGCAGCATGAGGACTGGTGGCAAGAAGGACTCTTCCGGCAAGCGTAGGCGAAGGAACCGCCGCACCACTGGCACAGAAGCAGGGGTCTCTTCGCCGGCGTTTCGGTGGGGGAACACCTTGGTGGCTGTAGGCCAAGGCCGATCCGCCTTTGCGAAGGCTTGACCTGAAACGAATCCGCGAGTTCTCCGGCCGATTCCCACCCAGCGGTGCCCAAAACTCCACTACCGGATTGCACAATAGAGCTAACGCGTGGAGGCAATTGGCCTTATGCTGTATTACAGTACGTTCATATTCAGGTCCAAACTCGCTTGGCTTTGTCTCGGTTTGTTAACAATCGGGGTGGTAAGTGTACCCCGGTGTGTCTATCCACAGGGCGTTGCGGTGGCGGACTCGAAAGGCATGATTCCGGGCTCGGCAAATACGCCGTCCTCAGGAGATGCATCCTCGACGGTTTCCATTCACGAACTGAAGATTCCCGCAAAGGCCCGTGAACTGTTTCAACAAGGCGCAGAACGGCTAAATGCCCAAGATCCCCGCGGAAGCTTGCCATTCTTCGAAAAAGCCATTCAGAAGTACCCGGGTTATTACGAAGCGTACTACAACCTGGGGCTGGCACAGAGCCGCCTGGGGCGAATCCAGGAGGCGGCGAAGTCGTTTCAATCGGCCATCGACACGAGTGGTGGAAAGTTTCCGTGGGCGGAGTTCGCCTATGGATTGATTCTGTGCGAGCAGGGAAATATCGACGACGCTGAGCGGCTGGTGCGAACGGGGCTGGCGCAGGACCAGAGCGTGCCGGAGGGCTATGTGGCGTTAGGAACGGTCATGCTTTACCGGCACAAGCCTGATGAGGCCGAACTCAGCGCGCGGGAGGCGCTGACCCGCAACCCGCGATTCCCTCAGGCCTATCTAATCCTGGCGGAGGCTCACAGGGAGCAGAAGGATTATTCCGCAGAGATTCAGGATCTTAAAACGTACATAACCCTGGAGCCGAGGGAAGCGAAGCGGGATTTCGCGCGGGATATCCTCAATACTGCACAGCGCCTGGTCGCGGAAACCAGCTACCAAGCGCATCAATGAGGCGTAGGCTGGACCCGGCATCAGGCGTGCGACACCACCGCCTGTTTTTTCTCGACAATTTCGGCGAGGCCGGCCTGGATCACGTCCAGGCCTTCTTCGAACTGCTCGTCGGTGATCACTAGGGGCACCAGGATGCGCATGATGTTGTTGGTGGTGCCCGCCGTGATGGTCATGAGTCCATGTTCGTAGCAGAACTTGCCCAGCTCCTTTGTTTCCGTGTCGGCTGGCTGCCTGGTATTGCGATTACGAACCAGCTCGATGGCGCACATACCGCCAAGGCCGCGAATGTCGCCAATCAGTTCCCATTTTTTCTGCCAAGAGCGGGCGCGCTCCTCGAAGCGCTTGCCAATGACGGTGGAGCGGGCCAGTAAACCCTCTTTCTCGATGGTTTCCAGACCTGCCAGCGCAGCAACGCAGGAAAGTGGATTCCCGGCGAAGGTGCTTCCCAGTCCGCCTGGTTGTGGGGCGTCCATGATTTCTGCGCGACCGGTGACCGCGGCGAGCGGCAATCCGCCGCCCAGGGATTTGGCGGTGGTGATCAGATCCGGCTCGACGCCGTAATGTTCGATCGCGAACATTTTGCCGGTGCGGCCAATTCCCGATTGCACTTCGTCGGCGATAAACACGATTCCGTACTTGGCGCAGAATTCCTTGATTATCGGAAAAAATTCTTTTGGAGGCACGACGAAGCCGCCTTCGCCCAGCACCGGTTCGGCGATGACGGCGGCCACCGCATCGGGGGAAACCACGCGCTTGAAGGTGTCTTCCAGGTGATGAGCGCAAAACATTTTGCAGGAAGGGTAGGTGAGGTTATACGAACAGCGGTAACAATAGGCGTAAGGAATGCGGTAAATGTCGCTGGCAAACGGAGCAAAGCCAGCCTTGTAGGGATTGGTTTTGCTGGTCAGGGACATGGTCATCCAGGTGCGGCCATGGAAGGCGTCTTCGAAGCAAATAACCGCCGGACGCTTGGTGTAGGCTCGGGCGATTTTGACGGCGTTTTCCACGCACTCGGCTCCGGTATTCACGAAGAAGGTTTTCTTGGGACCGCTGATGGGCGCCAATGCGTTCAGTTTCTCCGCCAAGGCGATGTATGACTCGTAAGGGGTGACGCCAAAACAGAGGTGCAGGAATTTACCGATCTGCTCGCGCAGCGCTGCTTCCACGCGCGGGGGACGATGGCCGCTATTCAGGCAGCCGATCCCGCCAGCGAAATCCAAATAGCGATTGCCGTCGACATCTTCGATCGACGCGCCTTCGGACTTGGCGGCAAAAACGGGCGACACCAGGTGCGGGCCGCGCGGAATAGCCGCCTCGCGCCTGGCCAACAGCGCCCGCGACTTGGGCCCTGGTATTTCGGTGCGCAACTGAATGGTTTTCATGATTTGCTTTCCCCTTGTGAAGTGTTC
>DASPVD010000051.1:0-43302 GCA_035622555.1 Candidatus Eremiobacteraceae bacterium | reverse complement strand
ACGCTTCCTAGCCCCCGTCGATGCGCCCGCTCCGCAATCTCCCGCCGGTATCCCACCACGTACAGCATCGAAACCAACCCGATCCCGACGATGCTGCCCAGTAGCGTCCCTATCAAGATGGTCAGAAAGGCTCCGCGCAAGCCCAGGAACGCGCCCACCATCGCCATCATTTTCACATCGCCCATGCCCATGCCCTCGCGCTTGCGAACCAGACGGTACAACGTGGCCGCTCCCAAGAGCAGCAGGCTCCCAAACGCCGCTCCCAGCAACGCATCAACGACCCCAATCGCCATCGCGGGCAGGTTCCGGTTCCTCAGCCAAGCCTCGAACATTCCATCGGGTGGCACCCTGGTGGCGAACGCCAGTGCGATCCCAAATCCAAACCAGTTCACTGCGTCGGGCAGCAGCCTCGCCACAATGTCGGTGACGATCAAAACAACCAGCAAGCAGGCGAAAATCAAAAACTTAAACGTCGATATCGTGACTCCGAAACTGTAGTAACTCAACACAAAGATCGCGCCCGTCAGCAACTCCACGATGGGATACATCGGCGAAATCGGCAGGTGGCAATTGCGGCATTTTCCGCGCAGCAACAACCAACTGATCACCGGAATATTGTCGTAGGGCCGGATCGCCTTCTCGCATCGCGGACACCGCGACCCCGGCGTAACAATCGACACCCCTTCCGGAATGCGCGCGATGCACACATTCAGGAAACTTCCGATCACCAGCCCAAACAGAAAAAAGAAGAAGGCAATCACAAACTTGACTCTGCCACACCCGCCACACTGTCTCAACGCGACCGCCATTTCCCCGTGTCGCGAGAGTCAGTATTTACTTTGCGGAACCTTCGCGGAACCCGCCGCCATACCCGCCACCGCCTTGCTCCTACGAACCTTCCAGTCACAACCCGCCCAGTTCTTGGGTTTCCCTGCGCTACACTGGCTTGTCATGTCCATGTCCCGCTACGAGCACTGGATTCGCCGCTACGAGCATCGCCGTTGGACCACCGACGACAACCGCATGGTTCGCCCCTTCGAATGGGGTATCGAGCATATCGGCGGCCGCCCCGGCATCGACGATCCTCGCTGGTACCTCGCCGAATACGCCAGCGAGGCCATCGCCCGTAGTGAAGATTGGTATGCCCCGGCCGACGTCCTCGACTACCAACTTGATCGCGACAATATTCTGACCTTTACCAGCCCCATCGAATCGCCTTATCTCGAAAACAACCTCGTCCACGCCCAGCTCTTCCCCGCCAGCAAATTAGGTCGCGCCGTGCTCGTCCTGCCCAACTGGAATGCCAAGTGGCAAGGGCAGATTCCCATGTGCCGCTGGCTGCAGCGCATTGGCATCACCGCCATGAAAATGAGTCTGCCGTACCACGACCGGCGTATGGCCGATGGCCACGAACGCGCCGACCAGCTCGTCGGCCCGAATATCGGCTTGACTCTGGTGGCCAACCGCCAGGCCGTTCAGGATGCCCGTGCCTGCCTCACCTGGCTCGAGCGCCAGGGCTACGATCACCTCGGCATTCTCGGCACCAGCATTGGTTCTTCGGTGGGCTACATCACCTTGGTTCACGACCCACGGGTGCTCGCCGGTGGTTTCTTCCACGTCTCTACCTACTTCGCCGACGTCGTCAGCCAGGGCATGACCACCAATCACGTCTGGGAAGCCCTGCGCCACGAAGTCACCCTGACCGAACTCCGCAGATACTGGGCGCCCATCAGTCCCATGCCCTATGTTGAGCGCGGTATGGGCGCCAATCGCAGCACCTTCATGGTCTACGGCAAATACGACCCCACCTTCCTTCCCGAACTCACCGAACAAATGCTGGCCGCCCTGCGGCGTCATGGCGCTGACCCTCGCACTCTGGAACTCCCCGTGGGTCACTATTCCCTGGAACTTCCGCCCTTCAGCTACATCGCCGGCTACTCTATGTTCATCTATTTCCTCGAAGCCCTGGGATAGCCCTCGCTAATCGTTTGAAGTCGTTAGCCGTTGGATTGACACGGAGTTCGTGTAACACTAAAATGGTGTTATGCGCAGGCTCAAGAACGTAACCATCACTTTGCCAGAGCACGTCGCCCGCTGGGCTCGCATCGAAGCCGCCAAGCAGGATACCAGCGTGTCTCGCTATCTCGGCAACGTCCTCGAGCAACAGATGGCGTTGACCACCCGCTATCGGCAGGCACGGAAACGCGCCCTCAACCGCAAGCCCTTCCTCAGAACCGACGGATCGTATCTTTCTCGTGAGCAGGCTCATGAGCGGCGCCATCTTCGTTGACACTAACGTTCTGCTTTACGCCGTCGATCTGGCCCACCCACAGAAGCACCAACTCGCCCGCAACTGGCGCGATACCCTCTGGAAAACTGGTCAGGGCCGCTTGAGTTTTCAGGTTCTGCAAGAGTTTTACGCTAATGTTTCCCGCAAATGGCCTAAATCCACGGAGTCTGCCCGCCTCGAGATCGAAGACCTCTTCACCTGGCAACCGGTTTCCATCAACGCTGACATTCTCAGGTCCGGTTGGAAGATCCAGCATCGGTTCGGTATTTCCTTCTGGGACTCCTTGATCGTCGCTGCCGCGAAAGCTGCCCAATGCAGCTATCTGCTTAGTGAGGACTTCCAAGCAGGTTTGGACCTTGACGGTCTTCGCGTGGTGAATCCTTTTCAAACCCGTCCCGATCAAATTTAGCACCGCCGTCTCCCTCCAGCAGCCCAGCCAAAATGGAGGTTGCCCCCATCCTCCAGGTTCGAAACACTTTTCAGGCGCACGGCGCATCACACCGCCATGACCCAACCATCGCTCCAGAAAGCCCACTTACCCACCATTGCCGAGATCCAGTCTGCCGGCGAATTGATCTACAGTTTCATGCGGCCCACCCCCCAATATTGTTGGCCGCTCTTGTCGGAGCGCCTCGGCGCCGAAGTTTGGGTCAAGCACGAGAACCACACCCCGATCGGCGCCTTCAAAGCCCGCACCGCCATCGCTTATGTCGACGACTTGATGAAGCGCCAGCCCGCCACTCGCGGCCTGATCACCGCCACCCGTGGCAATCATGGCCAATCGGTAGCCTTAGCTGCCAAGCGCTTCGGCCTCTCGGCCACCATTTTGGTTCCTTATGGCAACAGCCGGGAAAAGAACGCCGCCATGCGTGCCCTTGGCGCCACGCTCATCGAGTATGGTCAGGATTATCAAGCCGCTCGCGAAAAGGCCATGGAAATGGCCGCCGCGCAAGGTCTGCACATGGTTCCGCCGTATCACTATCACATCGTCCGTGGCATCGCCACTTACTGGTTGGAACTATTTTCTGCGGTCAACGACATTGACGTGGCCTACGTCCCCGTCGGCATGGGTTCAGGCTGTTGCTCGGCCATCGCCGTCAGGAATGGTCTGGGGCTGAAGACCAACATTGTCGGCGTGGTCTCCGCTCATGCTCCCGCCTATGCCGACTCCTTCGAACAACGCAAAGTGCTCGAAGCTCCCGCCACTACCAAAATCGCTGATGGCATGGCTTGTCGTAAGCCTGACGAAGAGGCCTTGGCCATCCTCATCGACAATCTCGATCACATGGTCCGGGTCACCGACGACGAAGTGGAACAATCCATGCGCCACATGTTCACCGACACCCACAACGTCGTGGAAGGTGCCGGCGCCGCAGCCCTCGCCGCTGCGCTAAAAGAAAAAGATCAACTGGCAGGCAAGCGTGTCGCTCTGGTCGCCACCGGCGCGAACGTCGATCGCGATCTATTTGCCCGTATTCTCCAATCCGGCAGTGATTCCAGCCGCAGCGATTAGCTTCGGTACTGCATCAGCGCCATGAACCCAAAATCCATGTGCAGCTGTTGGTGACAATGGAACAGTGTCGCCCCGGGATGATTGGCCACTAGCTCCACTTCAACTACTTGCCGGTGCGGCACGATCACCACGTCCTTCAGAATCCCAGCCGTGTTTTTGCCCGCCACGTTCTTTAGCTCAAACGAATGCCGGTGCAGGTGTACCGGGTGGTCGTCGTCACTCTGATTGTCAAAGCGCAGCCGGTAGCGATGATTTTCCTGCACCACAATCGCATCCGTCTTTGGAAACTCCTTGCCGTTGATCGTCCAATGATCCACCCAATTGTTTCCCGCGAATTTTCGGCGGAACACCAGCGGGATCGCTTCCGCTTGGTCCTGCGATGATTGCGAATTCTCGCCTGGTTCTCCCGGCGCAGCGCCAAAAATCGTGTAGTCCCACTCGCTTTTCTCCGGTTCCACCCATCGTGGAGTATCGCCGCGATTCTCGTATTCGATGATCACGCCTAACCCTTGACTCCTCATCTGTTCATCCAATTCCCCCAGAATCCACACTCCCGGCGAGTTCATCGTGACCACCGCATCCACGCGTTCCGCAGGCCCCAACTTTAGCGCCTCCACTCGCCGCGGGCTTGGCACTGCATTTCCATCCAGGCTAACCACTTCGAACTGGTGGCCCACCAAAGCGAGTTGGTGCGTCAACGTGGCATTGGCATTCAAGATTCGGAACAGCACTTTTTGTCCCGCGCGTACTCGGATGGGCTCGCCGTGGCCCAGCGCGTGACTGTTGACCGAGAACAGATTGTACGTCGGCTCGAGCGTCCCTTCTCCCCCACTGCTGCTCAGATACGGTTTCCAGCCGTGCAGGCACAGCGGAACTTCCATGTCGTAGTGGCCTGGATTGCTCTTGGGCTCAATACACAGCATCCCGAACTGTCCCGTATATGTGGCCCGATTGAGATTCCGTCCCGCCGAAACGTGCGAGTGATACCAACGCGTGCCCGCAGGTTGCACCACGAACGAATATCGCTGCGAACTTTTGGGCGCAATCAGCGGCGTGCCTTCTTCTGCCGATCCATCCACTTCGGGTGCGATGAACAGTCCGTGCCAGTGCACCAATTCCGGGTCTTTCGTCTCGTTCACCACCTCGATGGTGACTTGCTGGCCCTCGCGGAAACGCAGAACCGGACCCGGCGCGGAGCCGTTGTAACCGATGGTCTTCACGGTTTTGCCGGGCGCGATTTCCAGTTCGATGGGCGAAATGCGCAGGCTTGCGTCCGGTGGCGCAGTTTCTCGAAGAAGTTCCTTGCCCAACGACGGAAAGAGCGCCAGGCTCGCCCCGGTTCCCAGCAGCCCTAGGAAATCTCTGCGTTCCATGCCGTTATTCTGCCACGCCCCTCAGGTCCTCGCTTGTGAATCGCAACCACCAACCAGGCATCCAGTCGCATCACGAGAATGCCGTCGCTACGATCCTGGCCGCCTTCGCGATCGCCGCATAGTGCTCGGCATAAGACGCCGTCGATCCCACGCTGTATACCGTGATCAGCACCGGCGCGCGATCCGGTGGCCAGCAGATCGCGATATCGTTGATCGCTCCATTTTTCCCCGAACCGGTTTTGTCCCCCACCCGCCAGCTTGACGGCACGCCCGCTCGTATCATGGCCGTGCCCGTCGTGTTGCCCATCAGCCACTGTTCCAGCAGCTTCCGTGAGTCGGCGGAGAGCGCCTTCTTCTCGACCAGCACTTTGTTTAAGTCATCCCGCATCGCCGACGGGCTGGTCGTGTCTCGGGGATCGCCCGGAATCGCGCTGTTCAGCGTCGGTTCATTGCGGTCCAGGCGCGTGACCGCGTCCCCCAGTGAACGCGCATACTGCGTCAACTCCTCCGGTCCGCCAATTGCTCCCAGTAGCAGGTTGGCGGCGGTGTTGTCGCTGTACTCGATCGTGGCGGCGCACAGCGCCGAAATCGTCATACCCTTTTCCTGCACGTGCGCTTTGGTAATCGGCGCGTATTCCAACAGATCTCCTGAAGTATAAGGAACCAGACGGTCCAGCTTTTCTTCACGCGTGTCGACGCGCCGCAGTATTGCCGCCACCAGCAGAAACTTGAATGTGCTGCACATCGGAAACCCTTCATCCGCGCGGTATTTGATCTGCTTTCCACTTCCGCTGTCCACCGCCGCGACCCCCAATCGGCCGCCCAGTTGCCTCTCCACTTCTGCGATTGGCTGCTCCCAATTCTCCGAATGCTCGGATTGCTCTGCTCGCCTCAAATACAAGCTGGGTATCAGCGCGGCTCCTCCCTTCAGCATTTCCCGGCGCGAGATCCTGGCGCACCTCGTCAACAATCTGTCCTGCAACGTTTGGTCCTGCACCGTCGGCCTCCCTCGAAAATCTTGCCAGCCTTTCTCAACGCTCGTGTAGCGCCGGTCTTTAGACCGGCATTTTGCCTTCCAAATGTGACCGTCGCGCTTATGTAGCACGCTCTTCAAACGCCAATCATCAATGATCCACGGGTCACGTTGACACCCAGTACCGCACAGCCTATATTCGGGGAGTCCCACCCGCGTCGCGTTGACCGCGCCAAATCTTCAGGCTGCCGGTCGCGAACGGGGGCGAGGGAGGGGATTACGGTCGGGCCTGTCCAGCAGAAGTACCGTTGTCCTGAACTGCTGTGGTTGCTTGTCCTTGGCGCTACTTTTCTGTGGCCAACGGCTGCGCTCCCACAGGAGGCCGCTTCCGGCAGTGGCCAACCCGCTACAACTCCCGCTAAACCTTCCAACGACACGCCCACAACACCACAATCCAAATCCACCGAACCCCAGCCCGAACTTTCCAGCAGGGATACCGGTACCACTTTTAAGCTGCGCGTCAACTTGGTCCAGGTCAAAGTCGTGGTCCGCGACGAAAAGGGTGAACTAGTCCGCAACCTCAAGCGCGAAGATTTTCAGCTCCTCGATCAAGGCAAGCCACAGATCATCACCAACTTCGCCGTTGAAACCCCGGAAATCCGAAAAAAACGTATGGAAGAAGCCGCCAAGACCCAAGAAGGCGTAACCGAAGACGTCGCCGCAGCCGGCGTCGCTCTACCCGAGCGCTTTGTGGCCCTGGTGTTTGACGACATTCACTTGAGTACCAGCGACGCCACCGTCGTCCGCGCCAGCGCCAAAAACCTCATCGATTCTATGGCTCCTTCCGATCGCTTGGGCATATTCGGCACCTCCGGACAAGTCGCCTTGGAATATACCAGCGACAAGGCCGCCCTGGAGCGTACTCTCAATCAGATCATCCCTCGTCCGAAAATGGGCAAGGTCAACGAAACCACCAACTGCCCCGACGTTTCCCATTACATGGGCGACCTGTACATGAACAAGCACGACCCCAACGTACTGGGTCTGGTCACCGCTGAAACCCTGCAATGCATGTTTCAGGGCAACCCGCTCATGCTCTCCGCGGCCCAAACCGTTGCCCAAGAGGCTCTCCAGGAAGCCTTAATTGCTGGCGATACCGACAACGAGTTCGCCTATCGCGCCCTGGAAGATATCATCCGGCGCTTGGCCAAGATGCCGGGACAGCGCGTGATCGTTCTGGCTTCCCCGGGGTTTTTGTTGAGCACTCAGTTCCTGGACGAGAGCGGCATCATCGATCGCGCTAACCGCGCCGGCATTGTGATCAATACCGTCGACGCTCGCGGGTTGTATACGCCAAACATTCTGGGCGATGTTAGCCAGCCTGTAACTGATCTCCCGCAAACCACAGCCTTCAAGCAAACCTATCGGAATGAAGAGCAATTCGAAAACTCTTTTGTCTTGACCGATTTTGCCTACGGCACCGGCGGCACATTTTTCCACAACTCCAACGATTTGGCCGGCGGTCTCACTCGCGCCGGCGCCACCCCGGAGGTTTCCTACGTCTTGGGGTTCTCCCCGCAGAACCAGAAAATGGACGGCAGATACCACGTCCTCAAAGTGCTCATTGTCGAGAAGAAGAAGTACAACATCCAGGCGCGCCGCGGCTACTACGCTCCCAAAAAGACCGATAATCCCGCGGAACAAGCCAAGCAAGAGATACAGGAGGCAGTTTTCTCCCAGGACGAAATCCAGGATATGCCTTTGGACTTCCAGACCCAATACTTCAAGACTGGCGCTGATGGCGCGCACTTGAGTGTGGTCTCCAAAATCGACGTCAGAGGAATTCACTTCCGCAAAACCGACGGACGTAACTTCGATAATCTTACCGTGGCCACCGTGGTCTTCGACGAGAACGGCAACTTCGTCACCGGCGGTGAAAAAATCCTGGAGATGCGCTTGCTCGACAAGACCTACGACAGGATCACTCACACCGGCCTGCTGATGAAGTCCAGTTTCGACTTGAAGCCCGGCAAATACGTGGTCCGGCAAGTCATCCGCGATTCCGAAGGGGCACAAATGGCCGCGAAGAATGGGACCGTAGTCATACCCGATTGAATTGCACTATGGGGGCGATATGAGAGGCGCACGACTTATCCATGCAGTGGCTACATTTGCAGCGGCCCTCGGGCTGACTGTTTCATTGCTGGGCCCGGCGAGTTCGCACGCCCAGCAACAGCCCGCTCCGTCGCAGCAACCTCAGAACACCGGCGCGGCGGGCGCGCAGGCCGTTCCTACCAATACCGTCATCAAAACCGAATCGCGCATCGTGTTGGTCGACACCGTGGTCACCGACAAGAAAGGCCACTACATCACCGACCTTACCCAGGGTGATTTCAAGGTCTTCGAAGACAACAAAGAGCAGACCGTCACCAGCTTCTCTTTCGAATCCGATCCCGCCCACCAGGCCGCCCCGCAACGCCATTACCTCATTTTGCTCTTCGACCTCGCTTCTATGAACATCGGAGACCAGGCCCAGGCTCGCAGTGCTGCTCAAAAATTCGTCGAAAGCAACGCTGGCCCAGATCGCCTGATGGCCGTGGTGAATTTCGGCGGCAGCCTGGTCATCCAACAAAACTTCACCGCCGATGCCAAGTTGCTGCAAGCCGCCGTGTCTGGCGTCAAAAATCCCAACATCGACACCACCGCCTCCTCCCAGACCTCTGGGCCTGTCTCTACCCTCGCAACAACCGGCATCACTCAACTACCCTCCTCTCCCTATAGCGGTTTGTACAGTGCCGAGGCCGACTTCGGCGTCCGCTCCATGCTCCTGGGCGTTCGCAGTTTGGCCAAGAACCTCCGCGGCATTCCCGGACGCAAGATGCTCATTCTGTTCACCGCGGGCTTTGCTCTTACTCCCGACAACATGCCCGAACTCACCGCCACCATCGATGCTTGCAACAAAGCCAATGTCGCTATTTACCCTCTGGATGTGCGCGGTCTCAGCACCGGAATGCCTAGCGCGGCGCCACAGTCCCGGCTCTCCACGCCACAGAACCGCGCAACACTCACGGCCAATCGAACTGGCTCCGCGCCGTCGCGCCAGTCCGGCGATTCAGGCTCGCGCATGCCACGCTTAGTCCTCGCCAGCTACTCCACGTCGATGCCTGATCTCCAGCACACCGGAGGCGGTGGCGGCGGTGGTACCGGCGGCGGAGGTGGCACCGGTGGCGGTGGGGGGCACGGCGGTGGTGGTACCGGCGGAACAGGTGGAACAGGCGGCACCGGTGGCTCTGGAGGAGGTAAGGGCGGCACCGGCGGGGGCACCGGCGGTGGTGGCGGCAAAGGTGGCGGCACCGGCGGCGGCGGAACTGCGCCTCCCCCGGGCTCGCCTTACTCCAACTACAACAATCCTCTGTACCAGCCCCAGGTGTTGTTGCCCAAGCTGCCCCCCATGCCCTCCGCCAACCAGCAAGTGATGCAGATGCTCGCCGAAGGCACCGGCGGCTTTGCTATTTACAACACCAACGATCTGCTCGGCGGGTTGCAGCGCATCGCTGCTGAGATGAACCAGTTTTATCTCCTCGGCTATGTGCCCCAAGAGAGCCCCGAGGGAAGCTGCCATACCTTAAAGGTCCGCATCGACAAGGGCGGAATGGAAGTCCGTTCGCGCACCGGTTATTGCAACGTGCGGCCCACCAATCCCCTCGAAGGCAAGCCCATCGAGAAGCAAATGGAAGCGCAGGCCGGCGGAGCCGCCCAGGGCACCATTCACGCCAGCATGGAAGCGCCCTATTTCTACTCCGCTCCCAATATCGCCCGCGTCAATCTCAGCATGGAAATTCCCGGCGACGCCCTGGTCTTCAATAAGGACCGTGGAAAATATCACGCCAACGTCAACATTCTCGGTATCGCTTACAAGCCCGACGGATCTATGGGTGCTCGTTTCAGCGACAACTTAACCATCGATATGGACAAGGACCAATGGAAGGAATTCACCAAGACCGCCTACCGCTATCAGAATCAGTTTGATGCCGTACCCGGAACTTATAAGCTCACCGTGGTCCTCAGTTCTGGTGGCGAGGGTTTCGCCAAAATCCAGCAGCCCCTGCAAATCGACCCTTACGACGGCACCAAGTTCACTCTTGGCGGCGTGCTGCTCTCTTCCAGTTTGCAGCGGGTCGACGAAATTCCCACCGAAGTCGACGCCACCCTGCTCGAAGACCGCAAGCCCCTAATCGTCAAGGGCACGCAAATCAATCCTGCGGCCAGTTACCAGTTCAAGAAGACCGATAACATTTTGCTGTACTCGGAACTTTACGAGCCGCTGCTCAAAACCAACCCCACCGCCCAAGTCATGGCCGGCTATCGCATCTTTGATGCCGCCAACAAAGAGGTGCTCTTCACCGGAGCCATTCCCCTCGATGGTTTTGTCGAGAAGGGCAACCCGGTGGTGCCGTTTGCACTGAAAGTCGACACCAGCAAATTGGCCCCAGGCTCCTATCATTTGGTGCTGTTGGCCGTGGATGAAAAGAACAACCAGGCGCCCCAACGCCCGGTCGATTTCTCCGTAAACTAGGCCCGCCCACACGTTACGAAAGGCGGTCCGCCGCTCTACGTGTGCCTATCGATTGGTAACACCTGCCCGACAGGCCAGCAACTTTCCGGGCCTCCCAGGGTTAGTCTCAAGGATATGTCTCCGGACCCCGTGTCTATCCGTGTACCAGCCTGCTCCTCTGCGCGTCCCACCGCGTCCTCGCGGACCTTCGAAATGGCTTTGCACTTTCGTGCGCTACTCGCAATGCTCCTGGCCATATCCTGCATCTTGACACTGCTCGTAGACGTGCCGACGCTCGCCGCCGCTACCAATAACAAAAAAAGCCAGGACCCCGTACTAAAGGGTCTGCCCGTCACCGATCTCACTGCCGATGAGGCCATCCAGCACGCCCTCAATCGCCTCGCCTACGGGCCCCGGCCCGGCGATGTGCAGCGCGTCCGCCAAATGGGTTTGGCCAAATGGATTGAGCAGCAGCTCAATCCCAAAACCATCGACGATCGCGCCCTCGAAGCACGTTTGACCGTTTATCCCACTTTGACCATGTCCACACCGCAACTGCTGGCCGAATACCCCAATCCCAAGCAGGCCGCCAAGCAAGTCGAACAACTCAGGCAACAGCCAACCCAAATGCAGGTTGCCCAACAGCAGGCCGACGCCGCCGTCTCCGCGATGGCTCGCGACATGGACGGAAGCAATCCCAACGCAAACGAACCAACCGAAAACGACAGCGCCGCGACCCCCGCTACTGCCCCTGCCGATATGCCTTCTCCCATGAAGCTCAACCCGCCCACCCCGGGTGCCGGTCGCCGCGATCCCTTGGCCACCGATCCCAATGCGGTGCCCCGTGCCATTTCCGACGACAGCAAACGGCCCGCCCGGGTGGTCGAAGAATTGGCCATGGCCAAAATCACTCGCGCCATTTACAGCGAGCGTCAGTTGCAGCAGGTCATGGACGATTTCTGGCTGAATCACTTCAACGTCTATGCGGGTAAAGGCGAAGCGAAATGGTTTCTCGCCTCCTATGAGCGCGACGTCATTCAGCCCAACTCCCTAGGCAGATTCAAGGATTTGTTGACCGCCACGGCCAAGAGCCCGGCCATGCTGTTTTATCTGGACAATTTTTTGAGCGTCGACCCCAACGCCCAGCAGCGCTTGGCCATGCAGCGAGCCATGCGCCGTCCTTACGGCTATCCTCCGCGACCTGTACCCGCACAGAACAAGCCCCAGCGCGGCCTGAATGAAAATTACGGCCGCGAATTGATGGAGTTGCATACCGTCGGGGTCGACGCTGGCTACACCCAAAAAGACGTGACCGAAGTGGCGCGCTGCTTCACCGGATGGTCCATCGAAAAACCTCGCGAACTCGCCCAATTCAAGTTCAACGACAAAGTTCACGATCCCTATCCCAAGGTCGTGATGGGCAAGAAAATCAATGCCGGCGGCATGAAGGACGGCGAGCAAGTCCTCGACCTGCTGGCTAAGCATCCCAGCACCGCGAAATTCATCTCCACCAAACTGGCCCGGCGATTCGTCTCCGATAATCCCCCGCCCGCCTTGGTGGATCGCATGGCCAAAACCTTCCAGAAATCCGGCGGAGATATTCGTGAAGTGTTGCGCACCATGATCTACTCCCCGGAGTTTTGGTCCCGTGACGCCTTCCGCGCCAAAGTCAAGACGCCCTACGAGTTGGTTGTCTCCTCCGTGCGCGCGCTCGGCACCGACGTGGACACGCCCATGCCTCTGGTTCAGTGGGTCGGCCGAATCGGCCAGCCTCTCTATCAGTGCCAGCCTCCCACCGGGTACTCCGACAAAGCGGAAACTTGGGTCAATTCTGGCGCGCTGCTCAATCGCCTGAATTTCTCGCTGGCCCTGGCTGGCAACAAGGTGCGCGGTTCCCGCAGCGACGTTGCCGCGTTGCTCGGTAGCGAAAATGATGGCGACGCCCGGAAAATCCTGGATCGCGCTGTACAAGTGTTTCTGGGCCAGGCCGCACCCGGCACCGTCGACACCCTCCAGAAGCAGCTCGAAAATCCACAGGTGCTGCAGGCCAAACTGGACGATCCCGTCAAGCAGCTGGACCTGGGCGTCTTGACCGGCCTGGTGCTGGGAGCGCCGGAATTTCAGCGGAGATAGTTGCAGCCACGATGAGTACTGCACATCAGAACCAGGAGCGCCGATGAATCACTGTTGTGAAGGCACGCGCAAACCCACGTTCTCGCGACGCTATTTCCTGACCCGCAGCGGCATCGGCTTGGTGGGCCTCAGCACCATGCCCGCCTTCTTGCAGCGTGCCGTCGCTTCAACCACCGGAACAGGGAAGAAGCAACTGGTCGTGTTATTCCAGCGCGGTGCCGCCGACGGCTTGAACATCGTCGTTCCATTCGCCGAGCCCAACTACTACCGCATGCGCCCCACCATCGCTATTCCTGCTCCGCGGCGCGGCGCCCCCGATACCGCCGTCGACTTGGACGGATTTTTTGCTCTGCATCCGGGATTGGCGGCCTTGGCTCCCCTGTTTCAGCAAAACCAATTGGCCATCGTGCATGCCGCCGGCTCGCCGGATCCCACTCGTTCGCATTTCGATGCTCAGGATTACATGGAGTCCGGCACCCCCGGCGTGAAAGCCACCGAGGACGGCTGGTTGGATCGCGCCTTGGCAACAGTTCCCGAAGAGCACGCTTCGCCGTTTCGCGCTGTGGCCATGGGCCCGAATCTGCCCCGCATGCTCCAGGGCAGCACGGCAGCCATTGCCATTCCCGACTTGCGTCAGTTCAAAGTCCAGCCGCAAACCGCGGCCATGGCTAATGTCGCCGAAGGCGGATTCGAAGCCATGTATGCGCAAACCGTCGATCACGCCTTGCACGGCACCGGCGCGGAGACCTTCGAAGCCATCGACATGTTGCGTAAGATCGACACCTCCCAATATCCCCCGGCCAATGGCGCCGAGTATCCAAAAAGTGTCGTCGGGCAACGCCTCCAGCAAATCGCTGTCATGGTCAAAGCGAACATTGGCGCCGAGGTTCTGTTTTTGGATTGCGGCGGCTGGGACAACCATGTCAACGAAGGTGCCGCCCAGGGACAACTAGCCAACCTGCTGAAAGACCTCGGCCAGTCCCTGGCCGCTTTCCATCAGGATATGGGCGACCGCATGGCCGATGTTGTTGTGGTCACCATGAGCGAATTTGGGCGCACCGCCAGGGAAAACGGAAACCGCGGCACCGATCATGGCCACGCCAATTGCATGTTTGTGATGGGCGGCGATGTACAGGGCGGGCGCGTCTATGGCAAATGGCCGGGCTTAAGTGATCACCAGTTGAACGATGGACGCGATCTCGCGCTCACCACCGATTTTCGCACCGTCGTCGGAGAAATTTTAGCTGCCCATCTCAGCGTAACCGACCTGAAGGCTGTTTTCCCGGCTTTCGACAACAACCCGCGCAAATTCCTCGGCCTTCTCCGTTCTTAAGCTCCGCTGTAGGGCCCGCCTTCCGTTTACGCTGACGCAGCAACCCACGCGGCCCGTTCGTGACTTGGAGTGCGGGAGCCTTGCTCCCGCTATCTTCCCGCCTTCATTCAACCTCGATTTCAGTCACTGCGTCTTGCCTAAACCAAAACTAAATACGTCATTCTGAGCGGAGTCCGCGCAGCGAAGACCTCTTCTTCTTTTCGCGTCTTTTCGCGAAAAGAATCTCTCCCTCTTTCTTCCTCGCCACTCGTCACTCGCCACTCGCCACTTCGCCCGATCACAACTCCCGCATCCAAATATTCCGGAAGCGCACCGGATCCCCATGATCCTGCAACGCCAGCGGCAATTTCTCGGGTCCAGCTTTATACGGCGGGCGTTCGCCATGCTCGGTCGGCCCCGTGAGTTCCACGCTGTCTTGCACCAGCACGCCATTATGAAACACCGTCACGCGTGCCGGCCGAAGCAGTTTCCCCGATTGGTCGAAGCGCGGCCCATGAAACACCACATCGTAGGTTTGCCATTGCCCGGGCGGTCGTGACGCATTCACCAGCGGCGGATATTGCCCGTAAACCGCCGCGGCCTGGCCGTCCGCATAAGTTTTGTTCTCGTACGAGTCCAGCACCTGGATTTCGTACAGCCCCATCAAAAATACTCCACTATTCCCGCGCTCTTGGCTTTCACCCTTCGGTGGCACCGGTTCGGAGAACTCCACGTGTAACTGGCAATCTCCAAACGCGCGCTTGGTGTGGATATAGCCGGTCTTGGGAACCACTTCGAAGTAGCCGTTTTCCACTTTCCACTTGGCCGGTCCGCCGTCTTTATCCAGCCACTCCGACAGATTTTTCCCGTCGAACAGCACCACCGCGTCCGAAGGAGCCTTGCCCGGCGTCGCTTGCGTGCTGGAAGTTCCCGGCGTAATTACCGGCGGCACCGGGCGATTCTCGTCGTGAATCTTCCATCGCGTGTCCACTTGCCCCTGCGCCGCGGCGGCGCACAGCAAAAACACCAATCCGCTCCAGGCAATCGCCGTAACCGTTCTCATGAACGTATCTCCTGCGAAACCGCAACTGATTCCTGCCCGGCTTGCGCCCCTTTGATCCGCATTCCGAAGAACGACCGGTACACGAAGATGAACGACACCACAAAAAACGCCAACGCCAGTAGGTGCGATCCTGCGCCGCTCTTCGCGCTGAAGTTGACGGCCAGTTCTACCGCCAGCAACCCGAACAATGTGGTGAACTTGATCACCGGATTCAATGCCACCGACGAGGTGTCCTTGAATGGATCGCCCACCGTATCGCCCACTACCGTCGCATCATGCAACGGCGTGCCTTTTTGCCTCAGTTCCACTTCCACAATTTTCTTGGCGTTGTCCCACGCGGCTCCCGCGTTGGCCATGAAAATCGCTTGATACAGGCCGAACGTGGCGATCGAGATCAGGTAGCCGATGAAAAAGAACGGCTCCACGAACGCAAACGCCAACGTCGCAAAGAACACCGCGATAAAAATGTTCAGCATCCCCTTCTGCGCATATTGCGTGCAGATTTGCACCACTTTCTTCGAATCGGTGACGCTGGCCTTTTCGGCGCCCTCCAGTTTGATGTGCCGCTTGATGAACTCCACCGCGCGGTATGCTCCCGTGGTCACTGCCTGCGTCGAAGCTCCCGTGAACCAGTAGATCATCGCCCCTCCGGTGATCAGTCCCAGGACGAATGGGGCGTGCAGCAAAGACAGGTTGTTGACGTTGGTTGTCAGCCCGTTGGTCAGCGCCATAATGATTGAAAAGATCATCGTCGTGGCGCCCACCACCGCTGTGCCGATCAGCACCGGCTTGGCCGTGGCCTTGAACGTGTTTCCCGCTCCATCGTTCGCTTCCAGCAGGTGCTTGGCGCGTTCGAAGTTCACGTCTATGTTGTAGTCCTTTTTCAGTTCCGAGCTGATATTCGGTAGCTGCTCGATCAGCGACAGTTCGTACACCGATTGGGCGTTGTCGGTGACCGGCCCGTACGAATCGACCGCGATCGTCACTGGCCCCATCCCCAGGAAACCGAAGGCCACCAGTCCAAACGCAAACACCGGCGCCGCCACCATCAACTGGCCCAGGCCCAGCGTGCTGATCAGGTATCCAATCGACATCAGCATCACCATCACGCCTCCCAGGTAGTAGCCCGAAAAATTCCCGGCTACAAATCCTGAAAGGATGCCCAGCGACGCTCCGCCTTCCTGCGCCGAAGTCACCACTTCCTTCACGTGCCGCGATTCCACCGAGGTGAACACCTTCACCAGTTCGGGAATCAACGCTCCTGCCAGCGTTCCGCAGGAAATGATCGTCGCCAGTTTCCACCATTGCGTCGCGTCGCCGCCGACCATCGGAATGATCAACGCGGACACAATATACGTAAGCGCGATGGACACGAACGACGTGATCCACACCAGCCAGGTCAGCGGCGTTTCGAAGTTCATCTCCGGGGCATGGCTATACCGTGCCTTCTGGATCGCCGCGTTTAGGAAATACGCAACCGCCGCCGCGATCAGCATGATCACGCGCATCACGAAAATCCACACCAGCAGCTGCACCTGCACGGTCGGGTTCTTCACCGCCAGCAGGATGAAAGTGATCAACGCGACCCCGGTCACCCCGTACGTTTCGAATCCGTCCGCCGTCGGCCCCACCGAATCGCCCGCATTGTCCCCGGTGCAATCGGCGATCACCCCCGGGTTGCGCGCGTCGTCTTCCTTGATCTTGAACACGATTTTCATCAGGTCCGAGCCAATGTCCGCGATTTTCGTGAAAATCCCGCCGGCAATGCGCAACGCCGCCGCTCCCAGCGATTCCCCGATTGCGAAACCGATAAAGCACGGCCCCGCGTACTCCCCGGGAATGAACAGCAGAATGATCAACATCATCAGCAGCTCCACGCTGATCAGCATCATCCCCACGCTCATGCCCGCTTGCAGCGGAATTTTGTTGATGGGATACGGAATGCCGCGCAATCCGGCGAAGGCCGTTCGTGAATTCGCGAACGTGTTCACCCGGATCCCGAACCACGCCACCCCATAGCTCCCTGCCATCCCGATCAAGCTGAACGCCAGAATCACCGGCAGAGTCACGCCAAGCGGTTTGCCCGCCACCGGCGCGAGCACTCCGAAGTACAGAACGATGATCACCGCGATGAATACCCACAGCAGCAGCAGGAACTTGCCCTGCGTGATCAGGTACGTCTTGCAGGTTTCGTAGATGAGTTCGGAGATTTCCCGCATCGCCCGGTGAACCGGCAGGCCCTTCAGCCGTACGAAAATGGTCATCCCAAAAACCAGCCCGAGCGCGCAAATACCAATGCCGAACAGCAGCAGTTTGTGTCCGTCCATTCCCAGGAAGGACACCGAGGACAGGTCCGGCAACCTCAAATTGGCCTCTCCTCCGGGTTCTTCGCCTTGGCCGAACACCGCGGCGGCAAGCAACAGCGACAGCGCCATCACTGCCGAACAACGTTGCGCAACGCTTACCATGGCGCGGGCAGGGAAAGTCGAGATACGCATGGGAATCCTCCAGACCTTCGAGTCATCTTCTCGTGGGGCGGAGCGTTCGAGCTATTAGCCCCAACCAGCTACTAAACACACATCTGGCTCAACGGAGAGCGTCGTCCATTGAACCTGCATTTTCGTTATCCACTAACATTCGGGAGCGTCTTACCACTCTTGGCAAACGTCCCACAGTTCTGACGGGACAGGAATCCATAGGCGCGCCCACGATTCCTTCAGACCCCTGGGCGGGTCCAGACCACCCCGACAATACCCTGTGTCGCGGGAGAGCGAATGGATAACGTTGATTTATAACATTTCGTGAACAGCGGGGTCAAACCCTTTGCCGCACGCAATCGAAAACGCTTTAGCGCTCCTTGCTTTTCAGCCACCCGCTTCACCTTTGCGGCTGGTTACAAAGAGAATCCCCGTGGACCCCACGCCGCCATCGAATCTCGTTCGCTCCTCAGATTTTCATCACAGAATTTCTGCATACACTTGCACTGCACAGTTACGAATGGCTAATGATAGTATGAAAGGCTACCAATTCAGTGCCGATTACTACCGGTCAGGTGAACAGAAACGGATGAACAGCCACACGGACGTGCCGTCGGCGGGCGCTAAACACCCCGCGTTGCGTTACGACTGGGAAAAACACGAAGTTCACGCCATCTACCAGACGCCTATTCCCGAACTGGTTTTTCGCGCCCAATCCATCCATCGCCAATTCCATTCCCCCGACCGGGTCCAGACCTGCCAGCTCATTTCCATCAAAACCGGCGGCTGCCCTGAGGATTGCGCCTACTGCCCGCAAAGCGCCCACTACGACGCCGGTGTTGAGCGCCAAGGCCTTCTGGATCCCGCCCATGTGATTGCCGTGGCCCGCGCCGCCGCCGCCCGCGGAGTCACCCGCTTCTGCATGGGGGCCGCCTGGCGCGAAGCTCCCCACGGTCGCGAATTCGAACAAATTTTGCAGATGGTTCGCGGTGTTTCAGCCCTCGGCTTGGAAGTCTGTTGCACCCTGGGCATGTTGACCGGCGATCAGGCCATCCGCCTCAAGCAAGCCGGCCTTACTGCGTACAACCACAATCTCGACACTTCCCCGGAATTTTACGGCTCGATTATCACCACCCGCGTTTACGAGGCCCGTCTGCGCACCTTGGCGGCCGTGCGCAACGCGGGAATCACCGTGTGTTGTGGCGGCATCTTGGGCATGGGCGAACAGCCCCGCGATCGCATCGGCTTGCTGCTTCAACTCGCCACCCTGCGTCCCCATCCCGAAAGCGTCCCCATCAACATGCTCGTCAGGGTGGAAGGCACGCCTCTGGCTTCTTTGCCCCCGCTTGATCCTCTGGAGATGGTTCGCGCCATTGCCACCGCGCGTATCCTGATGCCCGCTTCCCGTGTGCGCCTGGCGGCTGGGCGCAAGCAACTTTCCCCGGAAGCGGTCGCCTTGTGTTTCCTGGCTGGAGCCAATTCCATTTTTGTGGGCGACAAGCTCCTGACTACGCCCAATCCGGGTCCCGATGAGGACGAGCAACTGTTACACAGCCTGGGAATGAAGCCGCTGGAATCTTATGCCCGGTGACGTCCTAGCTCCGTGGAGGTCTGCTTTAGGAAAAGCGCTGGCTGCGCTCGAACAGCAGCACCAGCGCCGCACCTTGGCGGAAATTCCCGGTACCGATCTTTGTTCCAACGATTACTTGGGTCTGGCCACGCATCCTGCCTTGCGCGAGGCCCTCTTGCGCGCAGTCCAGGAGTCCTCGCGCGTTGGCGCCACCGCCTCCCGCCTGCTTTCCGGACATACCGAGGCCTGGCGGCAACTGGAAGACCACTTTGCCGCCTTCGCCGGCGCCGAAGCGGCCCTCTTTTTCAGCAGCGGTTATGCCGCTAACTTGGGTTTGCTTTCCGCATTGGTCGGCCCCGACGACGTGGTCTATTCCGACGCATTGAATCATGCCAGCCTCATCGACGGAATGCGCTTGTCCGGAGCGCGCAAAGTCATCTATGCTCACCTCGATCTCGGTGCGTTGGAAAAATCGCTTCGGCAAGACTCCGGAGCGCCCTGGCGGAGAATCATCATCACCGAAAGTGTCTTCAGCATGAATGGGGATGTCGCCCCTCTGCGCGAGATGGCATCCTTGGCCGACAAGTTTGGCGCCGCCATCATTGTCGACGAAGCTCATGCCACCGGCGTGCATGGCCCGCAGGGTCGTGGGCTGGCCGCTGGCGCCGGCATTCTGCCACAGGTTTTGGCTACCATTCACACCTGTGGCAAGGCGTTGGCTTCTGCCGGGGCCTTCGTTTGCGGTCCGGCGGTGCTTAAGGACCACCTCATCAATCACGCCCGCACTTTTATCTTCAGCACCGCGCTGCCGCCCTATTTCGCCGGGCAAATCGCCGCTGCGCTGAACCTCGCCGTCAGCATGGATGCCGAGCGCCAAGCGCTGCTTGGTCGCGCCGCGCAATTCAACGATACCCTTCGCCGTGCCGGGTTCGACACCGGTGCCAGCGCCAGCCAGATCGTGCCCGTGATTTTGGGCGGCAATCGAGACACCGTCGATGCCGCTGAGCATTTACAGAAGGAAGGTTTTGCCGTGCGCGCTATTCGGCCACCCACCGTGCCTCCGGGCCGGAGCCGCTTGCGGTTGTCTCTCACCACTCGTATTTCTGACCACCAGTTACACACCCTCGCCAGTTCCTTGACCAATTGGCGCGACACCAAGCGGCCCCGAACGGCTACGAGATACGCATGAGAAGCCACTTCTTCATCACCGGCACCGACACCGGCGTGGGCAAAACTACACTCGCCGCTTTATTGTGTGCCGCTCTCGATGCGGTTTATTGGAAGCCCATTCAAACCGGCACCCTCGAGGGTTCCGATCGCGTCACGGTGATGCGCTTAGCCGGCATCGGCACCGACCGCACCCTCGAAGAAGTCTACAAATTTGTTCCGCCCGTATCCCCGGACTTGGCTGCTCGTTGGGCTGGCGTGGAAATCGATTTGAACCGCATCAATCCTCCCACCACCCTGGCAAATGATTGGCTCATTGTGGAAGGGGCCGGCGGAGTGCTCGTGCCCATCAACGGCAAACAGTTCATGCTCGACCTGATGGTCAAGTTCAAATTGCCGGTCATCCTGGCCGCCCGCAGCGGCGTTGGCACCATTAACCACACCTTGTTGACTCTGGCCGCCTTGCACGCTGCCGAATTGCCGGTTCACGGCGTCGTTCTCATCGGCGACCAGAACCGTGAGAATCGCGAAACCATCGAAAAATTCGGCCATGTTCGCGTCATCGGCGAAATTCCCAAGCTTCCCAATCTCCATCGCACCGCTCTCATGCAGGTTTTCCTGAACCACTTCGATCGTTCCGCTTTTGCGCAATGACCGACGCTCTCCAAATCTGGCATCCCTTTACCAATGGGGCGCTCGATCCTACCCCTCTTACCGTTCGCCGTGCTCAAGGTGTGTACCTGTACACCTCCGATGGCCGCAAGGTTATCGATGCCATCTCTTCCTGGTGGGTCAACCTGCACGGCCACGCCAATCCTCGCATCACCGCCGCGATCGCTGATCAGGGGCGCAAGCTCGAGCACGTCATCTTTGCCGGATTTTCCCATGATGCGGCCGAGGAACTGGCTGGCCGCCTGCGCCCGTGGCTGCCTCGCGAATTGACCCATATGTTTTTCTCCGACGATGGCTCCACGGCCGTCGAGGTGGCTCTCAAACTCGCGGTGCAATACTTCCAAAACTTGTCTCGGCCCGAGAAATCCGAGATCGTCGCCTTGACCCATGGCTACCACGGCGATACCGCCGGCGCCATGTCCGTCAGCGACGATTCGCCCTTTACCCAACCGTTTCGCTCCATGCGCTATCCCGTTCATCGCGTCCACTCCCCGTATTGCTACCGCTGCCCCGTTGGCTTGCGCCGGGATTCCTGCCGTATCGAATGCGTTCAGCAGTTGGAACAACTGCTGGAAGAGCACAGCGAACACATTGCCGCCGTCATCGTCGAGCCGCTGTTACAAGGTGCCGGGGGCATGATCGTCCATCCGGTCGAATTTCTGCAGCGCGTCCGCGCTCTCTGTACTCGCTACAACGTCCTGCTCATTGCCGACGAAGTGCTTACCGGTTTCGGACGCACTGGGAAGATGTTTGCCTGCGATCTTGCCTACGTTGTTCCCGATTTGATGTGCGTATCCAAGGGCATTACCGGCGGATTCCTGCCCATGGGTGTGACCCTTTGCACTTCGCGCGTCGAAAAGGCCTTTCGCAGCGATGACCGCATGCACACCTTCTATCATGGTCATTCCTACACCGGGAATGCCATGGCCTGCGCGGCCGCCAATGCCAACCTCCAGATTTTTGCCGATGAGCCGGTGTTCGATCGCATTGCCATGATCGCCAAAATCCACGCTGAGCGTCTGGCGCACTTGCGCGCCATGCATCAAGTGGGCGACGTGCGCCACATCGGATCTATGGGCGCGATCGAATTAGTCGCCGGCGATGCCGGTTACCTTTCGGCCTTGCGCCCGAAACTCTATGCGTTTTTCCTGGACCACGGTGTCTTGCTTCGCCCGCTCGGCAATGTCGTGTATATTCTTCCTCCCTATGTGATTGAGCCCGACGAACTGCACCGCGTCTACGACGTAATTGTCGAATCCATCGAAACCCTCTTGTAACCCATCGAAGTTCTAACTTCTAATCTCCGACTTCTGATTCGTGGCCGAGTGCCCTAGGCCCCTTCCGTGAACCTGGGTCTTGCGTGGTTCTCTTCGCCACCTTGTCATTCCGCCTGCCTGCCGGATCCCTGACGGAGCAAGGGATCGGCCACAAGGCAGGTTCGCGTTAGCAACCTTGGAGTGCGGGAGCCTTGCTCCCGTTATCTTCCCGCCTTCATTCAGCCTGGATTTCAGTCACCGTGTCTTGCCTCCCAAACTTAAAATCTTGTCATCCTGAGGAGCGCCTTTCGCGACGAAGGATCTCAACCATTGCGTCTTGCCTCACACAAAAATGCTTCGTCATCTCAGCGCCGCGAACGCGCGCCTCGAGCCTCGAGGGAATCTCAACCATTGCGTCTTGCCTAAACCAAAACTAAATACGTCATTCTGAGCGCAGTCTTCAGAGCGAAGACCTCTTCTTCTTTTTGCGTCTTTCGCGAAAAGAATCCCTCTGTCTTTCCGCCCCCTTTGCGCAAAGAATCTTCCGCATCTGCAGCCCCGGCTTCCAGTGTCTGTTAAACTGGAAACCGTTTTCCCGGAGAATCCATTTTGCCCACGCCGTTGACCGGCTGGAAGTCCAAGATCGTCTCGTTCGCTGCCGCCTTGGGCGCTCCTGGTCTCTTCCTGATCTCCTTCCTCGATTCTTCCGTGCTGACCTTTCCGGTGATCAATGATTTGCTCTTGATCGAGCTCAGCATTCAAAAGCCTTTGCGCATGCCCCTGTACGCGGCCATGGCCATGTCTGGTTCGGTGCTCGGTTGTCTGCTGCTCTTCTACATCGCCAAAAAGGGCGGGGAGGCTTTCTTCCGCAACCGCGCCGGCAAGCGCGCCGGTGCCATCCAGCGCTGGGTGGAAAAGAACGGATTCGGTGGCATGCTCGCCGCGGCTTTATTGCCTCCGCCGACTCCATTCAAGATTTTCGTCTTTGCCGCCGGCGTCTTCGAAGTCCCTGTGGCCAGCTTTACCTCCGCCATCGCCCTGGCCCGCGTCATCCGTTATTTCGGCGAAGGCTATCTCGCCATTCGCTTCGGCGACCAGGCCTTGCCATTCGTTGCGCAACACAAGCTCGAAGTTTCCCTGGCGATGGTGGTGCTGGTCGTGATCAGTTATCTCCTGTCGCGCCTGATTCTCCGCGACACCGCCGCTCCCGGCCGCCAAGCCTAGCCACCTCGCTTCACGCCTCGGCAGGGAATTAGCTCATTCGAAAACTCACCGCAAGTGCAGCTCCCGCACCCACACCAGTTCCTGGCTCGTTATCGTATTGCTGGCGTCCAGAAAAATAACCGCCGCCACGCGATGCTGCGTCTCATTTTCCGCCAGGTCCCGCATCGACCGGATTACCACCTCGTACCCATTCTGGGTTTTGTCCACAATCGCCCGCGGGAACGGCGCCGCCCTTAAATATTCCTGGGCCACCCGGCTCTTTTGCGCCGCATCCAGCTCCTCGGACTGCTCCGGCTTGTGCAAGCAGTCCGCGCTTTCCGGATCGAAGGTCCGTCCCGGCCCCACCGGCACATCCGTCAAGCACACGAACGACCGTGTCTCCACCACGCCATGCCACGTCGCGATCGAGAGCGTATCTGCGAATGCGCCAAATCCACGCGGAGATTCCCCGTGATACAAGTGTGGCTCCAGCGTAACCATGCTGGCCATGTGCAATGTCCCTCGCGCCGTTATGTACAGCGCCATCGCCACCAGCGCAAAAATTCCACCGTTGCGACCCCGCGGAGCCCGGTGCTTCGCTCCAATCTCCGACGACACCAGCCGCAACAGTTCCGGAACAAAAATCCCCGCGATCAGGATCGCCAGGATCCACGGATCTACCGCCGGCAGCCAATCCATCGCAAAGCGTCTTGCCTGCCACGGCCACAGCAGCGCAACGCCCTCCGACTGGAACAAATCCAGCGCCACATGCACAATCCCCGCCAGCGCGATCGGCACAATCAACGACGCTATCGTCTCCCCGCGCTTCCACGCCAGCACCCGCGTCAACAGCACCGCCAAGACAATGACCGCCACCATTCCTACGATTGAGTCCGTGTACGTGCGGCGTGCCGCAAAATACGCCGCGGCGCCATACCGAGCGCTGATCAGGTCGATGTCCCCAATCGTCCCCGCAAAAATCATTCCAACTACGACTGGCCAACGGCGTCGGGGGAAAATTCCGCGCGCTAGGGCATAGGAGGCGAGGGCGTGCGCTGCGATGTCCACAATTACAAACTATCTCACAAATGTTCATGCGCGCAGCGTGGTACTGATGCCAATCCGCCCAGCTCGGTTCTGTTACTAGGGTAGGGAAGGTCCGCGTTCCAACTTCACGCTGCTTCGGAACGCGAAGTGGCCGCCGCATTCGGCACTAGCAGTTTCAAGGCCCGCGGCGCAATCGAAAACTCCACCGGCAGGCGCGCCAGCGGCTCGCCATCGACCTGCGCGTACACCGAACTGCCATCTAGCGGTTCGCAAATCAGCGAATCGGCTTTCCAGAAATGCACATCTTCTTCTTTGCGCAGATTGCCCATCCACAACGTCGGCAAATAACTCAGGTACCGGAATCCGCTTTGCGTCGTCAGGCACATCACTTCGAACCAATCTTCGAACAAGTCCGCCTCGTCCGTGATTTTAAACGGCCCGCCGTAGTTTTTCGTGCGTCCCACTACCGCCAGTGTCGCTTCCAACTGCCGGTCGCCGGTGCGCACTCGAAAACGGGGGAACTTGTAACGCAGCACTTCTCGCGCGCCCTGCCACCAATAGGCCAGGATTCCTACCCGCGCCTTCAGCCCCAGGTCCACCGAGTACACGATCATCCCGTCCGGCCCGGCTCCCGCCACCGACAGGAAAAATCGTTTGCGCTCCGGCTGTTCCACGGGCGTAGCCAAACCCAGCGCAATTTCTCGAATCTCGGCATTCACCAACCGCCGTGCCGCTCGCGGAATGTCCCATGGCAGATCCAGTTCCTTCGCCATGATGTTCGCCGTGCCTCCCGGCAGTAACGCCAAAGGCACCCGGTCGCCATTCGACGATTGCGCCAGCCCGTTTACCACTTCGTTCAGCGTTCCATCGCCGCCGCAGGCGATCACCAACTGCCGCCGCTCGCGTACCGCCTGTTCGGCAATCTCCGTCGCGTGGCCCGGGCTGGTCGTTTCCGCCAGGTCGGCTTCGATCCCGTTGCTAGCCAGAATCCGCCGCGCCTGATCGATCAGCCGCCGCCGCCCTTTGCCTCCCAGGCCGGCGTTGGGATTGTGAATCAGTAAAGCGTTTTGGATGAGCGCGTCCATTTTTTTCGTCGCTTCTAGGCCCATCATATTGTAGCCGAAAAGCAGCAGCGCACGTGAACGGCCAATCGCCACAACCCACCGATTCGGCTACTGCTTGACCACGCAACAACCTTCACTCCGCTTCCCCCTTCTCACATCCCCGTTTATCTCGCCCGCTGCAGCATAAACCCAGCATCTGCCAACTCTGCCCGACCTTCCTCGATCCGCTGTTCTTCCTGGGTAAACCGGCGTCCGCCACTGTGTTATGTTGGAGAGCAGCGGTGTTTTCACATCACCAACGAAGGCCAGCCACTCACGTGCTCTGCCTGCTTCCATGGCCACTCTCGGCAATCACTTTCAACCCCCGCTGTCCTCCTCGCGCGCAGTGCTGCGCTTCTCTGCTTTGCGCATTTCTGGGCTTCCTTATCGTGGTCTCTACGCATTCTGTGTCCGCTGCCCGCACTCCGCGAGCCAACCCGAATACCATGCCTGCTCAACAACCTTCCGAATCCCCGCAGCCTAGCTATCCCCAACAGCCCCTGAAACAACTGATCAAACAGATTCACGACTTGCGCGGCATCCATCCCGCCGCGGACCAGCTAAAACTCCCCTTCATCCTCAAAAACACCGGGGAAACCGTCGACGACTTCTTCTCCAATCTCGTCGATCTGGAAGCTCGCGAGCAAATCAAGCAGGACCGCCTGACCGGCTTCGGCGCGGGTGGCGCTCACCAGCTCGTGCGCGACAGTTACATCATCCTTCACCATGGCACCGCCTCTCACGGCACCTTCGACGAGTTTCGTACCGACGAATTCGGCCATCGCCTCGACAATCCCGGGGCCCATCCCGGTTTTCTCGTTACCGTTGGTTTTGCCTTCATCTGCATGAATCTCTCCACCGAGTATCAGCCCGACTCCACCTTCCGCTACCTCGGCGAACAGACTGTCGCCGGAAAACCTTCCTACGTGCTTGCTTTTGCCGAGCAACCCGATAAGGCCACCCTGACCATCACCATGATCGGTCCCGGCGGCGTCACCGAGCATCTCTTGACCCAGGGCATCGTCTGGGTCAGCCAGCAGGACTTTCGCATCCTGCGCATACGCACCGACCTGCTCCAGCGCCAACCGCAAATCGGTCTCGACGCGCAAACCACCAATGTGGATTTCAGCGAAGTTCATCTCGCCGATCTGCCCGCTTCTCTGTGGCTCCCTCGCGATGTCACCGTGTACCTTCGAATTGGCAGGTTCGGCACTCACCATTTCGAAGAGGCCTTCCGCAACGTTCACCACTACTCCGACTATCAGCGCTATCGCGTCTCCACTAAGATGCTCCCCCCGCAATAACCCTCCTGGAGTGCGGGAGCCCTGCTCCCGCTGTTGCCTTTCGTGTACCGGGAGTGCGGGAGCCTAGCTCCCGTTCGTGCCTTTCAATGTGCCCTGGAGTGCGCGAGCCTTGCTCCCGCCATCTTCCCGCCTTTATTCAGCTTGGATTTCAATCACCGCGTCTTGCGTCCCAAACTAAAAAATCTTGTCATCCTGAGGAGCGCCTTTCGCGACGAAGGATCTCAACCATTGCGTCTTGCCTCAACCAAAACTAAAACGTCATTCTGAGCGCAGTCTTCGGAGCGAAGAATCTCTCTGTCTTTCCGCGTCCTTTACGCAAAGAATCTTTCTTGCACACCTGTAGGGCCCTTCTTCCGAGGCGGGCCGTTCCGTCTTGCCTCCGCTTGTCTTTGTAGGCCGCTGTTCGCTCGCGTTAGCAACCCTGGAGTGCGGGAGCCCTGCTCCCGCTTTGCCTTTCCACGTGGAATGCGGGAGCCTTGCTCCCACTCTTGCTTTTCCCTAGCAACTCACCTCACGACTCCGGCCCCGCCGCCATTCCTTGTTCCTCTGCCGGCTCTCCTCCTCCCGCCTCTACCTTTTCCTTCCCGTATTTGAACCCCCACCACCTCTGAAACACCGGCAGTTCCTCGTCCCATCGCGCTACTTCCTGCTTCGCTCCCTCCTGTGAGCGCATCAGCAGATCCGCAATGTACGCCAACCCTGCCGCGCGTTTCACCGATATCCGGTTCGCTGCTAGCGCGTCAAACAATTTCCCCAGTACGTGATTGATGTCCACCAGGCAGATGTAGTCCTCTCCCGCGGGACTGCGCAATTCCCGCGAGATGTGCGCGCACGGAAACGCAGATATCTGAAAACAAAGGACCTACGGCAGCGCTTCGGGCGCGGGAGTTGCGCACGACAGCAGCGCCAAGGCAGGACGCCAGTCCTGGGGACAGAGCCGCCCCAGCGGAGCCGGAACGAAAGGCATGACGGTGTCGTCGCATAACAAGTCAATGATGACGAATTCGTAGCTGCGTGTCTACGGTCCCAAGAAACAGGAGGCGCGAGAAAAAGGGGCAAAACAAAGACAGGTGAGAAGAACCTGTCCCAGATTTGCGAAGGCGCGCGAGGCCGGGAGAATATCCACAGGTTATTCGAAAGCGAGGGCTGTGCCTTCACCAAATCTCACGGCCATCGCTGCCGCATGCCTGCCGCTCCCGGGTCAGAGTTTTGTGCCGCTCATCAGCCCCTCACCGGTTCGCCTGCCGATCTGCTTGCCGATCTTTCCGAATTTCGCTCCACCGCCGACGTTACTGTTTTCCTCTCTCGTCTGGTCGTCGCCGTTTCTCGTAACCAACTCTCTGTCCGCGACGCTAAGGCCCTGACCTATCTTTCCACTTCGCTCCTGCGTGCCCTCCAGGTCGTACAGAAAGATAACGCCTCCGGCGCCAATGGCGGCCGCTTCGATCCTCTCCCCCTCACCTGGAATCTGCCCCGGTGCGACCGTCCGACTTTTGAAAACGTTGACATTGCCCGCGCCTTCTATGCGCAGAAATACGCCGACGAAATGTGGGAAGTCGCCGAGCAATCAGCCCAACGTTCCGCCTACGACAAGCAAACTCTGCTGGCTGTCCGGCCTCCTCAGCGTTCCTGACTTCGCCGCGGCCTCGCTTATAATACCGTCCGGTTTGCAACCCGCACTTCTCCGCGTTGAGGCGCGCATGGTAAAGGCACAAATGGCCAAACACGAGGCAAAAGCTAAGAACGAAGTCGAAAAGCTCCGCGACGACATTCGCCGCCACGAGTATTTGTACTATGTCAAGGACGAACCCGAAATTTCCGACGCGCAATTCGACAAGCTCATGAACCGCCTGAAGGAGGTGGAAGCCCAGTTCCCGGAATTGCGCACTCCCGATTCCCCCACCATTCGCGTCGGCGGCGCTCCTCGCGAAGGTTTCACCACCGTCCGCCATGCCCGCCCGATGCTCAGTCTCGACAACGCCTTCTCCTTTGACGCCCTGCGCGATTGGGACCGCCGCGTCCGCGAAGGTACCGGGCGCGCCGTGAACGAGTACATTGCCGAGCACAAGTTCGACGGTCTCAGCATCTCCCTGCAATATCAGGATGGCGTGTTGATTCGAGGCGTCACCCGCGGCGACGGCGCCACCGGCGAAGACGTCACTCCCAACGTCAAGACCATTCGCTCCATCCCTTTGCGCGTCGACCAGTCCGTCTTGCGCAAGCTCCATTTAGACCAAACCTTTGAAGTCCGCGGCGAGATCGTCATGACCCGCAAATCCTTTGAAGCCCTCAATCGCCAGCAGGAAGAAATTGGCGGCAAAATCTTCGTCAATCCCCGCAATGCCGCCGCCGGCGCCGTTCGCGTCCTCGACCCCTCCATTACCGCGCAACGCAAACTCGATTTCTTCGCCTACTACGTCTACGTCGAAGGTAAGGTGCCTTTTGCCAAGCACTCCGAATCCCTCGAGGCCCTCAGACAGATGCGCTTCCGTGCCTCCGACGATTGGAAACTGTGCGACGGCATCGACGCGGTGATCTCCTACTGCGAATCCTGGGATGACAAACGCGAAAAACTCCCCTACGAAATTGACGGCGTGGTCATCAAACTGAACTCCACCGCCCTGCAAAATGAATTGGGCTTCACCTCCAAGGCTCCCCGCTGGGCCATTGCCTACAAATATCCTGCCCGCCAGGAACAAACCGTGGTCAACGACATCGTCGTGCAAGTCGGGCGCACCGGCACTCTCACCCCCGTTGCCTTTCTACAACCCGTTCAGGTCGGCGGCGTCACCGTCAGCCGCTCCACCTTGCACAACATGGACGAGATCGGCCGTCTAGGTCTCCAGATCGGCGATACCGTCTTGATCGAACGCGCCGGCGAAGTGATTCCCCACGTTCTCAAGGTCGTCAAGGAAGGCAAGGACCGCCGGCCTTTTCAAATGCCCAAAAAGTGCCCCGTCTGCGGCAGCGCCATTCACAAGGTCGAAGGCGAAGTGGCCTACCGCTGCGTCAATTCGGCCTGCCCCGCTAAGCTCAAGGAATCCATCCAGCACTATGCCAGCCGTCACGCCATGGATATCGATGGCCTAGGCGAGAAGATCGTTGATCAACTTGTCGAGAAGAGCATGGTCAAGGACCTTGCCGATCTGTACTCCCTGAAAGTCGATGCCGTCGCCGAACTCGATCGCATGGGCGAAAAGTCCGCGCAAAATCTCGTGGAACAGATTGACGCCAGCAAAAAGCAGTCCCTCGAACGTCTCATCTACGCCTTGGGCATTCAATTCGTCGGGGAACGTACCGCCCAATTGCTGGCTGGCCATTTCTCCTCCGTGGAAGACTTATCCAAGGCTGGCGCCGAAACCCTCGAAAATGTTCCGGAAGTCGGGCCCAAAGTAGCCGCTGGCATCACCGAGTTCTTTAGTGAGCCCTCCAATCGCAATCTCATCAAAAAGCTGAACAAGGCGGGTGTGCATCCCACCGCCGAAAAACGCCAGGTGAAAAGCCAGAAATTAGCGGGGAAAAGCTTCGTCTTTACCGGCGGCCTGGCCAATCGCTCCCGCGAAGATGCCGGTGAATTGGTCATCCAGCACGGCGGCAAGCTCAGCAGTTCCGTCAGCAAAAAAACCGATTACGTCGTCGTCGGCACCGATCCCGGCTCCAAGTATGACAAGGCGAAAGAATTAGGTGTCCCTATTCTCAATGAGAAAGAATTCGAGAAGCTCATTGGTGGGAAGTAGAGGTTTGCTTGGCCATTCGTCCCGCCACCGACGACGACCGCGATGCGCTTTGGGCCGTTCTTGAGCCGGTGATTCGCGCCGGCGAGACCTATCCACTCCCGCGCAACATGACCCGCGAGCAGGCCTTTGCCTTCTGGTTTTCGCCGTCGAACGAGGTGTTTGTCTGGGAAGAACATGGCGCCGTGTTGGCCACCTATTTCCTGAAAGCGAACCAGCAAGGCGGCGGCGCGCACGTGGCCAATTGCGGTTATGTCACTTCGCAGCAGGCGCAAGGGCGCGGTATCGCTCGCGCCATGTGTCTGCACTCGCTCGAACGCGCCAAGCAACGCGGCTTTCGCGCCATACAGTTCAATTTCGTGGTCAGCAGCAATACCCGTGCTGTGAACTTGTGGTCCAGTCTGGGTTTTCAGACTGTCGGCTGGCTGCCGCTCGCGTTCGCCCATCCTACGCTCGGGTTCGTGGATGCCCTGGTGATGTTTCGCCAGCTTCCCTGAAGACCCGTCGCCGAAGTGTTGTGCCTCTCTGACAAGAGACGCTCGTATAAAAGCCGGCGGCACATTGTCTCCGTTGCGTTTGTCGGCCGCGGTATAATAAATGTGGCGGGTGAGTCGGACGATCGCTGGCTTGCCCTGAACGTGCCGCAAGGCACGTGAAGGAGCAGGCGGGAGGAAAGTCCGGACACCACTTTGCGAATCGCGCTATCGGCTAAAACCGGTCGCCCCTTCGCTAAGCAAGACCTTCCGGCGCAAGCCGGATGGTCAAGGGCAACGCGCCTGGTAACGCCAGGGGACAAGTCGCGCAGGTCTCGCCGTCAGGCGGGATTTCACTTCACGTGAGGCACCGGTTCCCGGTGCGGTGCGGCTCGGTCACGGATAGTGCCACAGAGAATATACCGCCGTCGTTGCGCTTCCCGGTGATAGCCCGGAGGAAAACCTTCGGGACATCTTCTATGGAACGCAGCCTTGGCAAGGGTGAAAAGGTGGGGTAAGAGCCCACCGCTCCGCCAGTAATGGCGGAGGCACGGAAAACCCCGCGCGGTGCAAGACCAAATAGGAGGGGAGAGCTGGCCCGGCTCGTTGAGCGTGCTCCTAAGCGCCTCCCGTCGCGCAACGCAAGTTGCGCCGGCGGATCAACCCTCGGGTAGGTCGCTCGATTCCGGGCGCGAGCCCGGAACTAGAGGAATGATCGTCGCGGTGCCTTCGCAAGAGCGCGCCGCACAGAATCCGGCTTACAGACTCCCCGCCATGTTTTCAATAACTTACGGGCGCTTTTGGCGCTGCCTAACCACTTGCCTAACCAAAATTTTAGGCTCTTCACCTCGAATCCCGACAATTTTCCTCCCGCGCTGCGCCGCAATCTTCGCCTGTTCTTCAATCCCGATTCCGTGGTCCATCCTGTCTTGCGCAGCATCGCGGGCTGCAGGGACGAACTGCGCATAGTACTGCTCTACAGTTTCAACCGTGTCAGCCAGCATCTTGGCGACTTCGAATACGCCAGCACCACGGGCAAGCATGTCGCAGGCGAACGTGTCCCGGAAGCAGTGCGCTGAACCTTGGACTCCGGCCCGCCGACACAGCGACTTGATTCGTTCGCTCAGTCGCATCCGGCTCGTGAATGGCTTTTTCGTGCCGGGATTGAACAGAATGCGATCCTCGGGCAATGGATTGCGCTGACGATGGAGTTCTTCGAGCAGCCTGCGCAACTCGGTTGCAAGCGGAATGATGGCAATCTTGCTCCGCTTCTGGGTCAGAATTTCGACCTCGCCGTTGACGCCTCTGTCGAAGTGCAGGTGTTCCCAACGAAGGTTGACGGCGTCCGAGGTGCGAAGTCCAAGCCAACGTAGCACAAGGAAACTATCCGTATCGTCAATCAGCGGCTGTCCTTTTTGCTTGAATACTAGAACACCGCGAATCCTGGCCAACTCGTCCCCAGAAAATGGCCGCGCTCCATGTTTGGGGTTTTTGCCCGGCTTGGACTCCTTGCTCATGTTGATGGGATTCTCGGTCAGCAACCTCTGCGAGACGGCAAAAGCGAAGATGCGGTGCAACACAGCTACTTCCAACGCAACTCCAGTTCCCCCACGGTTTTGTTTTCTCGAAATGATGGCCTTGTGGCGCACAGTTTTGTATTTCGCAATTACTGTGGGTGTGATTTCGGCTAGGGGTGTGCTGGGGTCGACCAGGAATTCAGTGAAATAGCGGATTGGTACGCGGTAGCGTTCGCGAGTGAGTGAACAATAACACAGCGCGGTTTGCCGGGTTTGTACAAGAGCTACAGGAGAGTTTTTGGGGTGATTTTCAAGGGCAGACCCGGCAAGTGCTGAAGCGGTTGTGGAGACAAATGCAGAGCAGCGCATGGCGGAATGCTAGAGCTAACCCCAATCCGTTTAGTACTTTTAGTACTGCAGTAGCAGCCAGCTAGTACATTCGGTGGGTAGGTGTTTCCCAGTCAACAACGCGAATATTTCTGTATTGCTTGTACCGCATGAATATAGCATTACAGTCGTGTTACAAGGTCCTTGAGTTGTAAGGTAATGTCTACAAACGCGGAAAAAGTCGGCGGTAGCAACGGCGAACCCACTCGAGGGCGGGTCTTCTGGATAACGGGATTATCTGCAAGTGGCAAGACAACCCTGGGGCAAATACTGGTCGGTCGCTTGCGCGCAGAGGGGCGCCAAGTCGTCTTTCTAGACGGCGATGTGTTGCGTGGAGTCATTGGAGAAGATTTAGGACACAGTGTAAGCAATCGCCGGAAGTCGGCTATGCGCAATGCCCGGCTATGCCGCATGTTGGCTCAGCAAGGTGGCGATGTGGTCTGCGCGACCATCTCGCTTTTTCACGAAGTGCAGCGCTGGAATCGCGCCAACATTCCGGGTTACCACGAGATCTACCTTCACGTTCCGATGGAGGAGCTACGGCGGAGAGATACGAAGGGAATCTACGCCAGGGCAGACCGCGGTGATTTGCGGGATGTCGTTGGACTCGACCTGCCGGCCGAAACTCCAGAGACACCAGAATTGGTTCTCGAAAATTACGGCGACCTACACGTCGGGGCGGCGGTTGATCGCATCTTGGCAGTCTGCTGCAACGGGAACGGGCGCGCCGGCGCACGGCCTGAGAAAGTCTTCAGCTTCAAAACGAAGGCGGAATCTCTAGAACGTCTTGCGCCCTTGCTGCAGAGCGCGCGCATATTGCCTCAGGTTCGATTCTCGGTAGGTGACTGGCGCGCCGACCCTCTTGCTGTCACGGCTTCCATAAACAGTACTCCGTGGGGTTCAGGCCGCGTAATCGTGCGGAGCAGTGCCCGATGCGAGGACGGGGCCAGGACAAGCCAAGCCGGACGGTACGACTCTGTGCTCGGTGTCGTGGGTAGTCAGGCAATCGCCCAGGCCGTCGAAAAGGTGATTGAGTCATTTGCACAGGAGGGCGGCGCTGACGATCAGGTTTTCGTGCAGCCCATGCTCGACCACGTGGCCGTAGCGGGCGTGGCTTTTTCCCGGAGTCCGCAGGGCGGTCCTTATTACATTGTCAATTACGACGACCGTTCGGGTCTGACGAACCGAGTGACCGCGGGCGTGGGCGACAATCTCAAGACCTTCTTTTGCCTCAAATCGCAGGCGGGTGCCTGCCCCAGTCAGCTAGTGCCGATCATCGCTCTCGTGAAGGAGCTTGAAACTCTTCTAGGGTGCGATGCCATCGACGTGGAATTTGCTGTCGGTGAAGACGCGCAACTCTATCTGCTGCAGGTGCGGCCCCTGGCAATGGAATGCCATGCGGGGGCACCGGACGCAAAGGTCGACGCGGCAGTATCGGACATTGCACGTAAAATAGAACTCCTGAGTCGCCCGCATCCTTATTTGCACGGCAGTCGGGCAATATTCGGCGTCATGCCGGACTGGAATCCCGCCGAGATCATCGGGGTGCGTCCGTGGCCACTGTCATTGTCGCTCTACTGCGAACTCATCACCGACGCGATCTGGGCTTATCAGCGGGATAACTATGGCTACAAAAACCTGCGCAGTTTCCCGTTGTTGGTTAGCTTACATGGACTCCCGTACATCGACGTGCGCGTAAGCTTCAACTCATTCGTGCCGCGTGACGTTTCCGACGATCTCGCCAGCCGTTTGGTGAACTGCTATATCGATCGACTTCTGTCTGAACCGCACCTACATGACAAGGTCGAATTTGCCATTATTTTCTCGTGCTACACGCTGGATTTGCCACAGCGGCTCGAGAAGCTAAGCCAATACGGATTTACTTCAGGCGACTTAACGGAACTCTCCGCCGCTTTACGGCGGCTGACCAACCGAATAATGCATGGGGACAACGCGCTATGGCGACGTGATCGGGAGAAGATCGACGAGTTGGCAAGGCGGTTTTTGACAATTGAAAATGCGGACATCGATAAAATTAGCCGAATCTATTGGCTAATTGAAGATTGCAAACGATATGGCACACTGCCCTTCGCTGGACTGGCGCGAGCGGGCTTCATTGCCGTGCAGTTGCTGCAATCCTTTGTGGGGGCAGGGGTACTTAGCCCCGAAGAAAGCGCGACCTTCATGGCCAGTGTTGACACCGTCGGGTCTCGTATCGGGCGAGACTTCGCGCAACTTCCCAGAGCGGAGTTCCTCGCGCGGTATGGCCATTTGCGCCCGGGGACGTACGACATTCTTTCGCCGCGGTATGATGAGGCGCCGGATCTTTATTTCGATTGGTCGAAGCCCAGGCCCGCAGCGTCAACATCGCCCAGGTTCGCGCTTTCCATTGAACAGTTGCGCCGCATCGAGCAGTTGCTAAAGCAACACGAGCTGGATATCGACGTGCTAAGCATGATCGAGTTCATAAAAGCAGGTATCGAGGGTCGAGAATACGCTAAATTCGTGTTCACGCGGAGCCTGAGTGACGCTCTGTCACTGATCCGAATGTTGGGGGAAGACCATGGTCTTTCGCCGCAGGACTGCGCATTTCTGAGCTACGACACTATTCGCAAGCTCTATAGCGAAAGCGGGTCGGTGCGCGAAGTATTGCTGGAAAGTGTCGCGAATGGGAAAGAGCATCATGCGCTAACGCGTAACCTGGTGCTTCCCCCGATCATTGCGTCGCCTGAGGAAGTCTTCGCGTTTCACCTGCCGCCCACCCAGCCCAATTTCATTACCCACAAAAGTGTGATAGCACCGGTAGCCGCCGTGAGTGACCCTCCAGAGACCTTCGCAGGACGCATTCTTTTCGTGCCAAGCGCCGATCCTGGTTTCGATTGGATATTCACTCGAGATATCAGCGGATTCGTCACTCAATACGGCGGTGCCAATTCGCATATGGCGATTCGCGCCGGCGAGTTGGGCATACCCGCGGTGATCGGGGCCGGCGAGGCGCTGTTCGAACGATGGCGGACGGCGCGGAAGATTTGCTTGGACTGCACCAATCAGCGGGTTCTGGTCATCGCGTGAAAGCATTCGCCTTCACGTGAGAGATGGACACAATCGTGGAGGGTCAGCCAGAGGAATCGATGGTCAACGACAGTAATTCTTGCAAAGTTACTTGGGACTACACCGAACATGCTTCTCATTATGATAAGAGGGCCGATTATTCCCTCGATGCAATTGAGAATTTGCTGAAGACAATTGGTTGCACCACTTCTACGGCGGTGGCCGACATTGGTGCTGGCACAGGTAAGCTCACAAAGGAACTGCTTGCGCATGGTTTAAAGGTCAGGTCCATCGAGCCAAACGAAGCGATGCGAACAATTGGAATTCAAAATACCAACGGCAAAGGAGCAATTTGGTCCGGTGGCACAGGTGAGGCAACGGGATTGCGGGCAAACAGTGTTTACGCCGTTTTTTTCGGCAGCTCATTCAATGTAGTTGATCAAAGTGCTGCCTTGTCCGAGGCCTGCAGAATCCTTGTGCCCAAGGGCTGGTTTGCCTGTATGTGGAACCATCGGGATCTAGGTGATCCAATTCAAAAGCGGATAGAGTGCATCATCAAATCCTCGATTCGAACCTATTCGTACGGATCAAGGAGAGAAGACCCGACAAATATTATCGATGCAAGTGGCCACTTTTCTGCGGTGCAATCTATCGAAGGAAGTTTTGTCTGGACAATGTCTCATTCAGACATTGTCGATGCCTGGAAATCGCACGCAACACTCAAACGCCAGGCGGGTAGTGATTCGGTATTCAATAACGTCATTGAGGAAATCGCGAGCTACTTGGAAGAGCTACCCGAAACAATCCCGGTGCCCTACACGACTCGGATTTATTTTGCGCAAAAGATCAGGTAGAGAAGGAGTTCCCGTTCGAGCGCCCCGTGGAGTTCGGCAAAGAATATCCAAGGAGGGAGCGTTCTTCGGATTTTTAGGGGTCCTATGAAAAAAGTTGCCATCACCCAGCGAGTCTCTATCGCTCCAACTTATGGCGAGCGGCGCGACTGCTTGGATCAATCGTGGACTAAGTTTCTGGCGGCCTGCGACCTGCTTCCCGTGCTGCTCCCCAATCACACTGATGTAGCTCTCGATTTGTGCCAGCGTGTGGACGTCGCCGGGTTGGTGTTGACCGGGGGTAACGATCTTGCGGTGTTGGGAGGCGACGCCCCGGAACGCGACGCGGTCGAAAATGCACTCCTCGATTTCGCGGAGCGGCGTAATCTGCCGGTCATTGGCGTTTGTCGAGGCATGCAATTGATCCAGTATCGTTCCGCTGTGGCTCTACGGCGTGTCGGAGGTCATGTAACGAAATGTCAGGTCATCCGAATTGAAGGTAAGCCAAAAGAGGTCAACAGCTATCATCAATTCGCAGCCTTCGACTCGCGGCCCCCGCTCGATGTCTGGGCGGTTGCCGATGATGGCGCCGTTAAGGCGATTCGCCATTCGGCCCAACCCGTAACCGGCATCATGTGGCACCCAGAACGCCTTTCACCATTCTCGCCTTCCGACATGGCGTTGTTTCGTCAAGTCTTCGCGGTAGAATGATGCGCGCAGTCATTCTCGCCGCGGGTCGCGGTAGCCGCCTGGGGTATCTCGGTGAAGACCGCCCCAAATGCTTGGTGAAGCTCAAAGGCAAACCGTTGATCGAGCGCCAGGTCGCGGCGCTCCGCCGTGGAGGAGCGCAAGAAATCGCTGTGGTCCGGGGTTATCGAGCCGACATGATCGACTTTGCCGACCTCTCCTATTTCACCAACGAACGATGGGCTGAAACCAATATGGTGATGTCGCTTGCGGCGGCCGCTGCGTGGCTGCGTTCAGGACCGGTCATCGTCAGCTACGCTGACATCTTTTATCGCAGCGACTTAGTGCGCGGTCTCGCTGCCGCCCCCGGCCAGCTCGTCATTACCTATGATCGTGCCTGGCGTTCCTTGTGGACACATCGTTTCGCTGATCCTTTGCAGGATGCCGAAACATTCCGCATCGATGCGGCGGGGCGATTGCTCGAAATCGGCGGCAGGACCACGAACATCGAAGAGATTATGGGGCAATATATGGGCCTGTTGAAGTTCACGCCGTCGGCATGGACCGCCGTCGAAACTCTCCTCGGCAGGCTCGATCCAGCAATTCGTGATCGCCTCGATAGCACCGGACTGCTCCGTCGGCTGCTCGCCGCGAATGAACTTCCCATCAGCACGTTCGCAACTGATGGTCAGTGGGGCGAGATCGATAACCCAGAGGACGTTAGGTTATACGAACACATGGTATCGAAAGGCGAGCTTGAGCTTGAAGATGCGCTATCGGGTTAGAGAGACGAAATGCGCCTGAAGGCATGGTTGCATTAGGCCGGTTAATCCAACGTGTAACCGATTTTCTCAATCCGATTCTTGGTTTCCTGACTCAAACCGTCGATGAAATCTCGGAATCGTGGAACCTTCGCCTTTACTTGCAAAAAGCGATAAGCTTCGGTTTTCGGCGACGAAATAGCCGCAAGGCTTAAATCGACGTCAAGCGCCATTAATTTCGCGATCTTTAGAAATTCCTTCGACGGATCGCTCACACAGTCTTCGATCCGCAATGTGAGCGTGGCCGCTGAGAGAAAAAGCTCGAGTTCCTCGACAAATTCCGAGAATGACATGAATCGTGGGGGTGGTAGGACCGCGAAGAACTCAGGGTCACCCTCGGCAAAGGCCTGGAATTCGAGGAAATTTTCATCCAACGCGGCACAGAGATCGTCGGTGTTCTTATAAAGCTGAGAGATGCCACCAATCATGCGCTGATCGCGGCCAAATGTTCGCAACCAAATCCAATTTGTCAGCAAGGAATCGAGGGGATGACGATATATAAAAATCAGATCGGCATATCTTGCTTTGACTGCTTCCACGATGCGGGCTGTCACCGCGGGCAGCCTATGCCCCCAGGAATGATACTTCATCGTGGAGTGGCCGCTATAGATCATCGACGTGGGGCCTGGATGGAAACGGAAGTGGAACGAGCAATCCCTAAAATATTGAGCTCGTTCGCCAATTCTCTGCAGCATCAGTTCATTGAGATAGTGACGTCCCGAGCCAAAAAGCCCGAGAATATAAACCGTTTTGTCGTTTCCCAGATGTGGGACCTTCCAGCCACGTTCGATTAGTTGGTAGTCGATTTTTGCTCGAGCCATACGCAATTGCTCTCGGGGAGGTCTTCTCGCGAATCTGGCAAGCCTACCTATTATCGCCATCCTTCCATAGTAATTCGAAAAATAGCGAGTTTGTTAGAGATACTCCTTTTAGTAATTGCCCCTGCTTTGTCTGCTTACGCCATGTATAAGTAACAACATCGTTCCAGCCACTCGCCTTGACACGTGGACTTGGTTCTTTAATATAAATTAAGCGTTCGACAAATATTCAAGGGAATCGAGCAGTGGCTGAGCCAAACTCACCGGGCGACGCTGGGGCTAACAACAAGCTGATCATTGCCGTCGATTTCGATGGCGTGATCGCCGACTATGATGGCTGGACGGAGTCGTCATTGATCGGTCCTCCCCGCAAAGATGTCATTGAAGCTTTGAAAGTGCTGCGTCGTGAAGGCTGGATAATTGTCGTGTATAGTTGTCGAGGCGCGCACGAAATCGCTCCATATTTGCAGGCGAACGAAGTTCCATTTGATGAAATAAACCCCGCTCCTCCAAAACCAACGAAGGGAACTAAGCCGCGGGCTACCGTCTACTGGGATGATCGCGCTTGCTGTTATTCGGGCAATGCTCTCCAAGATTTGGAAAAAATTCGCCATTTCCGCACGTGGTCTGGTCGTCGATAAGCCCCAAATGGCATGACTAACGCCCGGCAAGTTCGCCGCTGAGAAAACACGTGGACCGGTTTGCGCGCTCACTAGAGGCGAGTCTTGCCGGACCGAGAACGGGATGGTTTGATCGAAGTAGAGAGGTGATACGCGTTTCTCCGTGCCCATTCTGTGCCCATTCTCCTCAAAAGTCGGCCAACGTCCACCAACAGACGAAAAGAGAAAAAGCCGCATTTTCAGCGGGTTGTATTGATGGCAAGGATGTTGCTTGGATATCTGTTTTAGGCACTTGAGCTACAGGCCCAGGTCGCAAGCTCGTGCAAAATCAGTGCGGATCGTCGACACATTTGGCCGTAGGGGACCCTATTTTGACATTCGGAGCCCCCGGGTGGGCACCCCAAGGGGACCCGGCCCTCAGCAGCTTCGGCTTGGCCTAATCAGGGCTATCCTCCTAACGCAGAGCTAGCGGAAATTTCGTAGAAGCATCACTTGGATTTCCTTGACTTCGGTCTGGCCGAACAGGAGGGATTTCCCATCTGGAGAGAGGGCCGGACCGCTAAAATCATCGATGGGTTTTTCCGGCGTGAAAAGCGGGATGGTCTTGCCAGTGGCAAAATCGAAAAAGTCGATTCTGTCGTTGGGTGGAACACCTCGATTGACAAAGTAGATTCCGGTTGGGCCAAGAGCCCAGTTGTTCCAAGCCGTAGGCTGATCCAGAACGCAGGTCTCCTCACCACCGTCCACCGGCAGCCTCCATATTCCGGGCCGCTCGAATTTGGCGTAATAGATAAAGTGCCCGTCGTAAGATTCGATCGCGTAAACGCCACCATTCTTCGTTACGCGGATTGCCGGCCCCCCTTGAAAGGGGACCTTCCAGAGTTGAAAAGGCCCGTTGTCGTGGCTGGAGTAAAAGTAAATCCACTTCCCATCGCGGGACCAGTTAGGAGCACCGTTATTGGCATCAGGGAAAGTGGGCAGGAGACGAGGTGTGCCGCCGGACAGTTCGAGAAGATAAACTCCCCAAAAATCTTGCGAGATAGATTCAAAGGATACGTAGTGGCCGTCCGGTGACCAGCGGGCGGTGCCCGACTCTCCGTGCAAGGAGGTCAATTGGGTGCAGTCGGAGCCGTCACTATCGCACATCCAAACATTCAAATAGCCCGAACGCCTAGACTCAAAGGTGATCTTTTTGCCGTCGGGAGAAAAGCTCGGTTTCCAGTTGATGCCCCGGCTGGAGATAAGGCGTACGGGAGAGCCAGCGATGTTGCGATCATCCTTCAGATCAAGCCGCCATATCGAGTCGGCCCAATTGAACTGCGTGTAGATGAGTTGATTCCCTTTTCGGGATATCGAGGGAAACCAAGCGTTTTCGGTGGCGCCGCCAACTGGGCGAGGCGTACCCCCGGAGGCGGAAATGCGCCATAACGTGCGGAGACCTCCCATGGGAGAAGAGAAAACAATTTCGGTGCCGTCCGGAGTCCAAGCGGGTGGACCACCGGAGTTCGCAGAAGTGAGTCGGACCAACTCTCCGCCGGAAAGATGCAGCACGAATAGGTCACCTAAAGCGCCGCCTATGGTGCCGCGGACGAAAGCGACTGTCGAGCCGTCAGGGGAGAAAGCAGGTTCACAGTCAAATTCGTGGTTGCGAGGCGAGCTGAGCGAACGACTGCTCAAGTCGGACAAAGTCAGGATGGTCAGGCGAGAGCGTGCACCGTCGTCGATCGATTCGGGGAACACCAGGAATTTCCCGTTCGGCGACCAGTCCAATCGACCACAGTTAGGCCACGTTTCTACCGGCCCGGTGTAGACCCGATGTTCTGCGCCCCCGAGACCTGGCATTATGTAGAAACTTTTTTGTTTACCAGAATATCTGGCGAAGGCGATCTCGCTCCCATCCGGCGACCACGTTGGATAGCGGGTTGGATAATCGGTTAGCTGGAGCGGCTTCCCGCCATTGACGAGTGTAATGTACATACCAGAGTGCGGTGGTGCAAATTCTGAAAAAACAAGCTGCTTTCCGTCAGGAGAAATGGCTGGCGCGTCCTGATTGCCTTGCATAGAAACGGCGGGCACGATTTCGACAGTGGAGAGTGGCGATGCTGTGGAATTGAGGAAGTGATGCCAGAAAGCAATAGCGGCGAGTAGCAAGAATGCAGCGAGGCCAACTGCTATCCAGCGCGAATGCGCGGTGAGTTTGACGAAGCGAGAGGAGGAAAGAGCGGGGCCAGGCGGCGGCGAAGTAGCTGCGCTGGAGATAAAATTGGCGGAGTCGGTGTCACGCTTGAGGCGCTTGAGGTCGGTGCTAATGTCGGAGGCGTGCTGGTAGCGGAGCTCGCGGTCCTTCTCTAAACATTTATTGATGATGGATTCGAGGGGGGCGGGAGTTTCGGGATTCAGGCGAACCGGGGCAGTGGGGGCTTTGTGGAGGATGGCGTCAAAAATTGCAGCAGAGGTGTCGCCGCGAAATGGAAGCGTACCGGTGGCCATTTCGTACAGGACTGCACCGAACGAGAAGAGGTCGGTGCGCGGATCGATCCCCTTGCCCACAGCCTGTTCTGGGGACATGTAGGCAACGGTGCCGAGGGCCCCGCCGGGACTAGTAAGATATTCGCTTTCCGAGCGGGAGAGAGTGGGGAGTTGGGAGATGGATGCGCGTTCGGGGACAATACGCACGGGAGGCGCGAGTTTCGCTAGGCCGAAATCGAGGATTTTGGCGTGGCCATCGGCACCGACGAAAATGTTCGCGGGCTTGATGTCGCGATGCACGATGCCTTTCGAGTGCGCGGCGTTGAGGGCATCGGCGATTTCAATCGCGATGCTGAGGAGTTGCTGCAACTCGACGGGACGGTTGGCGATGACGTGCTTGAGGGTTTTGCCTTCGAGATACTCCATGACGATAAACGCACCGGCGGCATCTTCGCCGATGTCATGGATGGTGCAAATATTCGGATGATTCAGCGCGGACGCTGCTTTAGCTTCGCGGCGGAAGCGTTCGAGGGAATGAGCATCGCGAGCGAGATTTTCAATAAGGAACTTCAAAGCAACGAAGCGATGGAGGCGTGTGTCCTCTGCTTTGTAGACAACTCCCATCCCACCGCCACCTAACTTTTCCAGGATCCGATAGTGGGAGACAGTTTGCCCCAGGAGCGCATCGGGGACGGCCATAATGTCGCAATCTTAGCACCGTCCACCCCTGCGGGGTGGTTGTATGACCCTGTCTTTTTAGGGCCTGCGACCCGCGAAACGTGATGAAAATCGCCCCAGAGTCAAGACACGATGGTAAAGGCTCAGGAGCGGCGAGATCTGAGTTTCAGTGGAGGAGTCGAGGCCGTGACCCTGTCTGATCCAGA
>DASPVD010000050.1:0-68186 GCA_035622555.1 Candidatus Eremiobacteraceae bacterium | reverse complement strand
AGAAGATCGGTATTCCTGGAACGGCGTGGGACCAGGATTTGCTCACGCAGGGTATAGATGGGGGTATCGATGACGGTAATGCCGGAGCAGAGCTGAGCGACATTCTGGGAGTCGCGTTTCCGGACGATGGCCTGAATTTCCAATCCGTTGGCGCAATGCCGAAACTGCTGGAGAAGATTGCGGGTGTAGGTGCCAATCCCGCCGACTAGCCAACGCGCGTCGATTGTGACTCTCTTGATCATGTACTTTTCTCGAGGACCATGCAGTTTCCCCCGAGCGCATTCCTGCTCAGGGCGCCCCCAGTTCCAGAGTAGGAGCCGGCGAGAGTGAGCGGGTCATCAACAGGCGAAAGCCCAGAAGCATGCCCGCTTCACGAACGACGATGGCGGAAGCAACTCCTACGGAGCCAACCGCGTGCCCGAGGACGAAATCCAGAACCAGAGTGGCAACAGCGGTGGCAGCGTACATGCCAAGAAAGGTGGCGCGACTGTTGGCGGCGATCGTGCAGGTTGTGTAGATGGAGTTGAGAAGGATCAGCGGGCAGGCCAAAACCATCACCGAGGCCAAGGTACCGCTGATGGCGTATTTAGGGCCATAAAGGAGAACGATGGCCTTCGGAGCGAGCAAGCAGCAAGCCAGCGAAAATGGAACAGACGCGAGAACGACCCAGCGCAACCATTGATTTGCGTAGGATTTCAGGGTTTCCGGATTGCGGGAGAGGCGCACCATCTCTGGCAACAAGATGCTGCCGAAAAGCCAAGCACTGACGTACACAATGAGCAGGAGGGCATTGGCGGCGGAGAAGGCGCCCAATACGGTGATCGGCACGATTGCCGAGAGAACAATGGTGTCGGAGCGAATGATCAAATTGGCGAGGCCATAGGCGATTCCGAAGGGCGCCGCCGCTTTGATGGTGGCAATGAAGGCCACACGGTGGGGCCAACTGGGCCAGAAGGTGTGGTAGTACAAAACGGCCGTGGCGAAAAGTAGTTCGAGGAACTGAGATGCGGTGAACCAAGCTAGTAGAGCGAAGATGCTCCAGCCCCGTTCGAAACAGACCACAATACCGATGAAGAGCAGAGCGCTGTGGAGCACCTGGATGATGCCGATGAAGCGGGCCAGCGAGACGGCTTTAAGGATGGCCATCTGCAGTTGCGAATAGGACTGCAAAATGAGGCGCACGGTCACCCAAACACCGATAGCGATGAAAAGCGAAGCATCATTTCTCCAAACGGCCAGGACCGCCAGAAGAACGGCAGCCAATGCGAGCAAAGCGGTTTTGCAAACGGTTAACTGGCCGATGATTTGGTTTCGGTTGGTGTTTTGCGGGGCGATTCGCGTGATCGCGGCGGTTTGCAGGCCGCTATCCGCAAACATGATCACTACGGTGGCAACCGCCAGGGTAACGGCGTAGGCGCCCAGAACGGCTTTGCCATAGGCACGAGCGATGAACAGGACAGCGGCAAAGTTGGCGATTCGCACGGCAGCTTCCCCGCCAATGACACTTGCCAGATTTTGCAGAATCGATTTCATGTGCCGGCCGCCTCCGCGAGTACAGGCGTGAAGCGCGCGCGGTACTTGCATGCCCAGGCCACGGCGCAGATGAGCAGCGCGCCCACTTTTATGGAAGCACCGGCTTGCGTGCCCGCGAGATAAATGAGGAAACAGAGCGAGATGAAACACATCACCGCGACGTAGTTGGAGAATTCGGAGCGCATCCAGTAAATCGACCAAAGCAGCTTTTCGCACCAGGCGACGCCGCAACCCCACAAGAAGCTGATGAGGATCACGCCCGGGTAACCGAAGTTGATGTAGGCTTCGCCCATGATGGTCAGGCGCAGGCCGCCACTCTCGCCGGTTTGATCAACGCCAATGAGCCGGGTGGTGATGGCGCGGAGGCTGTGCGCGGCGCTCCAGTTGCTGGCAATGCTGGGCAGGGGAATCAAGGCCTGGGCAAAAGTGACGCCGTTCAGACGGTCGCCGTCGAGGCGGTTGAGGGTCCACGCCAGATCGCGAACTTCCGGCAAGGCGGTGCTGGAAACGGCGAGAACCGTCTGTGGATGCAGGTCGTCGTAAAAAACGCCAAATAGAAACAGGCACTGCGTAAAGATGTAGAAGCCGGCCATGATCAGCAGCCATCTGCGGGTCAAGTGATAGACATTGCGGCGGCCGATGCCAACAAGGATCAAGGAGGCAAACAGCACCCCTAAAAGGTTGGCACGACGCAGAGGCAGAAGCAGAGCCAGATAACCGGCGACGATCAAAACGATGCTGACGATGCGTAGGCTTTTGCTGGCTCGATAGACCAAAAACGGAATGGACACGGTAAGCAGGTCCATGGCGCGATTGGCAAACCATTCGTCGGTAACGGAGCCGCCGGCGATTTCGCTGGTGATGTATCGAAGAAAGGGCCATTTTGCAGGGACGCGCAAATAGTCCCACAAGCCTAAGCGCCAGTAGACGAGGAACATCATGGCCGCGCCGATCACAACCAGCAGACGAAACAGATGCTCGGCGAATTCCGAATCGATCAGCACAGGGAAACCGGATCGCAGGGCAAGCGCTTGACCGTTCAGTCTCCAGCTATAGCCAATGGCTGCCGCGAAGAGACCAACACTGTTAATCAGCAATGCGTTGGCGTAATACACTTCGGCGTTGGAGCGAATGGAAGTGTGCTGGGTGGTGAGGTCGGCAAGCAGAAAGCCAAAGAAAATGTGCGCGGCGGCCAAAGAGAGGAACAGCACACACAAGGTCTCAGTGGAGCCAAGGCGGTGAAGCGCGGCTCTGCGGATCAGGGCTACTGAAGCGATCAAAAGGCTGACTCCCGCGGGAACAAGCAACGCGGGAACGCCCGGGAACAGGGTTCCCAGCAGCGCCGCGAGCAACAGGCCGACAATGGACATAGCGATGATCACGAGGCGACTCCCAGCAAATTCGGTGCTGCTCCGGTCCGCGATGCGGGATTACGCGTTCGCCGCAACCTAGTCGTTGGCGTTGGCCAATTGGTCTGGCGCAACGGTGCGAGTAGGTTGACTTTGCGTTTTGGCTCCCAAGGGATTGGCGAACCCGCGCAAGCGGTCGAGATTCTTTTTGGCTTCGCCGACGAGCAGGTTACGGCTCTGAACAACGTATTCGAGTTGCGGCCGAACGCTCTGGACCATGCGGAGAACCAAAATCTTGCCAGGGTCTTGCGGATCGATGCTGTGCCAATCGTCCCTGGCGACAATCCATGCCGCGCCAATGGCCAAGGCAAGAATTGCGCCGAGCAGAACCAATAAAGTCCGGGGAGGAGAGATCTTTTTCTCGGGAATCTCAGGAGCGTCCAGCACTTTCACGCTAGGGACCTCCTTGGCTTCCTGGACTTTGGCGATTTCGTACTGTTGCGTGAGGGTTTCGAAGACGGTTTCCTCGACCTTCATCCGGCGGTACAGGTCCGCATAGGTGACCCCGAGCAGGGGAAGCTTGCGAATGGAAGGATAGATGTCGTCGTCAGTGGAGGGTCCGGGCTTGTCAGACTCTCCTTTGCCGCCCATTTTCAAGAGCTGACGGCGAAGCTCGTCGACCTGGGCCTGAGCGGTTCGGACCCGGACATTTTGATCGGTGTAAATTTGGCGCAATCCCTGCAATTGGGTTTGGGCAGCAATCAGTTGACCTTCGACAATCGCGGCGGCTTCGACCATCGCTTTCCCCTGCTCCTTGATGTCGATAGTGGTGTTCTTGGAGGCAAACTGGCTGAAGTCTTTCTCGGCGGATTCCAGCTCGGTTTTCACTTCTGCCAAGCGCTCCGCGAGGAACTCCCGTTCGCGGTGAGCGGAGGAAGTGTTGAGTTGAGTGACGACACGGTTCAACTGAGCCACATATTCTTGCGCCAGGGCGGTGGCACGTTTGGGATCGTGGTCGGTGACCTGAATGGTGAGAATCCCGCTCTTGCGGTCGATGGATATATCGGTGTTGCGGGTCAATTCCTTGCGAGCGTCAATCCAGCGGGGCGTGCCATACTCCTTGCGCAAATCAAATTTCCCGATTAGCTGGTCCTGAACGGTGCGGCTTTGGAGAACGCCAGCAAATAGATCGCCCGAAGTGTTCATGCCCAGGAGATCTCCGCCAAGGGCCCCGAGAGTGGCTCCCATTTTGCCGGTGATACCGGCGAGGAGCGCCATGCCAGCACCAGCAGGAGGATCGGGAGGCATTAGGCGTGTGGTTGAGGCGTAGCGGGACGGAATGAGAAGTGCGATGACGAGACTGATGGCGGCGCCCCAGACAAGAAGCTTGAGGAGGAATACGCGATGATCCCAAAGGCGGCCGATGCGCGCGATTCGTTTGTGGCGACTCTCTGATTGCGCGTGGCGCAGGCGGTCAGCAAGCAACTGATCAATGTCGAGGCCGCGAAGAACCTCGGGCGCACCGTTTGGGGAAGCAGAACTCATGGCAAAGGTCTCCCTGTTTGGGTGTTTTCCGCCGTGGTAGAGACGGCGGACTGACGCCCCCACTGCGGGAGGAAACCAAGTTCAAGCGAGGCGACTAAGTTGTTTCTGGAGCCAGGGAAAAGCAGCGGGTAAGCGAAGATGTGTTCGAACTGAAGGAGGCCCTTGAAATACAGGCCCGAACGCCGGGTGACCGAGTAGCTGGCTTGATAGTCCTGCCACTTCCCTCCCCCGGGGACGTAATCGTTGAGGACGATGTTTTGCTTCCAAGAGAAATCGAGGGTGCGGCGAGGTGAGGCCCAATAGCGAATCCAGGTTTGCAGACTGACGCCTTCGCGGCCGACGGTGTTGGCCATGAGGTCGCCGTCATTGGTGTAACCGTCGGGAAACTCAAGGTTCCAGTAATTCAAGTCACCATGATTCTGAAAGGATGCGCGGCCAGGACTGGTGGACGAGGTGTATTCAAAATGCAAGTCCCACTTGGGCAAAAAGGGCAGGCGAGGAAAATACAGTCCCGGGCGAACGACGTTCTTGGTCAAGTTTTGTAAAGGAATGGGGTCATCATCGTCTTCGAGTTCGCCATAAAAGGTGAGGCGGTCATGAAGTCCGGGGACGCGCCAAGTCCAGTCCACGGCGGTGCGTGAGTCGCCGGGCACACTGTCTTCCACCGGATCGATGCGGCCCAACAGGCTGTAAAAGAATTGCCTGGAGGTGAGCGGATAGGTGTTGCTGCCGATGAGAGTGGTACGGCTGTAGGCAAATTCGAACGAGCGGAAGGGCTTGACACTGATTTTCTGGCCATAAATCCAAGGCTGATAGCCTTGATGCCCTTCCAGGCGGCCGTAGAACTGCTCGACATTGAATGGTCCCACGAGCTTGGACAGCCCGGGAATCTCGAATGGCTTTTCCGGGGCGATTCGCAACATAGGAAAGGGGGCGGCGTTGTTGCTCAGGAGCAGCGAGCCGCCAATACCGGGTCCCCAGGAAAGGGATTGATTGCCAAAAGAGAGCTGCCAGCCATAAAAATTGAAGCCGGCGTAGGCGTTGAGAAGCGCAAAGCGATTGATGGTGGAAAAGGGTGTGGCCGGCGGAACAGCAACCTTGTCGCGATCGGCAAAGAATTGGCGAACCGGAAGAGAGAGAGACGGAGCGGACGGGGAATGTTGGTATTCGCCATCGACGTAGAAAAAGAGATTTCCATAGGTGGCGCTGGCGGATGCGCCGTCGATCAAGTTGGTGCCTTCGCGAAATGGACGGCCGTAGTCGTACGCGACGGTTTGACCGAAGTGATAGCCATCGTTCAAGACGGTGCCGCTGGCGCTGAGCACGCGCGCATAGACCGACTCAATGGCCGCCGATGCGTTGGGGCCGATGAAGGCGGCCTCTTCGCGGGCAAACTCGTGATGCAAGGATTGGACCAAGGTCACGACGTCCGAATTTTCGGGGTGATTGGCGCTGAGCGAATTGGCCAAGGCTTGATCGACGTCCAACAGCAAGCGCGCGCATTTCTCTCGCGACCATGGCCGTGCATCCTGATAGCCGGCTGACACGTAGCCGAGAGCGAACAGACGGTCAAATGCCAAGTACACCCAACTGTCGAGCGGGACATAGGTGGAACCGGGATATCTTGCCGGGCCGGATTCGCTGCTGCGGAATAGATCGCGAACGGGATTCCAGGCGGAGCCGCCCAGTTCGGGATTGTGATGGGCGCGATAGACGTATTCGGACAGCGCCCAACCCAAAGCGCTGCCAATGAAGGCGTCCGAGGGGAAGTGTTGTTTGCTGCTGACGCTGGTGAAGCTGACGGCCGAAGCCAAGCCATAAGCCAGGAGCTTGGTCATTGACCCTGGATACTCGTGCGCCAGAACGCCGGCAGCAGCCCAAGCAGCGGCCGAATGGTTGGACGGGAAGGAATTCCCACCGTCGAAGAATTTGCCTTGGCCGTTTGCTTCGAGTGGCCGCTGACGGCCGGCAGCGAACTTCAAGGCTTCGGTGGCGATGAGCGAGTCGATGACGGCTTCGCCGGCAAGCAGGCCAGATTCGCGCTGGTGCTGGTCGTGGGTGTGCAGACTCCAGAGATACAGGCCACCGGACGCGGCACCCAGGGCACCAACGCTTCCGTCACGAAGATGAGTGTAGTCAGCGAGGCGGTGGGGCGAACTGGGCAGTGCCTTGCTAAAGCTGCGGTCGGTCAGAAGAATGGCGGAAGTGAGTCCCGCGAACGGCACCAGCCATTCGGCATCGGAGAAGCGGAGCTGAAAAGGGCTGAGCCAGATTTGCTTTTGATCGTCGAAGACGCGAGTTGCGGCGGCAGATGTATTGTCGAACGCGTTGGAGAGCCAAGGGGCTGCTGGAGCGCTGGTCGTGGCGTTAGCAGGTGGTGCAGGGGGTAGCGCTTCGATGGTTGTAGAGGCTTGGCGCGCAGGAGTATCAGCCGGCGCTTGTTGAGGCAGAGCGGCGTGAGCGCCTGCGGCAGTAAAGAGCGCGTTCACGACGATGAGATAGCGAGCCAATGTGCGTCCTGTCATGTTGCGACAACGTTTCTCATGGCCGGAGGTAAGCGACCGCCAGCGCAACGGAAGTAGCCACTTGCGCCGATTGCATCAACGGGATCCAGTTGCGGTTGGCGATCTTGGGCGCCTTTTCCGGCACGACGATTACGTCGCCGGGCATCAACACGGCTTCCAGGGGATCGCCCGACCACAAGGTGTGATTGTTTTTGGCGGCGATAACGGAACCATCGGCGCGAATTACAAATGTGGCTTTCTTGTCGGCGAGTTCGGTCAAGCCGCCCGCTTGGGCGAGATACCAATTGGCGCTCCTGCCGGGCACATAGCCCACCGCAGTGCCATTGAAGACCTGGCCTTCCACTACAACGTAGTTGGGCTTCTTGGGAACGAGAATCACATCCCCGCTACGAAGTGGGGTCTGGCCGGCGTTGCGATCGAAGGATTTTTCGTCCAACGCACCCTGCAGAACGACACGGCCGACAGGGAGATGCGTTTCCAACTGAGTGAGAGTGGCGTCGGTCTGGGCGATGGCGGTGAGCTTCAGATTTTTCTGGTCCGCGTCGTTTTCCGGCAGGGCCTTCAATTGCACAGCTTCCTGCTTCATGCGCGCGACCAGCTCGTCGCGGGACTTCATTTCCAAATCGCGAACTTCGCGGCGGGTCAGCACGGTGCCGTAGGGATAGGCCTGGGAGGTGAATCCTCCCGCCTTGGCCAGGACAGAATCGAGTGACTCACCTGGACGAATACCGTAGGTTCCCGGATGAGCGACTTCACCGCGGATGGTGACGGTGGCCCCCAGGTCATTCCAGGCCGAATTCTCACGAATGGTGAGCACATCTCCATTGGCGAGCAATTGGTTGTGATCCGGATGGCCGCTCATGGCGGCGGCAAGATCGACGTTGAGATTCTGCGCTTCGGCGGTTCCCGATGACTGCGGTGCGTGGTGGGTCAACACAGCATTTTGTGAATCGGCGCTGGGTTTCAAGCCGCCAGCGGCAAGGATCAAATCCTCGATACACATGTTCGAGGCGAGCGGATAACGACCAGGATTCTCCACGTCGCCTTTGACGTACACGGCTTGGGGCTCCACTTTGGCGATACTGCGATGAATGACGATCGTGTCGTGCGGTTCCAGAGCGACATTTGAGGAGTCATTTCCCGCAAGCGCTGCACTGACGTTGACGTTGAGGATTTTCATGGCGCCGTCTTTGGTGTAGCGAAAGATTTGCGCGGAGTCGGTGGATGCGTCAGCGGTGAGGCCACCCGCGAGGTAGACGGCGTCGCGGAAACGAGCTTGTCCAGAGGTGGTGTATTGGCCGGGGGCACGAACTTCTCCATCGACGCGGACCTCAGGAGCAGGCTCGAAGTCATACTTACTGAAAACGCGGACGGTATCGAGAGGCTGGAGCTTAGGAGCTTGCGCGGGATTTGAAAGCGCGGCCGTCAAATTGAAACTCTCGACGCTGGGACGATAATCCGGGGAATTCAGGCGAATGATTTCGGCGTACGCGCCGGCAGGTTCGGGAAGCAGGTCCGAATAGGAAGTGATCAGATCGGCTACGGTCATGCCGTCGCGATAAGAATAGCGACCGGGCCGGAGCACATGGCCTTGCAAGTAGATAGCCTGCTGGTTGTAAGGGGCGATAGGGAAAATGTGGATACGGTCGCCATCGTGAATGGCGAAATTGCGGAGGGATTCGGCGTCGTTGGCATTTTGTGTCTCGGAGAGGTCGAGACTGAACATGATGCGTTTTTCGTGGGCAACGAGCCGCTCGACCTCGACGTGCTTTAATGCGGCGGCAGGCAAAACGCCGCCCGCGAGTTCCAGAGCTTGTTCCAGCGAAGTGTCGCCATTAAGTTCGTAGATTGCCGGCCGGCGCACCATCCCTTCGATGGTTACCTGCGGTCCCACCGGCGGCACGAGCAAGGAATCGCCGCTCTGCAAGCGCTTTTGGTCGGACCCGACACCCCGCAGCAACAGATCGTAGGCGTCGACTTCCTCGATGAGCTGTTTGCCGCGATAGTGTTTGATGGACCGGAGCGAGCCGTGCTCGGTCAAACCGCCCGCAGCGACGAGCGCATTCAAGGGGCTGGAGAGCGAGCTGACATCATAAGCGCCCGGGTTGGAGACTTCGCCCACGACATAGATGCGAATGGTCCGGAGGCAGGAGAGTGAAACGTCGGCGGAAATGTCGCGCAATTGCGTGCGCAAGAGTTGCTGGACAGTCTGCTGCACATCGCCGAGGGTTCTGCCGCTAACCAGCAGCGGACCATACTCGGGGAGAGAAATGCGGCCCTGGCTATCGACGATGCGTTGGATTCTCTGGGAAACGCCGCCCCAAAGATCTATGGCCAGACCGTCACCAGGGCCGACAACGTAATCGGGGCCGACGGGCAGATCCATAGCCACGGCGCCGGAATCTCGAGCGCCCGCGGTGAGTATGTCGACGCCAAAACGCTCGGGGGGCCTATTGTGAGCGGCCACCTGAACGTACAGATCGAACAGGGACGGCACATCGGAGTAAGGACCTGGTTTGTGGACGATGGCGCCCTGCTGTGAGACGCGGCTGCGCTCTCGAGACCAATCGTCGTGGGCGCGCAGGAGTGAAGTGGGTAGATCTTCGCCTCCGCCGCTGCCGCGCGCTTTCGCCGTTTCCGTATTGGGCGCCGAGAAGTTTTCGTCCGAGCTGCCGGAGCCATTTTTCAGCAGGCTCATGTACCTCTGCAATTGTTCGGGCGAGGGCTGCATACCTGTGGGGTCATGCGGGGCACTCATGCCGGCCATCCGCAAGGATTGGCTGGAGTCAGGATCTCCCGAAAAGCCGGACAGACTGTTACCGTTCAGACGCGTCTGAATGATTGGCGGACCGCTGAGTTCAGGAACGCCATTGAACGGTGGCGGCGCAGAAGAGTTGGGAGATTGCTGGTCACGCGCACCGGAAGCAATGTTGCTGGGCGAGCGGCGAACGGAAGGCTCTTTGCAATCCGTGGCATCGGGGGAATCGCAATGATCAGCGGCGGTCTGCTCCTTGGAATTCTCTGAAGTCCTTTGAGGACTAAGAGACTGGGCGTCTTCTTGGGCCTCAATTTGCACGATGCGGCGAGCACGCTCTTTCAATACGAGTTCTTGTTCTCTGCCGACTTCGGAGTCCGGATTGACGTTTGGCAGCAAGTATCCATAGCGCTGAAGCAGGCGGGTGGCGGCCGCGCGGAAGGGCACGTCGTCGTCAAGGCGATCAAAGATCGCTTGCTGCGTAAGATCGGAGTCGTCGACCAGTTGCCCTTTGGAAAGTTCCTCCTTTTCGACCAGGCGTTCCAATTCGACGAGTAATCCGGGATCCTTGACGAGGACAGCACGAATCTGTTCTGCGGGAGCAGCGACGCGGCTGGTGGATTGCGGATCATCATCGCCGGGGAGCGATCCGGCGGCAGCGGACGAGAGTGGCTGTGCTGTTGCCGGCGCCGAACGAATTTGGGCGACGGCCACATTGCAGAGCACGAACGGCACAAAGCAGAACAGCCAGAACCGCCGAGTCAATGAAATTGCCAAACGATTGGATTGCCCGCGCAGCGTTTTCACAGCGGCCTTCTCCCGTATTCCATGGTGTTGTGGACGGCGCTGAGGATGCCCGCAGTCGAGGACTCAATGTGGACACAATGGATGTCGAATGAAGCCCAGTAGCAAAGAGTGCGATCTTTACGAGAAGCGACGGCGAGAATCCGCAAGTCCGGCCGTTCGCGAAGCACCCGATCACAAATGGAGGGACGCTGCTCGGATTCGTCAAGCGCGACAACCAGCAGGTCAGGCAACTTCAGGCGCACCTGATTGAGTATGTCGGTCTCATCACAAACCTCGCCAACAATCTCAATGCCGGGCTGGTCCGCAAGCAGAGTGAATATGACTTCACGCATGAGTTTGGGGCGATTGGCGACGAGCACGCGGGTTGTTTTTTCCATCGGAGCTCCCCCCTGCAGTTCAAGTGTCCGCAGAAACGCAGGGCCGAACAGGACCAATTCATTTCAGGGCGGGGTACTAATTCGCTCTAAGCAGAAAGGTCTAATTCGGACTACGGTTCGCCGCGCAGGCGAAGTTTTCCGTGAGTGAGCAGGAAGATGACCACAGCTTGACTTTGCGGTGACAACTCTACGCGCACGAAAAAGTACGCTGCGAGCTGTTACATGAGTTTTTCAAGTTGCGTTGATGCGCAGGCGCCAAAAACAAAAAACAGCGACTGCGGATGGCGACATAAAGGTGCTGCGGGATGAACCGAATTGTTGTATTGCTGGCGGGCCTGTTGTGCAGCGGGTTTGGAGTGTTGGCGCAATCGAACACTCCCGACGTTCCTATTTTCTCCGGGGCGCTGGCCTTCCAGGGCACATCGAGCGCAGGAGTACATTCCTATACGCCAATCATCGTGCCGGTGTTTGTGGCACCGCTCGGCGACCACTGGTTGGTGGAATCGCGTGGCGAGTTGCAAGGATTCGTCGCGCGAGAGGATGGCACCACGGGGCCGTACAACGCACAATTCTTCGCGAGTTTCGATTATCTGCAGCTGGATTACATCGCGAAGTCGCATTTGACTGTAACGGTTGGCCGATTCCTGACGCCATTTAACATTTACAACGAGCGATTTCCGCTGTGGATTGCCAACCTGGTGGACACACCGATCATTTACACGATCGGGACGCGTACGTCGGGATCGAGCAATGGAGGGATGGTGCGAGGTGTGGCGGTCGCGCGACCGAAGTGGAACCTGACGTATTCAGCTTATGCGTCTGCCGCAACAACAGTGGAGAACCTGCAAGCAGGCAGGACGGCCGGCGGGCGCGCGGCAGTGTTTGTGCCGGAAGCTGGATTCGAAGCGGGCGTCTCTTACCAGCGCTTTCTGCAAAACGGGGGATCGAATGTCAGCGGATTGTATTTCGCTTACCAACCGCCGGCAATTCCGTTTGATGTGCGGGCCGAATACGCGCATTCCCCCGGGGGCCAGGGTTATTGGCTCGAGGGGGCGTATCGAATCGCGCCTAACCGGGACATGAACAAATGGCTGAGCCGGCTGCAGCCGGTGGCGAGAGTGCAGCAGTATTTCAAGGGAACTCCGACATCGATAGACGCGCTGCCATCGGTCAACGTGAACCAGTTCGATGTCGGGCTGAATTACTACCTCCCCCACAATGTGCGGCTGAACGGCAGCTACGGGCGGCAGTACAGCACCGCGGGCAATTCCAATATCTGGAATTTCGAAATCGTCTACCGGTTTTTGTTTCCGGCGTGGCCAGGAGGATCGAAATGAGAAAGCGGGCGCTGTCGATATTGGGATTGCTGGTCTTGGCCTGCTTTGCGGCGATTGCGGCGCTGGCGCAGAACTCCGGATCCAAAACGAAGACAGTGCAATCCACAAACTCGGAAGCAGACGAAGGAGAACGGAGATTCCAGCAAAACTGCGGACGCTGCCACAACCCGCCAGACGCGCTCTCGCCGCGGGAAGTAAAGGCCGTGCTGCAACACATGCGCGTGCGGGCGATGCTGAGCGCCGAGGATGAACGACTGATCCTGAAATACCTTGCTCCATGAAAGTCCAGGCCACCGAGGGAACCACACCGATGAATCTTAAATTTCTGCTAAGAGCAGTGCTGTTGTGCGCGGTTGCGGTATCGACGTTTGCAGCAGGCGAAGAAACACCACGGACTATTTCGATTACGGCGCAACGGTTTTCGTTTAGCCCAAATGAAATCACGCTGAAGAAGGGACGAGAAGTGATCCTGGTGATTGAGACGAAGGATGTCAGCCATGGGTTGCTGATCGAAGGATTGGGCGTGCGCACGGACATCAAAAAGGGCCAGACCACCGAAGTGAAGTTCACTCCAGAAACCGCGGGGACTTTTGAAGGGAAATGCGCACATTTTTGCGGCTCGGGGCATGGTTCGATGAAGATGACGGTGCATGTGACGGAATGATGGACGCGTGGAAGATCGGGGCAGCGGTGTGCTGCGTGGCGGCAGCGATCCTGAGCGGCTGCAAGGCCACGCCGCGGGGGAAATGGGAGACCGCGGTGATGACGAAATTCAAGCATTCGATTACGGTAGGCGGCAAGAACACCCGGAATCCGCTAGCGGACAAACCGGAGAATGTGGAAAGCGGGCGAATCGCGTTTTCGCATTATTGCGCAGCGTGCCACGGGCTGGACGGGCAAAACACCGGAGTGCCGTTTGCGGATCGAATGGCACCTCCGGTACCGTTGCTGAGTTCGCATGATGTGCAGTCCTACAGCGACGGGCAGTTGCACTGGGTGATGGAGAACGGAATCTTTCCTTCCGGAATGCCGGCGTCGAAAGGCATTCTGAACGACACGGAATTGTGGTCGATCGTGATTTACCTGCGCCATCTGCCAGCCGCAGGCAGCCTGGGAGAACCGGCAATGTATTCGGGAGACGAGGATTCCACTCCGTGCGCGAATCAGACGCGTCCAGAGCGATAATTCAACGAACAGACACAATTTTGGCAAACGCTGTTGTTGGCAACGTCGAGGTTTTGGCGGAACGTTTGCGCTTCCGGACCATTGATGACCGCCTCCAAGCTATTGCGACGCAAATCCCCGATCGAGCGATGAAAGAAACACGGGCGGACTGAGCCATCCGCCTCAATGACCGCCGAAACCCAAGGAGCGTTGCAGATTGGGGATTGGGCGGATTGCAGTCCCAACTGTGCCCGGAAGTGCGCAGCGATCCCGCGTAATTTTGCGGGAGACTCAGCAATGAAACCAGCGCCGAACTCGGTTTCACCTAGGCTAATCAAGCTTTCGATTCGATGCTCGAGCACACTCAATTCCGGCAAAGACAAGGCAATCTCCGCTTGCTTGCCGGCGGGCCAGATTAGCGGGCGATTGAAAGCGGAGGAGGCCAGGTCCACCGCAAGAAACGAGATTCCATCCAGCTGCAGGGATTTTGCGGTGCGCGCGGTTTCCATCAGGTGGGCGTGGTTTGCCTTCTGTACCGTCGAGCGCGCGGTGACCCGAAAATCCGGGCGCTCTTCCCGGAGAGCGAGCACGCCAGTGCGCAACAACTGGAAAGCTCCTTCAACCCGCCGAATCGCATCGTGAACCTGAGGTGGACCATCCAAAGACAGGATTACGTCGTCGAACTGCGCAGCAACAAAACTGGCGTACTTTTTTAGAAGAAGCCCGGTGCTCAAGAGCGTCAGGCGAATTCCCTCGGAGTGCAGAATGGAGCAAAGCTGGGGAAGTTCCGGATTCATGAGCGGTTCGCCGCCGGAAAACACGACCCAACGAACGCCCAGGCGGCGAATGGAGTGGAGTTGGGCATGGAGGTCGGAAACGGAAAATATCCGTTGCTCCTTGGTCTTCCAGATGTCGCACATGATGCAGCGGCAGTTACAGGAACTGTGGGCGTGAATGACTAGAATTGGGAGAGCACGAAGGATGTGGTCGGCACCGGCCGGTTGGAGATTTACGGCGGTGGTTTCGAAGTTAGTCGCCAAGGCACACATGCTTCCCACCTAAAAAGATTTGGTTGCCCAAATGCTGTTGGGTTTCGCGGAACAAGCGATCCAGCGGCGCGCGAATCCAACGAACGAGGCCCTGAACGACGATGGGCTGAAGACCGGCGCGTGCACTTACCTGAAGGCGTTGCAGTAATTCCGGTGAAACCAGCTGCACGACCCCACCAAGCAGGACGAGTTCGATGTCGCGGTAGGAAAGGCCGGCCAGGGTATCGGCTGGGGTAAGGCCGCGATCGCGGACGGCGATGAGGTCGGCGACACCGCCGAGGCGAAACACACCTTGTCCGTCGCGCAGGGCGAGCAGGCGGGCAGGCTGGCGGGTAACGTATCCGTAGAGCTCAGATGGAGGGGTTCGCAACAGCTGATGAGCGCAGCGCATTTCGTCGAGCAAGTCCCCATCGGCAGTCAAAGAAGAATCGCTGCCGAGAGCGACCTTAGGGAATTGGCGAATGGCATCGGACGACATGGATTTGCCGAATAGGAATAAATTCGAGCTTGGGCACCAGATCAGACCGCCATTTGCCGCGCGAAGCAAGGCTCCGCCTCTAGCGCCCAAGCTCAACCCGTGAATGATTACCGTGTGTTCGTCCAATGCTCCGGCCTTTTGTAAGTCGAAAATCTCCAGGGAGCTTTGCTGGTCCAGACCTTCGCCAAGATGAATCAGAAATGGTCGCCCGACGGGTGTTCTCTGTTTCTTCGAAGCTGCCGCTGGATCAAGGGCCAGGGAATGGGCCCAGCCAAAGTTGTGGAGTACGCGAACCGGAAAGGCGTTCGAGAAGACTCGGGGATCATAGGGGTTGTGATGGCACACGGTAGTTACACCGCACAGCAGATTGCGGATGCCACCCCAGCAAAGGCGCACATGTTTTGGCACTTGACGATGGCGCGCGATCTCGTCGGCATGAGCGCGATGGATATCGTCGGCCCATTCCAAGAAGTTGTTGTAGTTTCCCCGGCCCAACCTAGGAAAAAGAGCAAACTCCAAATGATCATGGGCGTTGACCAGTCCGGGAAGTAAGAGGTAGCCCTGCAAGTCGATAGCGTTAGCACCCAAGGATGCGGCATCGTAACCCGGTGTGTCCGGCAACATCGCATCGATTCGACGACGACGGATGCGAATATCGCAGTTGAGGCTGTCGCTTGGACCAAGGGCTGCGCGAGCGCCGCATATTTTCTGGATGGCCGTTTTTTCTTCCCCAAAGGCGGAATTTGCGGACGTTGTGAGCGGGGAGAGCTGCAGGATATAAATCGCCGGATATTCGCGAATGGAACTGAAGTAGTCCAGTTTGCCGTTGGCTGCAAAAATGAGGCGTTCCGCATCTCCGAATCGAGGTTCGAGATGCAGCTTCACTTGCAATTTGGCGGATTGGCACAGGCGAGTGACGTGCTGGATAGTCCAAGGGTGCGTGCGAATTTCCGCGAATTGATCGTGGACGCGCACACCGCGGTGCCAGCACAGTGTGGTGGCGGTCCCGGGATGTACGTCGGTGAGAAAGAGATAGCCACCGGGGCGCAGAATTGCGCGAGCGAATGCCAGCAAATCCTCAGGTTTGTCGAGGTAGCTGAGCACGAAACTGCACAAGACGATGTCGGCGGAGGCGGATGAAACGGGCGCACTTCGATAATCTCCACAGAACAGCGTTGCGGAGTCCCCGAGCTTGGCCTGAGCCTGTTGCAACATTTCGGGGGAGGGGTCAACGCCGAACAAGCTGCGAGCTCCGCTGTTCTGGAGTGCATCCAGCCAGCGTCCGGTGCCACAACCCAAATCGACAATGTCGCGGCCCAGCAAGGACGGCAATAAAGACTGGAGAATGCGTTTTTCCAAGGAGAGCAGTGGATTGGGATCACGATCGTAAGTCGAGGCCCAGACTCGATAACCCTCGGGGGGAGTGAAGCAAGATGATGGCGAAATGGTGGCCATAGGCTCGGCTTGAGGATTTATAGACTTTCCTCTTTAGGCTTGCGCAAGGTGATGAAGTGCTGGGCCCAGCGCAGTTCCTTGGGAAAGGAATAAATGCGGGCGGCATAGCGCCAGGAACTGAGGGTCTTGAGTAGGGCACGGCTCCACAGCGGCGCGCGAATGTCCTGCACGGTGGGCCAGCGCGAGCTGATCACGGTCTCGAAATCGTCAATGAGGTTTTTCGTTTGCCGCTTGAGCCAAGGAGTGTTGGGATCGATGCGCAGAGTGAAATCCATCCAGCGTTTGGAGGCCCATTCCTCGGGAGTAGTTGGAAACTGAACCTGGCCATCGACGTTGCCGTACATAGCGGTGCGCTGCGGGACCGGCGTGTAGTGGTAGATGATGATCTCGGACCGGCGATTGATGTTTTTGATTTTCCGGATGAACTGCAAGGTTTCCCGGGTATCTCGCTCGGGATCGCGTGGATTGCCAATCACGAACGAGAACTCCGGAATGATTCCAAACTGGCGGATTCTTTGCGCGACGGTCAGGGTTTGCTCGGTGGTGATGTCTTTGTGCATTTCCTTCAAAACCCAATCGGAACCGGACTCCGCGCCAAAAAAGATCATGGCGCAGCCCGCGCGGCGTATGGCTTCCAGGGTGGCATTCGAATAACGGGTGAAGGTGTCAATGCGCGCTTCGCACCACCAGCGAAGGCCTAGAGGAGCCAGGCGGTCCGCAAGTTCCCTGGCGTGGCTTTCCTTGACGAAGAAATTCATATCGTAGAACTGAACGGAGTCGGCACCGTAGTCGCTTTTCAGGTGACGCAGGATCGCTTCGGTGCGTGGAGCGCTCTCGACCAATTCGCGGTTGCCGTAGACGGCATGCACTCCGCAAAAACTGCAACGGAACGGACAGCCAATGCTAGCGTGGTGCGCGGCGGTGCGTTTTCCAAAGAAGGAAGGACGCAAATACTTTTCGACCGGGACGCGGTGAAAGGGCGACCAGGGAAAGGCGTCGGGGGGCTGCATGAGGCGCTCGGGATTATGGCGATGCAAACCGAACACGTCCTTATAGGAAAGGCCGAGAATGGTTTCGAACTTGCGCTTTCCGCGGATGGCGTCGAGCAACTCCAGCAGGGTGTCTTCGCCTTGACCGCGCACAACATAATCGACGTAACGCGCATTCAGTGATGCGTCGGTGTAGGTAGAAGGAAAGTAGCCACCCCAAACAACCGGCAGTTTCGGGAAGTGGTTGCGAATTTCCTTGCAACTGGCGATCGCGGAGGCTATTTGCGGCCCGGGCATTACCGACACGCCCAGCAGTTCGACGTTGTTGCGGCGAATGAGATCGAGAATCGTTTGTGCGGGGCTCTCGTCCAGATTGCCATCGACGATGCGATACTCTTCGCGACCTTCTAATACGGCGGCCAAGGCCATCACCGAAAGAGGAAAGCGGCGATTGCGCGGCTTTGTGGAACGAGGATTGTAGAGAATGATCATGCCGTCTTCACCTGAGCGGTATAGATCCGAAATTGCGATGGCTCGCGCCGTCTTTTCAGTGCGGCGATGAGCGGACGAAAGGCCCAGCGTAGGCCGTACCAAGGTTGGTGAGCGGTCCACTGGAGATTGTGGCGGCCCTCGAGGGCAAGCAGACGCTCAGCGGTGAGGTATTCCTGGCTGGCGAGACTGTCGAAGGAAAAACCAAAACGTCGCTGGAACGACTGCCGTCGTTCCGCGACCATCTGAAGGCCCGACTCTTCCCGGCAATAGGTCGGCGAATCAGCAATGATGACGGTTCCCCCGGGACGGACACAACGAATGGCTTCGGAAAGGGTTCGGTGGTAATCCTCGGAATAGTGAAAGGAGGCATTGAAAATGGCGCAGTCGAACTGGTCACCGCTGAACGGCAGACGATCCATTTCCGCTTGAAAACGCGGAAACAGGATCGGAAGGGCGTGGCGGTAGTGAACCGCGGCGCCCAAGCCATCCAACGCACTGGTATGAATGTCAACGGCGATTGGGCGATGACCGGCCTGTGCGAGACGATAGGAAAGCCAACCATTGCCAGAGCCGAGATCGAGGATAGTAAGGGGATGAGAAGCATTCGCGTCGAGCTTGGGTAGAAGCTTGCGCTGAAGGTATTGAAATGTGCGCGCCCGGATGGACCACTGCCAGGGATTCCGCCCGGTCAGATCGCGGAAAGGGAGTGAAAGGTAAAACGGGGCATGGTCACTTCCCCGCCCTTCGGCGTTGCGTACGAGCTCATAGTCGCGAAGAAACTGGCGGAAGTGGTCAAGGCGTTCTTCGGCGAAAGCCAGCCAGATTCCCTGGTCTTGAGCGAAAACGTTGAGGCAAGAGCGGCACTCGATGGAGGGGTGCGCCTGCCCAAGGGCGTGATAGGTGATGGCAGCCAGTTCTGCCCGACACTGAGGACAACGCAGGCCAATGTAGGGCGCGCGGTAATCGTGGATTCGCGCAGGCGTACTGATTGTGCGGACTGCTGCGACTGAAGCAGCGTTCAGCGCTAGCATCGTACGAACTCCAGAAGAAGGTGATCGCCGAGGGAGCGCAAAACCGGCCAATGGGCGCATACCCGGTCCAGTGATTCCAAGCGCGCCAACAATTTTCGGTGTTCACGGATTGCCGGTTCACAGTAGGAAGGCGGCACAAACAGGCCGACGGCGCGGCGAGACGTGAGCCGAAACCAGGGGGAGAAACACCGGCGTATTTCGCGTGCCGTGGGATAGAACACGGAGATGGCCCGCCTGCCTAAGCGGACGGTGGACTTGCCGGCAAATCTGCGGAAGGCCTTCTTCGGATGAGCGTGCAGCAGGTACCACAGGATTTCGGCCAGGCAAACGCGAGTCAGGAAGCACAGGACCAGACGGCCACCAGGCCTGACCAGGTCAGCAAGAGCAGCAGCAATCGGCCGGAGGTCTGCAACGCAATTCAGACCGGCAAAGTTGGAGAAAGCGCCATCGAATCGCGGCCCATCCATGAGAAAACGCAAGTTCTCGTTGGGGAGCTGCAAAAAGTGAACATCAGGCGCGTAGCGGTCGTAGTCGGCACGGTTTCTTGCCAGCTGGATCATTTTGGGCGAAGCGTCGCAAGCCAACACGGAGTGTCCGACCATCGCCAGGAATCGGGCATCTTCGCCGGTGCCGCAATTCAGTTCCAGGATGCGGCTGGAGGGTGGAAAGCCGGCCAGCAAGCGCATCCAGACTTGCTTGCGTTGCGCGCGGCCAATACTGGTATGAGTGAACAAGGCGTCATAGGAACCAGCGACTTCGTCGAAAGCGGTTGCGGCAGCAGAAAGAGTCACCCCAGAAGCGGCGTTCATGCCGTCACCTCGGAGGAAGTGGAGTACAGGCACTCGCGCAACGCCCTCACCTGCTGCCGCAGCCGTTGCAGCGCCTCTCCATCGGAGGTGGCTCGCTGCAGCCGGGCGAGCTGCACCTCGTTTTGAAGGAGGCGGTCTGCAAAGCCGTAAAATTCGGGGCTACGCCGACCGCGGGGCGACAGCTCACGATCCGAGGATTGATTCCAGGGCTTCAGCTGTATCAAGGAATCGGCGGTTCGCTGGTAGTACGGAGTGCCTTTAATCGGGTAAGCAACGGTAGTAAAGAAGACGTCGGGATCGGTGCGCTTGACGTGGTCAATGGTGGCTTCGATGTCCTGCAATTCTTCGCCTTCGTAACCCCACATCAGAAACATTCCCGTCTGGATACCGCGCGACTTGCACAAATCCACGGCCGATTGCACCTGGGCGACGGTCACGCCCCGCTCCATGGCGTCCAGAATTCGCTGCGAGCCACTTTCACTGCCGATCCAAACGCGGAAACATCCCAACTCCGCGAGCAAATCGGCAGCTTCAGGATTGAGGCGATCGGCACGGGTAATGCATTCGAATGGAACATGCAGGCCGCGCTTATGCATTTCGGCGGCGTAAGCGCGGAGCCATCCGTGGTGGATGGTAAACACATCGTCGGCGATCCAGACCATGTCCGGCCGGTAGGTTTCCAGTAACCACTGGACTTCGTCGACCACGCCGACGGGCTTGCGCCGGCGGTGAGTTTTGCCAAAGACCTGATGGCTGCACCAGCGGCAATGGTAGGGGCAACCCCTGGCAGTGATAAAAGAAAGCGACCCTGTGCCGTGGGCGTGGCGCCATGTTTCGACGTACCTGCGGATATCGACGGCGTCGCGAGCCGGCCACGCCAGCGCGTCCAGGTCGCTAATCTGCGTGCGCGGGGTGGTTTGAATGAGGTGCCCAGCCTCGTCGAGGAACGCGATTCCCGCAACTTTGCTTAACGCCGCTGGCGATTTGCACTGGAGAGCGGGAAGGAGCTCCTCCATGGTGGCTTCGCCTTCGCCAAAGACCACGACGTCAGCGCCAGCTTCCAGATATTCGCGTACGTAAGCGCCGGGTTCCGGCCCACCAACGACAGAAGTCCAACCCGCGAGGCGAGCGGTTCGCAGAATCTCCACGACCGTTTTGCGAGTCATGAGATTGGCATAGATGCCAAGGACGCTGGGCGCTTCCGTTTGCAAATGGCGCTTCAATGCATCCATGGTGGAGAAGGTGGTATCGAAGACTTCGACACGGAAACCCATGCTGCGGAGGTGCGAGCAGATATACAGGATGCCGAGCGGAGCGTATGGCTTGAGGATCTGCAATTCCTTGGGGTCTTCGTACATGAAGTAGCCGTGGGTGAGAAGCAGGTCAGTCATTGGCTTCACCCGTGGGTGCGAGGACCGCTTGCAGCGGCACGAAATGATTACGGGCCGGAAACAACCTGGATGTGCTGGCGAGGGCCACTGGAGGCAGTTTGGTCGGGTTCAGATTCTTGCTGACTGGTTCCAGCGACTCAACCGATTTCCACAGTTGGGTGCATTCGGCCTGGCGCTGCTGCTGCTCGCACGGTTTCCAACTATCGACTTCCGCATGCAACGCATCGCGAATCGCGCGGTAGAAGCGATCGGTGTAGGTGCCCTGAAACATCACGCAAAGATCGTCGCTGTCGCACCAATTGCGTTTGTTGCCCAGTTGCTGTTTGACGCGCGCGAAAAAGCGGGTATTGGGAAGCGGGTAGGAAAAGGAGACGCCGATGTCGTCGGGACGAGTTTCGCGGACCAGCGCGATGGTCTTCTGAATATCGATCCATTGCTCGCCGGGATAGCCGAGTTGCAGGAAATAGCAGGCGCGGATGCCTTGGCGTTTCAGTTGGTTCCTTGCGCTCACGACCTCTTCCACGAGCAAGCCCTTATCCATAGCGTCCAAGACAGTTTGCGAGCCGGACTCAACGCCGATCCACACTTCGGCACAGCCTGAGCGGCGCAGCGCCTGGGCGGCTTCGGAGGTGAGCAGGTCGGCGCGAGCTTGAATCTTGAACGGGACTGCACAGTGAAGAGCTTCGACGGCTGAGGCAAAATCCTGGAGCCAGTGGCGATTCAAACCGAAAATGTCGTCGGCGAACCACAAATGCGCGGCGCCATACTTCTCTTTCAACAAGCGCATCTCCAGAGCCGTGTCGAGGGCCGGCCGCAATTGGTAGCTGTCGCCGAAGATCGGTTTCGCGCACCAATTGCAGCGAAACGGGCAACCGCGGCTGGCGATCAAGTTGAGAGAAAACATGCCATGAGATTCCTGCCAAGCCTGGCGATAAGGGGCGAGGTCGATCATGTCGCGGGCGGGAAAAGGAAGAGAAGATGCGGTTCGAAAAGTATTGCGGAGTCGAGCCGGTTGCGTAGCTCTTGCACCCTGGTGGTTCAGCCGAACCACGCCCGGGATGTTCACCGGCGTGGAGCCACTCATCAATGCCTGCACCAGCCGGAGCAAGGTGTACTCCGACTCGCCTTCGATAACGTATTCCGCGCCGTGGGTGAGAAAGTCCGCGGCATGGTCGGTAGCATCGGAGCCGTGAACAATGACGCGAGCGCCGTGTTGCCGCGCGATTTCGATCATGTCCCAGGCGAGTTGGCGCATGCGGGTCAAACACATTTTGGTGAGGAAATTGAAGTCGTCTTCGTAGATGGCCACAATCGCGGGCCGGTGAACTCGCAAAGCTTCTCGCAGGCCGGTTTCCGGATCTTGCAACATGCAATCGAAGACCGCCGCGGAGATTCCGCGGGCACGCAACAGGCCTGCCGCGTAAAGCGTGCCGAGGGGTGGATACGGCTCCATCTTGCGCACCTGCTTGCGGTCGTACGGCAGGTGATTCGAATGGGTCAGGAGCACATCAGCCACGGATTCCTCCGGCCAAGCTGTGATTGCGCAGCACACATACCGATGAGCTCAGTAGAGGAGGGTTGTAGGGCGGACAGGAAAGCGCGAGGTTGGGCGTCATCAGCAAGCTCCCACGGCAGGCTCCAGGCGCTTGGCGTCGACGGCGGGCTTGAATGCGGGCAGTCTGCGCTTGAGCTTGTTGTTGAGCCACACTTCGAGGGGGAAAGCGTAGGAATCGTGATCGAGGCGCCAGCGAGCGGGAAAAGACAGCAGCTTCTGTGCGACGCGCGTGGAGCGCTTGCGGGTGTCAGCGGCAATGGGGACACGATCGAAGGCAATGCGCAAATAGTCGCGCATGATTTGGAGGCGTTTGTGGTCGCGGCCGCTGAGCCAGGGCAGCACGGTGTAACGCGGAAAGAAGTCAGCCCAACCCTCGAGGGAATCGGGAAGCTGAATTCCCAATTGTTCGGCCTGCTCCATAATGGGCGAGCCGGGATAAGGAGTGAAGATGTTGGTCCAGAACTCAGCTCCGGGAAACCTGCGGCAAACGTCCATCATGAAATCGATGGTTTCGCGGCGCTCTTTTGTGCCTTCGCCGGGATAGGCGAAAATGATGTTGAAGGAAGGACGAATCCCGGCCTGCAGACAACGAGCCGCGCTTTCGTAGATGGAATCGAAATCCTGAAAAGTCTTGTTCATCAGCTTGAGGATTTTGTCGGAGCCGGAATCAACGCCTTGGCAGATCTGATGGAGACCAGCGCGGCGCAGCAGTTTCAAGTCGGCGTGAGTGAGGCGTGAGGTGAGATTGGTGGTAGCTTGAATGCTCCATTTGAAATCCGCGCCGGCGCGCACCAAACCTTCGGCAATGTGGCGGGCGCGGTCGAGATCGACGAGAAAATTGTCGTCGACGACCCAGAGCATCTCCAGGCCATAGCGAGTGGTGAGATCAACGGTCTCCTCGACGAATTGCTCAGGCGGCAAGGCGTTCCATTTGCGTCCATAAACACCGGCGTTGGTGCAATAGGAGCAGTTGAAGGGGCACGCCAGACTGGAAATGTACATAGCCCAGCGCCGGCCGCAACTGCGTTCGTAAGCGTCAAAATCGGCAAGATGATAAGCCTTGGGAGGAAGGTCCACGATTGGTTTTAATGGACGCGCGCTGGTGAAGTGCAGCTTGCCGCCACGTTTAAAACCGATTCCCGGGATCAAATCGATAGCGCTGCGCGATTCGAGATGCTGAACCAGTTCGAGGAGGGTGTCCTCGCCCTGAGCGCGCACGACGATGTCGATGAATGGAGCTTCCAAGGTTTGCCTGGGCAGCAAAGAAGGATGCCAACCGCCGAGGATAATTGGGAAATCCGGATTCCAGGATTTGACCGCGCGGGCAATTTCCACGGTTTCGCGAATCATCGGACCGGTAACCAGGGAGATCGCCAGGCAGAGAGCGTCGCGCACCTCCGTCAAGACGCGCTGTTTGAAATTGGGAGTGATCGTGGAATCGATCAGCCGCACAGAAAATCCGGCGCGCAACAGCGGAGTAGCTACGGCGAGAATTCCCAGGGGCGCAGTGGCTTCCGAACTGGCGAACGAGGGAAAGAAAAACACAACTTTTTTGGACATCGGCATGGCCCCAGAATCGACAGGGACACGTTACGCGAGGGTGCAACGCAATTTGTCACCGAGATGTCAAGTGCCTGTCATTTCTTATCTGAGGGCAATCCACTGACGTAAATTCGCGTTACAGTGATCAACATTGTGACGACGAAGTTCGCATTCGACCGGACCACGCTTCCCTTCCGCACAGATTTTTCCGCAGCGGGAACGACGTGGATTCTGTCCACGAACTCTTTGGAGGTGTTGCGAACCGTAGCGGATTGGCGTGTGCCCCGAAAACAAATTCCCAACAAAACCCTGGAAATGGAAATTGTTGTTGACGGCGCACCGGACAACAGTCGAGAGCGGAAGGCCCACTTTCGAGGAGTGCGGCACCTGGTGTTCGCATTTATCTCGCCGCGCAGCTTCGTGGCCTACGATTTGGCGCGACGACGTGTTCATGCGGTGCTGTCAACGACAGCAGCAGGAGACGCCTGTTTTTGGAAAACGCTGCTGATTCCGATCACCATTGGGATCTTGGGCACAACCGTTGGAGTTGTGCCACTGCACTGCGCTTGCCTGGAGCGGAATGGACGCGGGTTGTTAGTTGCCGGAGTATCCGGAGCAGGCAAGTCGACGTTAGCGGCAGCCATGGCGCTGCTGGGCTTTCGCATAATTTCGGACGACTGGACGTATGTATCCAAAGGCGAGACCGATCTGGTCGCGCACGGACTTCTGGCGCCTGTAAAGCTGCTGCCTGACACAGTTCGATTCTTTTCCGAATTACGAAATTTCACGCCAAGCACGGCGCTGAACGGCGAGCTCGCTTACCAGATCGATCCACAATCGCTGGGATGTGAGGTCGGCGAAACGTCGTCGCCGCGGGCCATTTTTTTCCTGGATCGCTGTTCAACCGGGGGCTGCCATTTGTTGCCATGCCCGTCAGAGCAGGTGAGGACCTATTTCGAAAATAGCGCGGAACGGCTGCCCGAAGAGATTCCTCAAGCCAAGGCGTTCCGAACCGAAGTGATCCGGACACTGGCTGCTCGTCCTGCGTGGATTGTGCGAAGCGACGCGAGCCCGCAGGAAACCGCAAGGGTCATCGAGGATTTTCTTCTGGAGGGCGACTATGCAACCGTCTGAGTCTTGGCGTTACGAGGACCCATTGGATGTGCTGCGGCGATTCATCCCAACGCCGCTGCGGGCCAGATACCGAATTGAGTCCGTTGGCGTGACGGTGGAGACCAATGATTTCGGGCTTTTGCCAGCGCTCCCCTTGCAGCAGCCCGATTTGCACCCGAGAGAAGAAAGCATGGTGGATTGGAAGCTGATTCGCGACCACGATTCGCACGGCATGTTGGAGTCGCCGCGGTTTTTGACGGCCGGGAGCTTGACGATCGTGGAAATGGGGACAGCGTGCCTGCTGGGGATGGATCGCGAGAGGCGCGAGCTGCTTGGATTCATTGGCGCAGGCGTTGACGCACGGACTTACCGGGAGTTTTTGGTGCCGTTTCTGTGTGAAATGACGGTGCAAGGATTTTCGACCGACCAGAGCTTTCTCTCGTTCAGCAGCGGGAGGGAATTCGGGGATGACTGAAGCCAGGTCAAAACGAGCGGTTCTGGCGGCGCTGCGCGCGAACCCAGACTTTTCTGGATTGCGGAACTTGCCGGCGGCGGACACTCGAAAAGGCCAGCGCCTGCTGTTGTGGCTAGACCGTAGCGGGCTGGCATTGAGCTTGTGCTATCAATTGCAGAAGCGAAACGCCGAAGAGCAAGTCAGGCCGGAGTGGTTGCGTGAGTTGCGAGAACGGTGTATTCGAAACGGCGAACGCACGCAAGATTTGGCGACGGAAGCTCGGCGCATCCATTCGGCGTTTCAATCATGGGGTGTAACCGCGGCGACGCTTAAGGGTTTCACACTGTGTCCGGACTTTTGTGACCAACCCGATTTTCGGCATCAAGTGGATTTCGATTATTTGGTAGCTGCGACGAGTGTACGGCGAGCAGCGGACGCGCTTCGCTCCTGCGGGTACGACTCGCCGGAAATAAACGAATGCGGTGAAACCTGTTTGCGGACGAGGCTGCAGCACGTTCCCACAATGAGAGACGATTTGTACGAAGTGCAGAGGCAGAGGCAGGTCGATCTGCACATTTCCATTTGGGAAGATTGCGCATGGCTGCCCATCGAGCCGCCGCAAGACTGCCTGGCGCACGCGGTGCCGCAGCGGGTTATCGGTGTAGAGCAACTGAGCTTGTCGCTGGAGGACAAATTTCTGACGCAGATTCTTCATGTGTTCCGGCACGGGTTCCGTTCGTGGGTCCGGCTCTCGTGGATCCTGGAGATAGCCAACTGCATCGAGCGTCACCGGAACGACGCGGCGTTGTGGGATCGGGTGATAACACGTGCCGGGCCGGCTGGTCTGATGAGATTGAGTTTCGCGTTCGTTCTCGGTCTGACCAGTGAATTGTTCGAGACACAGGTTCCGGAAGGGCTTCGCGTGTGGAGCGAAGAAGCGCTCACGGTGCCAATGCGGGCGTGGCTGAACGATTTCGGCGTGGATTGGGCAATGGCGGATTGGCCGGGCAGCTTGAACAATTTACTTCTTGCCGCTGAATTCATTCCTGAGCGGAAATTGCGAAGGCAGTACTGGCGCAGCCGGCTACTGCCAAAGAAATACCACGCTTCGTTGGGAGCTCTGGACTCCGCGAAACCGCAGCAGGTTTTACGTTGGCAGGTGGCGCGTTTTACATATTTGAGGCACCGGGCGACTGTGTACCTCGGTGGGCTAATGGCGTTAGCGATGCAACAGTACCGGTGGAAGCGTGCGCTACGGACTTGTCACAAACGAATTTTGGCGGAAACTGGCAAATCGCTAAAACATAAGGGAGGGGTATCATATGGGAATTACGCATCCAACGGCCACGGTTACGACGCACCTGGGCAGTTCGCACAATCTAGCGAGTCGAATAGGGGTGATTAGTTCGATGGACACGGTTCTGATTGTGGAAGACAGCCGGGCCATGCAGCGAACATTACAGCGCTTGTTCGAATCCGATTCGTTGCAAGTGCAAATCGCTTCCGACGGACCGAGCGGGCTGGAAAGCTTTCGCAAACAACTGCCGGGGGTTGTGGTGCTGGACCTGAAACTGCCGGGAATCTCGGGGAAAGAATTGTGCCGGGAATTCAAGGCAATCGCGGCGTCGGTGCCGATTGTGGTGCTGAGCGCAAACTCGGAGGTGGACGATAAGGTGCTGCTGCTGGAACTTGGCGCCGACGATTACGTGACCAAGCCGTTTAGCCCCAAAGAACTGCTGGCGCGGGTACGGCGGGCAATGCGGCGAAGCGGCGCGCCGCCACAAGGAGTGACTCAGATCGCCACCAGGGCGATCAATCGGGAGATTCTGACGTTCGGGGAGGTGCGCGTCGATTTCACCAGCATGGAGGCGACCCGTTCGGGCAAAACGATCACACTGACCACGCAGGAGTTCAAACTCCTGAAGTACCTGGCGTCTTCTCCCGGCCGGGTCATTTCCCGCGAGGAATTGCTGAATGAAGTGTGGGGTTATCAAAACTACCCATCGACGCGAACAGTGGATAATCACATTCTGCGGCTGCGGCAGAAACTGGAACCGGACCCCGGATCGCCACGCTATTTGTTGACGATGCATGGAGCCGGATACAAATTCATAGCGGAGGCGCCGGGGTCCTAGCTGCGGCGCTCGGCCTGTTTATCAGAACTCAATGAAACCACTACGGCTTCGTTCACAGCTGTTGATTGCCGCCCTGTTGATCATTTTGGGGTTGACGGGGTCAGTGCTGCTATTTGTTCGCCATACGGTGGATACGGAGATACAGAAGCAGGTGCGAAACGGCACCGATGAATCGGTAAGGGCGTTCGAGACAGTGCAGCGGCAGCGAGAACTGCAGCTATCCGCAACGGCCGCGATGCTGGCGGATTTGCCGACGCTGATCGCGATGATGCCAACAGCGAACCCGTTGACAATTCAAGACGCTTCCGAGCCGTTCTGGAAGCTTGCCGGCAGCGACCTATTTGTATTGGCAAAGTCGGATCGCCGAGTGGTGGCGTTGCACATGACGCGACCCGGCTGGTCCAGCAAAACGGTAGAGGAGGATCTGAAGAGGTCGTTGGAGGCGGGCGAGGATGCAACGTGGTGGTACAACGATGGACGGCTCTACTGGGTGTTCCTGCGACCGATTATTTCAGGGTCGGGAAACACCGCACTGCAGCTGGGCACATTGGCAGTTGGCTATCAAGTTGATTCGGCGGTGGCGCAGCAGCTGAAAATTGCGGCCAACAATGAGATCGCGCTGGCGAGCGGGGACACGGTGATCGCGTCCACTCTGCCGGCGCGCGACGAGGCGGAGTTGGGGCGGCGCATACGTTCGCAGGAACTACCGCTGAGGGCCACGTCGGGCGAAATTGCGCTGGAGACCGATCATTACGCGTACTCCTCGGTTCTGCTTCACGGTTCTTCGCCTTCGCCGGTGTATTGCTATGTGATGATGCCGCTAGTACCGGTGAACCTGTTCCTGACGCGGTTGAATCATTCGGTGTATCTGATTTGTGGACTGGCGGTGTTGTTTGGAGGGCTGCTGATTGGGTTCGTGGCCCGTACCATCACCCGGCCTTTGGACAATCTGGTCGCCGGGGTGAAGGCACTGGCATCGGGCGATTTTACCTACCCCATCACGCCCCGCGGCAGCACCGAGCTGGTGGAGTTGGGAACCTCGTTCGCGCAAATGCGCGGACAATTGCTGGCGTCGCAGCAACAAAGGATTGAAACCGAACGGATTGCGGCGCTGGCTCGCGCAGCCAGTTCGATCTCTCATGACTTGCGGCATTACCTGGCGGCGGTGGTGGCGAACGCCGAGTTTTTGTACGAAGCGGAGTCGCTGAAACTGAATCGCGACGAGATCTATGAGGAGATCAAAACAGCAGCAACGCAGATGACCGATTTGATCGATTCGCTGCGCGAGCTCTCGCATCAACGAAACGCGATTACCCCAGTGCGCACGAGGATCGATCAAGTGATCCGGCGGGCGATCGAGGCGATCCACGCAAAACCGGAATTCCGGAACGTGCGGATACTGTTACTGGGCTCGGATGACCTGGAAGCGGTGGTGGACGCGCGCAAGCTGGAGAGAGTTTTCTTCAACTTGATTCTGAACGCGTGCGAAGCGGCGCCGGGCGTGAACGGCTGCATCACGGTCGAGGCGAAAAGAGCCGGGGACATCTTCGAAATTCGCATCCAAGATAACGGTCCCGGAATTCCGGTAAGCATCCAGAATTCGCTGTTCGATCCGTTTGTGAGTTTTGGGAAACCCAACGGGACGGGGTTAGGGCTGGCGATTGTAAGCAAGATCGTGGAGGACCATGCCGGAAGCGTGTCGATCGAGCAGACTTCGGAGTCGGGTACAACCATCCTGGTACGGCTGCCGTTGACGGCACAATCCAACATTCATCCAGCCCCTTCAACGCTTTGATGACTCCAGAGGGTCGGCGGACCTCAGGTCCGCGGTCCTTAGGTCCGCTTGCGCCGGCAGCTGTTTGAGCTATGTTGAGTTTCGACGAATTCTTGACATCCTTTTGACATGGCGAAGATTGACCGCAATGGGTTCTCACAGTAAGGTTTCGCTAGTCGATGACTACCGCGGAAAACAATGGCGCTGCGAAGGTGATCAAGCTGTTTGTGATCATCGAAAACCGCATGCTGCGGGAAGCCATGAGCGCGCTGTTGCAAAAACAGCCTGATTTCGAGTTGCTGGCTTCGGTCCAGCACTCCGCCTGCGCCTACAAACTGGCCGCAGCATCGGAGTGCGACGTTCTGCTGGCAGACCAAGCTTCGGCTTCGGCGTTTCCGTCTAACTTCATCGGCGATCTGCTATCCCTGGCTCCTGCACGCAAAGCGATCCTGTTCGGCATGGACAACGATCCCGAAATGTTCGTGCAAGCAGTGCGTTCGGGGATCAGCGGTTATTTGCTGGGGGACGCGAGCGCGGACGATATCATCGCGGCGGTGCGGAAGGTGGTGGAGGGGGAGGCGGTATCGCCGCCTTGGCTATGCCACTATCTGTTTCAGTTTGTAGCGCGCACAACGCGAGAAGGAGCGATGATTCTGAACCAACGCTTGTGCCATGAGTTGGGCTTGACTCACCGGCAGCAGCAGTTGATTGCGCTATTGGCTCGAGGGTTCACCAACAAGGAGATTGCCGAATCGATGCGCCTTTCCGAATTTACGGTGAAGAATCACGTACACCGCATCATGCGGCAGTTGAACGCCGAGAGCCGCTATGCGGCGGTGCAGACGGTGTGCGACCGGAGTGTTTCGACCATTTAGGAGAAGTTAAGGCTGAGGATACCCTTGCTTGGGCGGCGGGGCATAGTCCTGGCCGTATTTATTCTTGTGCACGGGCGTGAACGAGGGATTCTCCTGAACGGTGATGCCGCCAAGATCGCGGGCATCGACGGAGATGCGGACGGTGTGGGTAAGATCCTTCAAAGTTTCCGGAACGCTGCGTTCGTACCAAACGTGCAGCTCGTATTTTCCAACAGGCACATTGGGAATCGCGATATTTCCGGCTCTATCGGATACTCCGTAAAAGGGGGTGTCTACGGCAACGACGACGGCGCTCATCTCCGGATGAATGTTGCAGAACAGGTAGCTGACACCCTCATGATCGAAACGAACCGAGTTGGTGGCGCCCGCTTCGTACAAGCCCAAATCGAAGCGCTTGCCATCAAACAGCGAAAATACGTTGTGAAAAAACGGATCGCGATTGGGAAAATCGACCACCGACCCGACATGAACGACGGTCAGGTGGGGATGAAAACTTTTGTTCTTCTGAATGACCTCAGGCCTGGGACCAGCGGGCGTTGATCGAACGGTGGTGAGCACGGCGGGATCCAGGGGCTTGAGCCACACCACAACATCCGAAGCGTTCTGCTCAGGTTTTGGCGGGTGGGTGCCCGCGCCCAGGGAACCACTTTGAATGGCGACGTGGAGGACCACAGGTTTTGGCTGGTCGGTTGCATCAAGGAGCAGAGCAAAAACCATCAAGATCGGGACTGTCGCGGTTACGATTCGGCTGACGAACTTTGTGTGCACTAGAAGATATACCCCACGCTCATATCTATGATGTTGGCCGTGTTCGCACTGATGTCCAGCGGGTAAGTTCTGATCCTGCGATACTCCAAGGAAAATACGATATCCGATTTGGGCTGGTACAGGAAATTGGCCAACTCGGTCTGATTCTTCGCAAGCGGCGTCGGATAATAGGTTTGGCTGCCACCGAATTGGCGCAGGTCTCCCGCATAGGGATTATCGATACCGAAAGCCCCATTAAACTGCAGTTTGGAAGTGGCCTTGAATTTGAGCTGCGTCCAGCCGCCGATAGCGTCCAGTCCGTAGACTTCGGTGGATGAGTTGATAAAATCCTCGTTCCAAAGCGCAGTTTGCGCGATTCCGCCACCTAAACCGCCGATGGCGCGACCGCGGAAAAACTCGCTGGTGAACTCAAAGCGATTGCCCAAGGGCAGCGTAAGGTCAACAGTACCTGCCCAAGCATCAATCGAGCGGGTATAGCCCCAGTTTTGGCGATCGTAGTAACCGCCGGCGCCGAAGGTGATGTCGTGTCCATGAACGGATTGGGTCCAGGCCAGTCTGGTGGCGTAGGCCGGCTGTCCGGAGCGCTCGCCCCAGGTTGGGGAGCGATAATACTCGGAAGGTGGGGCCTCACCGGACAGGGCGTCGAGAATACCACCTTGTAGGAGTAGCGAAGAGTGGTCGGAAACGGTGAAGTGATGCTCGACGCGGAGTTGCGGCGCCCAGCTCCAAAGATTTCCCGAGTAAGCGAAGGCCGGAACCGCAAGAGTGGCAATGGATGTTGGCGCAATAGGCGAGATGAACAAAGTGTCCTGGCCAACGATAATCGAAGTTTTGTCCCAGTCAAAGCGGACTGTGCCGGTACGCAGACGCATGATTCCGTAGGATTCGCCATTGGGAGCCTCCGGAAAGCCGCCGGCAAAGTCAAACTGCACCTGCGCGCTGGTGCGCGCCCCGGCGATGATTGGACCAAATCCCTGAAGCCCGATCTGTGACTGGCGCAACGAACCGCCGAAGGTGCCGTCGGAGGAAAGCAGCCCACGGGGCGTGGCCAGTTGCGGAAAATCCTGATTATCGACGGAGCCGCGATCCGAGTAGAGATTGAACAGAACAATGCCGGAGAGCCGCAAACGATACTTCGAAGAACTTTCCACCTTGGTCTGGCTCTGCTCAGCCGTTTTTTCTTCCACTAATTGCTGGCTCTCTTCCAGGTTCTCGAGGCGGTTCTCAATCGAGCCCTGAGGGGCCGCCGCAGGAGGGGTGGTCTGTGGCGTCGAGGTTGGGGCGGGTTGTCCAGAAAGCGCGAGCAGTTGAGATCTGGTTGCTTGCAGTTCTTGGCGCAACTCAGTCGACTCCGACTGTGCCTGCGCTTGCTGCTGTTTCAGGCTGCGCACTTCGCTGTTCAGCTCCTGCAGCTGTGCTTGCATCTGCTGGAGCAGTTTGCCCAGTGCGAGCACATCCGGATTCGCCGTGGTCTCCGGAGTTGGCCCCGCAGGTCCGCCCTGCGGCAAAGCCGGAAGGGGCTGTGCCAGACAAGCCAGGATCAGCAGGAACACCCCCAGAACCGGTCTGCTGCACGCCATACCCCACATAACGCCTCCTATTGCAACTCCGCATTGAGCCGTAAGGTTCAGTCTCGCGACCAGACAATTTGAGAGAGTGATTGTCACATAGATTGGACAAGACCAAGCAATGTGACCAATTTTTGACATGCGGGTGACATCTTGCAGTGGTGTTTTAGTAGCATTTCTTCGAGTAGGTGCTGCCCGCGGCGCCTACGAGAATCACCAGGTGTGTCGAGCGTGCAAAACCTGTCGCCAATCCAGACCGCCGTGGATGTGATCATTCCCTGCTACAACGTGGAATCCTACCTGCGACGGGCACTGGAAAGCGTATTCGCGCAGACGTACACGAATTTCCACATATACGCGGTTGACGATGGGTCCACCGACAACACGCTGAATATCTTGCAGCAAAATGCGCACCGCTGTTCGTATCTGTCGCAGCCCCACGGTGGAGCAGCGGGAGCTCGCAATTGCGGCATTCGGATGTCGAATAGCCCGTTGATCGCGTTTCTAGATGCCGATGACGAATGGCTGGCTCAGAAACTGGAGCGGCAGGTCGAGTTCATGACGCGGAACCCAGATTTTGGGCTGGTGTGCTCGTTATGCGAGATGCGCCCCCGGCAACAGGACGCAGGCACAGTCTTTTCCCTCCCTAGCCGGGCGCTTTCCGGCAAATTGTTTGGGGAGTTGGTGCGAAATTGTTTCGTGTTTACACCGGCGGTTTTGGTCCGGCGGCAATGCCTGGAAGAGGTGGGACTGTTCGACGAGTCGCTGATGGTTTGCGAAGACTTTCATCTGTGGCTGCGCATCGCCGCACGGTGGAAAATAGCGATCCTCCCGGAAGTGCTGGCGGTTACGCATGCGCGCCCCGGGAGTTTGTCGGCGACCATTTCGCCCGAACAACGGTTGCGGACGGGTGTTGCGACACTTGAAGACGTGCGCGCTCGCTGCAAGGATTTGCCGGCCGGAGACGCGCGGGCGTTGCGTCGCGCCTTGGCGCAACGTCGTTACTTCTATGGATCGTTTCTGCTGTCGTCGGGAGCAAAGCGGCGTTCGAGGCAGAGCCTGCTGAAGGCGGTGAAATTGCAGCCGTCCCACGTTCGAGCATTTGCAAAGATGGTACTGAGTGTATTTCCGGCTCGCGCGATCCGGTCCGCTTTGGCGTTGATAAAAACGCTGAGATACCGAATGCCGGTCCGAAGCGTATCGCCGTGGGCAGTACGCGATAGCGCCTCACACTAGCCGGCAATGACCGAAGCGAAACGAAACGCGACCGGCGGTTTTGACCAATGGCTTCTCAACGCGCTAGTGAGCAGGCCGCTGAACGGAACCATGAGCCGATGCCGGTACAAGGCTCTGCGTGGGGTTCGCCGATTGCGATTGGCTTTCGCCGATCCCGAGGTTACCTTGTCGATTGGGGAATCCAACCTGCGCCTGCCGCTATCGCACGAACTTCCCTTTTATAGATTGGCGTTCCCGCAATACGCCGAGAATTTGGCGAACATCTGCTTCCACGTCGGGCAAAAATATCAAGGCTTTACGATGATCGATGTGGGAGCAAACGTGGGCGATTCGGCGGTAGTGGCCCGGCTGCGCAGTCGGCATCCCATTCTTTGCCTAGAGGGCGAGCCCCGCTTCTTTCAGTTGCTGGCTGAAAACACACGCACAATGGGGGACATCGAGTGCGAGGAAACCTTCGTTGGGGCTCCCGGGGATAACGCTAGTGGGATTCGGCGAGAACGCGGAAATGCTACGGTTCAGCTGGGTTCGTGCCCCGGGGAAGCGGCGATGTGCACGCTGAGCGAGGCGCTCCGGCGGCATCCGGGTTTCGCTAATTCGAGATTGATCAAGCTGGATGCGGAGGGCTTCGATTGCAGGATCATCACGGCGGAGGCGGAGTTGTTACGGCGCTGCAAGCCGGTGCTGTTCTTCGAATATTATCCGCACGCCTGCCAGAAAGCCGGGTACGACGCGTTCACCGTTTTTCCTTTGCTACGGTCGCTGGGATACGCAACGCTGCTGGTCTATCAAAACTGTGGGCCGTACTTCATGTCTCTTAACCTGGATCAACTCTGCTCCCTGCAGGATCTGCATCATTTCCTGGTGTCGCGTGAGGGATATTGCGATGTAGCCACATTCCACAAGGAAGATCGCGATCTGGCCGGCGCGATTCGAGCCAGTGAGGGGGCCGGCAAGGCCGGGGCGGTGCGGTAAGAATTAGGGATCGTGAATTTATCGACAGACAATTTGGGCCGACTGTTGCTATTGGCCGCTCATCCGGACGACGAAACCATCGGCTGCGGAGGGCTGCTGCAACGCTGCGCGGGCGCATTGGTGGTGTTTGCGGTGGACGGAGCCCCACCCCACTATGGTTTCGAAAAGAAGTTCGGATCTCTGCGAAACTATTCGGAGTTGCGATTTCAAGAGGCGTCGCGGGCGCTGGCCAGAGTCGGGCATGCATCGTTTCGAAGGCTACAGCGGGAAGACGGCAGGTTCTTCCTGGATCAGCACTTATTTTTGGAATTGCGCGAAGGGTTCGCTGGCCTGAAGCGAATAACGAGTGATTTTTGCCCGGACGTAGTGGTGTCGCACGCGTTGGAGGGCGGTCATATCGATCATGATGCGTGCCATGTGCTGGCGAGAAGGCTAGCAGACGAATTCGGGCTGCCTGGCCTGGAATTTCCGCTGTACTGGAGAAGCGATGACGGGAAAGACGTTCTTCGACAGTTTCGGGGACACGCCGATCAGGAATGCGTTTTGCAGCTCTCGCACCAGGAACTGCTGGTGAAGCAGCAAATGACTGAGCAATATCAGACGCAGCAAGGGCTCACGCAGGTTTTCCCACTTGATCCGGAGCGCTTCCGGCCCATGGCTCGCGCAGGCGTGGAGAAACCGAGGTGGTCCGGCTATCCGTTCGAAAACCGGCGGCGATTTTTGAAGACCGAGGCGTTTCTGCGCAAGGCCAGCGAATTTGAGGAGACGTTCGCGCGGCAATACGAGCCGCAAAACGCGAGCAGAATATGGTGCAAATGACGACCCGCAGGGCCTTTGAAACCTATCGAAGATGCGTTTATTGAACCGCGACTTTCCCGGTCATTTTGGGATGTACGGAACAATAGTATTCGAAGGTTCCCGGTTTGCTGAAGGTGAAGGAAAACTTGTCGTTGGTGTCCAGCACCTTGGATTTGAAGGCGCCATTCACGCTGACCACAGTGTGAGGCATGTCATCGCGGTTGATCCAGGTTAAACGGGTTCCGACGGGCACGGTTACGGTGGCCGGCCCGAAGCTGAAGTTATCGATGTTCACGTTGACGGTGGCTGGAGCATTTTTGGCTGATCTTGCTTTTACGCTCTGCCAGCCCAAAACAACGGCAATGGTAACCAAAGCCATCACGAAAATGAGGGAAATACGCATAGCCGACATATGGTTCCTTTCCCCTTTCCAAATGACTGCTCTAAGGAGCTTTTCAGGCAAGGCTGGAGTCGGTTACGGCCAACGCGTGGTGGCCTTTGATGTAGTTCACGTCCGTAATTCCCAAGACGCTTCTAAGCTGCTCCGCCGGAACTTTCATTGGCCCTGGCGAGTCTGCTTTACCGGGCTGAGGTTGGGGAAACGCGGTGGATGCGGCGGTGCGGAAGGTGACGTTCCCCTCCACTTTCTGCATGGTTTGGTGAATGTGCCCGTTCAGGACTGTTACCGAGCCGAAGCCCTTCAGGTAGGACAAGGCTTGGGCGCTGTCTTCCGTGCCCCAACCCCATTCCGGGTAAACGGACCAGAGAGGAATATGAGCAAAAACCACAATGGGGGTACTGCGGGAGCGATGCTGCAAATCGCGTTTAAGCCAGTCCAGTTGCTCGGCGCCAAGCGTGCCCAAGCCGCCGGCCTTGAGATTCAACACATTGACCAGGGCAATGAAGTGAACGCCCTTTTTATCGAAGCTGTACCAGGCTGGACCGTCAGGTTGCTTTCGGTAACGATCCAGATATTGTTTGCCATCATCGTTCAACACGTCGTGCTCACCGGGCACGAAGAAGACGTCTTTGGTAACGGCACTCTTCAAAATCTGGTCCACGGTGTCGAACTCTTCGGGCCGGGAAAGATGGGTGATGTCGCCGGTGTGCAGCAGGAATTCCGGAGGGGAGGACAAAGCATTGATTTTGTGTATTGCCGCCTGGAGCGTTCCCACAACATCGGGATTTGCGGCTTTGTTGAACCCCATGTGGCTGTCACTGATCTGAACGAAGGTCAATTCCCCGGACGGAGGCGGCGCTGACTTCGAAGGCAGCGCACTCAAGCTGAGGGACTTCAGCACGCCGCCCTGCATGACACAAAGGGCCCCGGTGCCCGCCCAAGCCATACATTTCAGGAAGCCACGGCGATCGATACCATCATGGTTGTGATCGTGTAATAGTTGTTCCTGGCTGTTGTTGGGCATTGTTCCTCCGGTCTGTTCGCAAGGCATGCTGGTTTCTTTAGTGCAGACTGGTACAGCCGAGGATTTATTCCGGCAACCCGCGATTTTTGAATGGAAGGTAAAACAGTGGGCGAGCGGAATAAAATAACGTGCGGGCTGGTCTTATAGACGAGGGAGTCTGCTCAGGGAGAAGGTCCGGCGTGCTGGACACTCAGGATCGATTGCGGTTCGAAATGCTGGTGCTGCCGCATCTCGACGCCGCCTACAATTTAGCCCGCTGGCTGGTGCGCAGCGCCGCGGATGCGGAAGACATCGCGCAAGAGGCGCTATTGCGTTCGTACCGGTTCTTTCCGGGATTTCACGGGGGGGATGTGAAAGTGTGGTTGCTGCAGATCGTGCGAAACGTCAGTTACACGTGGCTGGATAGAAAGCGGCGCAGCGACAACATGCTGGAGTTCGATGAAGAGTTGCACGCGCAAGGGAGCCCGTCGCCGGAGGCGCTTAGCATAGCGGCGCAAGATCGCGAGAGATTCGAGCAGGCGCTGGTGTCGCTGCCATCGCGAGCGCGTGAAGTGATCGTGTTGCGCGAACTGGAAGGTTGTTCGTACAAGGAAATTGCGGCGATAACGTCGATTCCGATTGGAACGGTAATGTCCACACTGTCGCGGGCCCGCCGGCAGCTGCAAACTGCGCTGGCCAATCCAGCCGGGAAGGAGGTGCGTCATGGGATGCGATCGTAGCGCTTCGGTGCTTCATGCGTATGTCGATGACGAGCTGGATGCCGCCGGGTCGGCTGAATTCGAACGCCATCTGGAGCAGTGCCCGGAGTGTGCCGAAGCGCTGCAAGGACTCCGAGCGCTACGTTCTTCGTTCGCGGACCCGGAGTTGTACCACAAGGGACCGGAATCGCTGCAGAAGAAAGTGCTTAGCGAAATGGGTCCAGTGCGTAATTCGGCGATGCCAGGGAGCACGGCGTGGAGGTGGCTGGCGGTTGCGGCGGGGGTAGTGCTGCTAGCCGCGATTGGATGGCAGGCCGTTTCGACTCGGCATGGCGCGGATGGAAGTTCGCTGCTGGCCGCAGAGGTGATTGATGCGCACTTGCGCTCCCTGCAGCCAGGACACCTAACGGATGTGCTGTCTTCCGATCAACACACGGTGAAACCGTGGTTCGATGGCAAGGTGGATTTCGCACCTCCAGTGAGGGATTTTTCCGAGCAGGGATTCCCGTTGCAAGGCGGCCGCCTGGATGCGATTCATGGGCGCACTGTCGCCGCGCTGGTATACGGTCGCCGTAAGCATCTGATCAGCGTTTTCGTGTGGCCTTCCGGCAATGATCAAGGCTCCGGGCACTCCGGATCCCAGCAAGGGTACCAGTGGAGCGAATGGCGGAATGAGGGGATGGAATTCTGGGCAGTGTCCGACACCAGTCTGTCGGACCTTGAGGAATTGCAGCGGCTCTTTTCCAAATAGTGGCTGCCGCCTGCATAGGCCAGTTAAATCCAACCGCTGTCTAACTTGCTGCGTGACGGTAGTGGGGTAGCAAATGATGAAGCCCCCTGAGGATGTATCCGTGCATTCGGTTGCAGGAGGACTTGAGGTTAGGCGGCTACTTCAGTTTGGCGACGACGACGGTCATGTCGTCGGCTTGCTCAGGGCTGCCGGACCACTCGTCGGCAGCGGTCATGAGGGCTTCGGCGATTTTCTTAGTTGACGCTTGGCGCACGCGGTGTGCCGCAGCCTCCAGCCTGGAAACTCCGAATTCTTCACCATAAGCGTTTTCGGGCTCGACCAAGCCATCACTATAGGCGATGACCACGGCATTGGGGGGCACATCCACGCATCCTTCCTGGTAGGGATAGTCGTCGACAATCCCCAAAACGATGCCACCGACATCCAGGTGCTGGGACTTGCCATCGGCTAAGCAAAAACCTGGAAGATGGCCGGCATTGGTGTAGCGGAGTTTTCGCGCGGCCAGATCGTAGATAGCGATGAAGAAAGTGGCGAAGCGGTCGTCGCCGGTGTTGCGCACCAAATGTTTGTTCAGACGAGCGACCAACTCCGCGGTGGTCAGCCGTTCGCTGCCGGGGGTCAGCAATTGACTGCGAAGGGCGGCCTGCAAACTGGCCATCAGCAGCGCCGCGGAGATCCCTTTCCCCGAAATATCGGCGAGGGCGATAGCAACCTGTGTGGGACTCAATTGAATGAAATCGTAATAGTCACCGCTGACACTGCGCGCGGCTTTGCAGATGGCTTCGATTTCGACACCTTCGACGGTGGGCAGAGTCTCGGGGAAGAGCTGATCCTGCACCTCGCGGGCGATGGAAATCTCGTTTTCCAGACGCTGCAGCTGCTTTTGTTCACTAATGAGGCGGCTGATGGAGGCGGTCATGGTGTTGAAAGATTCGCCAAGCATGCCGAGTTGATCGCGGCGTTCGACGGGAACGCGGGCAGCCAAATTGCCAGCTTGCACGGCTTGGGTGGCACGTGAGAGATCCGAGATAGTGCGGGTCATTGCCCTAGTCAGACGAATGCCAATGATCAGAGCGGCCAGCTCGATAAGCAGGAAAATGGCGCCGATCAACTCCAGTTCGAATGCCTTGGCACCGCTTAATTCGCCCAGAGACGAAAAGAGCCGATGGTTGAGCTGTGAGCGGCGGGCTTTGAAAAACGCGAACACCGGATGAATCCGTGACAGCACCCGGCCTTCAGCGATATAGGTGGCGTTTAACTGCGAGAAGCCTTCGACCACGGGATCCATCCAAGATTGTGGCGGCAGGAGGGGTCGTTTCTTGCTCATCACTCGCGCAATCGCGCGGTAGCGATCGTCGCCGATGGGAACCGCGGACCGAGCCGATTTGTCACTCACTCTCTGCCACATGGTTAAATCTACAGGCCCAAGGTCAGGGGCCAAGCCTTCCAGAAATTCCGTGGTGATCGGAACACTCAATTCAATGTACTGGCGCCCGCGTGGCGAGTCCGCTTCCTTCATAGCGAGCAAACGCAGGTCGGTTCCTTGCTGAACCAAGCCGGAAAATGAAGCGGATTCTCTGCCGGCCAATTCGCGAAAATATTCGCCATTGGCGCCAAAGTCGACGATCAGGCCGGGAAGTTGCTTCTGTTCCGCGAGGAGCACCTGGCCAGCCAGCGCGCGGTCCATGGTTAATTCGTCCATGTCCCGAGGCAAGGTGGATTCCGCGGCAGCAATGGCTTCGGCAGAGTCGCTCAGCATCTCCAGGCGGTCTTCCACATCGTGGAAGAGCAAGTAGGCACCCAACTGGGAATAGATGATGTCGCCCAGCAGGCTGGCGAAAATCAGCAAGAGAATGATTGGGACTACCGCGATGAACAAATAGGCGACGATAAGGCGATTGCGTAGACTCCAGAGCAAGGGGAGGCGCCAGCGCGTCCAAAAGCGGTAAAAAAGATAAACCGCCGCGACGACGCCGATGAGCTGGAGCAGGCCTACACCCGGCAATCCGTTGAAAAATTCCCGGTCCCAGATGGCCATCAGTCCCAGAACGCACAAAATGGCAGCGAGCCAGTCCAGGGTGGACAAGCTTTTCCAGAACGACGTCTGACGGTTTTCCTTCCCGTTCATGGCAAAAAAGGGAGTACAGAAACACTTTACCTGATTCGGCAGGGCGTGGTGTAGCGGGTCTGGCGAATGGCGCAGGCGGCCAAGCCGCCGGGCCGGCCAAACACGAAGAATCCACCCTATCGGCGCGATTCGACAGGCGCGTCTCCGCTACTTAGCAAGGGGGTTAGCTTCCCGGTGAAGCCGGCGCACATGGCTGTGGCGCACGCTATAGGTAAAGTAGATAACCAGACCAATGATCAGCCAAACCAGCAGGCGGAGTTGGGTCCAATAAGAAAGCGACACGATCAGCGTGGTGGAGAAGACGACGCCGAGAATGGGCACAAGCGGCACCAAGGGCGTCCGAAATGGACGGTTCAAGTGGGGATGGCTTCTACGCAGGATCCAAACGCCAATACAGACCAATACGAATGCCAGGAGCGTGCCGACACTGGTCATCTCGTCGAGCACGCTGAGCGGCACCAACATCGCTAGGATAGCGACGAAGAAGCCAACCACGATAGAGGTCAGATAAGGAGTGCGGAAACGGGCGTGGATTTTACTGGCCCAGGGCCAAAGCAAACCGTCGCGGGACATGGAATAGAACACGCGCGATTGCCCCAGCAACATGACCAACATGACCGAAGCCAATCCGGCGAGGGCACCGAGTTCGACCAAGAAGGTAGCCCAGTGTTGACCGGTGGCACGAATGCCGATCACGACGGGGTCGGGAACCATCAGTTGGGTGTAAGGAACGAGGCGAGTCAGAAGGCCAGAGACCAAAATGTACAGAATGGTGCAGATGACGAGTGAGCCGAGAATGCCAAAGGGCATGTCGCGCTTAGGATTGCGGGCTTCCTGTGCGGCGGTGGAGACGGCGTCGAAGCCGATGTAAGCGAAGAAAACCACTCCGGCGCCGCGCAAAACCCCCGACCAGCCAAACTGGCCCCGTTCCCCGGTGTTGGGTGGGAGAAAGGGATGCCAGTGATTGGGTTGCCAGTGATGCTTCAGCAGAAAGGCAGTGGCTAAGGCGATGAACACCAGGACCACCGCAATCTTCAGAATGACGATGCCAGTGGTGAAATCAGCGGATTCCTTAATCCCCACGACCAGAATTGCAGTGATGGCGGCGATCACCAAAAAACCGATGTAGTCATAGGTGAGGTGCAGGGAGCGGCCAAAAACAGTGAAGTCGGACGTAGGCATGGCCGGCAAGCTCCAGCCGATGTCCTTAAGAAAGGCGCGCAAGTGCCCGCTCCAACCGACGGCGACAGTTGCGGCACCGAAGGCGTATTCCAGAATCAAATCCCAGCCGATGATCCAGGCGACCAACTCGCCGAGCGTGGCATAGGAATAGGTGTAAGCGCTGCCGGCTACCGGAATGAGCGATGCAAATTCGGCATAGCAGAGGCCAGCAAAGGCACACGCCAACCCTGCCAACACGAAGGAAATAACGATAGCCGGACCGGCGAACTGAGCGGCGGCTTGACCGGTAATGACGAAAATGCCAGCGCCGATAATCGCGCCGATGCCCAGGGTTACCAGATTGATGGAACCTAAGGCGCGCCGCAGGGAATGTTCGCCGGTTTCGCTGGCTTCGTGTAACAGCGAATCGAGCGACTTAGTTGCAAAGAGCGGGTTGCTCACGCAACTCCTCCTGTGGTTTCCGACGACACGGAAAAATCATCAAGCGAGTTCGTCCTCACCCGCAGGCGCGCCCTGAGGGCCATGGCCAAAAGGCTGTAAGCGCACATCGGCAGGCGCTTCTTCGCGGAGTTGCGGGTTGCGTACGCGACTGTGATAGCGGCTGTAGGTGAAATAGATGATCAGGCCGATGACCAGCCAGACGATGAGCCGTGCCCAGTTGATCCAGCCGAGTTTGTACATCATGTAGCCGTTGAAAGCGATTCCCAAGATAGGCACCAGCGGCACCAATGGAGTGCGGAAGGGCCGCGCCTGACCGGGATTGGTGCGACGCAACACAATCACAGCAATGCAAACAATGATGAAGGCCAGCAGCGTGCCGATGTTGACCATCTTCCCGATGTCGTCGATAGGGGTGATGCTGCCGACGATTGCGGCCAGCAGGCCGACCAGAATGGTGTTCTTGTAGGGAGTGCGGAATTTCGGGTGGATGTCCGCGAAGAATTTGCGAGGCAGGAGGCCATCTTTGGCCATGGAGTAGAGCACACGAGTTTGCCCGAGGAGCATGACGAGCATGACGCTGGTGAGGCCAGCCAGAGCGCCGAGGGTGATTATATGCGAGGCGGTGGAAAGGCCGCGATCCAGGAAGGCGCGTGCCACAGGGGCTTCAATGTTCACGTCCTGCCAGTGCACCATTCCGGTGAGCACACCGGCCACGGCGATGTACAGGACCGTGCAGACCAGCAGTGAAACAATGATGCCGATGGGCAGGTCGCGCTGTGGGTTTTTGGCCTCCTGTGCCGTGGTGGAGACGGCGTCAAAGCCGATGTAGGCGAAAAATATGTACGCGGCACCAGCTCCGATTCCGCCAAAGCCCATGGGAGCAAAAGAGTGCCAATCACTGCCCCAGTTGGCGGTGTCGATGTAGCGCGCACCGAGGGCGATGACGAACAGCACCACGGAGACTTTTATGACAACGATGGCGGCGTTGAAGCGGGCGCTTTCTTTGATACCAATCGCCAGGACCGTGGTGATGATCAGAGCGACGAAAAATGCCGGAAGGTTGAAGCCGATCTCGATTCCAAAGATTCGCGGTGCATGGACCAAATCATGGGCGCGCTGGATGAGTTCGGGGGAATGAGTGGCCAGGATAGCATCGGCCTTGTCGAGGAAAGCTTGCGTGCCCGGCAACAGCGAGGGATCGGCTAGTTGAGCCATCTGCCGCGCCACAGTTTTTTGCGCAGTGGCCAGGGCGGTCCAGTGGTCATAGGCCAGCCACAAGGGCATTTTCAGGTGGAAAATGTTGAGCAGTTCGATGAAGTGGTTAGACCAGCCAGAGGAGACGGTGCTGGCGCCCATGGCGTACTCGAGGGTGAGGTCCCAGCCAATGATCCAGGCAAAGAGTTCGCCGAGGGTGGCGTAGGCGTAAGTGTAGGCGCTTCCCGCCAGCGGAATCATGGCCGCGAATTCTGCGTAGCAGAGAGCCGCGAAGGCGCAGCCAAGCCCGGAGATCACGAAGGACAGCATCAAGCCGGGACCGGCATAATGCGCGCCGAGCCCGGAGAAAACGAAGATACCGGCGCCAATGACGGCGCCAACCCCCAAGGCGGTGAGTTGGAAGGGACCCAGGGTTTTTTTGAGGCTGTGTTCGCCCGATTCTTTGGCCTCGGCAACTAATTGTTGGAGCGACTTAGTTGCGAAGAGCGGGTTGCGCATGCAAACCCTCCTTTAAGTTCGTGGCGACACGGCAAAGCATCATGCGGGTTCGTCCTCACCGGCGGAAACACTGTAGCGGCGATGCCAGAACCAGTACACCGGCACGCCTAAGAGCACGATGAGCATGCCCATTCCCGCGGTTTGCGTTTCATATAGCAACAACACGCCCAGGATTCCGGTTGCCGCGACTATATATAGTAACGGGACGACGGGGTAGCCAAATGCTTTGTAGGGACGTTCGGCGTTGGGACGGCGGTAGCGCAGCACGAAAATTCCGAGAATGGTCAGGATATAGAATAGCAAGGCCGCAAAAATCACGTAATCGAGCAAGTCGCTGTACAAATTGCCGTAGCTGCCGTCGGGCTTCCGGGTGCGCAACAGAATCAGGATGGCGATCCAAACGCCCTGATAATTCAGGGCAACTCCGGGCACGCCATGATCGTTGAGCTTTCCGGTGGCCTTGAAGAACAAGCCGTCTTTGGCCATGGCGTAGGCGACGCGCGAACCGGCAAGGATCAAGCCGTTGTTGCACCCGAACGTGGAAATAATGATGGCGACGGCCATCATGGCAGCGCCTTTGGCGCCGAACACGGCCGAGAGCGCCGCGGTGGCGACGCGATCGTCAGGAGCGTTTTGAATTTGATCTAAGGGAAGGGCGAACAGGTAAGCCAGGTTGGCCAGGCAATACAAAGAGATGACGATGATGGTGCCGAATGCCATCGATAAGGCCACATCGCGCTTAGGATTTTTCACTTCCGCGGCGGTGAAGCCAATATTGTTCCAGGCGTCGGCGGAAAACAGCGATCCAACCTGGGCAACGGCCAGGGCCAGCAACAAGCCATACCAGCCGCTTGCCGCGGTCACAGTGGGCATAAAGCGGCGAAAAAAGCCAAGTCCGGGAGCAATGGTGCTGGCGCTGCGGATGGTCCAGAAATGGGAAAAATTATCGGAAATGGCGGAAGCGTTGTGGGCCACGAAGATGCACAGAAAAACCACGCCGAGCAGCGAGAGCATTTTGGCCGAAGTGAAAACATTCTGAATCCATTTGCCCAAGCGTACCCCACGGGTATTCAGGAAAGTCAGAAAGGAGATCATCAGCACGGCCACGAACTGTTGTACCGAAAGGCTAATGGCGAATTTGGACGAGAAGTTCAGCGGCGGAACAATCCAGGTTTTGGCGGAAATAGCCGGAAACAGAACGCCAAGAAAGCGCGCGAAACCGATGGCTACCGCGGCGATAGTGCCGGTTTGGATCACCAGGAACAGCGTCCAGCCGTACAGGAAACCCCACAGCGGGGAAAACGCTTCTCGCAGGTATACATATTGGCCACCCGCGTGAGGAAACAATGCCGCCAACTCACCGTAGGAGAGAGCGGCAGCGATGGTCAAAACTCCAGTGAGGATCCAGGTCAGCAGCAGTCCTCCCGCTGAACCCGTCTGGCGGGCGATATCGGCGGCCACGATGAAAATGCCCGAGCCAATCATGGACCCGACGACAATCATGGTGCCGTCGAACAGACCGATGGCGCGAACGAAGTGATGCCCGGTTTTTGCGGGAGCGGGGTTGACGGTGATGGACTCGGCCATGCGCAGGGCGCCTCAGAGGATAGCCGCAGACCTGGCGGTGTCCAGTCGCTGCAGGAATTGGCTGGCTCGGTCGGCGGGGTTGGAGGCAGCCAGAATATCGCTGATTACCGCGACGGCATCGGCGCCGGCTTGAATGACTTCCGGAGCATTTTCCAAACGGATGCCTCCTATGGCCACGATGGGCTTTTGCGTCAACGGGCGAAGCTGGCGAAGGAGCTCGGTGCCGACCACCGGGTCGGGATTGGTTTTGCTCGTTGTGGCAAAAACAGGGCCAATGGCTACATAATCCGCCGAAGTGAGCGCGGCGCGTTCAAATTGCTGGCGATTGTGTGTCGAAACGCCTACCCAGCGGTGCGGACCGACAAGAGCGCGGGCTTGTTCCACGGTCAAGTCGTCCTGCCCGACGTGGACCCCGTTAGCGCCCGCTAGATAGGCGATGTCCGGACGATCGTTCACGAAAAATTCGGCTCCGTATTCGCGGGCCGCCTGCGTCAACCGCCTGGAAATTTCCAGGGTCTCCCGGGGCGGGGCGTTTTTGGCGCGATATTGAAACAGACGCACCCCCGCCTGAAGGAGTTGTGTCGCAATGCTTGGAGCAGGCTCGCGAAGCAGTGCAGCGTCTAATATCACGTACAGCTTGGGAATGACAAGGCGCATAGCCTACTTACCGTTAAAGCTGACCAGTTTTTCGATGAAGTGGGTGTCGAGGTTGCCGGCCACAAAGTCAGGATCGGCCAAAATGCGGCGATGCAGCGGGATGGATGTCTTGATGCCTTCGATAACGAACATTTCCAGGGCGCGGCGCATGCGGCTGATGGCTTCGCTGCGGTCGCGGCCTTTCACGACCAGCTTAGCGACCAGGGAGTCGTAATACGGGGGAATCACCGCGTCGGAATAGGCGGCGGAATCGATGCGCACGCCGGTGCCGCCCGGCGGTTGAAAGGCGGTGACTCGTCCGGCGGAAGGCACAAACGTGTCGGAATCCTCGGCATTGATGCGGCACTCGATGGAGTGCCCAGTGAAGTTGAAGGCGCCGACAGCGTCGTCCAAGCGCTCACCGGCAGCGATGCGGATTTGTGCTTTAACGATGTCCACACCGGTGACGAACTCGGTGACCGGATGTTCGACTTGAATGCGGGTGTTCATCTCGATGAAGTAGATGGAGCCGTCCTGATCCATGAGGAACTCAATGGTGCCAGCATTGGTGTAGCCGATTCCCTCCATGGCCTTGACCACCTTAGTGCCGAGTTCTTTGCGGCGTTTGGGGTCCATGGCGGGGGAAGGGGTTTCCTCGAGCAGCTTCTGATGGCGACGCTGAATCGTGCATTCGCGTTCGCCCAGGTGGATGATTTTGCCGTGCTGATCACCGATTACCTGAAATTCGATGTGGCGGGGGTGCTCGAGGAATTTCTCGATGTACACGTCGGGGTTGCCAAAGGCGGTCTGTGCCTCGCTACGCGCCGTTTGGTAGGCACTCAAAAGCTCGCCAGAGTTGCGAACCACGCGCATGCCGCGGCCACCGCCGCCAGCGGCAGCTTTTAGAATCAAAGGGTAACCGATGCGTTTGGCTTCCTGAGCGAGCTGGTCTTCGCCTTCGACCACACCTTCGCTGCCGGGAATGGTGGGCAGCCCCGCAGACTTCATCTCCCGCCGAGCGCGGTCCTTCTCTCCCATCATTTCGATCACTTCGGCCTTAGGCCCGATAAAAGTGATCTCCGAAGCTTCGCAGACTTTAGCAAAGTTGGCGTTTTCCGAAAGAAAGCCGTAGCCCGGATGAATGGCGTCAACGTTGGTGATTTCGGCGGCGCTGATGACGTGAGGAATGTTCAGGTAGCTTTCGCTGCTGCGCGGCGGGCCGATGCACACAGCTTCATCGGCAAAGCGAACGTGCAGGGCGTTGCGATCGGCTTCGGAATAGACGGCCACCGTGCCGATGCCCAATTCCTTGCACGCACAGATGACCCGCAGCGCAATTTCGCCGCGATTCGCTACCAGAATCTTTTGGAACATAAGGGATGGGGCGCTTACCGTTTCCGGCTCGGCCGAATACCGAACAACGGCTGGCCGTATTCCACCGGCTGGCCGTTTTCCGCGAAGATGCGCAGCACCTCGCCACTGGTTTCCGCTTCGATTTCGTTCATCAGCTTCATGGCTTCGACAATGCACAGAGTCTGGCCCGCGTCCACGTAGCTACCGACCTTGACGAAAGGCTCAGCGCCCGGACTGGGCGAACCATAGAAGGTGCCGACAATCGGCGACTTGACCAGAAACAGATCTTCCCCGCCGCGCAGACCGGGTTCGGCGTTGCCCTCCTCCGGTATGGCCGCGGGCGCGGGAATCGCTCCAGGGACGATAATTTCCGCAGGCGATCGATGGACGGTGGCCACGGCAGCGGGTCCGGGTTTCTTCAGCCGGATATGCAAATCCCCGCGGGCGTATTCGAACTCTTCCAGGTTGTGGTCGGTCATGAAGCGCAGCAATTGCTCGAGCCGGCCAATGTCAGGCTCGCTGAAGGCTGCGTTGTCATTGGCTTTCGGCGGCTTTTTCCGTTTCATCTTTTATCGTTAGATTTCGATGAGATCCCGCGAGACGCGGGTCAATACTTCGTTGCCCTCAACACCCACCGCTACGTCGTCTTCGATGCGAATACCACCAAGGCCTTGCAGATACACGCCAGGTTCTATGGTAATCACATTCCCCACTTCAAGTCGAACGGACTGGCCGCGAGCAACCCGCGGAGCTTCGTGAACTTCGAGGCCCAAACCGTGGCCGGCGCTGTGCACGAAATAACTGTCGAGCTTCTGCTTCTTCAGGACTTCGCGGGCGGCGGCGTCGATCTCTCCGCAGGATGTACCAGCCCGAACGGCTTTTGTGGCGGCCTGGTTGGCGTCTTGCACCGCACGATAACAGTCGCGGATACGCCTTGGGGCCCGCCCCACATACACTGTACGGGTAATGTCGCTGCAGTAATGCGCGAGTATAACACCCAGGTCCAACACGACCAACTCATTTTTCCTCAACTGCTTGCGGGTGGGCCGAGCGTGAGGGAACGCCGCTCTGTGGCCAAAAGCCACAATGGTTTCAAATGAGGGTCCGCTGGCACCGTTCTTCTTCATCTGGTACTCGATTTCGGCAGCAACTTCCATTTCCCGAACCCCTGGGCGGAGCAGCTTGAGCGCGCCTTGCAGGACTTCACCAGCTAATAGGGCCGCTTTGCGCATTAGGGCCAGTTCCTGAGGGTCTTTGCGCAGGCGCAGGCCTTCCACCATGGCCGCCGCCTCGATGAGGCGGCATTTGGACCCGGCGGCGGTCTTAAGCGCCTGGAAATGCGCCACCATCCATTGTTCGGGATCAAAGGCAACGCGGCGAAAACCGTGATTTTTGAGCCAATGGCCTGTGGCGGCAAGCAGCGGCCCATCTTGCGGGTGTATCCGAATACCCAGCGCTTCTTGCTTGGCTTGCGCAAGGAAGCGACCGTCGGTGATCAGCGTTGCGCCTTGCTTGGCAACCAGCAACATGCCGGAATCGCCGGTGAACCCGGTGAGGTAGTACCAATTCGCGGGCTTAGTAACCAGCAAGCATTCGAGCTGCCGGGCGTTGAGTTGGCGCACGATCTGGCGCCGTCTTTTCGCGAAGGTGTCGCGCATAAAAAAACCGAGGAGACTTGCGTCTCCTCGATTCTAATTGATCCGGAGTTTGCCAGTTGCAAAAACCGCGAATGAGTTATCCGGGAATGATTCGCGGCGTCAGGAAGAACAGCAACTCGGAAGAACTGATGCTGACCGCCTGTTCGCGGAACAACCGTCCGATGACCGGAATGCTTCCGACGATGGGCACCTGGTTGATGCTGGTCTGTTGCTGGGTGACGATGATGCCGCCGATGACCACGGTGCCACCATCGGCAACGAGCACTTTCGTCTCCGCAGACTGAGTATCCAATGCGGGGATACCCATGACGCGCGGGATACCGTTGTCAATCTGAGTGTTTTCCACCAGCACGTCCATGAACACGGTGCCTTCGGCAGTGATCTGCGGGGTGACGGTGAGTTGCAGAACCGCGTCGATGTACTGGACCGAGATGGTGTTGTTGATGGTCGTCTGGATCGGGATTTTGTTACCCTGCTTCACCGTAGCTTTTTCGTTGTTCTGGGTGATGATTTTCGGCTTGGACAGAAGTTTGCCAACGCCCTTGGCTTCCGCGGCGGTGATGTACAGGTCCACGGCAAAATTGGGGGAGCGATGGCCAAAGAAGAAGCCGCTGGTGGGCGCACCCGCGGGCAGGTTGACGTTAAAGGGGAGGCCGCCGGTGGCTCCGGTGTTGCTACTGCTGGAAGTAGCCGGCGTACCGATGAGGGGAGGCTGGGGCAAACCCGAGCCGGTGCTTGTGGGGCTGATACCAACCTGCGGAGCGCCGCCAAAAATGGAGCGGCCGCTGGTGGTGGATCCCGCAAAGCCCCACTGTATGCCGATATCCTGGCTGAACGAGCGAGTGGCTTCGACAACCCGCGCCTCAATTTCCACCTGCTGGGATTTACGATCGAGCTGATGGATCAAGTTGTCGAGCGTGGGAATGACCGAGGGAATGTCGCGGATGACCAGTTGGTTGGAGCGATCGTCAGAGAAGATGTCACCACGAGCCGAGAGGAACTTTTTCAGAGTGTCCTTCATGGTGGCGGCTTTGGCGTAGCTAAGGACGCGAGTGACGGTAATTGGGGCGACCGCCTCGGCTTGAGCCTTCTGGAGGTCGCGAGCAGTTTCGGCTTCCTTCTTCAAAGTGTCCTTGGTAGCGATACGCAGCACATTGCCGTTGAGCTGCTTGTCCAGTCCGTTGTTGACCAGCACGATGTCTAGGGCCTGATCCCAGGGCACCTCGTCGAGGACGATGGTCAGGGTGCCTTTGACGTTGGGATCGAGCACTACGTTCAATCCGCTGATCTCATGGATCAAGCGGAAGAAATCCTTCAGGTCCACATCCTTCAGGTTGACGGAAATGGGCTCACCGGTGTAGTGACCCGCCGAGGGAGAGGCGCTGGTCGTCTGGGCGGCGACGGTGGAAGCCGCGTTGCTGGCCTGCTGCACAGCTTGTTGGGCGGCCTGTTGCGCAGAGCTTGGCGGAGCCGGGGGAGCAGGTGCATTTTCTGCCGCCAAAGAAGCCGAGGGCTGGGTCAGTTCGTTGGGCAACGGGAAATGTCCGCTATCACTTTTGTCCGTGGAGTCGTTGACTGCAGAACCCTTTGCCGGCGCCGCGATCTGCTTGGTTTTGGCTGCAGAGGTGACGGCTGCTGGCGCATTGGCGTCTGCCGACTGGACTTTGACATACACCACGAGGGTGTCGCCGTCATGGGTAACTTCGTAAGGCGCAGAGGCGGTCAAGTCGATGACGACGCGGGCAACATCGGGTTTGAATTGGGCCATGCGCACGCCACGGACGGGCGCGGAAACGCCGGGGATAGAGCTTTTCTGCACGTTCATGCGCGCTCCGGGAAAGTCCAGCACCAGGCGTTCCGGGTTTTGCAGGCGCACCGGGTGAACGTCCAGCCGTCCCGCTCCCTTGACGCGAACCACCGCGCGTTGGGTGTCCTGGGTGATCGCGACGCTAGAGATCACCGCCGCAGTTGTGCTAGGGCCAGCGGACTCCTGCCCGCGAACGAGAGCCGGGGCGCCGCCCAGCATCACGCTCGTCAGTATCAGGCAGCCACACCGTAAGGCCCGCCAGTTCGTCGTCATTGCTGTTCTCCTGCACTGGAGTAGATTCTCTTGTTTACTTGCCGTTCCACAGGTTTGCCGAAGGCGTCTTTCCCGACCTCGTTGAACGACACCCCATCTAACGCAATCTTTTCGACTTTGCCGTCATACAACTGATCGCCTTCGCGCAAGAAGTAGGTACGCGACTGCGGGTTGGTAACCACCGCGATCATGCCATTGGGCGATTTGACGATGCCGTCCAAACGGAGGGATGCGACTTGCAGTCCGGCTTTGCCGGGCGGCAGATTGGCGGCCGCTTTGGAAGCGGCTTCCTGGCGGGTGGTCAAGGACTCGAAGGGATCGCGACGGGCGACCTTGACTTCGGTTTCGACAGCCGGAGCCGCCACGATGGGGGCTTTCTTGGCTGCCGACTTTGCTGCTACGGGCTTAGTCGCCGGCTTGGCAGTGTGCTTGGCCGGAGGAGGCGTGGTTTGCGCCTGGGCGCCGAAACCCACCGCTGCCAGCAGTAACGCGATAAGCAGTATTTTCAATCGACGCATAGCTCGCTCATTCCCCGCTCACGGCTTTCGGACGGGCGCCCCAGGTGCCTTGGGGCCGCTCGCCGCCGCCGGAGCGGTATCAGCCGGCTTGGTAAAGAATGTGGTAATGGTGAATACGCCCGTGACCGTCTCTCCCGGGCGAACCGCATATTTGGTGCCCTTCACACTGTTGCCTTGAGGATCGTCGAACTGCAAGTCGCCAACATTGATGATGCGCGAGAGGCGACTGAGCCGGGCAAAGAAATCCAGAACGTTGAAGTAAGCGCCGTCGGCCTGGGCCTCGAAAGGCATCTCGTAGTGGAAATCCTTGGGCACGATGTTCTGTGCCGTCAAACGGCGCAACTGCACGTTGGAGGCAGCGGCCGCGCCTTCCACTTGACGGATGAATTCGTCCACTTCCTTTTCCTCGGGAACGATGGTCTTCAAAGTGTCCAACTGTTTGTTGAGGGCATCCATCTGTTGTCGGAGTTCACCGTAGCGCTGCTTGTAGACCTGCAGTTGGGTGACTTCCTGATTCAGCTTGGTGCGTTGCTGAACGGCAGTATCGTAAGAGGAACGCTCCTGAGCCACGGGTGAGAAAGGAACGTACAAGCCCACCAGCACGAGAACGACGGCGATGGCCAGGGCCACCAGACCCTGCATGATCACCGACATATCGCGGAAAGGATTGGCCATGGTTCTCTATCCTCTCTTCGCCGGTACAGCGGAGTTGGGCGCACCCTGCGCCGGGGCACTGGCTGGGCGGCTTTGCGGCGCGGCTTCCGGAGTGCTGGGTGCGATTTCGGCATTGATGGTGAACATGAAAGTCTGGACGTTCATATTCTTGTCGTCTTGCTTGGCTTCTTTAATCTCAATTTTCGAGAAGTAGCCGGAGCGCTTCAGAGCAGTAATGAAGTTGGCTACGGAGTTGAGGGAAGCCGCAGCGCCTTCCATGCTAACGGAAGTTCCCTTCTTGCTCATGGAGGTCAGCCAGAGGTTCTCGGCGCGAGAAACGGTGTTGGCGATTTCATCGAGGAGTTCCTGGCCGCCGGTGCGGTCTTTTTGCAGTTGCTCGATGGTACCGACGCGTTGTTGGAGCACCTGTTTCTGCTTTTCAAAGGCTTCGACCTGGAGTTTGATCTGCTCCAGTTCGGTTTTCTGAGCCTGGAGTTGCTTGATGCGGGCGTTTTCCTGGTTCAACTGGGTTTCCCAGGAGTGATAGAAGTAAAAGAGGAAAAGCCCGCCGAGAAGAATTCCGGCACCGATGAAAACCAGAGGCATAGCAGCCCCGGTATCCACCGGCCGGCGTGCGGCTTTGGGCCGCGCTTGTCCGAGTAAGTTTATACGGATCATGGCTAGTCGAAGCTCCTCAAGGCCAATCCCACCGCGACTACCAATCGGGGCGCCAATTCGCGGATCTGATCTTCGCTGTGTTTCCCCGGGTTGATTAACACCTTACGGAACGGATTCAATTCTTCCACGGGCATGGCAAATTCTTCGCGCAACAAATCGACCAAACCGGGCACGCGCGCGGTACCCCCGGCCACCATGATGCGCTGGATGTTTTCCCCGCTGGCGGTGGCGCGGAAGAAATCAAAAGTCTTCTGAATCTCCAGAGTCAGAATGTCCGAGACGCTGCGCAGAATCTGGCCTTTCTGCTCGTCGGTCACGCTGGGCAGGGTCTCGCCCTTCTTCAAGCGTTCCGCATCATCGAAGCTGAGGTCCAGCTCCTTTTGCAGCGCGTCGGTGTACTGGTTACCGCCGACGCTGACGTCGCGGGTGAACAAGGGAATGCCGCCGCGGACAATGTTGATGTTCATAACGCTGGCGCCGATGTTAAGCAGCGCGACGGTCTGACCGGCGTCGGGTTCATAGTTGACTTCGAAACAGTTCTGCAAACCGAAGGCGTCGATATCCACGACGACGGGTGTTTTCCCGGCCTGAGCCAGCACGTTAGTGTGGTTAAGAATCTTATCTTTTTTGACGGCCACGAGCAGGACGTCCATCTGCGAGTCCATGGCTTCCAGCAACTGATAGCTGAGGTTCACATCAGCGATGTCGAAGGGGATGTGCTGGCTGGCCTCGGAGGGAATGCGATCGTACAACTCTTCCTCGGTCATCAGCGGCAGGGGCACGCGCTTGACGATCACGGAGTGGCCAGATACGGAGGTGGCCACGCTCTTGGTCTTAATCTTCTCGAGATCGAAAATTTTAGTGATGGCATTGGCGACTTGGGGCGCGTCCATAATCGCGCCGTCGACAACGGTGTCCTGGGCCAAGGTCTCCATGCCGTAGCTAACCAGCTCATACCCGGCCTTAGTGGATTTCAGCTCGACAGCTTTGATAGAGCTGGAGCCGATATCCAAACCGACGAGCTGTTTGCTCTTTTTGCCACCGAGTAACCACATATCGCGGCCTCTTTCCCTCACGTCTCGACAAACCTAGCGGCGCCGTGCCACCGCCTGGCTCATCTTGCGTTCCATCCATCGATCCAGGATCGTTTTTCTCAATTTCCAGCGATTGCCGAGTTTAAATGCCGGTATCTCGCCCTCGGTGATGTACCGATACAAAGTATCCGGGCTAATGCCCAGGTACTGGGAAGCTTGACGTACGTTCATCACTTCGCGTGATTCGCTCACGAGGAACGCCCATCCTGTCCGCAACACGCCCGGTTGAGACGTATTCGCACCCGCTTCGGATAGCCAAGACCACAGGAACCCGAGCGGGTAAACCTTGATCCCGTTATGTCACCTCGTAACGTGGAGCGTCAAGCGCTTCTCTCCCGGAGTTGTCCTAAAAACATCGGGAATTTTAGGCAATTGACCTGGTATTGTAGGCAGGTACCACAACTCCTAGTGACTGGCACGCGAAAGTGCCGCTATTAGTTGTGCATCCTTGCGTTTTCGGCCTGTCCTCCAGGACGGTTATTCTTTATCGTCAGGCTTTTTCCGTTTTTCCGCAATGATGTCTTGCACACACGGATGCAAACCTTCTTACTGCCACGCAGAGCGAGCAGGTTTCCGAGTGGCCACACGAAACTTGCAACACGAGGTTATACTCTTCCCGCCTTTAACGCGTGGAGTATGCAAACATCAGCCAGGAGGGTGCGCGATGAAAAATTGGGTTCTACTGTTGGCGGCACTGCTGTTCCCTTCGCTGGGATCCGCGCAGCGGTTGCTGGTTGCCAATCAGGTCGAACACACGCTGCTGGTCATTGATCCCGATTCCCGCAAGACCATGGCGAAAGTGGGCGTGGACATAAATGGACACGAGGTCATCGCTTCTGCTGACGGGAAGTTCGCGTACGTGCCGATTTACGGCAACTCTGGCGTCGGCAAACCAGGAACTGATGGGAGCACGGTGGAAGTGATCGATATCGCCGCAGGCCGCGCGGTGCACATCATCGATTTGGGGAAGCCGGTGCGGCCGCACTGCGCAAAATTCGGACCTGACGGTTTGCTGTACGTTTCGGCGGAACTGGCGAAAGAGGTGGACGTGATCGATCCAGGCACGCGAAAGGTAGTGGCGGAAATTCCCACCGGGCAGGTGGATTCGCACATGTTCGTGGTCAGTCCGGATGGTTCGCGCGCGTACACGGCCAACGTGTTTGCGGGAAATGTCAGCGTTCTGGATTTGCACAGGCATTCGCTGATCGCAACCATCCCGGTGGCCGGAGAGGTCCAGCGAATTTCCATGTCACCCGACGGGCGAAAGGTGTACACGCATGATCAGGAAAAGGCACGGATCGCAGTGATCAGCACGGGGACAAGCGCGATTTCCGGGTGGTGGAGTGTGCCCTCGATCGTGTATTCCTCGGCGGCAACTCCGGATGGGCACTGGTTGGTGGCGAATGCGCTGGCGGGGGAAATATTCGTCTTGGATACTTCCTCAGGGAATCTGGCGCACTCCTATGATATTCCCGCGGCTTCCGGTGAAGTGCTGGTGGCGCCGGACGGTACGCGAGCATTCGTGAGCTGCCCGCAAGCGGGGACGATCGAAGTGCTGAATCTAAAAACCTGGCAAATGGAGAGCCCGATTCAACTCACCAAGGGAGTCGACGGACTGGCGTTCGCGGGCGGTGGTTCGACAAGTAAGAGCGAGTAGGAAGGGCCCGGAGTCACATACCCAAGCTTTTCCATAGCGCGTCGACGCGCGCCTTGGTGGCTTGGTCCATTAAGATTTCGTCTGGCCAGGGCCGCGTGAATCCCTCGGCAGGCCATTTGCGAGTGGCGTCAACGCCCATTTTCGACCCCAGGTCCTGCATGCGCGCGGCATGGTCGAGAGTATCGACGGGACCAAGGGTAAATTGCACGTCGCGTTCCGGATCAATGGCGCACAGCGCCTTCCACACTACCTCTCGATAGTTATGAACATTCACATCGTGATCCACCACAACAAGCACCTTAGTGCACATGGCTTGGCCGAGCGACCAAATGGCGTTCATGACCTTGCGGGCGTGGCCGGGATACGATTTGCGAATGGATACAATCATCAAGTTGTGGACGATTCCTTCGGCAGGCATAGAGACATCGACAATCTCCGGATGGGTCATTTTCATCAGCGGCAGGAAGATGCGCTCAATCGCATAGCCGATGTAGAAGTCTTCCTGTGGCGGAGGCCCGACGACGGTAGTCAAATAGATGGGATCGGAGCGATGGGTGACGCACTCGACATGAAAGACCGGATATTCACCCTCCAGAGAATAAAAGCCGGTGTGGTCGCCGAAGGGGCCTTCGGTGCGCATTTCATTGAGATGGACGTAGCCTTCCAAAACAATTTCGGCATTGGCGGGAACTTCGAGTTCATTGGTTTCGCACCTGACGAGTTCGACGGATTCCTTTTTGAGGAAGCCACTAAACATCATTTCGTCGAGATCGGGCGGAATGGGCAAAACGCCGCCTAAGGTGGTAGCGGGGTCCGAGCCGATAGCAACGCTCACGGGGATCCTGCCTTCAGGATTGGCTGCGCGAGCACGCCGGAAATGTTCCGCGCCGTGCTTTTGCGTCTGCCAGTGCATGCCGGTGCTGCGCTCGTCATAGATTTGCATGCGATACATGCCGACATTGCGCTTGCCGGTTACCGGGCTCTTGGTGAATACCAGGGGGAAGGTGATGAAGCGGCCGCCGTCCTGAGGCCAACACTTCAGAATGGGGAAATCGAAGAGGTTGACGTCGTTTCCCTTTCGTATGACCTCTTTACAGGGGCCTTCTTTGACGACTCTGGGGAAAAACGAGCCAAGTTCCATGAGCTTGGGGAGCATTTTCATTTTGTCGAACAGGCCTTGGGGAGTCTGCATGTCCAGAAATCCCCGGATGCGCGCGGCTACGTCTTCGAGTTTCTCGACTTCAAAGGCCAGTTGCATGCGACGTTCGCTTCCGAAGGCGTTGATGAGCAGGGGGTAGCGCGATCCCTTAGGTTTTTCGAAGAATAGCGCGAGCCCACCAGGATTGCCTTTTGGGCCGGGAAGCAACTGTGCGCGCTGAACAATCTCTGTAACTTCGAGCACCGGGTCCGCTTCGGTTCTGATCCGGCGTAATTCGCCTTCCTTCTCCAGCTTGCTTACAAATTCCCGCAAATCCGCATATCCCACCGGGTCCCTCCAGGACACATGCTTTCCCGTGCGTTCAATCGGACACACTAACATGGGGATTGTTGCAGGCGCAAAGAACGGCGAAAGCAGCAGCAATGATGGAGGAAATGGACAAGCTCGAGCAAATCAGAGGGGCGCAAAGGCGCGGCTCGATTCAATTTGGGGTGAAAGCCGGCAGTGTCAGTGGTTTTGCGTGAGTTGGTCAGATTCGCGTAACGGCCCCAGCTTTAAGACCCACATTGTTGCCGTCGGTCAGAATATCGTCGCCGGTGCCATTGGTTGTTTTCCGCGGGGCATTCGGACGGCCTACGGCGGCGTAGGCGGTCGCCGTACCGACGAACAACAAATCGGTTCCGACCCATTCGCGTTCGCGGTCGACGTGCGGGTCGATCCGGTGGCTCCATTTCGTCCCCGCTCTGCTGCTGGAGGTGTCGATGTCATGAGTGGCCGCGCCGACCCACACCTCCTGGCCATTATAGGTTTTGGGCAATTTCCAGATGCGGACGTGATGGCGTTTCGCGAAGGTGTTCAGCGATTTCTGCAACACCACATCGGGCGGCCGTCCTTCCAGAAGAAGTGTCGGGAGCGTTGGAATAGCCGCTCTGGCGCACGGTGGCCTGGGCGGCCTTCAGCGCAGACTTCACGTTGATGTTGTCCGCATCGTACCAGCCCGCTTCGCCAAACGCGGCCAACAACTGGGTACGCGTTCCCAGGAACATCAAGTTCGTGAGGTCCGATGGCGTGTTGTTGTTGGTGTATGTTCGCAACGGCGCGGCGTCAGCCAATTTTTCGAGATTTGCATCGACTGGCAGCTCCTTCCATCCGTCCCAAGGTGGTCTCTCCTTCAGCATGGATGGCCGCACAATCTGAATCTGCAGATCGGTTCCAGAAGGAAATTGAATTTCGCGGCGGATCGAGAGGCCGTAGATGGTCTGGACACCTTTGATGGTGTAACCAGCAATGGGATTGGCGGCACTCATGGCGGCAATAGCAATGGAGGCTTTCCTGGAGGCGTGGGGCTGGATGATGCCGAGAATTTCGTTATTGCGTACGGTCTCGCGGGCATTGTCGACATCAATCACACGAGCGTATAAGGGGGAGCGTTTGCCATCTTTGTAGAGGATGTTCGAAAAATCGAGCACCAGCCGCGGGCGGGAATATTTGTCGGGAGCTTTAGCGGCAAACAAAATCGTTCCATTGACTCTGGTCCCTGGGGACACCAGCAGCTCACCGTCATTGCACTTAATGTTCTCGCCGGTTTTGCACAACGGGTAGGTAACGGTGGCGCTGACAGGATCGCCGGTGCGGGAGCGGTCGCTGTAGACCGGCCCGTCGAGACGAATGCTAAGGGTGAGGCCGGGGGCCAAGTCGGCGGTGCGGGAGAGCGTGACGGCGGCGGAGTGAGTGGGTGGAATGCCTTTGTCGCGTTCATCGAAGAAGTGGTAAAAGGCGGCCAAGAAACCGCTGCTGGCACCGTTTTCGATCAGCAACGTTTGAATTTCGAAGGTGGGGGCGTAAAGAAGGTGATCGAGAGCGGTGTCCTGGTAGACGTCTTCGCGGTTGAGGTCCACACCTTTTTGAATCAATTCGTCGGCAATTTCTTCATAGGCGACCAGGACCTTCGGCTTGATGTTGTAACTGGAGCCCATCACGGCCCAGTGCAGCGCGGTGCGGCCGCTGGAGTCGACGGCTTTGACATCGGCGCCGTCGTCGAGGAGTTTCTTGGCGTCGGCCAATTGCGCCAGGATTTGCGGCTCCTTAGTTTCGCGGGTGGCGCGATACAAGGCCTGAATCAGCGGCGAAGCGTTGGAAAGATCCAGTTGCACGGCGGCGGGGGCCAAGTCTTCGTCGGGTGCCTCTTGATCGTCATTGGCGGTGCCGGCGTCGGTCTCCTTTTGCGGCGCTGATTTTTGCTGCGCCGATGGAGCGGGGGGAGACTGCTGCTTGGCTGGAGATTGTTGTGGCTGCGACTGTGCGAGCGCCAAACAGGAGAGGCGTCCAGAGCTGATCAACAGAACCGCGAGAAGCCATAACAACTGTTTTGTGAATTTCATGGCGGACCACTTTCTGTGACGTTTGGAACCTTGACGCAACCTTGATGGGCGGTGGGACAGGCACTGAATATGAAAAAATGACTCCCGATGCGGCATGCATCATCGCAGCAATTTCCGGGCGCGGCAAGACAAATTGCCATCATCATCGCCCGGAGAGGCGCGAAAACGGGGGCGAGCGCCAGAACGGCAGCCTGTGCTATGTTCAAAAGATGCGCCGCATCTACCTGGATCACAATGCGACCACCCCGGTGCGCACCGAGGTACTGGATGCCATGCTGCCGTATTTTTCCGGGGAGTACGGCAACGCCTCGTCGATCCATACCTTCGGCCAACGCGCCCGGGGAGCGGTGGAAACCGCGCGCGAACAAGTCGCGGAGCTGCTGAACGCGAGCCCGCAGGAAATCGTGTTTACGAGTGGCGGAACGGAATCGGACAACCACGCCATCTTTGGGGTGGTTCGCGCAAGCTCGACGGAACAACGGCAGGTCCACGTCATCACCAGCGCGATCGAACACGAAGCGGTGTTGAACAGCTGTCAAGAACTGCAGAAGCAAGGCGTGCAGGTAACGTACCTGCGGGTTTCTTCCGACGGCCTGATCGATCTGGAGGAGCTTCGGAGGGCGGTCCGGCCGGAAACCGTGCTGATCAGCGTAATGCACGCGAATAATGAGATAGGCACGGTGCAACCATTGAAACAGATCGGTGAAATCGCGACAGAGCACAAAATCTATTTGCACACCGACGCGGTGCAATCCGTGGGGAAAATTCCGGTGGATGTCCAGGGTTCCCAAGTTCATCTGTTGGCGCTATCGGGACACAAGATTTACGGGCCGAAGGGAGTGGGCGCTCTGTACATCAAGAGCGGCACGCGGGTGGCGCAACTGCTGTTTGGCGGGCATCATCAACGGGGATTCCGCCCCGGCACGGAGAATGTCGCGGCCATCGTTGGGCTGGGGAAAGCCGCAGAACTCGCTCGCCTTTCCCTTGGCGAAGATGCCGCGCGCATTGGGGCATTGCGCAACCGCCTGGAGCAACAGTTGGTATCCCGCGTGCCGGACTGTCACGCGAATGGGGCCGGCGCTGCACGAACTCCCAATACCAGCAACATTACGTTTGCCGGGATCGAAGCGGAAGCGCTGGTGATCGCCCTGGACCTGAAAGGCTTGGCATGCTCCACAGGTGCCGCCTGTTCTTCGGGCGCCGTTCAGCCCTCGCACGTGCTTACTGCGATTGGGCTGAGGGAATCGGAGGCGCGGGCCAGCGCACGATTCAGCTTGGGGCGTGGGACGACGTCCGCCGACATTGACGCGGCCATCGAGGTCATCCCCGCTGCGGTTAGCCAGCTCCGCGAGCTTTCGCCCACGTATCATTCGTCGAGCCCGGCGGCTCTTCGGCAAACTTCAAAGTAATCGGGTATGCCGCTAAACTAGAAGCATGTTCACGCAAGCACAACTTGAGGCGATGCCGGCCAGTAAGGAGACGAAGCGCGGACTGGTGGCGGTAGCCATGTCGGGCGGAGTCGATTCTTCGACGGTGGCCGCGGTACTGCTCGAGCAGGGGAAGGCAATCGTTGGCTTGACGATGCAATTGTGGAACCAGAGGCGGTTACCGGAGTTGCAGCCGAATGGCCCGGCGCAGCATCGTTGTTGCTCGCTGGACGATGTGTACGACGCCAAACGTGTGGCGCAGCATTTGGGCTTTCCACATTACGTGGTCAATTTCGAGCAACAGTTCGAAGCACGGGTGATCCGTCCATTTGTGCAGCAATATCTGGCGGGCCGGACACCCATCGCTTGCACCAACTGCAACACCGAGGTGAAGTTTGAACCGCTGCTGCGTATGGCCCGGCAGATCGGCGCAGAACGGCTGGCTACCGGGCATTACGCGCGAATCCGCAAGGACGCGAGCACCGGGCGTTATCAGCTTTTGCGGGCTCGTGATCTGTCGAAGGACCAATCCTATTTCCTCTGGGGACTTACGCAAGAGCAGCTGTCGCTAAGCGATTTTCCGTTGGGCGAATTGACCAAGGATGAGGTTCGGGAATTGGCGCGCCGGGTGAACCTGCCAGTCGCCGACAAGCCCGAGAGCATGGAATTGTGCTTTGTGCCAAATGGCAATTACGCGCAGTTTATCCAGGCATACACGCGGGAGTCGGGCGAGCCGCTGCAGGAAAAGCAAGGCGCTATCGTTACAGAAGATGGCATAGTAATTGGGCGCCACTCGGGAATACACAATTACACGGTGGGGCAACGCAAGGGCCTGGGATTTGCGGCCGGCAAACCGGTTTATGTGCTGGCGATCGACACAGAGAACAACCAGGTGATCGTCGGCGACGACGCGGATCTGCGGTCCACGAGGGTGGAAATCGAGAATCTGAATTGGTTGTCGATCCAAGAGCCGGTGGAACCGCTACGCGGGTTTGTGAAGATCCGCCACAAGCATGAGCCGGCGGCCGCCACGGTGGAAGCGTTGCCCGGTCTGCGGGCACGGATTACGTTTGATGAACCGCAGCGAGCGATCACGCCCGGGCAAGCGGGAGTGTTGTACGACGGCGATGTAGTTATGGCCGGCGGCTGGATCAAATAAAGAGCTCGTCTTCTTGCTCCAGCGTTTCCGGAACTCTCTGACGCAGGTCCCGTTCAGCGCGGCGAGCGCGCAGGAAATCCAAGCCGACCTTTATTCCATGCACCAATGCGGAGGCTTTCTGTACCGGCCCCAGAAAATTGCGGCGCACCTGAGTGCCCGCATCCTCGACGGCCTCTAAAGCGCCGGTCACAATGCGGTCGGTACGCACCAACTGGCCCCGCAAGCGATCGGAGGCCTCGCTAAAAATTTTGTCCAGCTTCTGCGCTTGGGCACGAGCCAAGTAGACCACGTGCGAAGCGTCGTCAATCAAGCCGGCTAACTTTGGCTGAGCATCATCCAAGAGGATCTGCGTGCGGGTGAGAATCGGGCCCATGCGGGCGTGCAGATCATTGATCATGCGGTTGATGGATTCGGTGGTGCGCTTGAGTTGAACGAACAAGCCGATCAGGATAGCCACCTGAACCACAAGGGCGATGGCGGCCACGATGCTGAAGAATTCCATCCAGAATTGCATTCACACCCCACCCTTTCCGCAACGTCGACGGCCGGTTTCGGCCCGGGTTACGACTTCGATTCGCGCAAGAAAGCTTCGCGGCCGGCTTCCACCGCCGCTGACAAAGAGTCGCGTTTGCGCGTCGCGGCGTCTTTGCCGCGCTCGATCAGCTCGTCGGCGCGGTCGCGCAGCTCGCGCGCCTTCTTCTGGGCAAACTCACGACCGTCCTCGGCGCGCTTGCTAAGGAAATCGCGTGTCTCCTCGCCCGACTTCGGGGCAAACAAGACACCCAGAACAGCACCAATACCCACGCCAACCAAGAAATAGCTCACTTTGGAACCAACACCGTCGGCCATGTTAACCTCCAGAAAAAACGTAGCATAGCAGGGTAGGAAGAGGCAACGCGTACTAACCGGTATTAGTATCAATAATGGTTACGGAAGTATCTTTGCTTTTCTCGTAGTGCTCGACGATCTTTTCCGCGTTCTTGCGGTTCACGATGCGGCTGAGTTCTTCAACGCTGGCCCGACGCAAATTGGCAATGCTGCCGTAGCGTTGCAACAGCTTTTGCGAGGTTCTGGGACCGATGCCGGGTATGTCAAGGAGCACCGTGTGGGTCTGGCGAGCGGCGCGGCGCTGTCGATGAAAAGTGACGGCGAAGCGGTGAGTTTCGTCGCGAATTTGTTGGATCAGGTGCAAAACCGGCGAATGACGGTCCAGAGTAACCGGTTCGCCCTCTTGCCCCAACACGTAGAGGATCTCCTCCTTCTTGGCAATGCTGGCCATGGGCTGGTTGATGATCTGCAACTGTTCGAGCGCCTGGGCAGCCGCGTGCAGTTGGCCCAGGCCGCCATCGATCAAGATCAGGCCGGGCATGGCTTTTTGTTCTTCCTGAAGGCGCTTGTAACGGCGAGTCACCGCTTCGTGCATGCTGGCAAAATCATCGTTTTCGCTACGGGGCCGGCCAGCGGGACCGGAGTCGCCGCGGATGATGAACTTGCGGCAGTCGGATTTCTTCGTGCGGCCGTTTTCCCACACGACCATCGACGCGACGGTGTCGGTGCCCTGAATGTGTGAAATGTCGAAGCTCTCAATACGCTTCGGCTCCTCCGGAAGCTCCAAGGCGTTTTGCAATGCCTCCCCGATAGCTTTGGAGGTGGGCTTCATCACGCGGAAGCGCTGCTGGAAGCAGTGTTTGGCGTTATTCTCGACTAAATCGAGGATCGCCGCTTTGCTTCCGCGCTGGGGCGTAAAGATTTCCACCTTGTGTCCGGCGCGTTCGCTGAGGATCTCCTCCAACAGGACGCATTCTTCAAACTCGATGGGCACATGGATTTTTCTGGGCAGATACTGCGCTTCCAGATAGAGCTGTTTGAGTAAGGAAGTCACGAATTCGTGGGGTTCGAAGGCTTCCAACTCTTCCCAGTAGAACTCGCGCCGGTCGACGATGCGTCCGCCACGAAGGTGGAACACATTGGCCGCCACCAGGGGAGGCTCGGCGTAATAGGCGATCACATCGGTATCATCGCCTTGAGCGGCAGCAATTCTCTGGCGTTCTTCGATGTCTTCGATGGTGTGCAACAGGTCGCGATAGGCGGCCGCTTCTTCGAAACGCTCATTCTCCGCCGCGGCCAGCATGCGGGCCTCGATGCTTTTCATCAAATCGTGCCTGCGGCCCTCCAGGAACATGCGCACATCGCGCACCGCTTCGGCGTAGCGCTCGGGAGTTGTAAGGCCAGCTACACAAGGACCCAAGCAGCGCTTGATGTGGTACTGCAAACAAGGGCGGGGGTGGTTTTTGGTCAAGTCCACAAAACACGACGGCACCATGAAACGCTTGTGAATGAAATGAAGGATGCGCCGGGCCAGGCCAGCGGGAAAGTAGGGGCCGAAATAGAGTGAGCCATCCTTTTTCACTTTGCGTGTGAAGTACACGCGGGGATACGGCTCGGCGAGAGTGAGCTTGATGTAGGGATAAGTTTTGTCGTCACGCAACAGCACGTTGAACTTGGGCTTGTACTGCTTGATGAGGTTGTGCTCGAGGGCCAGAGCCTCGTGCTCATTGTCAACGACGATGGTCTCGAGGTCAGCGATTTCGCGGGCCAAAGAGCCAGTCTTGGCGTCGGACCAACGGGACTCGAGGAAGTAGGAGCGCACACGGTTCCGCAGAGAGCGTGCCTTGCCGACATACACGACGGCACCCGCAGCATCCTTGAACAGGTAAACGCCAGGATTCTCCGGCAACTGAGCGGCTTTTTCACGGGGTTCCATGCAGTGGATACGCGGGAATCATCGCTCTCCCGCAGATCTATTTTAAGGCCACCAGGCGCGCCAATGCGAATGCGCGGAATTGTGCGGACGTGCGGCCGAGAAAAGCGGCGCGCTGCCGTGGAAAAATGACGATCAGCTAAGCTGGGTATATACTCCAGGAGGCGTGCTCCATAGCTTCACTCCTTTAGAAAAGAGGAACCTCCCGTGAAATCAACGTACGTTGTCCGGCAAGCGTGTGGCGCTTTGCTCACAGTGGCACTTCTTTGCCCCGCAATTCCCGCGGATGAGGGCATGTGGACCTTCGATAACCCTCCGACAAAGTTGCTTCAGGAGAAATACCATTTCACACCAACGCCGCAATGGCTGGATCATTTGCGGCTTTCGTCCGTTCGGCTGAATGACGGCGGGTCCGGTTCGTTCATCAGCCCGCACGGCCTGCTGCTGACCAACCACCACGTCGCCTTGGGGCAATTGCAGAAGAACTCCAGCGCCGATCACGACTATGTGCGCGACGGGTTTTACGCCGCGACCCCGGAAGAAGAAATGAAGTCGCCGGACCTGGAAGTGAACGTTCTGGTGTCGACCGAGGAGGTGACCAGCCGGGTCAATGCGGCCGTGAAGACGGCGAAATCGCCGGAGGAGGAGTTGACCAAGCGGAAAGCGGTAATCGCCGATATCGAGAGGGAAAGCACAGACAAAACCGGTTTGCGGTCGGATGTGGTCACTTTGTACTCGGGAGGCGAATATTGGCTGTATCGCTATAAAAAGTACACCGATGTGCGGCTGGTCTTTGCGGTGGAACAACAGACCGCATTCTATGGAGGCGATCCGGACAACTTCACGTATCCCCGGTACGATTTGGATATGGCGCTCTTCCGGGTATATGAGAATGGCAAGCCCATCGACAGCAAGGATTATTTGAAATGGAATGTGAAGGGAGCGGGAGACGGCGACCTGGTATTTGTTTCAGGGAATCCGGGAGGAACGGAACGGTTAGTCACTTACTCCTATTTGGTGAATCTTCGCGACAACATTCTGCCGAGCGTGATTCTGGCATTCAAGAATCGGATCGCGGTGCTCAACGATTATTCCGCCAGAGGCTCGGAACAGGCGCGCCAGGCGATGACACTTATCTTCGGCCTGCAGAACGCCATGAAAGTCTTCGAAGGCCGTAGCGACGGTCTGCAGGACAAGAACTTGATGGAGAAGAAACGCAAGGAGGACGACGACTTCCGCAGCAAGGTGGACGCCAACCCCGAGTGGAAGAAGGAGTATGGCGGAGCCTGGACCATGGAAGACGAAGCGCTGCAGAAAGAGGCGACCCGGTTCAAACAGCAATTCTTCCGGGCCACGGATTCACAGCTAGCCAATTTGGCGATTCAAATCGTCACTTACGTCGCAGAGGTGAAGAAGCCGAACGGCGAACGCCTGCAAGGCTATCATGATTCCCAGCTCGATTCCCTGAAGCACCGGCTGTTTTCTCCTGCGCCGACTTATCCGGAGTTGGAGATTGCCCGCATGACCGGCGCTCTGGAGTTAGACGTGAAGCAATTGGGGGCCGACGATGCGTTCCTGAAAGCGGTGCTCGAGGGACGTTCTCCCAAAGACGCTGCCACATATTTAGTGAGCGGAAGCAAACTGGCTGATCCGGTGGTGCGGAAATCGCTGGTCGAGGGAGGCCAAGCCGCGGTTGAGGCGTCTACCGATCCGATGGTCGCCATGGCTCGCCGCGTCGATCCCATCCGGCGGGAGCAGATCAAGTGGTTCGAAGATAATGTCCAGAGCGTCGACGAACGCGCCGGTGAAATGATGGGTAAGGCGCGCTTCGCGGTGTATGGCAAGAACACTTATCCTGATGCAACGTTCACCTTGCGGCTGTCCTATGGGCAGGTGCTTGGCTACCCGATGAACGGCACGGTTGCACCTTATAAAACCACGATCTACGGGCTGTACGACCGTGCCGCCAGCTTCGATTACAAAACCCCGTTCGACCTGCCCAAACGCTGGCTGGACGGGCGGGAGAAACTGGATCTGGCCACGCCGTTTAACTTTGTCACCACCAACGACATCATCGGCGGGAACTCGGGGTCTCCGGTGGTCGACCGCAATGGCGAAATTGTCGGACTGATCTTCGACGGGAACATCGAGTCGTTGGTGGGTGATTTCGTCTACGATTCTTACCAGAACCGCGCGGTGGCAGTGCACACGGCCGCCATGACCGAGGCGATGAAGAAGCTGTACGGAGCGCAGAAACTGCTGGACGAGATCATGGGCCAATGAGGCGGGCAACTCGATAGGGGCAAATCAGAATCGCAAAGTGGAGGGGAGGTATCTGCGTTGAGTGGGCGAAGCGCCGCATGGGCCGCGGTTCTGTTTACTGTTCTTATTGCGGGCTCAGTTGCGGCGCCGCGTGCGCGCGCGCAGAATCCGCCGCCTCCACCCAAACAAAACACCTCCAAACCGAACCAACCCGCCGATGCGAACGCGCAAGAGCCCAAAGATCAGCCCAAATGGGATCCTTTGCGCGCCGAAAAAGACATCGAAGTGGGCAAATATTATTTGAATAAGGGCGACACCGACGCCGCCATCGATCGCTTCATGGATGCCGCCGACGCCAAACCGGGGTACGCGATTCCCTATCGTTATTTAGGCGAGGCGTACGAGAAAAAAGGCCAGAAGAAGCCAGCGGTTAAGGCTTATCAGCGGTATCTGGACTTATATCCTAAGGCCGAAGACGGCGACAAGATCCGCAAGAAAATCGAAAAGCTGCACAAGGAAATCGACAAGGAAAAGGCATTAGGGTAACGGCGCTGCGCAGCCGGGATGTTGCCGGTCCAGAGAAGCTCAGCTCACCGGGCCAGGCGGTCCAAAAATTTCCGCGCGCTGGCGAATTGGGCGAAGCGCTTTTCTTCCGCTCGAAATTCGGGCGAATGCGATAGCAATGAGCACCCCGATCGGCGCGTAGGGTGTTTGACGTGCAGCATCTCGTGGAACAGCACGTATTCCACGACGAACTGAGGAATGCCCGGGCGATCCATACGCCGGTTGAGGACAATCTGATTGGGTCCGGGATCATAAGAACCGAATTGCCGGCGCCAGGTGCGCGTACTCCAACCGATATGCGGCCGCTGGAGTTGGCCTGCGAAATACTCGTGATTCAACTGTTCG
>DASPVD010000049.1:0-79000 GCA_035622555.1 Candidatus Eremiobacteraceae bacterium | reverse complement strand
AATGCGGGCAAGCCGGTGCTCAATGCGGCCGATTTTGAGCCGCAATTTGTGGCACCGGGCACAAACGGGGTACCGCCGTGCGATGCCTCTGGGTGCGATCTTTACGAATCCCTGTACGGCTCAACAGGCCGAAACACCTTCCGAGGTCCCTTCCAGGTGCGCTTCGATATGATGATGTCCAAGCAGTTTCCAATCAAGGAGCGTTATCAACTGCGCTTCGAAGTGGATGCGTTCAATATATTCAATCATCCCGACTTCGACACACCCAACAACAACGTGGTATTTTTCCCTAACTACTACGGACCACCTTCGATCCCGCCACAAGGCAGCTTGGGCGTGATTCAGCATACGATTGGCAGCCCGCGATTCCTGCAGTTGGGCTTGCACCTGTTCTTCTAACGACTGGCACGGAAGTTGTCCGGAAGGGCAGCCGCTAGTCCGATGCTGTTGATGAAATTTACGATTATGATTGTTGCCGCGCGCATTTCCTCGGGAGCCTTCTCCGCGTAGAATGGTTGTAAGGAACCTACCATGGCAACCAGAACACCGGCTCTCTCGGAGCACCCTGCGGCTACTAGTCTCACCAACGAAGAAATTCTGAGATATAGCAGGCACCTGATCATGCCCGAAGTGGGCATGGAGGGTCAGCTCAAGCTGAAGGCCGCGCGAGTGCTGCTGATCGGATCTGGCGGACTTGGCGCGCCCTTGGGGTTGTATCTAACGGCCGCCGGAGTGGGGCACCTCGGGCTGGTGGATTTCGACGTGGTCGATTTCACCAACCTGCAGCGTCAAGTGACATTCCTCACTAGCGATGTAGGCCAGCCCAAGACCGAAGCGGCGCGGCGCAGGCTTTCGAATCTCAATCCTGACGTACAAATCACTACCTATGAGACCAAGCTGACCAGCGCCAACGCGTTGGATTTATTTAAGGATTACGACATCGTTGTCGACGGCACAGACAATTTCCCGACTCGATACCTGGTGAACGATGCGTGCATCCTGTTGGGAAAGCCCAATGTGTACGGATCAATCTTCCGTTTCGAAGGCCAAGTGACGGTATTCGGCATGCCGGACGGCCCGTGTTATCGGTGTTTATATCCCGAGCCGCCTCCGCCGGGCCTGGTGCCTTCCTGTGCCGAAGGCGGAGTATTGGGCGTGCTTCCGGGCATCATTGGCTCACTACAGGCGCTGGAGACCATCAAGCTGATTATTGGCCGGGGAGAATCGCTGGCGGGGCGGCTGGTTCTGTTTGACGCGTTGGCACTGAAGTTCCGCGAGTTGCGGTTGCGCAAGAATTCTCATTGCCCGATGTGCAGTTCCCACCGGACGATTCACCAACTGATCGACTACAACGAATTCTGCGGAATACGCGGCGAAGAGGAAGCGGAGAGCAACCTGGAGGTGCCGGAAATTACTGCTCGGGAATTGAAAGAGCGCCTGGATCGAGGCGAGGATGTTTTCATTCTGGATGTTCGCGAGCCGCACGAATACCAGATCTGCAACCTCAAAGGACATTTGATTCCCCTGGGAGAATTGCCGAAACGCGTGCACGAACTGGATTCGGCACGTGAGATTGTGGCGCACTGCAAGAGCGGAAAGCGATCCGCGCAGGCTGTAGATTTTTTGCGACAAGCGGGTTTCCGGAAGATTTACAATCTGCGTGGAGGCATACTGTCGTGGTCGACCGAGGTGGACGCGTCGGTGCCTCGTTATTGATGGTTGATTCGCGGTTCCCGTTCATGGCGGGCTGACCGGTCTCACTCAGTGCCAGTGAATATCTGCTTTATCGAAAACGGAGGAATGTTGTGGCCGCAAGCAAAGTAACTGTGTTCAGTAACGGTCCTATCCGCATCGAAGGTGATTTTGAGGTTGTGGACCAGGAGGGCAAGCCATTTGGATTGGCCGGACGGACAGCTGTGACGCTGTGCCGTTGCGGCCATTCGGGAAACATTCCTTTTTGCGACGGCACGCACAAACGGCAGAATTTTGCGAGTCCGGTGGCCGCGCGCGACCTACCTCCGCCAGCGGCAAAGGCGTGAAAAGCGCCTCAGAGCAGGGTGAGACAGTCTCAAACTGAGACTACGGGCGATTTTGGGTCAGTTTTGCCTAAACGCCTGCTAACTGTCTGGATACAATGCCGATATTGTTTCAAATCCGTACGCAGGTTGTATCGTAGCGTGTCTCGCACTGTCTCAGCGGCCAGTTGCGCTTTGTGAACCTTATATAAGTGTAGTATTTGCAGTGGTATAGAGCCTGTGACGAAGTACCGAAAACGGGCACGTACGTGCATTCCCTGGTCTTGCCGAGTTTCTTCGGCGATTGGGGGATGTTTTGGGGGATTGGGCAAGAATCACTGGTTTTCTTCGGAAGGACCGTGGACGGCTGCCGCTGGCGGCCTATAGCACTTTCCTAGTGCTGGTTTTCGGCGCGGTCCTGTACACCCGGTTTGCTCAAGTCTCTGGCGCTCCCACGACTTATCTGTATCTGGAGGTGGGCGGGTCGCTGTTGTGTTTCTGCTACGCCGCCAATGCGCTGGTGCGTTTCCGTGGCACGCACGATCGTATAGCGCTGATCCTGGCATTTGGGTTTGTGTTGTCCGGGATGATCGAGACCATCGGTTATTTCGGTCTGAACGACCTGTTACACACCGGGCAGGTTGCGCTGTCGCATGTTCCGATGGGTTGGATGGTTGGGCGCACGCTGTTGGCCGTTTTGTTGCTGGCCGCACTGGCTGTGGAGCGTTTTCTTCCCACGTCACGCCAACCCAGCCGTGAAACCGCCGGAGCGCTGTTCGTGGTAGCCGCCGCGGCGTATATCACCAGCGCCGCATTCATAGCAGCGCCGGCTACGCCCATCGCCAAATACGGAGCGTTTTTCTCGCGTCCCTGGGAACTGCTTCCCGGCGGATTGTTCGCGCTGGCGGCCATTTTTTTCTACCGGCGGTACAGCGAGCAGCAAAAGAACGACGATGAGGGCTCGCTGTACGATTACTCGCTATTTCTGGTCGCGCTGCTGAACACCGCGTGCCATTTGGCGGCCATTTTCTCGCGGCGCTTGTTTGACGGGCCGTTCTTCATTGCGGAACTCACCAAAGTAGCAAGCTACGCGATTATTCTTTGCGGAGCCTTGATTGACCAGGCGCGCCTGTTTGACCAGGTGCGTTCCCTGGCGATCAGCGATCCACTGACCGGGCTGGCGAACTACCGCCGGTTAATCGCGGTGATCGAATCAGAGCTGGATCGTTCGCGCCGGACCCGGCGGCCCTTCAGCATCGTGCTGCTAGACATGGACGGGCTGAAGGTTATCAACGACCGCTACGGGCATTTGGTGGGGAGCCGCGCGCTTGTGCGGCTGGGCAAAATTCTGCGCAATCATTCCCGCGCCATCGATACTCCGGCGCGTTATGGCGGAGACGAGTTTGCGTTGGTGCTGCCAGAGGCGGCCAAAGACATTGCGCAGCGCGTGTCCGGGCGCGTTCGCGAACGGCTGGCAGTGGAAACCGAAGAGCCGCCACTTTCAGTGAGCGCGGGCACAGCCAGCTTCCCTGAGGATGGTGACACCGCCGAGAAGCTACTTGGCGCTGCCGACCGGTCTCTGTATCGCATGAAACATCGCGGCAGCGCGATGAATTCGATCGCGCGCATTGCGGCGTGTTTGTGAGGACTGCGGAGTGAATTCACGGCACCAATTTCGCTTCAACCGCAGTGAAAACCGGATTCCGATGGAAATCCCGGTTGTGCTCGAGGGACATCGGCAGATTCCAGGTGTGGAATCCACGTTTACCGAAAACGTAAGTGCCCGAGGGGCGCGGGTGGTGAGCATGCGCCGTTGGGATAAAGACGCGCCGCTGATGTTTGCGTCGCGCTCCGGAGAGTTTCGTTCTGCAGCTCGGGTGGCCTACTGCCAACCGTTGCGTGGCGACGGCTACGCGATTGGCGTGGAGTTCCTCGAGCCGGTGGGGCGATGGGTAGTTCAATCTGCAAACTAGCTTGACGGTTTTCCGGCGAGCGGACAGGAGGGAACTGCTGGAACAATTCTTAAGGAATCAGTTTACTGCGCAAAAGCAAAGCGCCGGACGGATCAGAGAAGGAGCCGTACGGCGCTTTCGCCATTTCAGGGGCCGTTATATACACCGGCGGCCATCGTTTCGCCAGGACAATTCGCCGAGGGTCCGCGGGTATGCGTGAGTTTGCTGGAGAGTTGGGAAGCAGTCCCCGGGGGCTCGAGTGTTTGCTAGCACAACCCCAAGACTTCTTCGTACACGCGTAGCGTCCCGTCGACCATGTGATTGGCAGTGAAGTGCTCGATTACTCGAGTGCGGCCGGCTTGGCCCAGGGAACGGGCGAACTGCGGGTCATCGAGGACGCGCCGAATGGCACCGGCGATCTCCGCAACCTGCGGACCGGAAACTAGTAGGCCACTTTTTTCATCCTCGATAATTTCGCCGAGGGCGCCACGAGAAAAAGCAATAGAGGGAATCTCATAAGCCATGGCTGCCAATAGAGAATTGTTGAACGCCTCGAAAAACGAAGGCAGCAGAAATACATCCAAAGCGGCGTACACCGATTCGACATCCTTTACGAAACCCGCGAAGATCACTTCGTTGGAAACTCTGAGTTGGTTGGCCAGCGCTTCCAGGTCGTGACGAGAGGAGCCGTCGCCGGCAAGAATCAAGCGTGCCTCGGGGAAATACCGGCGAACTTCGACGAGCGCCCGAATCAGCCATTCCTGGCCTTTGTCGGGAAGCAGTACGCCGACGCAGCCTAGAACCGGCGCGCCTTCGGCAACGTTCCACCTTTTGCGGGCCTGTGCGCGTTGCGCTGCCGTTGGCAATGCTGGAATCTCGGCACCTTCATAGACGATGCGAATCTTGCCTGGTGCGGCGCCGGAGGCGATAGCTTGATCCGCTACCCATTGAGAATTGGCCACGATGCAATCGGCACTGCGATAACGGGCCTGTGCGATCCATGATTTGGACAGCGGATAGCCTACCCGGCGCGAAATCACGAACGGCAATTTGGTTCTCCACAGCGTTAGCCAGGACGCGGTGACGGCGTGCGCTTCGTTGGCATGCACCAACTCTATGCGTCCGTCCGCCAGAAGGGAGCGAATTTTCGCAGCCGCGGCCAGCCGGAAGATTCCCCGCGATACGGTGTGGACACAAATCCCGCCCCGTTGTGCCCGATAAGCAAGCGCTGATCCGCGCGCGGCCAGCAATTCCGCAGGATGTCCACGCTCGTAAAGACCCTTGAGCAGCAGCAAGGCCTGATTCTGGCCACCTCTCCAATCTGTCTCCAGGTCCACTATCAGGGGAATCACGCGACACCGCGATTCGGAGCGTGCTTTTCAGCGTCAACCAATTGGCCTAGCTTTTGGAATTTCAGGCGCACTCCGCGAGCCGCCATGTTGGCAATCAGCAGACCGCGGTATCCATCCAGAAAGCCGGCTCCGAGAAAGAAATGATGAATCCAACTCCAGGGCGCGGCGAACCACATGGCGGAACGCCAACAGCGTTTGCCTTGATCGAACATTTCGCGGGCAATGGTGCTGGTGTACTTGTCGACCTTGGCCTGATGCTCGGCGAAAGTTCGAATGGTGTAGTGCAACAAATTTCCGTGCAACCGGCCGATCTCGCCGTGGTAGCGAAGGGCCGAATGGATGGCTCCGTCGAAATGGGCCTGATTGCGACGGTAGATGCGCCGCTGCCAGTCGGGATACCATCGTGAATGACGAATCCACGCGCCGAGATACCAGGTCAGCCTTGGCATTTCGTATACGGCGAACCGGGGCTCGTTGGCCTTCCAGAGGCGAACCGATTCCTTTAGTTCGTCACTCAATTCTTCATCGGCGTCGAGCAGGAAGATCCAATCCTGGGATGCCAGTGATGCCGCAAAGTTTTTCTGATCGGCGTGGTTGGTAAACGGGCGCGCGACAACGCGGGCGCCATATTCCCGGGCAATGTCCGGTGTGCGATCGCTGCTGCCGCCGTCGACGACGATAATTTCGTCCGCTATTCCTAGAGCGGAACGAAGCACCCGCGGCAGATTTTCTTGTTCATTTTGCGCGATCAGACAGACACTCAGGCGGTTCACCGCGTCAGTATCTCATACACCAAAACGAGTAGCGGAGAGCGCGGCGGCAGGAGTCCGATCACTTGGCCGGATGGAAAGTGAGGCGAATGGTGCTGCTGCCCACGCGGAATTCAGCGCCGTCCTGAAGAACCGCCGCGCGCACCCGTTCTTCTTCGAAAAAAGTGCCGTTGGTGGAGTCAAGATCTTTTAAGCTGACGTAACCTTCGTGCACTTCCAGCAGGCAATGCTGGCGGGAAACCTCCGGATCAGTCAAAGGGAAGTCCGCGCCCTTGCGGCCAATAATGGCGCGCGCTTTGGTAAGGGTTACCGCGTGACCCAACTGCGGGCCGGTGGTCACAGTCAGGCCAACCTCCACGCCGGGAGGCAGGTCGGGGCTGTCGTCGACGGCCGGAGCCTTCAGTTTTGCGGTGGAAGCATCGGCGCGGGCGAAGGACGGCATAGGCGAGATCACCACGGTCTCGTCGGCTCGCCGCTTCACTTCTACAATAGTGGTCTGCCCACATTTGGTGCAGCGAAACTGCACCTTGGCATGCTTTGCCAGCACAGCGTCGTTCAGTAGATGCTGTTGCCCGCAGTGAATACAACCCGCCTGCATAATTCCAAGTTATCACGGACGGCGCAAGGCGAAGAGAACGCGTGCGCCACGCTTGCAGCAACCGTTACTCAGGCGAATGTCTGAAATGCCAGGCGCCCAGCACGCTGATGCGGGTCGCCATGGCTCTCAGCGCACGATAGCAGCGAATTGCACTATGCTTCCGGTGATTTCGCGCCTATTCCGAGAGCTGTGTTAGCATGGAAAGTTCCGGTTAAACTCCGAAGAGCCAGGAGAGAGTTGTGCCCGAGCATATTTCGCGCAAAGAACTGAAACAGGATAAGGTACGCGAGACCTTTGAACATGGCGCCGAGGCGGTGCTGTCGCACACTCGGCTGGCATCCATCGCGCTGCTGGTGCTGATCCTGGTGGCAGCAGGCTATCTTGGCTGGAGATTCTACAACGAGCACCAAACCGCGCAGGCGCAGGCTGCTCTCGATGAGGCCATGAAGATTTTCAATGCACCCATCGCCACGGCGGGTCAAGCACCACTGCCGGGAGAAATGACTTATCCCAGCGTGGAAAAGCGCGATGCGGAAGCGCAACCGAAACTGGCCGCAGTCGCCGCGAAGTATCCGCACACGAATCCCGGCAAATTGGCTCGCTACTACTCGGCGCTGTGCCTGATGGACCTGGAGCACCTGAATCAAGCGTCCGAAGAGTTGAAAAAGTTGGACGCCGGGTCAGATAAGGAACTCGCCGCGCTGGGGAAATACCAGACCGCGCTGATCGCCGAACGCAGCGGCAGGAAAGATGAAGCGATCAAGATACTGCAAGGCCTGACCACAGCGGGCTCCGTGCTGGTTCCCAAACCGATGGTGCAATTAGAGCTGGCCGGAATCTACAGCCAAACCGATCCAAAGAAGGCCACCGCACTTTACGAGCAATTGAAAAAGGATTACCCAAATACGCCCGTAGCAGACGAGGCCGATCGCGGACTGGAACTACTCGGGCCCAATTCCTGAGCCTGATCGGTTGGAGTTGAGACCGAAAAGCACAAGACGCGGAGGCTCCCGCCATAGAAACCTATCCAGCGTTAGCACCTTGGGCGATGCGCCCCGAGGATTCCCGTGGCCGCCGCTTTCCCGAGCCGGCGCACCCGTATCGCAGCGAGTATGCACGGGATCGAGACCGGATTATTCACGCCCGAGCCTTCCGACGACTGGAAGCCAAAACGCAGGTATTTACCGCGCGATTCTCCGATCACTTCCGTAACCGCCTGACACACACGCTGGAGGTTTCACAGATTGGGCGCACGGTGGCGCGGGCGCTGGGATTGAATGAGGAACTGGTGGAGGCGCTGGCGCTGGTCCACGACATCGGCCATCCGCCTTTCGGCCATGCCGGGGAGCGCAAATTAGACCAATTAATGCGCACACATGGGAGCCGCTTTGACCACAACCTGCATGCGTTGCGCATCGTGGAGAATTTCGAACATCGTTATCTCGATTTCCCCGGCTTGAACCTGACATTTGAGGTGCGTGAAGGAATTGTCAAACATTCCCAAGACCATGATCCGGCCGAGTTCTCGGAATTAGCGGAGTACCATCTGGAGGTTCGCCCGCCGCTGGAATCGCAGCTGATCGATTGGGTGGACGAAATCGCGTACAACACCGCCGACCTGGACGATGCCTTGGAAGCCAGTCTTCTGGACTTGCAGTCGCTCTGCCAGGAGGTTCCGGTTTTCGGACAAATCTACGAGAAAATCGAGGCCGCTCATCCGCAGGGGGCGAGGAAGCTGAAATTCAACGAAGCGCTGCGGCACGTGCTGGATTCGCTGGTCACCGATGTACTGCGCAATACCGAGCAGCAAATAAGCGCTGCCAAGGTGCGGAGCGCGGAAGATGTTCGTCACGTGCATGGGCGCCTGGTTAGCCTAAGCGATACGGGACGCGCCCAGAATTCTGGGTTGAAGAACTTCCTGTTCAGGCATGTCTATAATCATCCGCTGATTACCGAAGACAGTGAGCGGTCGGTGCGCTGCCTGGAAGAGCTTTTCGTCTATTATTTCGAGCAAGCTGGTTCGATGCCGGAGGCGCATGAGCGGATGACTCGGGACATACCACGGCATGTGGTGGTCTGCGACTACATCGCCGGTATGACCGATCAGTTCTTGCTCCGGCAGCACCAAGAACATTTCGCTTCCCAGCCCACTTCGGTCTCTTCTATCGGACGGCCGCAGAAGATAGAATGAAGCGGCATCAGGGAGCCGGGCCGATGTCCATTCGCCGGACGTTTTTCTTAGTGATAGTTAGCGCGCTTTGGTGTGTGCCGGCAAACTCCCGGGCGCAGATTCCCGGTCTTGGCGCGGCCGCGCAAAACAACAGCGCGTCACAGCAACCGCAGGTAGCGCCCGACGCGCTGGGCCGCGAGACGCCGCGCGGATGCCTGATAGGGTTCATCAAAGCTGCCCAAGAAGAAAAATATGCGCTGGCGGTTCAGTACTTTCAGCCATTACCTGCTCGCCGGCATGAATCTGAAGAGAATGAAGAGACGCTCGCCGAACAGCTTTTGGCCATCTTGAACCAGAAATTCTCTGGGCAACTGGATTTCGTGAGTCGCGATCCGCAAGGGCGACTGGACGATGGCTTGCCGCCAAACCAAGAGAAAATCAGCGGCGGTTCAGACAGTAGCTTCTCGATTTTGCTGATTCGTATCGAAGATGAACAAGGGCGAAAGCTCTGGTACATCTCGCGCAGCACCTTGAACGTGGTGCCGGAAGTATACGACTCACTGACTTTTCCAGAGATCGAGAACCATGTGCCGGCGTACCTGGTGCGGCACCGTTTGCTGGCGGTGCCGTTATGGCAGTGGCTGGCCATAGTGATTTTCATTCCGGTTGCGTTTGTCGCGGCACGGCTGATCACGCTGATTTCGGAAGGGGTGGCTCGGTACTGGCATAAAGCGAGGCACGAGGCGATGAGGCCGATGGACCCGGTCACGCGCGTGGGGCCGCTGACATTTGTAGTGGCGCTGCTGATCCACTATGGGTTGGTATCGTACATAGGGACGTCGCTGCTGTACCGGATCTACTACCGGCGAGTGATCTGGATTTGCTTAATTATTGCGTTCTATTGGTTGTTGACCCGGCTGACGCAAGTGATTTCGTCGCGGATTGGGACGAGCCTCACGAATCGAGGCATGTACGCGGAACGTTCTATCGTTGCGCTGATTCGCCGGTTCATCGAAGTCAGCATCTTCATTCTGGTTGGACTCATTGTGCTGCACAGCCTGGGCTTTGACGTGAGCGCCGCGCTTGCGGGCGTGGGCATCGGCACGCTGGCGCTCGGCCTCGGCGCTCAGAAGTCTTTCGAAAACCTGTTTGGAGGCGTGTCGGTTCTGTTCGATAAGGTGGTTCTGATTGGCGATATCTGCAAGGTGAACAATCAGACTGGAGTGGTCGAGGATATTGGGCTGCGCTCGACCCGCCTGAGAACGCCGGATCGCACCGTGCTGTCCATCCCGAACGGAACTATGGCTACGGCGGTGATCGAAAATTTTCGCTTCCGCGATAAGTTCCTGTGCCAGCAGGTGATTCGGCTTCGCTACGACCTTTCCCCCGATCACATACGGTTTGTCCTGGAGGAGATTCGGGAACTGCTGCTCCGCAATCCCAAGGTCGAGGACTCCACCTCGCGGGTGCGATTTGTGCGGTTTGCGGATTACGCCCTGGAGGTGGAAATCTTCTGCTATATCCTGGAAAGGGAATATGCGGCCTATCTGGCAACCCAGGAGGCGTTGTTGCTTTCCGTAATGGATACGCTGGAGAAGGCGGGAGTAGTGATCGCGTTGCCTACCCAGACCACATTCGTTACTCAGGATTCCTGGGTCGATCCTGAGAAGGCAAAGGCCGCCAAGGCTGCGGTGGAGAAGATGCGCGAGGCTGGCGAGCCGCGTCCCCAGGCGTTACCTCAAAAGTCGGGGAAATAAAACAAGTCCTGCATATTCAACAAACGCGCAGGCGGGACGGATTTTAGAGGTAAGTACCTTGGATTTTCGTGGTTTAATAGCATTCCCGGCTACCGGAGCACCAACTGCCGCGCTAAAATATCGGGATGATGTCTAGCACAACCGCCCATAGCGAGCGACGTAACAATATTCGTAACCGCCCGCCAAGTCTCATCTACGTAGAGCTCAGCTCCACAAATGGCGGAATGATGCGCGACCTGTCGGAGGAGGGCTTCGCCCTACGGGTGATGATGCCCCTGACCGATGGGGACAAGACCTCGTTTTCCTTTTCGCTCAATCCCATTTCCCGAATTGAAGGGGAAGGGGAAGTCATTTGGACCGAGGAAAAGGGACGGGTTGCAGGGATTCGGTTTACCGAGCTTTCTTCGAGCGCACGGGCGGATATCCAAAGCTGGCTGAACGGCAAGCTGGAATCGGTGGCAAAACCGGGTCCGGATGGTGGAGCACCGGGAGAAGAGTCGTTCGATCCATTTCGGGAAGGGCTGGATTCGTCTTCGCCCGGACCAGAACGCTCGGGCGGAAGACAGCATTGGGAAGTCCCTGAGTCGGGCTCATCGGACGCCCGCTCGTTTGCGACAGAGAGTACAGGCGCAGCCCCTGGCCCCGATGCGGTTCCGCCTGCTCACCGGTCAGAGCCGCCAGCGTCGGGAGGAATCACCGCACGCGCTAATCCCCAGGCACCGGCCCTATCTGACATTCTGATGCAGCCTCCCAGCGGGGGCAGGGAACAAGCACCCAGGCCTCCGACCCTCGAGCCACTGGATTCCTGGCATCACGGCCGCCCGACGCACTATGGCGCGCGTAGTTCCTGGTTTACGCTGGCGAGGGCCTTGTGGATCATGGTGCTACTCGCGTTGGGAGTAGGCGCTTATGTTTATCGCGAGGCTGCCGGTGAGGGATTGATCTGGATGGGTCACCAGCTCGGCGGAACGCAAACCGAACCGCCTCCAGCACCTTCACCGGCGACGCTACAGGAAACGCCCGGCGCCTTAGACAACAAGCCTGCCTCCAATCAGTCTTCTGGCAATGAACCCGCGTCTGGCACCAATTCGAGCGAGCCCACGACTGCACAGTCCGCCGCGCCGCCACAAAGCACTTCGCAGGACACCTCGCCGACGGCGGCTCCGTCCGACACCTCAACTCACGCTGACGCTGGCGTGGAACAACCTGCCGCTCGAGCCACGGTTTTGAAGCCCACACACCCGGCGACACGCGGTTCCCGGAATTCTCCGCCGATTTCCATTCCGGAATCGGAGCAACAAGCAGGGCAGACGGAGTACGCCGAGGCGCAACGACTGCTGTATGGAACACCGGGAACGACAGATCCCGCCGAGGCTGTGCGTCTGCTGTGGATTGCTGTAGAGAAGGGAAACTCGGAAGCCGAACTGGCTTTGGCGGAACTGTATTGGCACGGAAAAGGGGTGGCGCGCAACTGCGATCAGACCCGAATCCTGCTGAGCGCCGCCGCCCGCAAGGGGAACGTAGAGGCGCAAACGCGGCTGCGCCAATTCGCACGCACCGGTTGCGAATAACACCATTCCCTTAACGAACCGAGTTGTAAGACAATACCCACAATCAGTAGTAGCTCAAGTGTGGAGGCCGACGGTGTTCTGTTCAAAGTGTGGTGCCGCCCTGGCGGTAGACACAGGGTTTTGCCAATCCTGCGGTAATCCAGTTGGTCGAGTCACCCTGGCGCCCGCGACCGCGGCAGCGATAGTGTCACCGCACGCCGGCGTCGGGGCAATCGTATATGCATCCAATGTGACGTACGCAGGGTTTTGGCTGCGATTTGTGGCGTATTTGGTGGACAGTGTGATTTTTGGAGCGTTGATGATGGTGGTGCTGGTGCCGCTGTTCTTCCTGATGGGAGGAGCGATTTTCTTCAGCACGATGACGCACAATTTCGAAACTCCGAATCCGCCAAACCCCGCGCAGGTTGGGGCATTGATCTCGTTGATTCTGGTACTCGCCGCAGTCTGGGTGCTGGGGCATTGGTTGTATTTCGCGTACCTGGAGAGCGGCGAGAAGCAGGCAACCTGGGGAAAACAGATTCTGGGACTGTACGTGACGGACCTTTCGGGGAATCGGATCAGCTTCGCGCGGGCGAGCGGCCGGTTTTTTGCCAAGCTGATCAGCGGGCTGATTCCGCTATTTATTGGGTACATTATGGCAGGATTTACGGAACGCAAGCAGGCGCTGCATGACATGATCGCCAGTTGCCTGGTATTGAGGCGCTGAGGAAATCTACTGCTTGCGGATGATTTTGGCCTTTCTCAGCTCATTCACCAGTTTGGTAGCGTATTCTTTGCCGGCTTTCTCGAAATCGTTCGAATGGACCCGGTCGGTTTCGCCGCTCCAGACCAGGCGTTCGTCTCTGGTACTGTACAGATTGAACTCCACGCGAATCAGGGTGTCATCCTGTTTGTAGGAACTGTCGGGCTGGAGGCCGCCGTATGCGGCATTCCAATAGGGCCAGAAGGTGTAATAACCGGTTGGCGGCACATAGCTCCCGCCGGTGGTAAAGTCGACCGTTTCCGTGGGCACGGCGATTGGCCTGATGACCAGGATGCCATCCAGGGAACTTTCTTTGATGCGCTGCTTCAACTCGCCTTCCATCATTTCATTCATGGGCGGAAGCACCATGTAGCTCTGCACGCCTTCCACGCCGTACTTGGCAAGGAGTTTCTTCATTTCGTCTTCGAACTGCTGGCGAACCACGTAATTGTCGATCATGTTGGCGACGAGCATCTTGCGGAACTGCGGCATGGGCGCACCGGTGAGCACCCAACGATGAAGCACACGGGTGCTGGCGATGAGTGGCAGCGCGATGAAAACAAGTAAGGCGACCAGTGCACCGGCGCGAATGCAGGATTTCATTCCATCAGCTCCGCGAATTGACTGCCAGCATGTTAGCACGTCTGAAACAGCCGGCCCCCAGCGTAAAGGCGGACTATCCCGCCAGGTTACAACCCCGACAGGGGAATAGAGTTGCGCGGAATCTTGCATTTTTTACAAGTGCTACGGAGAACTATGAGCGTGGTCAGGGGCGGCGGTCGCACCCGCAGGGGGAGTCTTAGTACGACCGGACCTTACAAAGGGTTCATAACCCAGCTCGTCTTTGTCTTCCTGAACCCTGTAGAACTGGTCCGCCGGAAAATCGGTGAAGGTTTGTTTCGCACCACTGGGCCAGGAAATCTCTAATTTATCAATCTTAACCGCCGACGCCAGACCAAAGTGGGCGCGCAAGTCACTTTGTGACATGTAACTGCCGCCACCTTCGATTTCGCGAATCTGGGTCAAACCGCCAGCGGTGAGCTTCAGCCGGGCGCCCATGGCATCGTGGTTGCTTTTTGTTCCCACCAACTTGAAGGAAACAAAGTGATTGCCGTTGCCGCCACTGTTGTGCAACAGCAGAGGTGGATCATTGTTGTTTGCTACCACTACATCTAAGAATCCATCGTTGTCAAAATCAGCGATTGCGGCGCCGCGCCCGACATGGGGAGTGTCGAAGGCGTCTCCGGAAGTCTTAGTCAGATAGATCAGTGAATTTGCCATGACCGTCGTTGTGAAACAGGGAATTGATCTGTTTATAGTGAATGTCGGGGAAAAGCTGCTCAATTTCCGGATATGCGTGCCCGTTGGCTATGAAGATATCCAGCCAACCATCATTGTCGTAATCGAAAAAGCCGCCACCAAAGCTGAGCACTGAACGCGTCGGCATGGTCAGGCCAACACGATCACTGACCTCATCGAATTCACCTTTACCGTCGTTTTTCCAAAGGTGATCGGAACTCCCCTGAAAATCGGAAATATACAGGTCCAACCAGCCGTCGTTGTTGTAATCGCCCAAGGAGATGCACATGGCCGCCATGGTCAGCCCTTGGCCGGTGAAGGCCATACCGGTGACGGAACCTTCTTCCTTGAACTTGCTGTTGTGTTCGTTGTGATAAAGATAGGCATCGATTCCATCATTGGCCACGAACAAGTCGGGCCAGCCATCATTGTCGTAGTCACCAATGCCCACGGCGAGATTCTTGCCGTGGGGCTGACACATGCCTGCTTGCTTGGTGACGTTGGTGAAGGTGCCGTCGCCATTGTTGAGATACAGAATGCTCGGGCTGCCTTCGTAGGCGCTGGGAGGGCAACTGCTCGTTAGTCCACCGAGCTTGCAATAGCGTTGCGCGCCGGGCGGCAGGGCCACATAGCTGCCGACGTACAGATCGAGTTTGCCGTCGCGGTCGTAATCGAAGAAGGTGGCGCCCGAGTGGAAATAGGCTCCGAATTCCATGCCGGCGACGCCGGCCTTATCGGTCACATCGGTGAAGGTGCCGTCGCCATTGTTGTGGCACAGGACATTGCGGCCATATTGGGTGACGAATAGATCGGGATGGCCATCATTGTCGTAGTCGCCCCAAACACACCCGAGACCGAAGCCGGTGCCCGGTACGCCAGCCTTGCCGGTGACGTCGGTGAAAGTGCCATCGCCATTGTTGTGGTAGAGGGCGTTCTGGACTTTGATTCCTCGATTGTAAAGATCCCGGGCGTTGACGAAATAAATGTCCTGCCAGCCGTCGCCGTCGTAATCGGCGACACACACGCCGCGTCCGAATTCCTCGAGATTGATGGAAACTCCGTTGTTGCCTTTGAAATGAGTGAAATGAATCCCTGCGGCGGTGGCGACGTTGGTGAACTGAATGGGCTTGCCGATTTCGGTGGCGTGCGCGCTCAACAGCAGCGCCACAACAAATAGTGCAATTGCCGCTGCGACGCCGAAGAATTTGTGCCAAAAAGCCAAAGCCATTTCTAGATCGGAGCAGCCGCTCCGTTTCCATATTCTCGCACGTGTTTGCGCAGGCCCCAATTCCCGCACTGGACTGATTGACGCGATTTGGCAAGGGAATTACGATGAATTTCCGGCAACCGTTAAGGTGCGAAATGAACCGAAGAGAATTTGTGGCCAGGGGAATGGCCGCGGCCCTGCTTTGCGCAACAACCGGAGATGCCGCCGACGTGAAGCGATTCAAACTTGGCGTGATCACGGATGAAGTGACCCAGGATTTCGAGTCGGCACTGACCTGGGCGCAAGGCTTTGGGTTGCAATGGGTCGAGCTGCGCTTCCTGTGGAACAAGTATGTGATGGACCTGACGCCCGGCGAGGTGCAACGGGCGAAGGATCTGCTGGCGAAGTACCGCATGAGAGTTTCGGTGATCGATTCCCCCTATTTCAAGACGTTGCTTCCGGGGACGGAATCCAAATTTGCCGAAGGAAAACCTGATCCGCTGCAGAGCGCTTTTTCGCAGCAAAATGCGGTGCTGGAGCGCGCGATAGGCCGTGCCAAGGATTTCGGCACCGACAAGGTGAGGATTTTTGCGTTTCTCCGGGTAGCGGAGCCGTTGACGGTATTCGATCGCGTGGCCAAAGAGTTGGAGCGCGCCGCGGCCATCGCGCATGGGGAGAACATCCGGCTGGTGCTGGAGAATGAATTTTCTTGCAACGTGGCCACCGGAGCGGAGGGCGCAGCGATGTTGAATACCGTGCGTTCTCCGGCCTTGGGTTTGAATTGGGACCCTGGCAACGCGTATGCGGCCGGCGAGACTCCGTTCCCCAATGGCTACGAGCCTATCGACAAAAAGCGGATGTGGCACATGCATCTGAAGGATGCAGCGCCTAATCCGCAAGGGGGAGAGTCCGAATGGATGCCGATCGGGGCCGGGAAGATTGATTTCGTGGGGCAATTTCGCGCGCTGATTAAAGATGGCTACGAAGGTACGATGTCCCTGGAAACGCATTACCTGAATGCCGCCAAGAACAAAGAGCAGTCCAGCCGCGAATCGATGCAGGGACTGTTGAAAGTAATTCAGCAAGCGTAACGGGGTCACATGAGCATCAGTCGAAGGGAATTTCTTACTGCGGGAGCGGCCGCGGTGTTAATGAGCCGGAGCGGTTGGGCGGCAGATCAGCGTTTGCCGTTGGCTTTTTCGACGCTGGGTTGTCCCGCTTGGGATTGGACGAAGATTTTGCAATATGCGCCGGCCAACGGGTTTGCAGCGATAGAATTGCGCGGATTGATGGGCAATATGGATTTGCCCGCGCGGCCAGAATTTGCCCCTGCTCGCATCGAACAGAGCAAGCAGGAAGTGGCGAGTCACGGCCTGAAAATTTCGGACCTGGGTTGTTCCGCAGAGATGCACGTGGCCGAGCCCGCGGAGCGCGAGAAGCAACTGGCCGATGCTCGCCGGTTCATCGATCTGGCCTCGGCGCTAGGCGTGCCGTACATTCGCGTGTTCGGCAACAAGATTCAAGGTCCACGGAAAGAGGTGCTGGCGCGGGTGGTTGATGGCTTGCACCAGCTCGGGGAATACTCAGGATCCCGCGGCGTCACTGTTCTGATCGAATCGCATGGGGAATTTGTGGACTCGCCCACACTGAAGGAAGTGCTCACGCGCGCTGATTCGAAGTACGTCGCGCTGCTATGGGATGCGCACCACACCTTTGTCGATGGACACGAACAGCCCGAGCAAACCGTAGCCGAACTAGGCCCATGGATTCGCCATACGCATCTGAAGGATTCCGTTCCCGATGGCACGGGGAGGAAGTATGTTCTGCCGGGGACCGGTGAAGTTCCCCTGGAACGCCAAGTGATGGCTTTGCGTAATATCGGTTACAAGGGTTTTTACTGCTTCGAATGGGAAAAGGTGTGGCATCCCGACATCCAGGAACCCGAGGTTGCCTTTCCCGAATATGTTCGTGTGGTCAGCAGCTATCTGAGAGAGCCGCTCCCGAAAACCTGACGTTGTACCGAATGGCGTCCTCGCCTGGGGACTTCTTTTGGTTGGGCGTTTCCGCTCCTCTTGACAATCAGTAGGAAAGGCGTATTCTCCCCTTGACTATCAGGGGGAAGGGGGAGCGCTTCATGACGGATAAACCTAGCGACCTGGTGCAAGGCACGCTGGACATGCTCATTCTGAAGACGTTGGCTTTGGAACCCATGCATGGGTATGGAATCTCCGTACGCATCGAGCAGATGAGCAAAGGGGTGTTTCATCTTAATGCAGGTTCGTTGTTTGTGGCGTTCCAGCGGCTGCAACGAGCCGGACTGATCAAGGGCGAATGGAAAGCAACGGACAAGAACCGGCGCGCCCGATACTACTCGTTGACGGAGCAGGGACGAAAGCGGCTGGAAAGTGAAACACGGGAATGGGGCCGGCAGGTAGCAGCGATCGCCCGAATTTTGGAGGCATCGTAAGGTCCATGTCATTGCGCAGGGTCATAGCGAGCGGAGTGCGGTCGCTGTTCCAAAGGAAACGCGAGGAACGGGAGTTGGATGAAGAGTTGCGCGGGTTCTTGGAAATGGCGGTCGGAGAAAAGATGAAGGAGGGGATGAGCCGCAAAGAGGCGGCACGCGCGGTACGGTTGGAGCGGGGAAGTGTTGGTGGCGCGAAGGAGAGTGTGCGGGAGGCGGGGTGGGAACATTTGCTGGAGACGTGTTGGCAAGACATACGGTTTGGCGCGCGCATGCTGCGCAAGAACCCCGGGTTCACGGCTGTAGTCGTTCTCACCCTTGCCCTGGGCATCGGCGCGAATACTGCCGTGTTTAGCGTGGTTAATGGCGTGCTGCTAAAGCCGTTGCCGTACCGAGATCCCGGCCGGCTTCTCATGCTGTGGGAAAGCTCCCTCCAAGGCGGCACTCTTGGAACCGTGGCACCAGCGAACTTCTACGATTGGCGGGAGCAGAGCCGGTCGTTTGAGAAGATGGCCGCAATCGATCCGTATCCAGACTTCATCATGAATGGTGTGAGTGAGGCGAGACGTTTGGCAGGCGCTGCTGTGAGCCAAGATTTCTTTTCTCTGCTGGGAACTCATATGACGGCCGGTCGCGACTTTCTTCCTGAAGAGGATCGCCCCGGCTCAAACCATGTAATTATCCTCAGCTACTCGACCTGGCAGAGTTATTTTGGCGGTCGCAGCGACGTTGTGGGAAAGCGTCTAACTCTGAACAACGACGCATACACGGTCGTCGGTGTTCTTCCGCGCGATTTCTCGTTTGTAGGCAAGGCGTCAGATTACCATTCGCGCAATCACTTCGATGTGTGGACGCCACTGGCGCTGCCGCACCCTCCCCAAGCGTGGCAACGCGGAACTCATCCCCTGTGCATATTCGCGCAGCTCAAGCCGGGTGTTTCGTTGCAGCAAGCTCAAACCGATCTCAACCAGGTTGCGTCGAACCTGCAGAGACTGTACCCGGCCGACGACAAGGAAAGAGGCATCACTGCGGTCCCGCTCGCCGAGCACGTCGTTGCCGACGCCCGCGTAGCGCTATTCACCCTGCTCGCAACGGTTGGGATGGTATTGCTGATTGCTTGCGCGAACATTGCAAACCTTATGTTGACTCGCGGGGCCACACGTCAGAAGGAGATCGCCGTGCGCATCGCACTGGGTGCGAGCCGCGCCAGGCTTGCGCGACAACTGCTTACAGAAAGCGTAGTGCTCGCCGGAGCCGGAGGTGTGTTGGGGCTGGCTTTCGTGTACCTGACGGTTCCGACACTGGTGCGCCATCTACCTTCCGATTTGCCGCGCGCCGCGGAAATCAGCGTGGATTGGCGCGTCCTGCTTTTCACATGTGCACTATCAATGTTCACGGGCGTGATGTTTGGCGTGGTCCCTTTACATCAATCCCGACGGGTGAGCGGCAATGATTCATTGAAACAAGGCGGCTGGTCTGTTGCGAGTGACCACTCGCGCCTCAGGAGCGGACTCATTGTTGGACAGGTGGCGATTGCCCTGATTCTGCTCACGGGAGCGGGCCTGATGGCAAAGAGCCTTTGGAAGCTGATGCAGGTTTCAGCTGGGTTTGAAACAGAGCATGTTCTCACCGCCCGGCTCTCGCTGCCTCCGCAATATACGAACGACTACAAGTTCGGCACGGGCCAGCATCGGCAAATCTCGCTTTTTCAACGGGAATTGCTGGAACGTGTACGCCAGATTCCCGGAGTGAAATCCGTAGCTTTCACCGCTTACCTACCGCTGTCGGGCACCGACAATTCGTGGGCCTTTTACATTGAGGGGCGTCCCGCGAATCCCCCTGGTGTCTACGACGTCGCGGACTACCGGCCGGTCAGCGCAGACTATTTCGAGACTATTGGAATTCCCATCCTAAGGGGACGCGCATTCCTACCAAGTGATACAGAGGACAATCCCCTCGTTGTGATCATCAATCGGGCAATGGAGCAGATTTGGTGGAAACAGCAGGATCCAGTCGGACAACGGGTCAGGTTTGGCGACGATGATTGGAGAACGATAGTGGGGGTTGTAGGAGATGTACACCACGAAGGACTGGACGTGAAGCCCGAGCCCGAGATGTATGTTCCTTACGGTCAGGTTCCAAACGTAGAAGCTCGTCCGACCATTGTCCTGCGTACGTCGATTGAGCCTGAGAGTGTGACAAGTGCTCTGCGACAGGCGGTCTCGGAGATCGATCCAAATGTACCAATGGACCACGCTGAAACGATGAAAGAGATTGTTTACGGCTCCGTATCGCAGTCGCGTTTTAGAACAGCAATGCTAATCATATTCGCCCTGCTCGCTGTTTTTGTAGCGTCGGTCGGACTGTATGGCGTACTGAGCTATTCGGTAAGTGAGAGAACTCGGGAATTCGGGATCAGGATGGCAATTGGAGCGAGCCGCGGTGCGATTCTTGGGTCTGTCCTGTCCAAAGCAGTAAGGCTGATCGTCATTGGAATCTGCCTCGGATTGTTGGGAGCGCTACTACTCACGCGCCTGATCGCTAGTCTGCTCTACGGCATCAGCCCTTTTGACGTCATCACGTTGGCAAGCGTCTCGACCCTGCTGGCGATTGTAGGTCTAGTGGCAAGTTACATGCCAGCGCGGCGGGCGATGCGCGTCGATCCAGTAGTGGCATTGCGGTACGAATAGGAAGCGGGTTATGTCGTTGTTGCGAACCATAGCGAACGGGCTGCGGACCCTGTTTCGAAAGGAACAGGTCGAGGGGGAGTTGGATGAAGAGTTGCGCAGCTACGTCAACATGGCGATCGAGGAGAAGGTCCAGCAGGGGATGAGCCGGACGGGGGCGGCACGCGCGGTGCGGTTGGAGCGGGGGAGTGTTGGCGGCGCAAAAGAAAGTGTGCGGGAGGAGGGCTGGGAACATTTGCTGGAGACGTGTTGGCAAGACATACGTTTTGGCGTACGTATGCTGCGCAAGTCGCCCGGGTTCACAGCCGTAGTCATCCTGACCCTGGCCATGGGGATTGGGGCCACCACCGCGATTTTCTCGCTTGTCGAGGGCGTACTGCTTCGGCCCCTTCCGTTCCACGATCCTGACCGGCTTGTTTTGTTAGGAGATCATCTGGGAGGACACCCTAGCATGTCGGTCACGGCGCGCGAAATCGCGACATACTCCCGTGCGACTCAGGCCTTTTCGTCTCTGGGCGGCTACATCACCGCATCGTTTGAGCTTTCTGGCGGCGCCGAGCCGGAGCAAATCGATGCAGCTCGCCTGAGTTCCGGAATGCTTGCGACCCTTGGCGTCGCACCGATCCTCGGGCGCGTCTTTACAGCGCAGGAAGAGGGTGCACGTCTGCCGGTTGCGGTGATTAGTTATGCGCTGTGGACGAACCGCTTCCACCGTGATCCTCGGGTCATTGGCAGCTCCATCGTGCTCGACCGCAAATCCTACTCAGTGATTGGGGTGATGCCGCGTGGCTTCGAATTTCCGCTGGGGTTCGGCAGTTTGGATCAAACGCAGCTTTGGGTGCCTTTAAGCCTGACTGCCGACGAGCTTTCCGATCAACACTCGGGATTCTGGGGATACCACATGGTTGCCCGCATAAAGGATGGGGTGACGCTTCCACAAGCCGCGAAGGATGCCGACCGCGTGGCGCGGCAAACTATGCGCGATTTTCCCGCCAGCATGTCAGCCATCCATATTGAAGGAGACATCCGGCTGCTGCGCGAAACTGTAATCGCCGAGGTGCGCCCGGTATTGCGGATGCTGTTTCTAGCTGTGGCCGTCGTTCTGCTGATTGCTTGCGTGAATGTCTCGACTCTACTGTTGGTTCGTGCAATTCGCCAGCGGCGCGAATACGCACTCCGCCTTGCGATCGGCGCGAGCGCAGGGAGGATCGTTCGTAAATCAGTGGTAGAGGGCGTGTTGCTAAGTACGGCGGGCGGTGCGCTGGGCCTGGCGTTTGCGGCAACAACGATACGTAGTGCCCTGCACCTCCTGCCGGACTCGATGCCGCGCATCAATTCCATCTCAATCAACCCAATGGTCGGCGGCTTTGCGCTTGTCGTGGCCGTCGCTAGCGGCGTTCTTTGCAGTCTGGCGCCTGCATTCGCGGCGGTGCACACGAACTTGATAGAAGCGCTCAAAGAGGGCGCCCAAGGCGGTGGCAGTGCAAGCCACAGTTGGCTGCGCTCCGTCCTGGTCGTTTCCGAAGTGGCCATCGCGCTGGTGTTGCTTACTGTTTCAGGCGCGTTCCTGCGCAGCTTGCAAGAAATGCAGGCGATTGATCCCGGTTTCCGTGCCGACCACGCGCTGGTAGCGAGTTTCCAGCTTCCTTTAAGGCAATACCCAAGCGAGTCGGCGGTAGCGAACTTCAATCGCGCGATTGTCGAGCAACTCTCAAGAAAGCCCGGAGTGACCGCGGTGGCTATTAGTAATGCAGTTGCGGTTTCCGACGTTGCCCCGCAATCCGCGTACACCGTCGAGGGCGTGTCCGTAGAGCACTGGAAACTGAAGTTCGCGGCGTTCAACGGCGTATACGGAGACTACTTCAGCGCCATGGGTATCCCGCTGATCGAGGGCCGGACCTTTACCGTGCATGACGATGCCAGCGCGCCCCTCGTGGTGATCGTGAACCAATCGATGGCCAGAGATTGCTGGCCAAATCAGAGCCCTATCGGCAGACGCATGCACGTCGGAAACCCGCAAAAGCCGCTGCCTTGGGCGACCGTCATCGGGGTGGTCGCTGATACCAAGATGCCTCGGGATGTGCCCAGCACCGATCAGTGGTACACACCAATGAATCAACCGGCGACTCTATTTGGGTCCGGTAAACCAGGGAATCTCAGCGGCCCGCCGAGTGGTTACATAACTATGCGCTCCGTCCTTGATCCCGAGTATATGGTCCAGACGCTCCGCTCGACGGTCGCGGAGGTCGACCCGCTGCTGGCCCTGCAGGATTTACGCCCTGTAACGGATGCCATCTCGGAAATCGAGGCACCGCGGCACTTCAATACGAATCTGATCACCGCATTCGCTGTGGGCGCACTACTGCTGGCAATCACCGGGATTTATGCAGCGATGGCCTTCTTGGTTTCGCAGCGCACGCAGGAGATTGCCATCCGCATGACACTCGGCGCGCGACCGACGGGTATCGCGAAGCTGGTTCTTATTTCCGGCGCGAAGCTTGCGCTTCTCGGATGCGGGCTAGGTGTGCTTGGCTCGCTAGTCGCCGCACGACTGGTCAGTTCGTTTCTGTTCGGTGTCAGCGGGACCGACCCGCTCATTTACGTAGTGTGCGTAATGATCATGATGGTTATGGCACTACTCGCATCGATGCTTCCCGCAGCCCGCGCTGCTTCGGCCAATCCCATCGACGCTCTGCGCTCGAGCTAGGAGACGAGTGAACCATGTCGTTGCTTCGCACTTTCGTGAGCGGACTCCGATCGTTGTTCCGACAAGAACAGCTCGATCGCGAATTGGAGGAAGAGCTGCGCAGCTATGTCGAGATGGCCGTTGAAGAAAAGATGAAGCAGGGGATGAGCCGGACGGAAGCGGCTCGCGCGGTGCGGTTGGAACGGGGCAGCCTGGAAGGGGCAAAGGAAACGGTACACGCCGCACTCTGGGAATCGGTTGTGGACACTTGCTGGCAGGATTTGCGATTTGCGGTGCGGATGCTGCGCAAGAATCCGGGCTTTGCGGCAGTCGCGGCACTGACGCTGGCCTTGGGCATTGGCGCGAACACCGCGATATTCAGTGTGGTTTATGCGGTGCTGTTGAGGCCGCTGCCGTGCGCTCACTCGGAACAAGTGCTGAACGTGTTTCAGCAGTCGCAGGCGCAAACGGGCCAGGCGTGGTCGTATCGCAACTTTGAGGAGCTGCGGGAGCAGAATCACGTGTTCAGCCTGGTTGCTGGAGCGCAGCGCCACAAGCTCACGTTGACTGGCCGCGGCGAGCCACTGGAAGTGAACACCGCGGTGGTCACCGTGGACTTTTTCCCGCTCTTTGGAGTGAGACCACTGGGCGGACGCACCTTCTTCGCGGAAGACAGCAAGCGCGGTGCGCCTCCCGTGGCAATCCTGGGAGAAAATTTGTGGCGCGGCGCGTTGGGAGCCGATCCCAACATTCTTGGAAGTTCGATCGTGCTCGACAAACGTCCCTACACCGTTGTGGGCATTATGCCGTCCTCGTTTCCGTTCCCGTTGTTTCCCGCAGTAACGGAAGCGCCGGAAATCTGGATTCCCCTGCCGCAAGATCCGCTCTTCGGGCCTTGGATGGAGCGGCGCAGTGGACATTGGCTGCAAGTTACCGGGCGAGTCAAGGCGGGCATTTCGATGTCTCAGGTGCAGGCCGAGATGGGCGCGTTCGCGGCGAATATCGCCCGAGAATACCCCGCGGAGAATAATGGCTGGTTCATCCGCATCGCCCCGCTGCAGGAAATGATTGTCGAGAATGTGAAGCCCGCACTGTTGGTGCTGCTCGGCGCGGTAGGGTTAGTGCTGCTGATAGCCTGCGCCAATATTGCGAATTTGCTGCTGACCCGGGCGACCTCGCGCGCTCGAGAGATGGCGGTGCGAACCACACTGGGCGCCAGTCGAGCGCGGATCGTGCGTCAATTGCTGGAGGAGACGTTAGTGCTGGGACTGTTTGGCGGAGTGCTGGGAATCGCGGTGGCTTACTGTGGCGTGCAGGCGCTGATCGCGCTGATTCCCCGGGAAGTGCCGCTGGTGCATCCTATTCGCGTCGATGGCTTTGTTTTGTTATTTGCGCTGGCCTTGTCGGCGATTGCCAGCATCGGCTTTGGTTTGGCTCCGGCGTTTCTGGTGGCGAATTCCAACTTGCAAGTGAATTTACGGGAAGGCGGGGCGCGTTCCGGGGAGAGCCGCGGCGGACGACGTGTGCGCAACCTGTTGGCTTCCGCCGAAATTGCGCTGGCGATGATGCTGCTTGTGGGCGCGGGGCTGTTGCTGCGCAGCTTCGCGAAGCTGACGGCTGTGAATCCCGGGTTCAACGTCCAGCATATGGTGAAAGCCGAAGTCGATCTGCCACGCACGCTCTATTCGACCCCGCAACAGTGGATGGCGTTCTTTGACGAGTTGCTCCGGGAGTTGCGGTCGGAGCCGGGCTTGAAGGATTCGGCCTTGGCACTTCCTGCTCCCATCGCGTACAGAAATGTTGGCACGCAGTTCGACATCATCGGGAAGCCGGCCAGTTCCGCGAGCATATCGCGAACGGCCAGCTATGTAGCGGTTAGCATCGGTTACTTCCATACGATGGGCATTCCGCTGGTGGCCGGACGGCTATTCAATGAGCAAGACGTCATGTCGTCGCCGAATGTCACGGTCATCAGCCAGGCGTTGGCGCGCCTCTATTTCCCAAACGAAGACCCCCTCGGCAAGCAACTATCCTTCGGCTTTCCACCGGAGCCAGGGATTCCACGGCAGATTGTCGGGATTGTGGGAGACATACGGGATGTTGGTTTGGGCGACACTCCCGGGCCCATGGTTTACGTACCGTTCGCGCAAGCGCCGTTTCCGGGTGCGGTGGTTGTTGTGGACAGTCCACTGAGGGTCTCGAGCGTGGCCGCGACGCTGCGCCAGAGTGTTGCCAAGATCGACAAAGAATTACCCGTTATCGAACTGGCTGCGATGCCGGAAATCCTGAATACGTCGCTGGCGCAGCCGCGGTTCCGCACCTTTCTGCTGGGACTATTCGCGGCGATGGCGTTGGTGCTTGCGGGGACAGGAATATTCGGAGTGATCTCCTACTCTGTGGCGTGCCGAACGCACGAGATCGGGATTCGTATGGCGCTAGGGGCATCGCGGGGAGCCATTGTGGGATTAGTCTCGCGGGAGATGTTAATGGTAACGGTGTCGGGTGTCGTTTTGGGAATTGCCAGCGCGCTGGCGGCTTCTGGTGTACTGAGTCACCTGCTGTTCGGTGTCTCAGCCACCGACCCGCTTACGCTGTTCTTGGTTGCGGTGGCGCTTGCAGTGGTTGCTGGAGTCGCCGCGTATGTTCCGGCGCGCCGGGCCATGAGCGTAGATCCGTTGGTTGCCCTGCGGGATGAATAAGCACGGCAACGCTGCTGCGCTGAGAGGAATGGAAACCGTGTGAGGACCCGGGCTGAGGCTGGGCTGGCCAAGGCGGGAGACAAAGAAAAGGCGGTGCTGCTCGGCTGGGGGGAGGATGCAGCACCGCCTTGTTATCAGGATACGGATCCTTGTCGGAGGATTCCGTTCCCTGTTGGAAAAATCAACCGCGAACAGTCAAAACCGGGCAAGTCGCCTTGGTTACGACGTTGTAGGCGATGGTCAAGGGCATATGACCAGCCAGCGCTTTCCTGGGCTTGGCCCCCATGACAATTAAGTTGGCTTTCGACTCCCGCACGGCAATCAGAATCTCTTCCACGGGAGAGCCAAAGGTGACTCGAAACTCAGGGCGGCACCAGTTCTCAACGCCCTCAGGCATCAACTGCTTCATGCGGGCGATATTGATTTCGCGCAGCCTGGCGATGGTGTCCTCAGTGTAAGCTGCTGCGCTCTCAATAACATGCAGAAGCGTTAGACGCGCGTTGTGTTCCTGTGCCAGCGAAAAAGCGTGGTCCGCGGCGCGTTCCGCACCGGCGCCGAAATCGGTGGCAAACAGGATGTGATTCAACTCGATTTCCTTCTGCGCATCGGCCTTGACGGCGGGGCCGACGGTTAGAACCGCGGTGGTCGCCTGCCGGAAGATTTCCTCCGCCACGGATCCGATCAGAATCTTCTGCACTTTGCCGCGTCCGTGTGTTCCGCAGACCACCAGATCGATTTCATGCTCGACGATCAGTTTCTCCAATGCCGGCCAGACGTTTCCCTCCTCCATCAGGACTTCGTGAGGAACGCCGCGCAGTTTGCCGGAAATCAAAATGTCGGTTATGCCTTCTTCGGCAGCTTGCCGAACCTTTTCGTAGGTGGCCTGGGCTAGTTGCGGTTCGGCGAATTGGAATGGGTCAGGAGTGATTACGTGGGTGAGATAGATACGCGCATCGTAGCGACGGGCGAGCGCGACGGCATAATCCAAGGCGTGATCGGAGACTTCGGAAAAGTCGGTGGTCACGAGTATTTTTGTGAGCGATACTCGTTTTTGCAGTTTCTGTTGCTCGCGATGCTCGACAACCTGCGGCATTACTCCCTCCTAAAGTGCTTAAGGAATCCCCTCACGCTATTGTGGAGACGTGATGCCAGCATTCAGGAGTGCACGTTCCGTACCACATCGGCTTGGCGCAATAGGTTCCAAACAAAGCGTTTCTTTCTCTTTTTGCAACCGCACTTGGGGCAGTGAGCCAACTTCCGCAAATTCCTGCGCCGATTCACCTAAATTTGTGGGGAAACAACAACTCTGCGAAAGGGGTCGCGCCTGGCGTCAGGATGGAGGCACAAAAAAATGGCAGCGGCCAGTTGGTTCAAAAGCCCGTGATCCGGGCGTTCGCGGTCGTTTCTACGACGCTTCGTTGTAGCTACGCTGGCCGCTGCCGAGGTCTATTGTGGGCGTCCCTTTTTACGACGTATCCTTTCGAGCCTTCACCGCGAGCCCGACCGTCCTAAAAGGAACGCCCACTGCTCAGCCTTTTGACAATCGCTCCATTGCCTAATTGCTGAACGAAGGTGATGTATGCATCTGGGATTCCGTTTTTGGCGGAGCGCAAGGTAATTCGCAACCACATGCAAACAGGTCGGTTATAAGCGAGCCCAGGGAGCGAAGTTACGCCGGAACAAGATACGTGCGAGTTTTCACACTCGTACGCGGGGAATCTCACGCACCAAGCCGCGGATTTATTGTGGGTTTGCGGGTGTAGCGGGTTCTTCTTCTTCGGAGTGGGTCAGGCCGAACTTCTTCATCTTGTAGCGGAGGGCGTCACGGCTGATGTTGAGCAGTTTGGCTGCTTTGATCTGATTGCCGTGCGATTGCTGTAGCGCCAATTCCACTAGCGCATGCTCCACGTCTTCCAGTGAAGTTCCGCCTTCGGGAATGGAGAGCGGCGGCAACCGGCGCTTGCCGGGAGCCGGTACGGGCTCGGCAGGCGGGCCCATTTGTCCATTGGGGGAAACCGCGCCGCTGCGGCCGCTGGCCACCGAGAAGGGCAGATCGTCGGGTTTCAGCAGTCGGCCTTCCTCCAAAATCATGGCGCGTTCCAAGGCGTTTTTTAATTCGCGGACATTCCCGGGCCAGTCGTAGTTGAGCACCAGGCGGTTAGTCTCCTCCGAAAGGCCTTGAACAGACTTGCGAAACTTCCTGTTGTAATGTGCCAGGAAGAACTCCACCAGCGGCAGGATGTCCTCTTTCCGCTCACGAAGTGCGGGAAGGTAAATGGCGATGATGGCCAAGCGGTAATACAGGTCCTGCCGGAAGCGGCTTTCGCGCACCTCCCGCTCCAGATCGCGGTTGGAAGCCGCGATCACGCGCACGTCCACCTGAATATCCCTAACTCCGCCGACTCGGCGAATGACCTGGTCTTCCAGGACGCGCAACAACTTGGCTTGTAACAATGGGGAAAGCTCGCCAATTTCGTCGAGAAACAGAGTGCCGCCGTCGGCGACTTCAAACAGACCTTTTTTCATGGCCTTGGCGTCGGTGAAGGCGCCCTTCTCGTGCCCGAAAAGCTCCGCCTCCATCAAGGTTTCGGGAATCGCCGAGCAATTGATGGCCACAAAGGGCCGTTCCGCTCGAGAACTGTGGTAGTGGATGGCCTTGGCCACCAAGTCTTTGCCGGTGCCGCTCTCACCCTGAATCAGGATGGTGGTGGCTTCGCTGGCAGCCACCTTATAGACGAACTTCATGAGTTCGGTGATTTTCCGGGATACGCCAATAACCTCGTGGTAGCCGGCCCGCCGGCGAACCTCGTCGCGCAGCGACTCGACTTCGGTGCGCAGGTAGCCGGCTTCCAACGCGTTTTGCATGGTGACGCTTAACTCTTCGAAATTGATGGGCTTGCTGATGAAATCGTAAGCGCCTAATCGCAATGCCGCCTTGACGTCGTCCAACTGGGGATCGGCTGTCATCATAATGATGCTGCGAGTCTCGCCTGCCTGCTTCAACTTCTCCAGCACTTCGATGCCGCTCATGTCGGGCAAATGGACGTCGAGCAGCACCAGGTCAACGGATTCGTTTTGCAGGGCGCGAAGAGCGTCCTCGCCATTCTCGGCTTCGAACGTTTGATAGCCGAATTCCGTGCACTTTTGGTTGAGGGCCCAGCGCACCAACTTCTCATCATCAACGATCAAAATCCTCTTTTGGAGCATCTTTTTAGTCTATCACCAAACTAACGGGTGGCAGCTTTAGGGCCGGCTTTGGCTTGGCTGGGCTTAGTTCGATGCACCGGCAACCAGATTTTGAACTGTGTCTCTTTGCCCGGCGTGCTGCTTACCTCGATCCTGCCGCCGTGCGATTGCACAATGCTGTTTGCCAAAGAAAGACCCAGTCCCGTGCCTTCAGTCCTTGTAGTGAAGAAGGGCTTGAAGATTCGCGGCAAAGCTTCGGGGGAAATCCCGCGACCGGTGTCGACCACGTGGATAACCACAAATCCCGATTCGTCCTTCAGTCCGATGCGCACCTGCCCGGCACCGGAAATGGCCTGAATGCCATTCAAAATCACGTTGAGAAGCACCTGCTGAATCAATGCCGGATCGTGCTCGACTGGTGGCAACGAGGCTTGCGGTTCGAACAGAACCTGAATCGGTTTTGTCAGCACCTGTTGCTTTGCCAGCAAGACGGCCTGCTCGATGGTGGTATTCAAATTAGCGGGATGGAAATCAGGCGGACGTGGCCGAGCATAAGAGAGCAAATCGTTGAGAATGGCCTGTATGCGCAGAATTTCCCTGTGGACCTCATTGATGACTCCTCTGCTAGGGCTCTCGGCGGGCAATTCTTTGCCCATAATGTCGACGACACCGGCGATGCCAGCGAGGGGATTGCGTATCTCGTGAGCCAGGCCGGCAGACAATTCACCTAAGGTCGCGAGATGTTCCGCGCGGGCCATCTCGCGCAGATGTAGTTCCTCGATCTCCAGGCGATTCTGATCCAACTGCTCGACCATGGCGTTGAACTCGCGCCCCAGGTGGCCGACATCATCCTCGCGCTTCGCAAAGGTCACGCGGGCGGTCAAGTCGCCTTTCCGAACAGATTCGATGGTCTTCATTAATTCTTCTAAGGGCCTGTCGATCAACACCAGCAATACCGCTAAGAGCACAAAACACAACAGAATGGCGAAAAACACGGCGGAGATCAGAATCCACTTCACGTCCAGAGTTTCTGGCGAACGCAGAATGGAGCGAATCGCCAAAATACTGAACAGCAGTACCGAAATGATGGGAATGAAAACTTTCCACTGCCAGCGGATGCCTGTGGCCCAACGCACGAATTGGGGCAGATACATGTTCGTATCTCATCAAAGACCCGGCCAGGACGCAAGCCTGAGAGCCGACGACTACGTGGCGCTATCCGGCGGCTCTACGCGACGGCGTGGAATCGAGTGGTTTTGCCTTTCCGGGCGCGAGGAGATGAGGTAGATTCACCGGATGCGTCGCTCGCGCGTCATGGTGTTCTCCTTAACGGTTTGTGCGCTGGCGGTTTTGCTGGTGCTGCCAACTTGTTCCCACACCGAGTCTGGACAATCGAGCTTTCTGGGGTTCGACCTGAACGATTATCCCGGTGACGATGGCTTGCCCGTTCTTCGTAGAACTTTTGTGTTCAGCGGGTATTGGCTCAGCCCTCCACCGGGGGAGCAAGAGACCAACTGGTTAGGGACGCGGTCCAAATTGCAAGCGCAAGGATTCGGTTTCGCAGTGCTGTTTAATGGCAGAGAGAGTCGCGAATTAAAGTCTGTACCGGACGGCGTTCGCAAAGGCGAGTCGGACGCATCGGATGCTGCCGTGCTTGCCCGGCACGAAGGTTTCCCGCCCGGCACCATCATCTTTCTGGACATCGAAGAAGGCGGCCGGCTGACGCAGGCCTACCATGAATACGTGAATGCCTGGATCGATGGACTAGCGAATGCCAACTTCCGCGCCGGCGCGTATTGTTCGTCGATGCCGGTGGACGAAGGGGAAGGCCACACCATCACCACAGTGAAAGACCTTCAGGATCACCTCGGCGGACGCAAACTGGCCTTTTGGATATTCAACGACGCCTGCCCGCCGTCTCCGGGGTGCGTTTTTCCCAAGGCTCCACCGCCGGTTGCGCAAGGCGGATCCGTCGACGCGACCATCTGGCAAACAGTTCAGTCTCCCCGACGCAAGCAGTTCACCGCGCGATGCGCCGCCACATACAATCCCGACGGAAACTGTTACGTACCGGGTGATAGTGCGCACAAATGGTTCCTCGACGTGGACGTAGCAAGCTCGGCCAATCCCTCCGCTCCAAGCCAGTAAAGCGGGAGCTGTGGCAACTGGACGACCGGGCACAAGTAACGGGTGCTTAGATTTGTCCTAGTCCGCCATCCACATTGATTTCCACGCCGGTGATGTAGGACGCATCCTTCGACGCCAAAAAGGCCACGACGCCCGCAACCTCTTCGGGCTGACCAAAGCGCTTCATCGGCACCTTCTGTTCGAGGTACTTGGAGAACTCATCGATCGCTTCCTTTGGCAGTCCGGTTCTTCCAAAGATCGGCGTAACAATTGGCCCTGGAGCTACAGCATTGACGCGAATATTCCGCTCCGCGAGTTCCGCAGCCGCGGTTCTTGTCAGAGAACGCAGTGCCGCTTTGGTGGCAGAATACACGCTGGTCGTAGGCGTGCCGGTCGACGAGGCCACGCTGGTGTTGAAGATGATGGAAGCCCCATCATTCAAATAGGGCAGCGCCTTCTGGATAGTGAAATAGGCGCCTCTGATATTGATGTCGAACTGCTCGTCGAACAAAGCCTCCGCGGTCTGGTTCAGCGGAGCGAACTTCGCCACTCCAGCGTTGACGAACAATACGTCGATTTTCCCGAACTTGCTGTTCACCTCGGCGAGAAACTTTTCGGTCTCCTCAAGCTTGGCGGTATCGGCCTTAACGGCGAGCGTGCCGTTGCCGAGGTACTTCACTGCTTCGTCTAGGGTCTTTTGATTCCTGCCGGAGATGGCGACTTTGGCTCCTTCGTCCAGGAAGCGCTTGGCGGTCGCCAGCCCAATCCCACTGTTACCTCCGGTGACCACTGCAACTTTGCCTTCCAGCCGTTTCATAGTGCCTCCCGCTTCCCAAAGGGGATAAGAATTGCGAATCACTTCGACACTTCGATGAGCAGCTAGACAATTGGTTACATCGGGTGCAACAGGTAGTGGTGTTTCCGATTTGCTTTGGCGAAAAGAACAAATAGAGCGCGTTTCGAAGGTTCAGCTAACCAGCAACATTATCAAGACTCCGGCGAGGATGAGCGTAAGCACCATTCCCCAAACGAGATTTTTGCGCCGATGCCGATAGGCGTGACGCGATTCCACGGGCCTTCGAAGCAGGTGTTCCATGGGGTTTATTCTGGTTAGGTAGCATGCGAGCGATGCACCCCACAATTGCGATTCTGCGCGCGGACGCGGATCGGTGACCCTGTCCGTTAGGACATGCTTGCGCCCGCTTGTGCATTCTCATTTTGTGCGGGGTCTGATGGACTTTCCGGCGGTTCTGCAACCCGCTGATTCTTCGTGTTTTCCGGATTTCAACGGATTTTGGTCGAACCACTTACCGATTAGCTGCATCTTATATACAGATAACAGTTTGTTCACGTTTTCCACGCATAGCACCGATTAAAATTATTCGTGGGGTGACGACCTACGAGTAAGGTTAAGGTTGAAGTGTGGAGATGTTTCGAGCCGCTGGTTCGGCTCGCGTCCGCCGTAGGTGGACAGAAAGAGGAGCAATTCGCCGTATGACCAAGCACTATCTGCTGGCCAGCGACTTTGACCAGACGCTCAGCTTCAACGACTCGGGAGTGGCGCTGAGCGAACTTATCGGCTTCCATAATTTTCACGACAAGGTGAAGGGTCTTGCCGAGATCAATCTGGTGCAACAAGGAGCCGAACTCTCCTATTTGATCTTGCATGATCCGGATTTCCGGCGTGTGCGCCGCGAGCATCTCGTCGAAACCGGCAAGCGCATTCGCCTGAAGCACGACGTCAACTTATTCGCTCGCTGGCTCGATAATCTGTCGGACGAATACAAGTTTTCCTTCTACGTCATATCGGCGGCGCCACAGGAGATCATTCAGTCGGCGCTGGAAGGTATTGTGCCGCCCGACCACATTTTCGGTACGCGTTTCCGCTTCAATCAGAGCACCGGCGAAGTGGAATCGATCGTTCGGGCTACTGCCGGCTGGGGAAAAATCACCGTACTGGAAGAACTGCGCGCCGAGCTGGCTATCAGCCACGACCGCATCATTTATATGGGCGACGGCAGCTCCGATTTGCCAGTGATGATGCACGTCAACCAATACGACGGGCTTACCATCGCAGTGTCCGAAGCGAAATTCATCGCCCGCGTGGCGCGGCGCACGGTGCTAAGCGACAACGCCATGAGCGTGCTGGTTCCGGTGCTCGAAGAGGTTCTTCGCTGGGACTCGCCGATGATCCGCCGGTTCTTTGCCGCACGTGGCTTGACGTTGCGCGAATGGGACAAAATGCGCACGGACGTGCTGACGATCGAAGAAAGCACCAATCCGGCGCCTGCCGCGGCCCAGTAACTGCGGGACCGCAGGCCCACTGCAACATTACCGCCTATCTGACTCTTGGCGCATACCATGCGCATCAGCACGTGTGCACGAGACGATTTGCCACTTTTGGTATGCTGATGTGCTGCTCAGGAGGTTTGTATGGCTCGCAAAAACATCCTCATGCTGGTCGGCGATTACGTCGAAGACTATGAAGTGATGGTGCCATACCAGGCTTTATTGATGGTGGGGCATGAAGTCCATGCCGTTTGTCCGGGCAAGAAGTCGGGTGAAAGTGTGCGCACGGCAATTCACGATTTCGAAGGCGACCAGACCTACTCCGAAAAGCGCGGCCACAACTTCGCCCTCAACGCGACATTCGAGAACATTCACCCGGAAGATTACGATGCGCTGGTCATTCCCGGGGGACGCGCTCCCGAATACATTCGCCTGGATCAGCGGGTGCTGGAGATCGTACGTCACTTCGCTTCGGCGAAGAAACCGATCGCAGCCATTTGCCACGGAGCGCAAGTCCTGGCCGCCGCCGGAGTTTTGCAAGGAAAGAATTGCAGTTGCTATCCCGCGGTTTCGCCGGATGTGACGCGGGCGGGCGGCACCTTCGCGGATATCGCCATGAGCGACGCGGTGGCGGACGGCAATTTGGTCACGGCTCCCGCCTGGCCGGCCCATCCCGCGTGGCTGCGCAAATTCCTTACCGTCCTAGGTACCCGGATCGAGCTGTAGGGAACGGGTTTTCGTTGGCCGGTTCGGCCCCCACAATCCTGAAGCGACCCTCGAAGAAGCCTTGAACGGCTGATGGTCTTACTTTCTCCTTGACAATCTAGGAGAACCCCGCTTATATTCCTAGGCCATCTAGGAGAATAGCATTCGTGGACAAACAACTGGAACTTCTGCAAGGCACGCTGGACATGCTCATCCTGAAAGCCGTTTCCCTCGGTTCCCTGCATGGCTACGGCATTCTGCTGCGCATCCAGCAAATTTCCAAAGACCGTTTGGAGATCCAGCAAGGGTCTCTTTATCCGGCGCTGTACCGGCTTGAGCACCAAGGCTGGATTGCCAGCGAATGGGGCGAATCGGAAAACAATCGCAAAGCCAAATATTACCGGCTCACCACCGCAGGCAAGCGCCGGCTGCAGGCTGAAACGGAGAACTGGAATCGCATGGCGGACGTCATTGCGGGGATCCTACGAACTACACCCGAGGAAGTATGAGCTGGTGGACCCGCATTCGAAGCTGGTCGCACGCGACGATTCGGCGTGGTCGCGTGGAACGAGAGATGGATGCGGAGCTGCGCTTCCACGTGGAGTCATACACCGAGGATTTGATCCTCAGTGGTGTGCCTGAGGCTGAAGCGATGCGGCGGGCTCGCCTGGAGTTCGGTGGACTGGAGCAGACCAAGGAAGTGTGCCGGGAAGCGCGCGGAACTAACCTGGTGGAGTCGCTGACCCAGGACGTGCGTTTCGGTTTGCGGCTAATGCGCAAAAGCCCGGGGTTCACCGCTGTCGCGGTAGTCACGCTAGCGCTGGGCATTGGCGCAAACACCATGGTGTTTAGCGTGGTCAACGCCCTGCTGTTGCGTCCGCTGCCAGTGGAACGGCCGAACGAGTTGGCATTCGTCGAAAACACTCATTTTGGACCGGGGCAGTCATTTCCGAACTACAAGGACCTGCGGGATCACAATCGTACCTTTGCAGGTCTTATCGGATACCGCATCGCGCCCATGGAAATGAAAAGCGACGGCGGCGCACAGCGTGTGTGGGGTTATCTCGCTACTGGAAATTATTTTGAGGTGCTCGGGGTTCAGCCTGTTCTGGGTCGTTTCTTCACGCAAAGCGAAGACCTAAATCCTGGCGCGAGCCCTTACGCTGTTCTCAGCTACAACGCTTGGCGGTCGAGATTTGGAGCCGATAAAGCGATTGTCGGGAAAACGATTCGTCTGAACCGGCTTCCGTACACTGTCCTTGGCGTAGCCCCTGCCGATTTCCACGGCACCGAACGCTTCTATTGGCCCGAAGTTTGGGTGCCAATGATGATGCAGCCGCGAATCGAAAGCAACTCGTGGCTGGATAACCGGCACGACTGGAACACCTGGGTGATCGGGCGCCTCAAAGCGAACATCTCTCAAGCGCAAGCAGAAGCGGACCTGAATGCCATTGCCGTCGAGTTGGCTCACGAGTATCCCGATGTGAACGACCGGCTGCACTTCAGCCTGGCCAAGCCCGGCCTGATCGGCAACATGGTCGGCGGCCCAACCAAAGCTTTCGCGTTTGGAGTCTTGATTCTGGCGGCGTTGGTTCTGCTGGCGGCCTGCACCAATCTGGCCAGCATGCTTGCTGCGCGAGCCGTTGATCGTCAACGGGAGTTGGCCATCCGCCTGGCCATCGGTGCTGGGCGGGGCCGGGTGGTGCGTCAGGTGTTAATCGAGACGCTGATGGTTTCGTTTCTGGGAGGAGGAATCGGCTATGCGTTAGCCAGCTTTTTATCCAAAGCGCTCAGTCACTGGCGAGCGCCCATGGATTTTCCGGTGCAATTCAACGTGAATCCGGATTGGCGTGTGTTCGTGTTTGCGTTGTTGGTTTCCACTGCGGCGAGCGCGATGTTTGGCTCTGCACCCGCATGGCGGGCTTCGCGAACCGACGCCAACCTGGTGCTCAAAGGCAATCCACCGACGTGGCTGGTAGGCCGGTTGAATTTCCGTGACATTTTGGTGGTGGTGCAAGTGGCCCTGTGTTTTGTGCTGGTGGCTGGCTGTCTCATCTCGTTGCGGGGGCTGCAGCAAGCTTTGCGGCTGAATCTCGGTTTCGAGCCGCAACATGTTGCGGTAGCGGCGTTCGACCTGGGTTTAGCAGGGTATTCCCCAGAACGTGGTCGCGCGTTTCAGCAGCAGGCGTTGCAAGCAATCCAGCAGCTGCCCGGCGTGCAATCCGCCGCGTACTCCAATTCTGTTCCGCTCAGCATCGATCAATCGACCACCGACGTGTCTCCCGCCGATAAAACCGAACTGCGGCCTTCGGACAACATCGAAGCGGTCTACTATCAGGTTTCCCCAGGATTTTTCGCGACCATGGGCACGAGGCTGCTGGCGGGCCGCGAGTTTACTTGGCATGACGACGAAAAATCTCAGCAGGTCGCGATTGTCAATCTGGCCTTCGCCAGACGGGTTCTGCATAGCGACAATGCTTTCGATGCGGTCGGCAAGCGGTTTCGGGGTGGCCCACTCGGTCCGCTCACTGAGGTGATCGGCATCGTTGAAGATGGCAAATATCAAAGTCTCACGGAGTCGCAGCAGCCCGCGATATTTTGGTCGGTCCTGCAGTTTTATAATTCGTCCACCACAATCGAAGTTAAGTCCGTTCTCCCTGGAACACAGATAACAGCTGAGATACGCCGGACTGTGGCGCAACTCGATCCAGAGCTGCCGCTGTACGGCACCGGCGGGCTCGAGCAGATGCTCGGGTTCGCGTTTTTCCCGAGCCATGCGGCGGCTATTGCGCTGAGCGCCTTCGGCGTACTGGCGATCATTCTGGCGGGCACCGGCATTCACGGGTTGGTGGCTTACTCGGTGTCGCGGTGTACGCACGAAATTGGTATCCGCATGGCTCTGGGAGCGCGTTCCGTACAGGTGCTTCACCTGGTGCTGGGCAAGACGGCCGCGCTGCTGTTGGTTGGGTCGATTGTTGGTTTAATTCTTGCTGTCGCGATGGGCCAGATGATGGCCAGTATCGTTTATCAGGCGCAGCCCCACGATCCATGGGTGATGCTTGCAGTGTTGCTGACCGTGGCCTTGATGGGGTCGTCGGCATGTTGGTCGCCCGCACGGCGAGCGGCACGCGTCGATCCGATTGTGGCGCTGCGATATGAGTGAGGGGTCATGATGGTGTGGAACCGGTTACGAATGTGGCTGCGCGCGGTGTTGCTGCGGCGGCGCACCGAGGACGACATGGACACGGAGCTGCGGTTTCACGTGGAGTCGTACGCCGAGGATTTGATCCGCAGCGGTGTGCCTCAGGCGGAAGCGATGCGGCGGGCGTGCCTGGAGTTTGGTGGCCTGGAGCAAACCAAGGAAGTGTGCCGCGAAGCGCGGGGCATCAGCGTTATCGATTCGCTGGTGCAAGATGTGCGCTTCGGTTTGCGCATGTTGCGCAAGTCCCTCGGGTTCACCGCCGTGGCGGTTGCGACTCTCGCGCTCGGAATTGGGGCGAACACCGCGATTTTCAGCGTGGTGAATGCGGTTTTGTTGAAACCGCTGGCGATCGTTGATCCCTCGCGTGTGGTGTATATCCAAGAGCAATGGCGCGACACGATGCCCGGCTTGTCAGTGGGGAGTTTCCTTGATTTACGGCAGCAAAGCGGCGCGTTCAAGGACGTGTGCGCATCGAACAGCGGAAGTTTCAATTTACTGGCCAAAGATAACCCCGAGCGGCTAGACGGCGAGATTGTCAGTGCCAGCTACTTTTCGACATTTGGGATTCAGCCGATCGCGGGCCGCGTGTTTGGCGCTGCCGAGGATAAAGCCGGCCAGGCGCAAGTGGTAGTGATCAGCGAACGGTTGTGGCGTACGCAGTTCCAGCGCGATCGCGCGATCCTGGGACAGACGCTGCGGATGAACGGGCTGCCATACACGGTGATTGGGGTGATGCCAAGGAACTTTGACCCACTGCTGCAGAACACCGACGTGTGGATTCCCGCGGCGTACAGCGCGGAGCAAATCGCCGGCCGCGACCTGCACTACTTGAGCGTGATGGGCCGGCTGAAGCAGGGAGTAAAACTCTCGGAGGCGCAGTCTGAATTGAGCGTGATCGCGCGACGGCTGCAACAGCAATACCCAATCAGCAACAAAGACCGGGATTTTCAGCTGACGCCACTAACCACGGCACTGTTGGGTGATCAGCGATTGACCTTACAGCTGTTGCTGGCCGCGGTTGGATTTCTGTTGCTGATAGCGTGCGCGAACATAGCGAACCTGCAGCTTGCCCGAGCACGGAGCAGAGCGAAGGAAATCGCCGTTAGAGCGGCCCTGGGCGCATCGGCCAAGCGTATCGTGTTTCAACTATTAATTGAGAATGTCATTCTGGGGATGGGCAGCGGAATTGTGGGTGTGTTGTTCGCGTACTGGGGCGTGTCGTGGATTGTCGCCAAGGGTCCTGCGAATGTTCCCCGGTTGAGTCAATCGTCGGTGGATGGCGCTGCCCTCGTTTTCGCGTGCGGTGTGGCGCTGTTCTCGAGTTTTCTGTTTGGATTGGCTCCCGCATTGCGGGCCAGTTCCGTCCAATTAACGGAAGCGTTCAAAGAAAACAGCGGGACGGGCAGTGGAAGCCGCGATCGTATCCGCAGCGTGCTCGTGGTGGTTGAAATCGCGCTGGCACTGATGCTGATGGCAGGAGCCGGGCTGCTGATTCGCAGCGCGCTGGCGGTGTCGCATGTCGATCCTGGGTTTGACGCAGCAAACTTGGTGGTGGGACGTGTTGGATTATCGGACCCGGGCTATCACGAGCCTGCGATTGCGCGACGGACATTTGAAAACCTGGTTGAGGCAGCGGCCGCTTTGCCCGGTGTGCAATCGGCGGCAGTTGTGTCGCGCGCGCCGCTGGCGGAGGGCTGGAGCAGCAACGGTGTGATTCCGGAAGGCAAAGCAATTGATGCGTGGAATGTGACGAATGCGCTGTTGCAGATTGTGTCGCCGAGTTATCTGGAGACCGCCCGGGTGCCATTGAAGGCGGGACGCGATTTCAGTTCGCAGGATATACGAGAGAAAACGCTGGTGGCTGTGGTGAACGAGGCGTTCGCGCGGACGCTATGGCCCGGAGAGAATCCGATTGGCAAGCGCTTTGCGTGCTGCGAAACGGGACCCAAAGGTCAGCTCGATCCCGTGTGGCACCAGGTGGTTGGCGTGGTTGGAGACGTGCGCGCCCGCGGACTGGAGCGGCAGGTACAGCCCGGGTTTTATCTGCCACTAGAGCAGATGCCGCCCAGTGCGTGGGACTGGGTGGGACGCACGATGGATCTGGTGGTGCGCACGCGAACGGAAGCGTTTGCGAGCAATGAATTGCGCAGCGTCGTGGCTTCGGTGGCACCGGGAGTTCCCATTTATCAGCTTTCGACCATGCGGCAAAAAATCGCGGGGACACTCGAGCAATCGCACTTCGACACGTTTCTTCTGTCCCTATTTGCGGGAATTGCGCTGTTGCTCTCGTCCGTGGGCATTTACGGAGTGTTGTCGTACGTGGTGGCACAGCGCACGCGCGATATCGGTGTGCGGATGGCGCTGGGAGCAACTCCGGGGCAAATTGCGGCTCATGTGCTGAGTTACGGCTTGCGGCTGATTTGCGCGGGTGTGTTCATCGGGATTGCGACCGCACTGGCGTGTGCGCACCTGCTGTCGTCGCTGCTGTACGGCGTTCAGGCAACGGACGCGTTCACATTTTTGTGTGCTTCGTTTGCGCTGGCCGCAATCGCCCTGCTGGCCAGTTACATTCCGGCGCGGCGGGCCATGCGCGTCGATCCTATGGTGGCGCTGCGATATGAGTGAGGAATCATGATGCTGTGGAGCCGGCTGCGAATGTGGCTGCGGGCGGTGTTGCTGCGGAAGCGCACCGAGCACGACATGGACACCGAGCTGCGGTTTCACGTGGAGTCGTACGCCGAGGATTTGATCCGTAGCGGTGTGCCTCGGGCTGAAGCGATGCGGCGGGCGCGCCTGGAGTTTGGCGGCCTAGAGCAAACCAAGGAAGTGTGCCGCGAAGCGCGTGGCATCACCATTATCGATTCGCTGGTGCAAGATGTGCGGTTTGGCCTGCGCATGTTGCGCAAGTCCCCCGGTTTCACAGCCGTGGCGGTTGCGACACTGGCGCTGGGCATCGGGGCCAATACGGCGATCTTCACGGTGATCAACGCGCTGCTGCTGCGCAGCCTTCCGGTGCAGCATCCCGAGCAGCTTGTGGTCGTGGGGAATCCGTCGTTGGTCCACAGCTTCGGATCGGGAACTCCGCGCACCACTCTTTTTTCGTTCCCGCTCTACCGCAAGTTGCGCGACAACAACTCCGTGTTCTCATCCCTGCTTGCTAGTTCGAACTTGAAAGATCTGCGTATCAACATCGACAGCGGCGTGGAAAACATCAGCGGCAGGCTCGTTACAGAAAATTACTTCCAGGCCCTCGGCGTCAACGCGCTCCTGGGGCGCACATTTACCGCAGACGAGGGTCAAACGGCCGGGTCCGATGCGGTAATGGTTATTAGCTACGGTTATTGGCAGAGGCGTTTCTCTGCCGACCCCGCGGTCCTCGGCCGAAAAGTACGATTAAACAACTATCCATTCACCATTATTGGCGTGGCCCCGCCGGGATTTTCCGGAGAAGTCGTGGGTGACCGCGCCGACGTCTGGGCTCCGATGATGATGCAACCGCAGCTCATGCCAAGCCGCGGCTTCCTCGACGATGTGAATGTCTTTTCGTTGCTGTTGATCGGCAGACTAGAACCCGGGGTGACCATCGAGCAAGCGCGGACGAACGTCAATGCCGTGGTTGAACAGGCGCTCACCGCCAGGCTGGACGCCAGGCTGTCTGCGGATGATCGCGATGCCGTGCGCAAAATGAAATTTGCCGTGCCGGTCTCCGCGGGGGGCCGCGGCCTATCGAGACTAAGGGGCGAATTCGCGACTCCGTTGCTTTTGCTTATGGCCATGGTGCTGCTGGTGCTGGTGGTGGCTTGCGTAAATGTGACCAACCTGACACTGGCCCGCTCCGCGACACGCCAACGTGAAATCGCGGTACGTTTTGCTATGGGAGCCAACACGGGGCGAGTCATTCGTCAATTACTGACGGAATCATTGCTGCTCGCGTCGCTCGGTGGAATGCTCGGGTTGCTGCTGGCGCATTGGGGCTCCGCCTTGCTGGTGGGCTTGGTGAACGCGAACCGCGGCGCCAGCAGCCCGCTGTCACTTGGGCTTGATTGGCGGGTGCTCGGATTTACGGGCCTTGTGTGCGTAGCTTGTGGATCGCTGTGTGGGCTAGCACCCGCGCTTCGCGTGCTGCAGGTGAAATTAGAGCGCTCGCTGAAGGAACGCGCACGCGATTTTGGACCAAGCGCAAAGGGGCGCCTGCGCTACATTCTGGCGGGTTCACAGATCGCGCTGGGCGTGTTGGTGTTGATGACCGCCAGTTTGCTGGTGCGCAGCCTGCGGAATCTGGAGGAGTTTGATCTGGGCTATAGTCGCGACCAACTCCTGCTCGTCCCCGTTGACCTGTACTCCAGCGGTTATCATGGGCCCGCGAAATACCAAACTGCACAAGAGCTTCTGCAGACGTTCTCAACCTTGCCTGGTGTCCGCGGCGTGTCCGCTTCCAGTAACGGGCTGTTCAACGGCAACGAATCCTCCGACACGGTTCGCGTGGATGGCAGCGTTGCAGTTCGTGAAGGAGACAATGTAACCGCGGACGACGAGGTGGGCCCAAACTACTTCAGCACCATTGGCGCACCGATTATGCTGGGGCGGGAAATCTCACCACAGGACTTTTCGAGCGCGGCCCGCGTAGCCGTGGTGAATGAATCCTTTGCCCAGTTCTATTTGCCCGGCCGGAATCCGATTGGGCGCATGGTTCACATTCAGGATTCCAGCCGCCCCGATCAGCCGCCGTACCAGATTATCGGTGTTTGCCACGATGTGCACGATCACGACGTGCGAGAAGCGGTTCCCCGCAGGATGTACGCGCCGCTGACGAGCGCCGACTTCGACGAATGGGGCACGATCGTCGTTGAAATTCGTGCCGTTGGCAACCCGGAGATGCTCGTTAATTCGGTTCGCGCTGCCATCCGCACAGTGAATCCAAACTTGGTTTTCGGCCATATCGAAACCGGCGGAGCGCTTGTAACCGATACGCTGAGTTCTCAAGTTGTGGTGGCGAAGCTCTCGACATTTTTCGGCGGCTTGGTCCTGTTGTTGGTGTGCGTCGGATTGTACGGCAGCATGGCCTACAACGTGGCCGCACGTACCAAGGAGATTGGGCTTCGCATGGCCCTCGGCGCTCCGCGCAGCGACTTGGTCTGGATGGTTACGCACGAAACATGCCTGGTGCTCCTGCTTGGAGTAGCCATAGGCATACCAGTGGGAATTACCGTTACTGCGCTCTTCAAAACGATGCTGTTCGGAGTCGGTAAGTCGGATCCGCTTTCGATTGCCGCGGCCATTCTGGCGTTAGTGCTCATTTGCTTGACGGCTGCGATGGTGCCCGTGCGGCGCGCCACTCAGGTCGATCCGATGGTGGCGCTGCGATACGAGTGAGGGGTCATGATGGTGTGGAATCGCTTACGAATGTGGCTGCGCGCGGTGTTGCTGCGGCGCCGCACGGAACGCGACATGGATACGGAACTGCGGTTTCACATCGAGTCCTATGGCGAAGATTTGATGCGCAGCGGTGTGCCTCGGGCTGAAGCGATGCGGCGGGCGCGCCTGGAGTTTGGCGGCCTGGAGCAAACCAAGGAAGTGTGCCGCGAAGCGCGGGGCATCAGCGTTATCGATTCGCTGATACAAGATGTGCGGTTTGGCCTGCGCATGTTGCGCAAATCCCCCGGGTTCACTGCCGTGGCGGTTGCGACGCTCGCGCTGGGCATCGGGGCCAACACGGCGATTTTCAGCGTTGTCGATGCGGTCCTGCTGCGCCCCTTGCCCTACCCCCAACCTGGGCAACTCGTGCGCCTCTGGGAGTGTGCGCCCAACGGTGGTTGGTTCCGAAACACGGTCAACTCCTGGAACTTCCTCGATTGGCACGACAACGCAAAATCCTTCCAGTCTATGGCTGCGATTCTGGCGTCAACGACCAATCTCAACGCACAAGGCCAGCCGATTGCGGTTCCTAGTATGCAGGTCTCTCCCGAATTTTTCGCGGTTCTGGAAATCCCTCCGCTGCTCGGGCGCACCTTTGCTGCTGAGGACGGGATAGCTGGTCACGACCAGGTGGTGATCCTGAGCTATGCGTTGTGGCAAGCGCGCTTCGGTGGGAGTGTGGCCATTATTGGGCAAAAAATGGAAGTCGCGGGCCTGCCTTACGCCATCATCGGGGTGATGCCGCGGAGTTTCTTATTTCCCAACATCAAAGCCGAAGTCTGGACTCCTTTGCCCCTGGCTCGTACCGAGGACTGGAAGGACGGCCGATATCTCACCGTGGTCGCCCGCATGAAACCCGGCGTGACACTGGAGCAGGCGCAGCAAGACATGCAACACGTAGGGAACATCACCGCCGAGCTGCGCCCAGAGTCCAACAAGGGCTGGGGCGCCCAAGCGATTCCCATGCTGCAAGACGCCACACAAGATGTCCGTCGTCCTCTGTGGGTACTGCTCGCGGCAGTTGGTTCGCTGCTTCTGATTGCATGTGCCAACGTGGCTAATCTGCTGCTCATGCGAGGCACTGGGCGTCTGCGCGAGGTTGCGGTGCGGTGCGCGCTGGGTGCCGCGCGTCGACGCCTCATCCAGCAATTGTTAGTCGAAAGCCTGATGCTTTCATTGGCCGGAATGGCCGCGGGGTTGCTCATCGCGCAGATCGGGCTTCACAGTTTGCTGGCGCTGATCCCGGCAAACGCGCCGTTGCCGCGTGGCGACTCGATCATGATCGATGCCCGAGTGCTGCTGTTCACCTTCACGGTTTCGCTGCTCACGACAGTTATTTTCGGGCTACTTCCCGCGATTCGGATTTCCCGCATCGATCTGCAGAATGCGTTGAAGGAAGGTTCGTTGCGAGGGGGAGTGGGCGGTCATCGGGTGTTGCGGCGTGGTTTTGTGGTGGCAGAAATCGCGCTGGCGCTGCTGCTCTCGGTGGCCGCCGGTCTGATGCTGCGAAGCTTCGCGCGGCTTATCGCCGTGAATCCCGGATTTAATCCGCAGCATCTGGTGACCATGCACATTTTTGTGTCGCCTTCGCGCTACAGTGACGACGAAAAGCGGGCGGCGTTCTTCGAGCAGATCCTGACGGAAGTTCGCCGTGTCCCTGGGGTGCGGTCCGCGGGTTCCACCCATTTTCTGCCGTTGACGGAGACTACCTCCGGGTCGTGTTTTGCGCCTGGCGGAGGCCCCCCGCCCGCGCCAGCCGAATCTCCGGGGGCACAATTTCTAATCATCAGTCCCGGCTATTTTGGGACCATGGGCATGGCTTTAGTGAAAGGACGGGATTTCGGCGAACACGATGGTTTCGCCGCGCAGCCCGTGGCTATTGTCAATGAAGCTTTCGTTCGGCGCTATTTTCCTGGCCAGAACATGATCGGACAACAGTTGCAAGTCTGCTGGACACTGACAAAGCCGGTCGAGATTGTTGGGATCGTGACCGATGCCCGTCAGGCGGAACTCCAAGATGCTCCTGAGCCGACAATTTTTCTATCCAATTCGCAAGCCCCGATGTATTTCGCCACACTGGTGGTGCGGGCGGAAGGAGATGCGCGGCAGATTGCCCGATCGGCCGAGGACGCCATTCATCGAGTGGACCCCGACCAGCCGGTTTCCGACGTCCGGAGCATGGAAGCAGTGTTTTCCGATTCGGTGTCCAACCCGCAGTTTCAGTCCGTTCTCTTGGGAGTGTTCGCCGCGTTGGCCATTGCGCTGGCCATCATCGGCATTTATGGGGTGGTTTCTTACTCCGTAACGCAGCGAACGAATGAGATAGGAATTCGAGTGGCCATGGGCGCACAATCTGCGGACATAGCGCGCCTGGTTCTTCGCGAGGCTCTGGTATTTGCGGGAATCGCACTGATTATTGGTTTCGCCGCGTACATGGTGCTCAGCCGATTCCTGCAGTCGTTGCTCTTCGAGGTGACGCCGACCGACTCGGTGACCTTGGTTGGTGTTGGATGCGTGATCGTGACGATTACGGTGCTCGCAGCGATCCTGCCGGCGCGGCGGGCGATGCGTGTCGATCCCACCGTGGCACTGCGTTACGAATAGGTTGCATTGATCGGCAATCGCTGAGCCCTTGTGTTCTGCAATCGCAAGCATTGATGGTTCCGCGCACTATTTTTGATTGTGATTCTGGCACTTCCTAATTTGGGTCACAGGCCGCATAATCGGTAGTTTGCTATCCCACTTAAAGGCGAGTCTTGTGACATGGCTAACATCAATGTGAAGAAAGGTGTAATTGGTATCCTTACGGGAGGCGGCGACGTCCCCGGTTTGAATCCGGCCATTCGTGCGGTGACCTTCCGCGCGCTCCGTGAGGGTTACGAGGTCATCGGCATCCGCCGCGGCTGGGGCGGTCTGGTGGATATCGTGCGCGACGAAAAGCACGATAATTCCAATAATTTTCAGCGGCTGACCGAAGATGTAGTAAACCGCGCGGGACGCACCGGTGGCACTTTCCTGCACTCTTCGCGAACCAATCCGGCGCGCGTCAGCAAGAACAGCGTTCCCGATCACCTGAAGGGACAGTTCAACGCCGAAAAGAACGATCTGACTCCGGAAGTGATGAAAAACCTGGCGTGGCTGGGCATCGAGTACATGATTCCGATCGGCGGTGACGACACGCTCAGTTACGGGGTTCGGCTGTATCAAGAAGGTGTGCGGGTAGTAGCCATTCCCAAAACCATGGACAACGATGTTCCTGGCACAGACTACTGCATCGGGTTCAGCACGTGCATTACGCGCACCATTCAAATGACCAACTCGCTGCGCACTTCCGCCGGTTCACACGAGCGTTTCATGGTGCTGGAAGTGTTTGGCCGCTATGCCGGTTTCACCGCCATGCTTCCCACGATGGCGGGCGCAGCGAATCGTTGCGTAATCCCTGAGCACAGATTCAACATTGAACAGCTCACCGATCTGCTGGTGCATGATCGAAATCGCAACCCCAGCCGTTATTCCATCGTGCTGGTTTCCGAAGGCGCGATGTTCGAAGGCGGCGAAATGATTTTTCAAAATGCCGCGGCCGACGCATTTGGCCACAAAAAACTAGGCGGCATCGGCGATTTGGTCTCCGAGGAAATTTCCGAACTATCGCCGAAGTACAACAATGGAAAGAAAATAGAATGCATCAATCAAAAGCTGGGGTATCTGGTGCGTTGCGGCGATCCTGACGCGATCGATTCCATTGTGCCGATGGCTTATGGAAACCTTGCGCTCGATCTGCTGCTCAATCGCATCCATGGCCGGCTGGTGGTGCTCAAGAACGGCCGCTACGACAACATGCCCATTGAGACGGTCACGGCTACGAAGAAAGTTGTGAACGTGAAAGAGCACTACAGCACGGAACGGCTCCGCCCGGTCTACCAAAGCTTCGAAATGAAGCCGCTGTTCCTGATGACCAGCGAACTGAACTGAACAGGTTGTGGTTCGATCAGGGCTTATCTTTACCAGGGGCGCCCTCTTGCGCGCCACGGTGGTTTCCTGCATCCTGACTACGCACATCTCGTCCCGCCGCCCGGGAATGGATTCGGGAAGGTGCCTATGGTCAGTAGCCCTGCGCCGGTTCCCCTAGAGGTAGAAAATCACCAGGCTTTGCTGGTCGATGTCAGCCCCGACGTCAACGACATACTGGGCGATCTTTTCGCCCAGGCGGAATGGGTGGTGCACCATGCCACGGGCAATCAAGAGGCTCTCGAGCTTGCCCGCAAACAGCCTTACGACCTGATCATCACAGGTGAGCGCACTTCTTGCCAAGAGGACGTCGAGCTGCTTCGGCGGCTACGCCTGGTTCGACCACACACGCGTCTGATCATTCTGACCGATGAGTTCACGCGCGGCGATGTGCTCCAGTCCATCCGGGAACGGGCCTTCAGCTATTTCGCGCGCCCATTTTCTACCGAACGTTTTGCAGAAATGATCAAAATCGCGATGAGCGAGCCGTTCTGGGACGACGGTATTGAGATTCTCTCGGCTACACCAGGATGGGTGCGGCTGTGTGTGCGCTGCGACGTGGTTACCGCCAATCGCTTGCTGCAATTCTTTCGCGAAGCATCCGACCTGCCGGATGCCGAGACCGAGGAGGTGGCCACGGCGTTCCGCGAAATCCTGATCAATGCCATGGAGCACGGTGGCGGATTCGATCCCAGCAAGCACGTCGAAGTTTCCTACTTGCGCACTCGCCGTATGGTGGTGTGTCGAGTCAAAGATCCCGGCACCGGCTTTTCTTTGGAGGAGCTCAAGCACTCGGCACTCAGCAACCCGCCCGACGATCCTTTTCGCCACATGCAAGAACGTGAAGACAAAGGCATGCGTCCCGGAGGTTTTGGGATCCTGATGACCAGGAATCTTGTGGACGAGTTGCTTTACAACGAAAAAGGCAACGAAGCGCTGCTCATCAAGTACCTCGACCGGCCTTGCCCTGAACCCGCGCTTCAGCCTGCTCCCTAGCGTTGGTCACTGTATCGTGATCTAGGTTGCAGCAGTTTTCGCGATCAGAAAATAGCAAACCACGACCGCCGCCAATCCCATGGCGATCCACACCTTCGCTTTGCCCGGATCGCGCTTGGCTTCAATCCATTCACCGATCGACGATGCCAGGAAATACAACTCCACGCCTACCGCGATACTTGCGGCTACCTCCACTAGCGCCAACTGGCGATACAATGCAAACAAAAACGTGGCGCCGCAAGCTAGCGCTGAAAACAACACCGCCATTAGTCTCCATGCGTGAATCTTTGTCATTCCGGCTGTGGACATGGTTTGTTTCGCTCGAGTGATCCGGCCTTTCTCGCGCTCATCATATCCCGGTAGACTGTTCCTGTGAGGTGATCGATGCAAACTCGAAAACTGGGCAAGTCCGGGCCGCAGGTTTCCGCCATAGGGCTCGGGTGCATGGGCATGTCCGAATTTTATGGCGCGCGCAACGATGCCGAATCGATTGCCACGATTCACCGCGCCATTGAGCTGGGAATCGATTTTTTGGACACCGCCGACGTTTACGGCTACGGCGATAATGAGACCCTGGTCGGCAAAGCCATCCGCGATCGGCGCGACAAGGTTTTTCTCGCCACTAAATTTGCCATCGTTCGCGATCGCGCCAATCCCAGCGTTCGAGGCGTCAGTGGCAAACCCGAATACGTCCGTTCGTCCTGCGAAGCCAGCCTCAAGCGTCTCGGTGTCGACACCATCGACTTGTACTACCAGCATCGCGTCGATCCCAAAACTCCCATCGAAGAAACCGTTGGCGCGATGGCCCAATTGGTTCGCGAAGGGAAAGTGCGCTTTCTGGGATTGTCCGAAGCCGCTCCGGCTACTATACGCCGCGCGCACGCGGTTCATCCTATTGCCGCGCTGCAGACGGAATATTCTCTCTGGACTCGCGATCCGGAAGATGAAATCCTTCTTACCGTCCGCGAACTCGGCATTGCCTTTGTGGCCTACAGCCCACTGGGCCGGGGTTTTCTTACCGGACAAATCGAGAAGTTCGAGGATCTAGGCGAAAACGATTTCCGCCGGTTTTCGCCACGATTCCAGGGCGAGAATTTCCAGAAGAACCTGGACCTGGTTGCCCGCGTTGCGGAATTGGCCAAACAAAAGAACTGCACGCCCGGCCAACTGGCATTGGCGTGGCTGTTGGCGCAGGATGAAAAGATTATCCCGATCCCCGGCACCAAGCATCGGGGATATTTGGAAGAGAACGCGGTGGCACTCAGCGTGAAACTCTCGGCAGAGGATTTGCGTCGACTCGAGGAAGTTGCTCCCAAGGGCGCTGCTTCCGGCCAGCGCTATCCCGAGCAGTTGATGGTGTTGGTCAACGGATAGCTCGCTGGAAAAATCTCCCCTTGTCAAAATTGGTGGCCACGGCAACGTCGAAAAAACCCACCATCATTTCATCGGAGGTTTGCTCCCCCCATCGAACGGCCGCGTCCGGGTCCGGATTGTGGGGATTCTGGCGGGAATTGTCATACCAAGCGACGGCTTGCAATTTGGTCTCAGCCTTCAGCGGAATTGGCTCCGCCAAGCGGTAGCTCATCTGCCAGTGAAAGTGATAATTCACGCGCAACAAAGGCTCGATGGTACCGTCGTTCTGAACGATGTTGTATTCGAAGCGTTTCCCTCGCAGGTGCATGTGCGGGAAAAAGCTGAGCAGCAGCGCGTCGTTCGGCAACGTGCCCCAAGCCTCGACACGAAAATCCGGGACTCCCGGTGGAATCACAAAATGATCGTTGGTCAGCTGCAACGTCAAAACGCGCAGCTTGGGAACGTCGTTCGCGAAATGCAATCCAATGCGGGTGACGTCGGTTCCCGCTTTGCCATTGGTCGTGTAATGCATCTGGAAAACCAAATCCGACCCCGCGGGAACATATTTGGCCATTCCGTCCGGCCAATTGTCGGGAGTGCTGCCGGGCGCATACACCAGCAGGATGTCGCTGTCGGTCCACATCGCGTCGCGACGGTCTTGTTCGCTGGCCAGCGTTGAAGCGGTGAACCGCTTTCCTACGGGTGCATGGCGCAACCAAGGCGAGTCTGGCGGACGCACGTAAACTACGGCGTGATGCACGTTCTGGGGCATCCCCGGCAAAATCTCCGATCCTTGCACCCAACGACCTTGTTCGAAGTTGGTTGGCACAATCTCATACGAATAGTCCACTTGACCGTGCGCGGGAATGGGTACGCCCTCGGTCATGGCGACCGTGTACTGGGGTTCCGCAGGAGTCCATCGTCCTGACCATTTTCTGGGTGCCGGCGCTTCCGCCAGATTGCCCGCTGCGGCACCACTCTTGACCCAGGCTGCCAATGTGGCGATTTGCTGGTCGCTCAAGGAAGGATCATTCGAAAATTTCCCAATACCTTTCTCCGCAAACCAAGGGGGCATGCTGCGATTTTGTATGGCCAGTCGAATTGCCTCGGCATAGTGTCGCGTCTGGTCATAGGTTTCGAAAGACATCGGGGCGATGCCTTCGCTGCGGTGACAAACCTGGCAATGCCCCTGCAGGATTGGCAAGACGTCGCGATAGAACGTTACCCGCGGCCGCTCTGGTGTTTTCTGTGAATGACTGGTGAAGGGAATCGCCAGTAGGATCAACAAAATGCTGATTCCTTGGGACCGCCCCAATTTCTGTTTCATAACCTGCGAGCCAATTCCCCGTGGATCCGTTGGTATGGTTGCCGCCGGTGCCTCAGGCACTTGCTGCCGCGGATTTGAGCAAAACGTCCAAATCATCGGGATGGATGGCACAAAGCAGGGCCTCGTCTCGCTCGATATCCCCGTTCTTGACCAATGTCACCAGGGATTCTTCCAAGGTGAATGAGCCCTTCTTTTTCGTCAACGGAATCTCCTGGTGCAAATGCTGCAACTGATTTCTGCGAATGTGATGCCGAGCGCCGTAACCCACCATCAACAACTCCGCTACCGGCAAGCGCCCGCCATGTTTGCTGGGCAACAAAATCTGGGTCAAGACCGCGGTCAGTGCCATGGCGAGCTCCTGGCGAATCGAGTTCTGGCGCTCGACGGGAAAAGAATCGGCAATTCTGCCGACCGTGGAGGCAACATCGATGGTGTGCAACGTCGATAGAACCAAATGTCCAGTCTCGGCGGCCGCGACCGCGATGCGCATGGTGTCGGGATCGCGCATTTCACCTACGACAATGATGTCCGGCGCTTGCCGCAGGGCGGCGCGCAACGCCGTCGGAAAATCCGGCGCATCTGTGCCAATTTCCACCTGTTCGATGACGCTGCGAATGTGCTGGTGTTCGTACTCGATGGGATCCTCGATGGTCACAATGTGTCGCGCTTCCCGGGTATTGATTTCGTGGATCAGTGCCGAAAGCGTCGTAGACTTCCCTGAACCGGCCGGCCCGCCAATCAACACCAAGCCACGCGGCAGATGCGCCAGATTGGCCACGGAAGGAGGAAGATGTAACTCCTGCAACGCGGGCACGCGGGCGGGCAGAGCACGAATCGCGGCGGCTGCTTGCCCATTCTCTCGATGCAGATTGATGCGAAACCGTCCGACGCCTTCGATGCGGTAGGAAGCGTCGGCGATCGACTCCTCGCGGTACCGCCGCAGCGAGTGCCGCGACAGTGCAGGCAAAACCGCCGCCTCGATGTCCGGGCCATCCAGCGCGTTCGCCTCGATGCGCCGCACTTCTCCTTGCACCCGGATACACGGGGGAGCGCTTTCGACGAGCAGCAGATCACTTCCGCCCTTTTCCACTAAGGCCGCCAGCCAGTGGTCCAGCCGGGCTGTTGCCGCCAGGTCCCCAGGTCGTGACCCGCGCCCTTCGTTCAACTCGCGCACTAGACGATTCAATTCACCCGATTCTTCCATGGCGCCTCACGCTCGCGAATATGGTTCCTTGTTGTTGTTTCACGCAGTCGCTAATTAGACGCTCCGCTCTGCTTTTTGATTTTGGGCCGCAGCTCCAGGTTACGCATCAGGCGGTGCAGGTAATTGGCGTGCACTCCCAAAACCTTTGCCGCGTCAGTGATGTTTCCGGCAGTTTGCTCCAACGCGCCTAAGATCATCTGTTTCTTCAGATTGAGAATGGCGTCGTGATATTTGGCCGGGACTCGTCCGCCCAGGTCTTCGCCGCTGTCCTGTAGAATTTCCGGCAAGTCTTCAGGCATGATTTTGTCCGAACTGCCAATCACCACAGCGCGTTCCATGGCGTTTTCCAATTCCCGTATGTTGCCCGGCCAATCGTATCGCCGCAAGCAGGCCAAGGCTTCTTCGCTGATCCCACAGACGCGGCGGTTGCATTTCTTGGCATATCGCGCGGCAAAATATTCCGCAAGTTCCGGAATGTCCTCGGGCCTTTCGCGCAACGCCGGCAGCGTCAGGGAAATCACATTCAGGCGGTGAAACAAGTCTGCCCGGAATCTTTCTTCGCGCACAGCTTTCTGCAGGTCCCGGTTGGTTGCCGCCAAAAATCTCACGTCAATCTTGATGGGCCGCGTGCCCCCGACCCTGACGAATTCACGCTCTTGCAGCACGCGCAGCAACTTTGCCTGCAGGATCTGCGATAACTCGCCGATTTCGTCCAGAAAGATCGTTCCCCCCTCGGCCACTTCCAGGTAGCCCTTTTTCTGGCCCACAGCGCTGGTGAATGCCCCCTTCTCGTGACCGAACAACTCGCTTTCCAACAAGGTTTCTGTCAGCGCCGCGCAGTTCAATCCAACAAACGGCTGATCCTTCCGGCTGCTGTTCTTGTGGATAGCCCGCGCGGCCAATTCCTTCCCGGTTCCGCTTTCGCCGAAAATCAACACCGTGGAATCGCTAGCGGCAACGCGTTCCACAAACTGATAGACCTCGCGCATGCGTATGCTGCGGCCAACCATGTCGTGAGTGAGACTGACTTCCGCGCGCAGCCAGCGGTTCTCGTTCTCCAGTTGCTCGAATTTCCGCGCGTTCTCAATCCCAATTACGCCAAGTCCGGCAATCGCCGAGAGCAGTTCCAAATCTTCTTTGGCGAACGACGCTACCGCCCGGCTCGATTCCATGTAGATGATCCCGATCGTCTGATTCTTCGAGAGCATCGGGACACACAGGAACGCTTGCGCTCCTTTGCTCCCATGGTCCCAAAGTGGAGTCTTTTCTTGTGCGATCCGGTTCACCAAGGCCTGACTCACCCGCACCGGGTGGTCCGGGCCGGAGGTCCGATCCCACGCTACCTGCGCGCGCATGTCGGGCGAGTTTTCCTCTAAGAGCAGAATTGCTCCTCGTTCCGCGGGTATCACGTCGAAGATCATCCCGAGCAATTGCCAAGGCAGCGACTCTTCATCCCTTAATGATCCAATCTCGCAGCTGATGCGAGCCAGCGCTTGCAAATTACGTTTGTAGCGTTCCACCGCCGGCAGCGCAGCTAATGCCCCGGGCGCCATTTGGATCAGGCCTTCGGGCTGCAACTCTGCCGCTTCCGCATTCGGTACATCGCCGTCATCCATCTGCACTGAACTGGCCGGCGAAATGGCTGCTCTTTCTTCCTGAAACAAGAATAGGGAATTCCCAATGGCGATTTCGTCGCCGCTCTTCAGGTCGCGTTCTTTCACCGGTATGCCATTGACGAACGTTCCTGCGTGACTCTCGAGATCCACCAGGATGTACCGACCGTGGTTTTCGGTGATGGTGCAGTGCCGCGCGGACACCCAAGGGTCTTCTATGCGCACAGTGTTGCCGGTGTCACGACCCAGAATGACTTGCTCAAGGATCGGGAACTCGCTCTTCCGCAGCGGGCCGTTGATGGCCACGAGTTTTGCTCGCATGCTTCGTACCCCAAGTTGGCGATGGCAAACGAGGGCGCCATTCTAGCGCCATGCCGCAGGCTTCGCTACTCTCTCCTATCCATTTGGTTAGACCCAGCTATCCGAACGGTCCGAGTGCGACCTTGGTGTGGATGCTCGATGAACGGAGCGCGGTTTTGCGCGTAAATTATTGATGCTGATAGCTTTGCAATGGTCAGCGGGTTTGAGAAGTTCGATTGGGAGAGGCGGCAAACGACAGACCGCGTTTTTGGTTAGCTCGCCGGATAGCCCTGACAAACCGTGATGCCCAATCGCTAACGCGCTGGGCCGCCTCAGCAAGCCCGCAAGTGATTCGCAGAGGAGTAGTTAGGTTTCACTGTTGAAATTCTCCGCGCTATGTCCGGTTTTGGTCCGCCGCCTGCATTCTTTATAAGCGTCGTTAGCAGAACGAAAAAGCAAAATGAGGTGCCCAATGAAAGTTAGGAACATTCTTCGGATGCAGGCTATCGTCGTCGGCTTCGGAGCTGCTTTGCTGCTGGCCAACAGCGCTCCGGCCCAGGAAATCGTGAACTCTACGTTCAACGACGGGCCAAACGTAGCTTCGTTTGACCAGCCGACCGCAAAGAATGTGACATTGGGCACCTCGGATGAGGCGAACGCAGTAGACGCCAATTCCGGTGCAGTCGAGGCTTCGGTGGCTACACCGATAGTAAGCAACGAAGCGGTGACGGCGATGGAGAATTCCGCCGAGCGATGGTTGATCGCCGCTTCGTTGTGCGGATTGGTGATGCTGGCAGTTTACGCTGTGGCAGAAGTCCGGCGCGCCAACCGCAATGAGATGGAACGCTCTTCGCTTCACCCCCACGCTACGGTCTCGTAGAGCATCTGCTGAAGTTTGTTCGCAAGCTCCGGGAGCCAACGCCCAGCGTAGCTCCCGGAGCTTTGGCGTTTTTGGGGAGTGTGGTCGGCAGAAGTTCTCTTTAAGTTTTGGGCCTTTCCTGCGCTTGCCGTATAATGTCAAGTTTGGTCACTTCCTCAGGAGACATCTGGAATGGCTGGAGCTTTTGGGAACCAGAAAACCGGTGTCCGAATATTGTTCGGCATCGTCATCGGCTTGCTTGCCTTAAGCATGCTCCTTTATCTTGTGCCGCAGGGCCCGGACAGCGCGCAAACTGCCAGTGACGTTGTGGCCAAGATTGGCGACCAAGCGGTTACACTTTCGGACATCAACCAGCGCCTTAACGAACTTCGGCAGAACAATCCAATTCCTCACCAACTGGAAGGCTTATACGCCAACCAGATCCTGAGGCAACTGGTGTTTCAGAAGGAAATCGAGTACGAAGCCAAGCGCTTGGGAATCACTGTAAGCGATCAGGAGCGGGCCGAGCGCATTCGCCAGATCCTGCCGACGGCGTTCAATGGCGACAGTTTCGTGGGCGACGAAGCTTACTCTCAACAGGTGCTGAACCGGTTCCAGATGACCGTGCCGGCTTTCGAAGAGTTGATCCGTTCGAGCATGATCGAGGAAAAGTTCCATCGGCTGCTCACCGACGGAGTAAGCGTCAGCCCGAACGAGATCCAGGAAGAATTTCGCTTCGAGAACGAGAAAATCAAGCTCGACTACGCGGCCGCTAATCCGGAAACGCTGGCCGACAAAATCAACCCTAGCGAAGCTGAGATCAAGAGCTATTACGATCAGAACAAGTCCAAATTCCAAATTCCGGAGAAACGCGTGGTCCGTTACGGACTCCTAGACAATAACCAACTACGGCAGAACACTCCGGTGACCGACGACGAGCTCAAGGCGCTTTATCAGCAGAACATTCAGCAGTATGAAGTCCCGGATCGGGTGCAGGTCGAACATATCCTGCTGACCACTGTGGGAAAAACCGACGCGGAGGATGCCGAGATCAAAAAAAAGGCCGAGGACATCCTTGCTCAGGTGAGGAAAGGCGCCAACTTCGCCGAACTGGCCAAGAAAAACTCAGACGATCCCGGCTCTAAAGAGAAAGGCGGGGATTTGGGCTGGATTGTCCATGGCCAGACGGTGCCAGAGTTCGACAAGGCTGCGTTCAGTCTCCCCAAAGGCGGTGTCGACCTGGTCCGCACGCAGTACGGCTATCACATTATTAAAGTGCTGGATAAAGAGACTGCCCACACAAAGCCGTTCGACGAAGTGAAGGATTCTCTTCGCACCCCGTATCTACTTCAAAAGGTAGACCAGGAGTCCGGGCGCATCGCTGACCAAATGTCCAGCATGATTCGGCAGTCCAACAAGACCACCCTGGAGGATTTGGCTCAGAAGTTCCATCTCACCGTGGGCGAGACTCGTCCACTAGGCCCCAACGACCCGATCCTGGAACTCGGCAACGCTCAGGACATTAAGGACGACATTCTGCGGCTGCGGCCCGACGAACTCAGTCTGCCGATCCGGACCGATCGCGGATACGTGGTCCTTTCCCTCAAGCAGACCATTCCGGCTCATCCTGGCACTCTCGATGAGGTCAAGGACAAGATCGTCGCGGAACTCCGTACGCAGCAGTCGCAACAACTGGCCCAGTCCAAGGTCGACGATCTGATCAAACGGGTGAAATCCGGACAGAAGTTCGATGTGGCCGCGAAAGCCCTTGGCCTCGAGCCCAAAACCTCGGAGCTGATTGCCCGGAACGGCACTATTTCGGGCTTAGGAAGCGCCAAGCAGATCAATTCCGCCTTCTCGATGAAGCAAGGAGACGTCGGGGGACCTGTCCGCATGGGTTCATCATGGGTTGCCTATGAGATCGCCGAGAAAGTCGAACCGAATCCGGCCGATTTTGACGCTCAGAAGCAGAAAATCACAGATTCTCTGTTGCAGCAGAAGCGCAACACCGCCTTCGACGCGTTCCGCATTGCGTTGGAAGACCGCCTGAAGCAGGAAGGCAAGCTTCGGCTGATGCCCGAGAGATTACGCAACTACGGCAATTTTGGTTCAACCCCAGATTCCAATAACTCATAGAAAACAGGTCGCTTACGGAAATCTAAGTAGCCTCTTGCCCTGTTCTCCACGAACCGCTAGCCTATTTACGTCTGGTTTGGGCCTTCCTCGAAACGGATTCTAATCGCGGCATACTCCTCCTTCGGAGTTCCTTTCGAGGCTTGGGCTCGTCCGGCTCAGTCTTGCAACTTCAGGATTCCACCATGGCGAAATCACTGCCGAACCGCAGCAACCACATCCGCAATGACTATCGTTGCAGCATCGAACTCAATCAGAACGGCAAGTACTGTGTTCGCATCCGGGCGCAATACCCGCGCCATGCCTGGACTCTGAATGTGTTCTTCCTGGCCTCGTCCTTTGATCGCTCGATGAAGAAGCTTGGGGACTGCCTGCGGTTCCTGCAGCGGAATGAAGAGAAACTATGGTTCTGGGGCGTGGACCGGGCTGCGGACCTGGCTTTTTCCGCTGAGTTCCTGAAAGAGGCGGGCCTGTTGCTGGATCGCCGGGTGGAATTCCCCCGTAAAGCGGCGAGCTTGTCACTCGAGCCGGAGCGCGACGTTCCGGCTTTCATCCTGGGTCCGGTGCGCCGGGGCCTCGCCGAGTCGGTGGAATACGGTCGAGTGCGCCTCGCTGGTGATTAACGCGATCCTTCCGATAACGCTTGGTCTGTTGCCAAGGGCAGGCCGTTTCTAGCTATAAGCTCCGACAAGACTATGGTGGTGGACGATAGCGCATAGTACGAGCGCGATCGGCGACGTGGTTCCGGGTCTTGAGTTCCAGATTTCCTGCGCTGATGTTCCTTGACAACTGCGCCCACTTTCTTTCATGATTCGCCCAACTCCCGGACGGTCCAAGAAGCACGAACTGTCGCCTACTGCTTTCCGCCCACAAAAACACCGACGACGGGTGTTACACGAGCCGGAATTGCTCCGGGTAAAAGGAGCTTCTGACCATGAAAGGTTCACGCCAGCCTCTTGTGCTTGCTGTGGTTACGGCCCTATTGCTCGTGGCAGGCAGCATCTCGCTACGAGCAGCTTCCAAGGCCCAGGATGCCCAGTCAAGCGACCAGAGCAGCACCACGAAGAGTAACAAGAGCAAGCCCGCGACGGACGACACGTCTACGGACAGTTCCAAGACGAAGAAGTCTTCCAAGTCGAAGAAGGCCGGTACCGCCGAATCTTCTGCCACAAGCGACACCACTTCGGCGAAGAAGTCTTCCACCAAGAAGACCAGCGACGCGACTGCAACGGCCAGCAGCGATTCCTCGGCCAAGAAGTCCTCCAAGTCGAAGAAGGCCGATACGGCAGACGCTTCGACGGGCACTGGAAGCGACAAATCGACGGCCAAGACGTCCTCGACAACGACCACCGCCGATTCCGGCACCAAGAAATCGACCAAGTCCAAGAAATCGACCAGTGCGGCTGACACTTCGTCATCAGCCGGAACGACGGCCACATCTACGACTCCGGCATCGAAATCAACGGCTCCGACGAACAGTGCGCCAGCGTCAACGGCTAACACGGCTGCCGGAGCGTCAAGCACGACAACGACAACTCCGACCAAGACAACAACCAGCAACGCTACGCCTGCTGCGACGACTCCGGCCAAGACCACGGCGACTCCGCAGACACCGCCCGCGAACAGCAATGGCATGGTCTGGGTAAATACCGATTCGGGCATCTACCACAAGCCGGGCTCGCGCTATTACGGCAAGACCAAGCAGGGCAAATACATGACGGAAGCCGACGCCATCAAGGCGGGCTATCGCGCCTCGGAAAAGAACTAGGCCGGAATGTGGCTTTGCAGGACTCAGTAACTTCACAAGGAGAAGATCGCATGAAGAGAAACTCAGTACGGATTGTGCTAATCGCGCTGGTGTTGGCGCTGGCGGTTGGGGTTGCGCTGTCGCAGCCGCAAACGAGTGCCAGCAGCGCGCAATCGGGCGCTACGACAGCGGCCAAGGCCAAGTTGGTGGACATCAATAGCGCTACCAAGGACGAACTCGACGCGCTTCCTGGGATCGGAGCGGTATATGCCCAGAAGATCATCGATGGAAGGCCGTACGCAAAGAAGACCGACTTGGTAGGCAAGAAGGTGATTCCGCAAGCAACCTACAACAAGATTAAGGACTTGATCATCGCGAAACAGAAATAAGTCGGAATTGTGGAGCGGTCGTTGAAAAGCGGCCGCTCCCTTCATCTTTGTTCAAGGAGAAATTATGGGATTACTGGATGAAGTACTGGCGGTCGCGGGGAGTTCCGGGAGCGGGCAATCGGAACAGCATACCACCGGGCTTAGCGCGATCATGACGTACATCAATAGCCCGGAAGTAGGCGGTATCGCGGGTTTGCAGCACATGTTTGAGCAGGGCGGGTTGGGCCACGTGGTGAGTTCCTGGATTGGCTCCGGACCGAACCTGCCGGTTTCGGCCGATCAGTTGCAGAACGTGCTGCATAGCGGAGCGTTGCAGCAAGCGGCGCAACAGCATGGCCTGGACGCATCGCAGTTAACCGGCATGATGAGTACCTTGCTGCCCCATCTGGTGAACCACCTGACGCCGAACGGCCAGGCGCCGGATGCCAGCACGCTGCAGCAAATGCTGAAAGGCTTTGCCGCCGGCCAGTCGACATAATACTGAAGGCGCAGGCCGGGGCCGCCGGTTGGTGTCGAGTGGGGCTTCGGAGGCGAGCTACAGGACCGCTCAGCTGCGGACCAACACCTCGCCACGGCCGACCAGTTGGTCGTTGAGCCACAGACGGTACTTGTAGCTGCCCACTTTGGTTCCCGGGGTGACCGGACCACTGAGCAGGCGCATGCCGGCCGGCGCTTGGAAGATATTTGAGGCGAAGGGGCAGCGGTTGGGATCGAACTCGACTCTTAAGTTGCCGGCGTCGGAGAGCCAACTGACCTGGTCTCCGGGATCGAGCACCACCGCTTGAGGGATTAAGCCCACCAAAACGGGTCGTTCGGCCATTCATTCTCCTTGTTCAAACTCCTTGTTCAAAGTGGCGCAAGAGTGGTTTGGCGCCGCAGCCGCGGGCAGACATCCGAGTGTGCATCACGTTTGACGATTCCGCTTTCTGTCCTGGCACGATAGCACATCTGGAAAATCTGCGATAAGGCGGGCGGTGGAAACTCATTGTCGTACAATCCTTGACCCCTGGCGGGCGGGTCCGTACACTACTGAAGTGGTTCGTTGCGCTGAGCACTACACTCTTGCGCGCCGCCACTCAGGCAATCATCTTTCGCGCAGGAGTTCCGCTGGATGGCTTCGATCGCTCGGCCGCTGTCTATCCCTTTGCCCAATGGGGCACGCATACATCTGATCTCTTCCTTGCCGTTTGTGCTGGTACACATCGCGGCATTGAGCATTTTCTTGTTTCCGTTCCATTGGTATTACCCGCTGGTGTGTTTCCTGGGGTACGAAGTGCGGATGTTCTTTGTGACTGCGGGCTACCATCGCTATTTTTCGCACCGCTCGTTCAAGACTAGCCGGTGGTTCCAATTCGTGATCGCGTGGATGGCCATGTCGTCGTCGCAAAAAGGCATTTTGTGGTGGGCGGCGCATCACCGGCATCATCATCGCTACTCCGACCAGGAAGACGATCTACATTCGCCGAGCCTGTTTGGGTTTTGGTGGTCCCACGTGGGTTGGATCCTTTCGGACAAGTACAACGAGACGCGCTACGACTATATCGGGGACTTCGCCAAATATCCGGAACTGCGGTGGCTGAACAAGTATCATCTGGTCCCGCCGATCACGATGGCGGTGGTGATGTTCCTGATAGGCGGCTGGCCGCTGCTGGCTTGGGGCTTCTTCCTGAGCACGGTGTTTCTGTGGCATGGCACGTTTACGATCAATTCGCTGTCGCACATATTCGGGAAGCGGCGATTTCCGACCACGGACACCAGCAAGAATAACTGGTTGCTGGCGCTGGTGACACTCGGGGAAGGCTGGCACAACAATCACCACTACTATATGGCCAGCGCCCGGCAAGGGTTTTACTGGTGGGAGGTCGACATCACGTATTACACCTTGAAGGCGCTCTCCTGGTTTGGGTTTGTCCGGGAGCTGCGGCGCGTGCCCGAGAAAGTGCTGGCGGAAGGGCAAGCGCTGGACGCGGTGGCGTAGGCCGACCAGCGCGTGGACTGTGGTTCGCGTCTCGTGGCGCGTGTTCCGTGGCCGATAGGCAGCGGAGATTTGCGGCGGACCCGATCGAGTTTGGGTGTTTATCCGGGTTGCTCCTCCTCCCTTCTTTTTTCCCCAGGGGTGGCCCTTCGAGTAGGCCTCAGGGCAAGCACGCACGCCTCGAGGAAAGTGCTCGGAGAGCGCATCGAGGCACGTGACAGTCGTCGCAATAGATGGCCCCCCCTCCCCCCTATTTTCGTATCAAGCGGAAACAAAGGAGTTAGCAGGGCGCGGCTTTGTGATGATTGTACATGGCCCTGTGACAAGTGGATATGGGTCAAGGGGTACCCCCTGTTTTTTGCAGATTTGTCAAAACAAAGGGGATGCGTGCGCCGCGATTTGTAGATATGTCAAAACAAAGGCGATAGATTGCGCCGAATGGTGCGGAAGTGGCGCGGAAGTGAGCGCGTTGGCGAGGGTGAGAGTCGTTGTGGACCGGCATGGGCATAGCGCGGTTCCTCGAAGCGCGGACCCAATGATAATTGAATGGGAAGCATAGCTAAACAGTACTTAAGGACAGTTGTGGGGCAGGGAAGGCGGAACCGACCTAGGCGGGATGGTTCTTCATTGGTGAAGGCAAGACCGATTCTAACGAATCGAGGGTTGGTGCGCGGAGGGGAGGAAGAATGCTGGCATGAATGCCAGCGCTACAGGGAGCCAGCGAAAGAAGCTGTCGAGGGTGGAGCACCGGTATGCGTGGAAAATGTAGGATGCCGGCGCCAGGAAGCGCCGGTGGCCGATCTAAAGTTCGGCCACTACACAAGCGAAAAAAAAGTGGGGGCAGGCATCGGTAAAAACCAAGATCCCGCCTCACAAATCGAGGGTGGGGCACCCCGGCCGAGGAGGAGGAAGAATGCTGGCATGAATGCCAGCGCTACAAGGAGCCAGCTTTACAAGCAGAGTCGTCGTGGATTGGAATGCGGTGGTTAGACGGCGAATTGGCGGAGATGATGGTCGAGATGTTTGTACATCAATTGGGCCCACTGGTCGGGGGTCATGGTGCCAAAGAAGGTGTGGGGATGAGTGGTGCAGCGTTGCGGGCCACCGCGAGAGAAGCGGTCGATCAATGCGCAAAGGCGCTGGGATTCTCTGGCGAGGTCGCGTTCATCGGAGACGACCAGGGTTTTGGCAGTGGGCATGTTGCGCTGCAAGGGGGCTTCGTCGCGAAGCACTCTGGACCGGGCGATCGGCCCGAAGATGCGGCCGAGGAACATGCGAGGCGCAAAGCTGTCGCCAACGGCCCATTCCATGGTGGTGGCGCAATGTGCCAGGGCTTGGGCGGCCGTCATGGAGCCCCACTGGCGGGTGCTGGTTGGCCCGAGACGCGCGATGCGCTGCTTAATCTCGGTGGCGGTGGCGGCATCAAACAAATTCTTCATAGCGAGCCTCTTGCTTTTGTCGGCGCTCCGAAAAGAATTACAGAAATGGGGGAGCCATTGCAATGGGTGAGGTCGCTGAGTGGCTGATTGGCGAGGTTAGTGAATGGGGGACAACTCAGACAGTGATGTGGTGGAAGGCGGGGAGTGGGGTGCCGTCCAAATTGACCGTTGTGCGCGGGGCTGGCAAAGGGCCAAACTGTAGTTTCCCGTGGTACTCTTGCGTTTCCCCGAGTACGCCTTAGCGGGATGTCCTCAAAGGTCCGCAGGGGGCCCCTGAAAGGAAATTCCTATGAGCCAATCGATTGGAGAGTTGAATCCACCAACACGTTTGATGATGACGCCGGGACCGTGTTCGATCGATCCGCGGGTGTACCGTGCGCTGGCGTCGCCAATAGTGGGGCACCTGGACCCGTGGTTCCGTGGCTGCATGGAGGAAACCCAGGTGCTGATGCGGCAAGTGTTCCAGACGGAGAACCGAATAACGTTTCCGCTGTCGGCGTCGGGTTCGGGGGGAATTGAAGCGTCGGTGCTGAACTCGCTGGAGCCGGGGGACGAGGCGATTTGCTGCGTCAACGGGATGTTTTCGGAACGCATGTACGTGATTGCGCAGCGCACGCCGGCAACGGTGCATCTGGTGGAAGCTCCGCTAGGAAAGCCGGTGGATCCGGAAGATGTGCGTAAGTCGGCCAAGGGCCGGAAGATCAAAATGATCGGGTTTGCGCAGGGGGAAACGTCCACCGGGGTGTTGACGGAGATCGATCCGTTCCGAAAAGTGGCGGACGAGTGCGGGGCGCTGCTGGTGGTAGACACGGTGGCGTCGTTGGCGGCGGTTCCGGTGCACGTAGACAAGCAGCGCATCGACATTTGCTTTAGCGGTTCGCAGAAGGCGATCAGCGCGCCGCCGGGGATGTCGCCGATCACGGTGAGCCCGCGTGCAGAAGAAGTCTTTCGGGCGCGGAAGAGCAAGGTGCAGAGCTGGTATTTCGATTTGACGACGGCGATGAACTATTGGGGCAAGGACCGGCTGTATCATCACACTCCGCCGATTTCGCTGATTTATGCGTTGCGCGAGGCGATGCGGATTCTGCTGGAAGAAGGGCTGGAGGCGCGCTGGGAACGCCACCGGATCAATCAGCAGGCGCTGGTGGCGGGATGCGAAGCGATGGGCTTGCAGCTGTTCGTGGAAAAACCGAAGGACCGGCTGGTGACGGTGACCGCGGTAAAGATTCCCACGGGCATCGATGATGTGAAGGTGCGCAATCAGCTGCTGGACGAATTCAACATTGAAATTGCGGGTGGAATCGGAGCGACGAAAGGACAGATCTGGCGGCTGGGCACGATGGGTTACTGCAGCCAGAAGCAGTTTGTGCTGCAACTGTTGGCGGCGCTGGATAAAGTGTTGGTCGATCAGGGGCACCGGCACTCGCCGGGAGCGGGAGTGGGCGGGGCGATTCACAGTTATACGCGGGCGCAGGAGACGGTGGGGGCGCGCTAGGGATGACGCGCTCGCCGCTGCGTCGTCGTTCTGAGGTTTAGTTCCAAGCAACGCTATGTTTGGTGGCGAGGGATGGGTTGAGATGCCCTCGAGGCTCGGGGCATGCCTTCGCCGCCTGCCGGTACGCAGGGAGAGAGCGCGCTCAGGAGGACAGAAGCTACATACGGACTGGCGAGTGGCCCTTCGCGCAAGGCGCTCAGGGCAAGCGAGTGGCGAGGCAAAGAGAAGAGTCGTTCACCACAGAGGGCACAGAGAGCACAGAGCTGAAACGAAAATGGCCGATCCCTTCCTCGCTAAGGGCGAGGGGGGTGGCGAGAAAAGCGAAAAGAGATTCTTTTCGCAAAAAACGCGAAAAGGGGAAGAGGTCTTTTCGCAAAAGGCGCGGAAAGAAAAGAGAGATTCTTCTCTGCGCTCAGAATGACGCATTAATTTTTGCTCGGGGCCAAGACGCAAGGGTTGAGATCCCCTCGAGGCTCGGGGCATGCCATCGTGGCCTGCTGGCGCTACAGGTGCAAAGGCAAAAGCGCCGGTCTGAAGACCGGCCACTACACGAAGAAGGATGCGCCAGGCGATCGAGAACTACCCTTGGGGAGTGGTAGGCAGCGTAACGGTGCGAGGATCGCGTCGACGAATCGAGCGCTAACGGACTTTTTGGGCCGAGGCGCGCTGGGATGGGGCGGCATTTTTCGCGGCGGCGTGCTGAAATTCGTCGTAGGTGCCCTTGAAGTCGTCAACGCGGCCAGAAGTGAAATGCCAGATGCGCGAGGCCACTTCATCGAGAACATCTTCATCGTGAGTGACCAGGAGAAAGGTGCCATCGTATTTTTGCAGGGCGATGTTTAGCGCGTTGATGGCCTCCAAGTCCAAGTTGTTGGTGGGCTCGTCGAGCACCAGAAAATTGGGCTTCTGAATCATCAAGCGGCAGAAAATCAAACGAGCCTGTTCGCCTCCGGAAAGGCCGGAAGTGGGCTTCAAGGCGTCTTCGCCGCTGAAGAGCATTTGGCCGAGGAAGCCGCGGATTTCTTCCTGGGTGGCATCGGGCTTAAATTGCCACAACCAATCCAGGGCATTCACGCCCGTGTTCTTGTCGATGGTGTAAGTGAAATCCTGCGGGAAATAGCCGACGGAAACCTCGTGACCCCAAGCGACCGTGCCATGGTCAATGGTGAACTCGCGCTCAGAATCGCCGATGAACTTGCCGGCATTGCGAATGAGGGACTTGAGCATGGTAGTCTTGCCGGCACCGTTGCGTCCGGTGAGTGCGATTTTTTCGCCACGAGTGACGTGGGCGGAGAAATGGTCGAAGACTTTCAGATCGCCATAGGACTTGGCCAGGCGCTTGATTTCCAGCGGAACGCGACCGGAAGGGGCTTCCACCTGGAAGCGAATGTACGGGCGTTGAATATTGGACTTGGCCAGTTCGGAGGTTTGCAGGCGCTCGACTTCCCTTTTGCGAGAGGTGGCTTGCGCGGAACGGGTGCCTGCGGAGAAACGGGCGATGAAGTCGTTGAGTTGGGCGATTTTTTTCTCGCGGACAGCGTTGTCGGCTTCCATGCGGGCGCGAATCTGGGTCTTGGCCAGGACCATGTCGTCGTAGCCGCCGGGATACATGATGATGGTTTGGTAGTCGATGTCGGCGGTATGGGTGCAGACGCTGTTCAGAAAATGGCGATCGTGCGAGATGACGATGAGCACGCCATGATATTCGCAGAGGTATTCCTTGAGCCAGTGGACGGAATCGAGGTCGAGGTTGTTGGTGGGCTCGTCGAGAAGAAGAGCAGAAGGATTGCCGAAGAGGGCTTGGGCGAGAAGGACGCGGACTTTCTGGCCACCCTGTAGTTCACCCATGTTGCGTTGATGGAGCGAGGCGTCGATGCCGAGACCGTCGAGCAGAACGCCGGCATCGGCTTCGGCGGAATATCCGCCTTCTTCGCCGACGATGCCTTCGAGCTCGCCGATTCGCATGCCGTCCTGATCAGTGAGTTGGTCGTGAGGCTTGGCGTAAAGGGCGTCGCGCTCTTCAAGGGCGGCCCAGAGAGTGGCGTTGCCCATGATGACGGTGTCGAGGACGCGGAACCTGTCGAAAGCGAACTGGTCCTGACGAAGGATACCGATGCGTTTGGGGCGGTTGACATTGCCGCTGGTGGGTTCCTGCTCAGCGGTGAGAATTTTCATGAAGGTGGATTTGCCGGCGCCATTGGGGCCGGTGATGGCATAGCGGCGGCCGTCGATGAAGGTGGTGGTGACGTCCTCAAAGAGGATACGGGCGCCGAAGCGCATAGTGACGTTATCTACGGAGATCATATCCTTACAATTTTAGCGTATGGAGCAGAGATCAGAAAAATTAGAGATTGGAGACCAGGAATGAGATTAGATATCAGTGAGCAAGAAATTTTAGGGTGCCGAGATTCGTAACTTCCATCAGTATGGCCGGGTGGATGTTTCCGCGGGTGAAGACCCATGCAACTCACAGTCGAGAACCTGAGCAAGAACTATGGCGGGGTGCAGGCACTACGTAGCGTGAACCTGAAACTGAAGCCGGGCGTGCTGGGACTGCTTGGGCCGAACGGCGCGGGAAAGTCGACGCTGATGCGCATCTTGGCAACCATCACGCAACCGTCGGGCGGGCGGGTGATGTGGAATGACGCGGACATCGCGAGGCAGCCGGATGAATTGCGGTCGGTGCTGGGATATCTGCCGCAGGATTTTGGCGTGTATCCGAACCTAAGCGCGGTCGAATTCCTGGGCTATCTGGCGGCCGTAAAAGGAATTCCTGCGGAGGCGGCGCGGCAGCGAATCGGGGAGCTGCTGGTGTTGGTGAATCTGGCGGAGGCAGGGAAACGGGCGCTGGGGGGCTACTCGGGCGGAATGCGGCAGCGCGTGGGCATCGCCCAGGCATTGCTGAACGATCCGCAGCTGCTGATCGTGGACGAGCCGACGGCAGGGCTGGACCCGGAGGAGCGCGTGCGCTTCCGGAACCTGCTGTCGGAATTGTCCGGCGAACGAATCGTGATTTTGTCGACGCACATCGTGTCGGACGTGGAAGCGGTAGCGATGGAGATCGCCATATTGGCGCAGGGCGAGTTGCTGGAGTACGGTTCGCCGGAGGAGTTGCTGGGGCGAGTGGACGGAAAAGTGTGGGAAGTGGTGGTAGCGAGTGGAGAGCTGGCGGAGTTGCGCGGCAACCATTTGGTCAGCAGCACGGCGCACCGAAGCGATGGAGTGCATGCACGGGTGGTAGCGGATGGTCCGCCAACGGGCACGGCGCGCGCGCTGGAGCCCACGCTCGAGGATGCTTACCTGGCGGTGTTGGCCAGCCAGCACAACGGAGCGACGGGAACGGGCCGATGAGCAGGACACACGCAATGCTGGGCATTGCCCGGGCGGACTTCCTGGAGCGCACGCGACGGTACAGCTTCTTTCTGGCGGTGTTGTTCGCGACGTTTCTTGGCTATGCCGCGGCGCGGGGGAAGATTTTTTTGCAGTTCGAGGGATATCGTGGCGTGTACACGTCCGGTTGGATTGGAGCGCTGGTGGGGCTGGCGATCACCTGCTTCGTGTCGCTGGTGGGGTTTTATATCGTCAAAAACTGCGTGGAGCGCGACCGGTTGACTGGCGTGGGGCAGATTGTGCCGGCCACGCCGGTCTCGAAAGTGACTTATGCCTTTGGGAAATTTCTGAGCAACTTCGCGGTGCTGAGCGCGATGGTGGCGGTGCTGGCAGTAGCCGCGGTGGCGATGCAGTTTCTAGTCGCGGAGGATCCAGCGATGCACCTTTGGGCTTTGCTATCGCCATTCGTGCTGCTGGCACTGCCGACAATGGCGTTGACCGCGGCGGTGGCGCTGGGTTTTGAGATGCTACCGGGGTTGCGTGGCGGGTCCGGCAATGTGGCCTGGTTTTTCGTGTGGGTTTTCACGCTGAGTGCGCCGATGCTTTCCGATCGCAGCTGGCTGGACCCGATGGGCATCTTTACGGTGATGAATTCGCTGGGGGCGGAGGCGCACCGCTACGTGCCCAATTATCACGGAGGCATGTCGTTCAACATCGACGTCGCGCAACAGTCGGCGCAAGTCATCGAGGCGTGGCGGTGGGCCGGAATTCCGTGGAACACACAACTGATCGAGCTGCGGCTGATGTGGTTCGCGGCAGCCTGGGGGTTGGTTGCAGTGGTCGCGCTGGTATTCGATCGCTTCGATACGAGCAGGACGTCGAGGTTCAAGGCGCTGCCTGCGGCTGGAGCGGTGGGGCAAGACGTGGTTCAAGGAAGCGTCAGTGGCACGCGGATGGAGGTGCACCTCACCAGGCTCGACCAGGGAGCGTCCGGCGCGGCTTTCGGGCGGCTGTTTGTGGCGGAACTGCGCCTGGGATTATTTGGGCTGCACTGGTGGTGGTATGCGGTCGCCGGAGGGCTGTTGATCGCACAGTTGGCAGCGCCGCTGGATGCATCGAGGGGACCGATCCTGGCCAGCAGTTGGATGTGGTGCGTATTCGTGTGGTCGAGCATGGGCGTGCGCGAAACGCGGTTCACGGTACGGCAGGTGCTGTTTAGTTGTGCGAACGTAGTACCTGGGCAAGTAGCGGCATGTTTTGCTGCTGGCGTTTTGGTGGCAGCGACCGCCGGAGCGGGAGCAGCGGTGCGTCTGGCGATTGCCCAAGATGGTGCGGGGTTACTGGCGTGGTTTGCGGGGGTGTTGCTGCTGCCGGCGGCCGCACTGTTTCTGGGAGTGTTGAGCGGGACGAGCAAGCCGTTTGAGGCGCTGCTGACTGTCACGTGGTACATCGGGCCGATGAACCAGACTCCGGGGATTGATTTTACGGGGAGCGCGAACGGCAGCCGGACCTTCGCGGATGCGCTGGGGTGTTTGGTGGTGGCCGGCGTGTTGTTGGCCGCTGCCCTGGGGATGCGCGCGCGGCAACTGCGATCGCTGTAGCACGCCAGGCAAAGTGCTATCTTCAATCTATGGCGAGAATAACTGGATTGGACTGTTCGCGGTGTCATAACACATTTGCAACGGATGGACCGGCGACGATTTGTCCGAAGTGCACGGGGGCGCTGTATGTCCGGTATGAGTTCGGCCCGCTGCGCGGAGTGCAGCACCGTGACGAGATTGCGCTGCCGACGCAACCGTGGAGCGGGATGTGGCGGTACAAAGCGGTACTGCCGGAGGCCGAGCCGGTGTCGCTGGGAGAAGGGTGGACGCCGATGATCCGGAGCCGGCGACACGAGAATGCGTTGCTGAAGGAGGAAGGCGCGAATCCCACGGGAAGTTTCAAGGCGCGGGGCATGGCTATGGCGGTGACGATGGCGCGCCACTATGGACTGAAGAAATTGGCGGCGCCTTCAGCCGGGAACGCAGCGGGAGCGCTGGCGGCGTATGCGGCCGCGGCTGGGATCGAAGCGCACATTTTTATGCCTAAGGATGTGCCGTTCGCGAACTACCTGGAAGCGGTTTTGTACGGAGCGAAGGTGACGCTGGTGGATGGATTGATTTCGGACTGCGGGCGGATGGTGGCGGAACGCAAAGACAAACAGGGTTGGTTCGACGTTTCCACCTTGAAGGAGCCGTTCCGGGTGGAAGGGAAAAAGATCATGGGGTACGAGTTGGTGGAGCAGCTTGGGTGGGAGTATCCCGACGCGGTTTTCTATCCTACGGGAGGAGGCGTGGGTTTGATCGGAATGTGGAAAGCGTTCGAAGAGATGGAAGAACTGGGATGGGTCAGGCCGGGAAAGCGGCCAAGAATGATTGCGGTGCAATCGGCTGGGTGTGCGCCGGTGGTACGGGCGTTCGAACGAGGAGAAAAGGCCAGCGAAATGTGGAAGGATGCCGCGACATTTGCCGCAGGATTGCGGGTACCGAAGCCGTATGGGGATTACATTATCCTGGAGATCTTGCGGGAATCGGGGGGGATAGCTGTGGCAGTGCCGGATGAGCAGATTCTGGCGTCCCTGAAGGAGTGGGCGCGGGAAGAAGGGGTGTTTCTGTGCCCGGAGGGAGCGGCGGCAACGGCGGCTTATGACCATTTGTTGAAGACGGGATTTTTGAAGAGAGAGGATCGGGTGGTGCTGTTCAATACGGGATCGGGGCTGAAGTATACGGACATGACGGCCGAGGCGGCGGGGATTCGGCGGGGGTGAGAGGGCGGGTTTGGAATGTTGATGGGGAATGCGGAAAGCGGGAGCAGGGCTCCCGCACTCCAAAGATTGACAGTTGGGCGGGAGGAATAGACACTAATTGGGCGTGCAGGTTGAATGGCGTGTAAAGCCTGTGCTGCAACTGCGCGAAACAGCGCTCAGCGGCGGAAGCCGGGATGGATTGGCGGCGCTTGCCCTGCGGTACAAAATGACGAAACGGAAAGAGGAACTCTGGTGCCATCACTACCGGTATTAGCGAATAACGGCGCAATGAACCAGTTCATTGGGGCGTTCCAGGTTACGTCGAAGCTGAGCGGCCAGGTTTATGATTGCCGGTTTTCGCACATCTGGAACGCCATCGCGACGCGTCACAGCGACACGATCGATGCCAAATTTAACGTGGATGAACAGGGGCGCATCGTGGGGCTGGCCCACACGGCATTCGTTGATTTTCGTGAGAAGCATGGACGCGACCTGACGGACCGGGAAGCGAGTTTTGTGGCCGCGGAGTATTTGCGAGAACGATTGGAAGAGGAAGATGAACGGCCACTGTACGACGTAACGCACGAGGAAGTGAACCGGCTGATCGAACAGGTGGGCATCAAGTAAGCGGCTGTTTCCTCCCGCAGACAGGCTCAGGATAACAAAGAGAAAGTGGCCGACTGGGGTTGTAATCAGAGGACGGTCTCGACGGGGGTTTGATCTTCGGCACGGAATTGCGCGAGACGCGGGTGGTGCAGACCGTCGCGGCGAATGAAATAGATCACCAGAAGCAGGAGCAGAGCGCCGAAGACCATGACGGCGGTGGCGGCTTGCAGGCCGATCTGCAGATCGCTCATATCGGAGATTTTGCCGATGAGCAGGGGCCCCAAAGCGCCGAGCAGTTGGGTGGCGAACATGTAGACGCCGATGGCGGTGGCGTGGGCCCGCTGCGGGGTGAGATCGTGAAGGACGGCGGTGGTAGGGCCGTGATACCAGGACATGAAGAACATGGCCACAAAGAAGCCTCCCAGCACCAAGCGCTTGTCGTCAGTCTGAATGGCAATCAGTAGAAACGGGGCGGCGGCAAGAAAGGCAAGCGCAATCACCAAGACGCGGCCGTAGGGCATACGCTTTTGCAGACGATCAGCGAAAAAGCCGGCGGAAAGGGCTCCGAGAACCGAAGAAAATAGGGCGATGACCGCGAGGGAGAGGGAAGCCTCCTTGGTGGTGAATTCCTTGTAGGTTTTTGCGTAATCGATGCCCCAGGTCACGAACGAAACGCTGGAAAAGGTAATACATATCCCGGAAACGATCATGGCGACAAACGCGGGAACGCGCAGCAAATGGCCGATGGGAACGACTTCGGAGCGCGGGCGGCGAGCCGGCTCCTTCAATTTGAGAGCGCTCAGGCCGGGAACGATGCCGAGAATGCCGACGACGAAGAAAGCATGTTGCCAGCCGTGGCGTTCACCCATGATTCCGCCGAGAGCCAGGCCTGCGACGCCGCCCAGAATCATGCCTGCCGCGAAAACGGATTGCGCCGTGGCGCGGTTCTCGCGAGAAAAGGAATCGGAGATGAGCGATTGTGCCGCGGGAGCGTAGGCCGCTTCGCCGATGCCGACCAAACCACGAGCGACGAACAGAAATGCAAAACTAGGGGCTAAGCCACTGGCAACAGCCGCCAGACTCCAGAACAGAACACCAAAGCAGATGATTTTGGGCTCGTTGAAACGATCGGCAAGGTAGCCGGAAGGAATACTGGCCAGGGCCAGGACCACCAGAAGCACCCATTGCAGAGAGCCGAGCTGGGCATCGCTGAGGCCAAAGTGCAGACGAAGAAGAGGAACCAGGGGATTCAATACCTGGCGATCGGCGAAGTTGACAAAATTCACCAAGGCCAGTACAGCAAGGAGCTGGACGTGATCTCGCTGCAACATGAGCCACATTCTAACAGTAGGCGTGTAAAGGATGGCTACGTTTGCCGGAGGGATGTGCTGTTCCAGCCGCCCATCGGCAAAAGCGGGGTCGCCTAAGATACTTCTTAGAACCGATACGTAGCAACGACACCGGCGTCCATTTTTCTGCTCGACACCTCAAAGTTCCGTTGCTATCGTGCCCTCAGCTTGTGTGTGACGAAAACCAGGTGCAATCACCAGAGCGAAAAGGAAGACCCAGCGAAGGCGAAACCCCCTGAAGGTCGAACGAGAATGTGGACGAGGGCATGAATTGATGGCTGCTGTGTGGGCCCTTCGCGAGGTTTTATGGGGCATACAGAGGCTGGACGCCAGGGACGGGATGAATTAGATAAGGCGAATGACGCAAGCCAACCGAAACACCACAACCAGTGACAGGTTAACCACAGTGCTGTCGTACGGGGCGCTGCTGCTGTTGGGCTATTTGGTATTCCGGATTACCGAACCTTTTTTGGTGCCACTGGCGTGGTCGGCGGTGCTGGCGATTTTTTTCTATCCGGCGTACGTGGACCTGGAGAAACGTTTTTCGCCAAACGTGAGCGCGCTGATCTGCACGTTGGCAGTGACGTTGCTGCTGATCGTTCCGGTGTTGCTGGTGCTGCTGTATGCGGCGCGAGAGGCAATCGAGGCAAGCGCGGGATTTCGGGAGACGCTGAGCGCGAATGGCACCGGAGCGGCGCAGCAGTTCATAGCGGGGCTGCGAAGGCACATGCCCGAGTCCATGCAAAACTGGAACATTTTAGGGTTTCTGAGGCAGGGCGCGGAACGAGTGGCAACATTCATGGCCGGAAGCATCGGGTCGCTGGTCAAGAATCTGCTGTCGTTTGTGGTGAACCTGATCATCCTGCTGTTCGCGCTATTTTTTATGTTTCGAGACGGCGAGAAGGTCCTGCTGATCTTCCGGTATCTGGTACCGTTTGAGCGGGAGATTCAAGACGACATGCTGGAAGAGTCGCGAGATCTGATCTTCGCGAGCGTAGCGGTGGCGGTGCTGATTGCGGCAATTCAAGGAGCGCTTGGGGGACTGGCGTTCCAGCTAACCGGTGTGCCGGGGCCAGTGTTCCTGGGGGTGCTGATCGCATTTTGCTCGATCATTCCGGTGGTGGGATCCGGGTTGGTGTGGTTGCCAGCGGCGATCTGGCTGGCCATCGACGGACGGTGGGGGAAAGCGCTGGTGGTGCTGGCAATATGTGGAGGGGTCGCGACGGTTGCGGACAATATCGTGAGGCCACTGCTGCTGCGAAATCGCACGCGGTTGAATGACCTATTGCTGTTCATCAGCATCTTAGGTGGGTTGAATGTGTTCGGATTGCTGGGGCTGATCATAGGCCCAACGATTGTGGCGGCGGGTTTAGGGGTATTGCGGGTGTACGTGAACCGACAAACGGAATTGGCCAAGGAGACTGCGTAACTCCTAGTCCAAAGGGCGGGTAAATTCACTGCCCGGAAGAGCGGTCTGTGCTAGAGTACGCGCTCGATGGTTACCAGGACCGATAAGCCAACGTGGAGCGTCGTGGAACTGAGTCCCGACAAGCTGAGGTGGAAGTGTGAGCTTTCACGCATCCCATTCGAAACCACGGCGCAGGCACAACGGCGCGAAGGCTTCGTGGGGCAGGAACGGGCACTGCGCGCGTTGAAGATGGGAGTGGAGCTTTCCGCGCCGGGGTACAACGTGTTCGTGTGCGGTCTGGCGGGAACGAGCCGGGGCGGAACCATCGCGCAGATGATCGAAGATCTGCACCCGGTGACGAAACCGTCGTTGGACCGCTGCTATGTAAATAACTTCAAGATTCCGGACCGTCCACGGCTACTGACGCTGGCGCGGGGATCGGCAAACAACTTCAAGAAGGACATGCAGGCGGGAATCGATTTCCTGCGGCGACGGATTCCCCAGGTGTTCGAAGGTGAACCGTTCCAACGGCAAAAGGGAAGAATCGTGGAACGGTTTTCGGTGCGCGAAAAAGACTTGATGGACGATTTCACGCGACGTATCGCGCGGGAGCAGTTTGCGCTGGGGCACATGCAAGTGGGGGCGGTGGCACTACCGGAGATTTTTCCGGTGCTCGAAGGGCAAATGGTGCCGATCGAAGACATCACCAAGATGGTACACGAAGGCAAGCTGGAAACCACAGTAGCGGAGGAGATCGAGCGCAAGTACGAACAGTTCCGGCAGGAATTCACGGTGGTGTATCGCAAAACGCTGACGCTGTCGCGGGAACTGGCGAGCGAACTGAGTTACCTGGAGCAGGAGGCGGCGTCGGTGCTGGTGGACGGGGTGATCGAAGAGTTGAAGGAAAAGTACCCCGGGCACAGCGTGACGGAGTATCTGGAAGAAGTACGGCATCACTTGCTGGACAATCTGGGACCGTTCAAGGAACGCGAGGGAGAAGAGGAGCACGGGCAGGAGCCGCCACCGGAAGCGTTGCAAAAGGGACCGATGCCGGAGCGGGACCCATTTCGCGTATACGGGGTGAACGTAATTCTGGCGCACAACCACGAAGACAACTCGCCGGTGATTTTCGAGACGACGCCGACGTACACGAATTTGTTCGGAACCATCCAGCGGGCGTATGACGCGAGAGGCGGCTGGACCAGCGATTTTATGGATTTGAGGGCTGGTTCGCTGCTGCGGGCGGATGGCGGATTTTTGATCATGTACTCGATCGAAGCGCTGTCCGAGCCGGGGGTGTGGCGGGCGCTGAAACGGACGCTGAATCACAACCGGCTGGAGATCCAACCGTTCGAAACGTTTTATCCCTTCACGACGACGGCGCTGAAACCGGAACCGATCGAAATCAATGTGAAAGTGATCTTGATCGGCGACCGGGAGCTATACGAACTGCTGTACGAATACGAAGAGGATTTCCGGAAGATTTTCAAGGTGCGAGTGGAGTTTGACGAAGAGATGCGCATGAGCGACAGCGTGATCGAGGAGTATGCCGGGCGCATCCGCACATTGAGCGAACGGGAAAACCTGTTTCCGTTCGATCGCGGGGCATTCGCGGCGATTCTGGAACACGGGGTGAGGAAGGCGGGACGGCGGAACAAGGTGACCGCGCGATTCGTGGATATAGCGGACCTAGCGCGGGAGGCGCATTACGCGGCAGTGGCGGCGGGAGAGACGGTGGTGCGGGCCGCGCACGTGAGGACGGCCATTGCGTCGAAAGTGGAGCGGCACAACCTGATCGAAACACGCATTCGCGAAATGATGGAAGAGGGCACGCTGTTGGTGAAGCTCAGCGGTTCGCACGTGGGTCAGGTGAACGGGCTGAGCGTCCTGGAGATTGGCGGGTACGTGTTCGGCAAGCCGGTACGCATTACGGCGAGCGTGGGATTGGGGAAAGCCGGGCTGATTAACATCGAGCGCGAGTCGAACCTGAGCGGACGGTTCCACGACAAGGGCGTGCATATCATCACGGGTTATCTGCGGTCCGTGTTTGCGCACGACAAGCCGCTGACGCTGACGGCGAGTATCTGTTTCGAACAGTCGTACAGTGGAGTGGATGGCGACAGCGCGAGTTCCACGGAGATTTACGCGCTGCTGTCCGCGTTGAGCGAACTGCCCTTGCGACAAGACATCGCGGTGACGGGGTCAATGAACCAGCGAGGCGACATTCAGGCGATTGGCGGAGTGAATGAAAAGATCGAAGGATTCTTTGACACCTGCCGGATTGAGGGATTGACCGGGACACAAGGAGTGATGATTCCGCAAGCGAACGTCGAGGATTTGATGCTGCGGGAAGACGTTCTGGACGCGGTGGCCGGGGGCAAGTTCCATGTATGGCCGATTGGGCGAATCGAACAGGGAGTGGAAGTGCTGACGGGAGTGCCGGCGGGCGCGCGGAATGGTTCCGGAAGATTCGAAGAGGGCGGTGTGTTTGCGCGAGTAGATGAACGGCTGCGGGACATGGCGCGAGTGATGAAAGATTTTGAGTAGGGGTTGGGCGGACTTTCTGGCGAAATGCGTTGTTTTGGACAGCCATCGCTTGTTAGTGGCTGGGGGCAAGACGCAACGGTTGAGATCCTTCGGGCTGCAAACGACGCAGCCCTCAGGATGACAAACTTTGGGGTGGTCCCCGGTGGGTGGCGTCACTGCTTACTATGCGTGCGAGAAACGCCTGCGCGAGCGCGTCGACCTGGGACAAAAAAGTCACAAACAGGATCGAATAACAGCGTTCTGGCTGTCACGGTTTTCTAAAACAATGCAAGCGGTGAGAAATCCTGGTTAGCGGTACGAATCGGATAGGATTACTGTGGTGGTTTTGGAGCGATATAGGCTCTGCGGTGATCCACGGTGTAGGCGGAGACGGCATCGTGTGAGGCCGCGCCGGTTGTAATCACCTTCACATCGATAGAGTGGACAGCGCCGTCCGATTGTGGAGGCGCGAAGGCCAGACTGTATTCGTGACGAACCAGTTCGGCGATCTGGTGATAGGTTTGCTGGAACGCCGAGGGGTTTTCCGGGAAATAGGCGCGGCCACCAGAAGCATCGGCGAGGGCGTTGAGCCAAGCGTCGGCTTGGGCGAAGGCTTGCTCGGTTTGGTGAATCTGCTGCCTGGTTCCTTTTTTGCCGTTACGAAACGGAGCGTTCATGGACACGGCGAAAATGCGGACGTCCGCGGTTTGGAGGCCGGCAACCAAAGATTGCTGGACTTGATCGGGAGAAGTGTCCACGCCGGTGGAAATCAAGACGACGGATTTTTTGCCAGGGACGCGAGTCAACCAGTCGAGAACGGTGCTCAAGCTGCTGGCCAGGTTCAAGTCACCGTAGCCCAGGGTGAATTGGATGGTGTTTAGCGCGGAATCGACGGCGCGTTTGTCGGAAGTAAAATCCAAGACTGGAGTTGGCGCCTTGTTATAAACCACAAAGGCTACGCGGTCATCGGGAGAAAGGCCGCTGAGGAGCGCTTGGGCGACGAAGAGGTGAGAGTCCTGGAGAAGATAGACGGCGGGACCGGCCTCGAGAAGAAGGAGAACCTGGGCCGGCGCATCAATGGGAGCGAAGTCGGAGATCGGCTGAACCTGGTTATTATCGAAGACCTGGAAATTGGCGGGCTGGAGACCTTCGACGAAATTGCCTTTGGAATCGGTGACGATGACACCGACATTCACGCGATTGACATCGACGCGGATGGCGTTATCGAGAGGGGCGGCGGGTTGTTGAGCGGCGAGAGGAACGCAAGATAAAGCCGAGGCGATGAGAATTGCGGTGCGGAAGCGAAACGCGCACCGGAGCTTCCGAGGGTGAATGTCAGTCCAGCCAATCCTCAAAGTGAACTCCGTGGGCGTCCTTCCAGGACCCTCCGGCCATGGTATGCAAGTATTTGGAGAAAACGTCGGGATTGATCTGGGCGAGCCAATTTTCCCAGTTGTTCTGCGTGCCGGCGGTAGAGGCGCTGTTGGCAGAGTGCGAGGACTGATGAGCTTGAGTTACCCATTTGGCGCGCAGGCCGGGCCAGTCTAGCTTCTGCAGGTCGAAATAGGAAAAGCCATTTAGCTTTTGCGGCAGTTGCGCGCGGGCAGCCAAAAGATTCTTGAATCTGGCCGGGTCCGGACCGGCAGGCGGATGGCTCAGATAAGGCTGAAGGGTATCACCGTTCTCGGAAACCAGGAGGACGGCCGGAGTGAATGCCAAGTAGTGCGAACTGGGCGGAGCAGCAAGGGAATGAGTAGTGGAGGCAGAACCGGACGAAGAAGGCTGAGAAGAAGTGGACGATTGGCCCTGCGGCGAGGAGATTTTCAAGAAGGAGGTGTCGCCGACAATGTGTTCGGAAGAGATCTGATCGGTGAAGAGAGTGTGTGTCAATTTCAGGGCAGAAGGCTTGTTGTTGATACCGAGGAGGTAAACCTTCTGGGAGTCGTCCAGGGTGGGGCTGGTCTGAATCCAGCCAATTTCGCCGGTAAGAAGGCCGAGGGCGTCGGGCAAGGGCAGGCCCAAGCGAGTTTCCGCCATTTTCTCGAGAGGAGTGGCGGCTTGAGGGGAGCCCACACTGGAGGGCGCAAAGGCACGCTTCAACAAGTCATAAATGCCGAGCAAGTTGAACTGGGATTCGCCGTAGCCGATGGTGTCGGGCTGCAAATAACCCATGGAGACGGGGCTAGACTGACCTTCAGGCCAAATGTCGAAGAGGCCACCGGGAGATGTGTCGCCGAGGATGGCGCCAGTGAGGCGAGTTTTGCGGCCATCGAGGAGAACGCGTCCCGCGACGGAGTGAACCGACTCGAGTTTCAGAGCCGATAAGATGAGCGCGAGTTGCGCGGTGCCGGGATTGGAGGAATTGGCCAGGATGTCGTCAACCTTGGGCATGCCCAGGAAAAATTCCAGCACGCCGCCACGCAATAAAGGCATCGCTTCCTGGTAAACGAGGGATTGAGACAAAGTGGGGCTGGAGTATTTTCCGTTCACCACGTTCAACGCGTCTTCGAATACTGCCGGCTCGCTGGCACTGACCGCGTATTTGCCAAATTCCGCCCAATAGGTGATTCCGGTTTTGCGTTCGATTTTTAAAGAAGGAACGCCGGCCACGGTCAGGTCCGAGATTTTTGGAATGTCGGTTTCCCCAGCGCGCATATGTGTGACCGCTTTGGACAGCAGCTCTTCTTTGCCGGAACGGTCATAGATGAAATAGAAGCCGCTCCAGGGGGCCGGGGCGGCTTTGGATGGCGAAGCGTCCGGAGCGGTGTGGGATTGGGGTTGGCGCATATAGCCAAGGAGGAAGGCATTATCGAGCAGGCTAGCGTATTGGTCGATTTCCTGGCGTGTCGGCGCGGAGTTAGCTTTGGGCTTGCTGGAATCGGTGAGAACCGAATCCACGAACGAGGCGCGCATAGCGGCGAATTGCGGATCATTCCAGAGGGCGAAAAGGGAATTGTTGTTGCGAACCTCGGCGGAAGGCATGCCATGCCACATCAGGTAGAAGAGGGTGCGACTGGGAAGCTTGGCGGGATCGACCGGAACCTGGGCAGAGACGCGAGCCGAATATAGAAGGAACGCGAAAACGAGCAAGGCTACATAGCGAAATGGCCGGGCATGGGACATGGTGAAGAAGCCTCCGTGGATACACAACTAAGAAAATCGTACCGTTGGTGGTGAGAAGGCAGAAGGGTTGTGTGGCGAGGAGTTTCCAGAACATGGAGTTTGCGAAGGGCGAGTGGAAAGTGGAGGGTTGAGAATTGAAAGA
>DASPVD010000048.1:0-3426 GCA_035622555.1 Candidatus Eremiobacteraceae bacterium | reverse complement strand
CGCTGCGCAAGGGCGAGCAGCTTTTCCACGACTCGAAATTCTGCTTCCAAGGACAATTCGCCTGTGCCACCTGTCATCCAGACAACCACATCGATGGGGTGGCCTGGAATCTGGAGACCCAGCAGTTGGGGCGCGACCGGGTGGCCAACCGCACGCTGCGAGGCATTGCGGAAACCGCGCCGTACAAATGGAACGGTCATAACCCGGACCTGGAAACCCAGTGTGGCCCGCGGATTGCCAAGTTCCTGTTTCATTCCGAGGGATTAAACGCCACGCAACTGGCCAGTCTGGTGGCGTTCATCAAGTCCATTCCGTTGCCGCCGAATCGCCATCTGGCGGCCGATGGGCAATTGACCGCAGCGCAAGAGCGCGGCAAGGCCATTTTCTTTCGAAAGGCCTGCGATACCTGCCATCCGCCCGCGACGCATTACACCTCGAAAACCAGCTTTGACGTGGGCACTGCCTCCAAATACGACACCTCGGGATTGTTCGATGTACCGCAACTCGATCGCACTTACGAAAAACCTCCGTATCTGCACAACGGCGAGGCGCGTTCGCTGGAAGAGATTTGGACCCTGTATAACCCGACCGATAAGCATGGAGTCACCTCGGATATGTCCAAAGAGCAATTGAATGATTTAGTGGAGTTCTTGAAAACGCTGTAGCGGCGGGCAGCGGTTTTGGAGACGAGGCAATGAGAAGAGCACAAGGAACCAAATGGCTGTTGGGCTTGGTTGCATGCCTGTGTTTTGTACCCGTGGTGTGCGCCCAAACACCCGCGCTCTATACCAAATGGGAGAACTTTACGACGGCAAATGGCATGCCGGACGCCAAAGTATTCAGCGTGGCTGTGGATGGAGACCGCGTATGGGCCGGCACGGAAAACGGCTTGGTACTCGTCGAGAATTCCAAGGTCGCCAAGGTGTATACCACCGCCGATGGTTTGCCGAATCGTGTGGTCACCGGGATTGCCGTGGACAAAAAGACCGGCGACCTTTGGTTGGCCACGTTCGGCGGCCTCAGCCAGTTCACCGGCGGGCGTTTTCAGAATTACGACAGCTTGACCACCGGGTTGGCCAACAACATTGTCTACGGTGTGGCGATTCAGGATGAATTTGTGTGGGCGGCCACCACCGCCGGAATCAGCCGCTTAAACACGCGCACGGGCGAATGGTCCATCTTTAGCGAAAGGACCGCGCCTATGCACGAACCGTGGTCCTACGGCATCGCCGTGGGCGAGGGCAAAATGTATTTCGCGGTATGGGGCGGGGGAGTGCTGGAGTACGACATTGCAGGCGGCTACTGGAAGCCGTACAACGATCCGGACGGGGAAATGGAAATCGTGCTGTTCAAGAACCAAGGATTGATTCACGACATCGTCAGCGGAATCTCCTACAACCACGACAGCAAGATGTTCTGGGCGTCCACCTATTTCGGGATGAGCGGTTACGACGGGCACAATTGGTACAACTACCTCTCCACCGACAGTGGATTGGCCTCGGATTTCATCAACGCCACACAGACCCGCGGTGACGATGTGTGGGCCTGCACCGATCAGGGACTGAGCTACCTCAATTTCAAAACCAATACCTGGGTGACCTACCGGCCTAACAAGCAGACCGGGACGGGCGAAATCGTCATTACAGCGCCGGACAAAAAGGTGAGCACGCTGCAAACGCCCACGAGTCTGGCTCACAACTACATCTTGAATCTGGCATTTCAGGGCGAAGACATTTGGGTGGCCACAGCCGCGGGGCTGAGCCACGGTATGCACGAATCTCACAAGGAAGGGAAGAACCATGAGCAAGCAAGAGCTAGTCGCTGAAACTGCTACTCCAGCCGAAGGCGTGACCATCCACAAGAAAGCCATCGCCGCACCTTCGGTGCTGAATGAAGCCCATCAGTATCCCAAGCCATCTTCGTTTTCGCGAGGAATGCGCCTGGACATCAACGGCATGACCATTCTGCTGATTTCCGGAACCGCCAGCATCGACGAGCACGGAAATACGGTGCATATTGGCGATTTCCGGGCGCAAACGCTGCGCACGTACTGGAACATCACCGGCCTGCTGTCCTCCGAGGGCGCCACTTGGAAGGATATTGTCCGGACCACCTGTTATCTGCGCGATATCGAGCGCGATTACGAAGAGTTCAATCGGATTCGCACGCAGTTTTTCAAGGAAATGGGATTGGACCCGCTGCCCGCTTCCACCGGTATTCAAGCCATTTTGTGCCGGCCGGAATTGCTGGTTGAAATTGAAGCGATCGCCATGTTCCCGACGAATCGCAAGCAGTAGCCCTTGGCGATTTTTTGGCCGCTGGTGCTGTTCGCTGTTTTTGGCCTGACTCTTTCACCGCTAAAGCGCCAGGCAAAGGAAGGTTCGAATGAGCATTGCGGGGAATGTTGGGTTAGAAGATCTTCCACGGATTTGTCCGTTGATCAGCCGAAGAGTGCAGTCCGCGGTCGACATCGCAGAAACACGAGTGGTCACTGTGGGCAAAGTGCTCTTTGGCGGGCCTCGCCCAGTAATTATTGCTGGCCCGTGCGCGGTCGAGAGCCGCGAACAAACCCTTGCCGTGGCGCGGGCCGTGAAGGCCGCCGGAGCGAACATGCTTCGCGGTGGCGCTTTTAAGCCGCGTACTTCGCCGCACGATTTCCAGGGAATGGGCGTGGAGGGTCTGCGGATTCTCCGCGAAGCCGGCGATGAAACTGGACTGCCCATTGTGACCGAAGTGATGGACCCGCGCCTGCTGGAAACCGTCTGCGCGTATGCGGACATGCTGCAGATCGGGTCGCGCAATATGCAGAACTACCCGCTGCTGGTGGAAGCGGGAAAATCCGGCAAACCGGTTTTACTGAAACGCGGAATGGCCGCCAGCCTGTGCGAATGGCTCGGCGCGGCGGAATACATCGCTAAGGAAGGAAACCTGGAGATTGTGCTGTGCGAGCGCGGCATCAAGGCTTTTCCTGCGGGCGAGTATTCGCGCAATGTGCTGGACCTGAGCGTCATTCCAGCCGTGAAAGCGGAGACGTTCCTGCCGGTGATTGTTGATCCTAGTCACGCCACAGGCGTCAGCAGCATGGTGGAATCGGCCAGTTGTGCGGCGATTGCCGCGGGAAGCCACGGACTGATCATTGAAGTTGCTGACGATCAAGCAGGCGCGGCAAAACCGCAATGCGACGCGGTTCAAGCGATTTTCCCCGGTACGTTAAAAAGGATTGTGCAGTTTGTCGATTCCCGCGTGGAGCAGAGTTCGTTGAGGAAAGCCCATGCCGTATAAAACCTTGCGCACGATCGTGCGGTTCTGCAGTAGCTGCATACTTATTCTTCTAGCCGCTGCAGGCACATGCGCACAATCGGGCAGTACTCCATCAAGCGAAGGGCAAAAGGCCACAACGCCTTCATCGAGCGCGACGCAGCGCTA
>DASPVD010000047.1:0-3288 GCA_035622555.1 Candidatus Eremiobacteraceae bacterium | reverse complement strand
AATGCCGGCGCCAAGTTGTGGGTGATCGTGCTCTCCGACCAACTGCCGTTGACATAGTCCACGTTGAAGCTGCCCGCCGTGGTCACGCCATTCACATAGAGTTTTAGCGTGGCTTGGCTAACCGTCGCGCCCTCCGGAATCGACGCCAGATTGAATTGAATGTAGGTCGTCTCGGTGTCACCGTTGACGTAAAGCAGCGGGGCCGAGCCGTAGTTCGCCGCAGGATGGGCGCTATTGGTATAGGAGTCGCCCAACGGCGTGATCTGCCCGAAGGCCTGCATCCCCAAAGCGACAAACAGCACAAGCACTAGCCGTAAAATATTCTTCTTATTTTTCATAACCCCCTCCTTGAGAGTTCCTGGAGTGTTGCCGAAGACCCACAAAACTGCTGTCCTAATCTGTGTACCGCTCTACTTCCTGTAACGTGGTATGTGTGAGGATCTGAGCTCGCTCTCTCCTGCTCCCTAAACAAGGCCCGGTGGCCGCGAGACATGCCCACCATGCTATGCAGGAAAAATTCGGCAGGGTTACCGGCCACATCCAGGGCATTGGCAGACGCTCGCGGAGCTTGTTGATATCCATGGCGGCGGAGCCCACACTCAGCCCATCCGTTAAGACAGGGAGGCCCTAGTTACACTTCGTATTTTGCTATTCATCGTGGAGCGGGTGCGCGTAGATCAGTGGCTAACTGATCCACTCCATTAACCTGGCCCCTATACCAAACTTTTCTTCAATCAGCGCTGGCGCTGGCTATGGCTGGAAGCCGCCATGCTTCACACTCCGGGCACTGTTCTGGTTGTTCAACCACACGCGGGCTTTCTGTCTCTTCACTCTGGTTTTGCACGTAGATGGCTCCGAGAAACCACCCCATCGCGAACATCCACGACCCTACCACGAAGCAATCAAAGTACGTCATTCAACACCCCCTCACCCCTTTACTAAAATTCCTCTTACGAAAAAGACCCCTAAGGAACCCAGGATTGGCGCGAATTCCTGTCTCTACTGAGGTAATCGGAAACGGCGGGGAAAAGACGACAGGAAGAACAAGAAAATTTCTGGATGGCTGTGCAGGGCTGCCGACTAGTTCGACATGACCAGTGCTTTTAAGCCCGTGTTTTCTAGTGCTTGGCGGCGCGGAGGAAAGCTGGCGGAGGCGCGATCTGGCTCAGCGACTGGCTCAGGAGAAACTGAGCATTCGGAAGCTTGCCATTCCAGTAATTCCAAAGGCCTGTTCGCTGCGATTCGAGGCGGACAGCTTCCTCCGTACGCCCGGTTCGCCGCAGAAGGTTGGCAAGGGCGGTCCAAGTGCGGGAAATGCACGTCGCGTCCCGCAGATCGTTCTGCAGATCGGGTTTCCATGCCATCAGTTTGTCGAGCAGTTCCTGATAGGCTGCAATAGCCTTCGGGATTTGGCCGGTTTCGGCATAACCGTCCGCCTGGGCTTGCTGGGCATGGTACACATCGGACATGGGCTCGATTTTGTCTGAGGGATATCGACTAGCTTGCTTCAGCAATTCGAAAGCTCGGGAGGTACGCTGCTCGGCATCCTTGTCCCGACCCAGCCAGCGCAAGACGTAGGAGGAAGCGGCCAGGAGTTCAGCTTCATCCCGTAGTGTGCTGACATTGCTCCTTGCCTCGCGGATGCGTGCAAGTGCATGATCGTAAACTGCCAGCGCATCTTGCGGGCTATGGTGGCGCAGGATATTGCCAATTTCCAGACTTGCGGTCGCAACATTATCGCGGCTGAGATAATCGTTCGCGTCTTTTTGCGCGAGATCCTCGGCAATATCCAACGCTTTTTGAAAATTCGCGAGCGCCTCCTGACTGCGGCCGAGGCTTGGGTCCGCATCCGCACGACCGAGGATCATCCCTTCCAGGTCGTATCCGTTCGCCAAGTTAATGCGCATCGACGCGTGTCCGCCTGCGGCCTCGTCTTTTTCGAGCTCAATGGACTCGCCTGTGGTTTTTAAAGCGCCCTCCAGATCCCCCGCCTGCCAACGCGCAGCTCCCAAAATCGTGAGGATGAAACCGTTCCCTTGGGTGTTCGGTACGGGGATGTTCAAACCTCGCTGACAATATCGAATTGCGTCACTAAAATGCCTCTCGTCGTAAAAGCCGCCAGCGACGTTTGAATAGAAATACCTCATGCTGTAAAGGTCGTGAGGTTCGGTGGGGCGAGTATTCATGAACCGCTCGATGAGCGAAGCGGTCGCGGCGGCATCTCTCAATACTTCGTCTTGGTCGCCGCGGTGGTCGGCCAGAATCATGCGATCGTGGGCAATGGTCGTAGCAATGAACAGCGCCCGCTGATTTCTGGGGTCTTTTGAGATAACAGGATCCACGAATCCTGACGCCTTGTTCAGACTTGCTTCGGCTTCCGCAAATTGGCCTAGATTCGGAGAGGTTGGATCGCCTTGTGCGTGCGCAACGCGTACGTAGGCGTAGGCGATTTCGAGCGCGAGATCGTTGTCTCCGTGAACGTCGCTACCCAGCGAAGTCAGATATTGCAGCGAATCGGAAACCATCTGCATTCTGACCTTGGTCGAACCGGATAGACCTCTGATCTCGTTATCAAGTTCGATGAATTTATTGGCCAGTTGCCGCACCTGGGCAAATCGCTTTTCGGCAACCTCCCGTTCACGATTCGCGACGTAGAGTCCGGTAGAAAGGCTGCCAATCACAAGCACAACAGCAGCAGTCGTGAGCGCCACGACCGTGCGGTTGCGGCGAACAAACTTGGCGGTTCGGTAGGCGAATGTGTCGGGCCGGGCGCTGATGGGCTCGTGCTTGAGGTAGCGCTGAAGGTCATCAGCCAGGGCGGTGACGGACGCGTACCGTTCCGCAGGAGCCTTCTTCAGAGCCTTGGCAACAATCGTGTCGAGGTCCCCGCGAAGCTGGTGGCGGAGCTTTTCCGGCGTGCTGCCGTGCTTCTCCGCCAAAGCCTTGTCAGTAGCCAAAGCTATTGCCTCGGATGCGTGCGGCGGGTCCGTATCTACAATGGCTTTGACCAAGTCCGCCGGAGATTGTGGGCCCGAACCCGCCGGATGCTGTCCGGTCAGTAGCACATACAGCAGCACGCCTAAAGCGTAAACGTCGGTTGCGGTTGTGACCGCCCCACCAGTGATCTGTTCCGGGGCTGCAAACTGAGGCGTGAGCGCTCCCCCACCTTCGAGCGTGAGCATGGTCGCGGAAGCACGGTGGGTGTCATCCGCCAGCAGCTTCGCGATTCCAAAGTCCAGCAGCTTCACTTGCCCGTCGTTCCTGACCAGCACATTCGATGGCTTGATG
>DASPVD010000046.1:0-19641 GCA_035622555.1 Candidatus Eremiobacteraceae bacterium | reverse complement strand
CGGCGCACACATCTCCTTTGTTTTGACAGATTCGCAAAAAACACGGGGGGTGTCCTCTACCCATGTTCACTCGTCACAGTGTCGCCGAACCTCATTCTTTGACGGTCACCTTCGCCTGGCCGATCCTCTGCAGATTCTCCCAGCCCGCAAAGCATTCCGACTCGCCACTCGCTTGCCCCGAGTTTCCAGGGGCGACCGCTTTCTCAGCGCCGCTGCCTTGTAACTCCTTTGTTTCCGCTTGATACAAAAATAGGGGGAGGGGGCCCTATTATGACGACTGTCACGTTTTCCCGTTAACTTCTTTCCTTGCCACTCATACGGAAAAAAAGGGGGGTAGGGGGAGTAACTAACTTACAAACACCGTTCCACTTCGGAACTCGCCCCGCCCCCTGCTACAGTGGGAACAGCGTCTCAACGCCTTCGGGGGAACTTCATGGAAACCGCGATTGTCAGATGGACGGGCCAACAGAAATTTGCGGCCACCAGCCCGTCCGGTCACAGCATCGCGTTCGACTCCGACCGGGAATCCAATACTGCCCCCGGTCCGATGGAGATGGTGTTGATGGCCCTGGGCGCGTGCACCGGAACCGACGTGGTCATTATCCTGGAAAAGAAACGCCAGAAGCTGCAGTCTCTCGAAGTGCTCTGCTCCGGCGAACGCGCTCCCGAACCGCCGATGGTTTGGGTCCGGGTGGAAGTGCTCTTTCGCGTGCGCGGCCAAGTCGATCAGGGCGCCTTGAAGCACGCCATCGAATTGACCAAAGAAAAATATTGCTCGGTGGCCGCCATGCTCAAGACCACCGCCAAAATCTCCTGGCGTTACGAAATCCTGCCGGCCAAATGAATATGCGTTTTGCTTGTTTCACCCAAAGCCATTCGCATAAAATCTTTATTTAGCTTCCAGGGTGCGCTTTTCCAAGGAGCATCATGTCTCGCCGCTTTGCCGCAAAAATTACGGGTGTAGCCGGGTATGTTCCGCCGCGCGTTCTCTCCAACGCCGATCTGGAAAAAATGGTGGATACCACCAACGAATGGATCGTTGAGCGCGTCGGCATCCGCGAACGCCACTTGGCCGACAAAGGCGTCGCCGCCAGCGATCTGGCCGTGGAAGCGGTGAAGCGGCTGCAAGCGTCGCATCCCTTCAACTTCCAGGACGTCCAATTGATCGTCGTGGGAACGGTTACCCCCGACATGATGTACCCGTCCACCGCCTGCTTGGTCCAGCACAAATTGGGCATCGAAAACACTTGGGGCTTCGACGTCTCCGCGGGTTGTTCCGGGTTTCTGTACGCCTTGAATGCCGGCGCCAGTTTCATCGAATCGGGTCAATACAACAAGGTTTTGGTGATTGGTTCTGACGTCAACTCTTCCATGACCGATTACACCGATCGCGCCGTCTGCATCATCTTCGGAGACGGCGCCGGCGCGGTAATGCTGGAGCCGGCCACCGATGGTGAGCCCAGCATTATCGATCACGTTGCTCAAGTGGAAGGTTCCGGCGGCCAATTTCTATACATGCCCGGCGGCGGCAGTTTGTATCCAGCTTCGCATGAGACCGTCGACAAAAAGATGCACTATATCCATCAGGACGGAAAAAACGTCTTCAAGTACGCCGTAAAGAAAATGGCGGAAATGACCGAACGCATTTTGGCCAAAAATGGGCTCACCGGCCATGACGTCGACTGTTTCATTGCCCATCAAGCCAACCGGCGCATCATCACCGCCACCGCGGAGCGCCTGGGAATGCCTTTGGACAAGGTCATCATCAACATCGAGCGCTACGGCAACACTACTGCCGGCACCATCCCGTTAGCGATGGTCACCGCGCTGGAAGAGAAAAAACTGAAAAAAGGTGACCTGGTCTTGCTGGCCGCCGTCGGGGCCGGCTTCACTTCTGGCGCGACTTTATTGCGCTGGGCCTACTAACGCGGGGCCCCCTTTGTAGCCCAACCGCCGCTTTGGCCCCATGAATTCATCGCCGGGCCAAGGAATTGCTCCGCTCGCTTTGCGATGGTTGCTACGTGGGAATCACCAGCTGCTGCCCGGGCTTGATGACGTTCGGGTCCGTCAGCTGGTCCTTATTGGCCTCGAAAATTTTCATGTATTCGTTGGGATTGCCGTAGAAGTGCTTGGCGATCTTCGACAGCGAATCACCCGCGGCCACCGTGTAGGTTTGCTGCTGCGGTGCCAGCGAAGGATCCACAGTCAGGTTCAGCGTCAAGTCGCTGTACGTCGGATCGACCAGCTTCACCTGATCCCAAATCCTGTTCTTGATCGCTTCACTCCCGCAGGCCCCTTCGATGTACAGTTTGTCGTCCTGAATGTGCACGTGCGTCAGCCGCACGCCGGATTGATTGATGGCGTTCAACACCGATGCGTACTTGCTTTTCAATTGTTCTAGGTCTGCCATGCGTGTCTTCCTTTGTAGCGGAGTTTCGGGCGGGACCGAAGAGGACCCAAGCATAGCACCAAGTGCCAACGCAATTCTTGAATGTTGTAATAAAAGAGGAGGACCGAAGAGGCGCAGGTCAGCAGGACCGCATGGCCGCGGCTTGTTCCAGATTAGCCTGCAAACGGCGGCCCACCCGCACGGCCGCAAATCGCGCGCACAACACTTGCTCGTGTTGGCTCCAAGCGATCACTCCAGGGAACAAGCCCCCAAGGTAGTCCGAGAGCATTCCAACCAGCCGGAAATACGCGGGAACCAGCCCCATTCCTTGACGATGGCGGTCCAGCTGTGGCGTCAGAACCAGCAAGCTCACCAGCTTCCCGAAGTCCGCTCCGCCCAAATCGCGTTCTTCCACTTGGATCGCTTCCAGAACGTCGCTGCTAATGGGCTGCGCGGCTTCTCCAGCGACAATAGCGCGCCAATAGTACAGCGCGAACTGTGATAGTGCCACGATTGAGATGGCGAAAAGCATCGCGGAGAACATCCCTCAGCCTCCGCGTAAAGAATGCGTCAGCAGCCTGCGTTCCCCAATAGCGCTCCGGTACTATCCTGGTAGCCTTGAAGTAATTCCAAACGGGAACAGGGTTGCCGTGCCCACCACGGTCATCAACCCTGGGTGTAAGCTAATGAAATAGGGCCTGTTATCTGCGACGACGCACCGCGGTAGACGCACTTTTGTAGGATCTATAGGATTTCCAGGATTTCCTCGTAGCGCTTGAACGGTGGTATCAGGTACGCCCCAGCCAGTTCCGTGCGCGCCCATTTCAACATGTCGCGCGCCACTTGGAATCCGCAATCGCGCGCGGTGGCTCCTGCTGCTTCCATGGATTTGAGCAGCGCCTCGGGGATGACGATCCCGGGAACCTCGTTATTCAGCCGCAATGCTTGTTTGTAACTGTTCAGCGGCCAAACCCCGATCAGTACTGGAATGGCCGGTTTGCCTCCCAGCTTCTTCAGGAACGCATACCAATGCTCAGGGTCAAACAGCGGTTGCGTCATCGCGAAATGCGCCCCCGCTTCGATCTTCGCGTGGAACCGCGCAATTTCGTTGTCCAGATCGTCGGCCATCGGATTCAGCGCCACCCCGATGGTGAAATTCGTTTGCCCTCCCAGCGTCTTGCCCGCCCAATCCGTGCCCTGATTCAGCCGGTGCAAAATCTTCGTCAGGCCCACCGAATCCACTTCATACACGCCGCTGGCTTCCGGATAGTCTCCAACGGATGGCGGATCACCGGTGATCCCCAGAACATTGCGAACTCCACCCACTGCCCATGCGCCCAGCAGCATCGCCTGCAGCCCGATGATGTTTTGATCGCGTGTGGTCAGGTGCGGCACTGTTTCCACGCCGCGCGCCTCCAACGCTCCCGCAACGATCAATGCGTCCATACCCACCCGGGCCATGGCCCCACTGTTGATGTCGATGGCATCCACCTTTTGCGACGCCATCACTTTGTCGACCTGCTCGTAGATGCGGTCCAGAGATATGCCCTTTGGCGGATCGATCTCCACGCAAACCACAAACTCTCTTTTCTGCAGCTTCCCCCAGAGCTTGCTTTCCGGCTGCCGCTCCAGCACCGCTGCCGCCGGCTGGGCCTTCGCCACTACCGCCGCTTTGCTGTGAGCGGCCGCAGGCCGCAACGTCCTCACCGCCTCGGCCATCGCTCGGATGTGGGCCGGGTTGGTGCCGCAACATCCACCCAAAATGCGCACGCCCATCCCGGCGGCTTCTCGCGCGAATTCCGCAAAGTAGGCAGGCGACGATTTGGGGTACACGATGCGATCGCCTTCGCGTTTCGGGAATCCCGCATTCGGCATCCCGCTGACATGCCCATTCCCTGCATTCACCAACTCCTGCAGGATCGGCAGCAGCGATTGTGGCCCTAACGTGCAATTCGCGCCGATAGCTTGCACATTCTTTTCTTTCAGCATCGACGCCGCCACCAGCGGCGTGATATCCCCATAAATCGTGCCTTCCTCGGAATAAGTCAGCTGCGCAACGATCGGCAGCGCAGAGAATGACCGAATAGCGTCAATCGCCAGGAGCAGTTCCTCAATGTAAGAAAAAGTCTCCAAAACGAAGAGATCGACGCCGCGCTCCTCCAGCGCCAGCGCCTGTTCATGGAAAATGGAAAAGATCTGGCCCGCCTCCGGATGGCGCGCCTGCACACCGATCCCCAGCGGTCCCATCGATCCGGCAATCAGCACTTCCCGCGCGGCTGATTCGCGCGCTTCGCGAGCAATCTTCACGCCTCGGCTGTTCAATCGTTGCACGTCGTCGCCCAGCCCTAAGGGTTCAAGCTTGAAGCGGTTGGCTCCGAACGTGTTGGTTTCAATAATCTGGGCGCCGGCTTCAATGTACGCCTGGTGCACCCGAAAGACCGCTTCCGGTTCCGTGGAGTTCAACTCGTCAAAACAGCGGACTGTCCCCACGGATTCGTGCAAGTACGAACCCATCGCGCCATCGGCGACGAGTATGGAATCTTTCAGCCGTTCGTTGAAATCCTCAATCTTCACTGGTTGGGTCCTGTGATCTTTAGTGGCAGTGCGGCAATTTCGGCTAGTGGGGTTCCAACAACCTCTTGCCGACAAGCCGTTGAGCGCACTTGGCCAGCATCGCGCTGCCCCAAGTCACCGCCACTAACATAGAGTTTCCTATCGCACTCGCTCAGCAACGCGTAGGAATGGTTCATCGAAACCCTCACGCCAAGCTCCAAAAAACTTGGAACGGCACTAGCGCTTTTGTTCCATCAGTCCGGCTACGGTGCTCATCAAATCGTACTTAGTCAGGATTTCGAACCTGGAATCCTCCATCTCCACGAACACGGCAGGATTCTCGTGGCTCAGAATGTAAGTTACTCGTTCGACTGGCGCATTCTTCGGCACTCTCGGCAGCGGCTGCGACATCACTTCGCGCACTACCAGTTTCCGCAAATCCTTGCCCTGGAGCGCAAGCGTCAGGATTTGATCCTCGTATATCGTGCCAATCGGCAAATTTTCTTCGAATACCGGAATCTGCGAAATGTCTTGCTCCTGCATCGTTTTCAACGCATGGAACACGGTCTGATACGGACGCGCGACGATCAGTTCACGAACCTTGCCGGATCCTTTCTTGCGGTTGACCACTTCCGCGGCCGTTATCGGCACCGTCGATTCCACGTACCCGCGTTCGCGCATCCATTCGTCGTTGTAGACCTTGCTGAGGTATCGCATGCCGGTGTCGGGCATCAACGCCACCACGAAGGCCTCGGGCCCTAGTGTTGCCGCCAATTTCAGTGTGGCCGACAAGCAGCCCCCGCCCGAACCGCCGGTGAAGATTCCTTCGAGCTTTGCCAGCCTCCGGGCTGCGACGAAGCACTCTTCATCACCCACCTGAATGACGTCATCCAGAATGCCCATATCCATGGTGCTGGGAAAGAAGTCTTCGCCAATTCCCTCCACAACATAGGTTCGCGCTTTCACCACTTTGCCGGTTTTATGGAAGTCGTAGTACAGCGAACCCTGCGGATCCACGCCCACAATCTGCACTTTCGGGTTCTTTTCTTTCAGGTATTTGCCCGCGCCGCTGATCGTGCCCCCGGTTCCCAATCCGCAGACGAAATGCGTAATCTTTCCATCGGAGTCTTCCCAAATCTCCGGGCCAGTGCTCTGGTAATGAGCTTCCGGATTTGTGGGGTTGTCGTACTGATTCGGATAATACGAATTGGGGATTTCGCGAGCCAATTTCCGGGCCACGCTGTAGTAGCTGCGCGGATCTTCCGGTTCCACAGCGGTTGGACAGACAATAACCTCGGCCCCCAGCGCTTTCAGCAAATCCACTTTTTCCTTGGATTGCTTGTCCGTAGTCGTGAACACGCACTTATAGCCGCGCACCGCCGCGACCAGCGCCAGGCCCATTCCGGTGTTCCCGCTGGTTCCTTCGATGATGGTTCCACCGGGCTTCAACAGGCCCTTTTTCTCGGCGTCATCGATCATGCTGATGCCGATGCGATCCTTCACCGACCCGCCGGGATTGAGCATTTCTGCTTTCACCCAGACCTGCGGCTTCAGCCCGTTGGCGATTCGGTTCAGCCGGATTAGCGGAGTCCGCCCCACCGCTTCAATAATGTTGTTGCAGCGCATCGTTCTTTCTCTTTACGGGCCAGACACGTGGTTTCGGCCTGTGCGATACTTCTCTTAAGTTTAGCATGCGACTTGCACCCGCACGGGAACATGAGCCGCCTCGAGGAGTCTTATATGCCACGCCAAAACATTTCCAGCGGAACGCCCTGGGAGCCTATTGTCGGTTACTCTCGCGCCGTTCGTGTGGGTAATCACGTCACTGTCTCGGGCACCACTGCCACCGGACCTGATGGCAAAATTGTTGGCGTCTGCGACGCTTACGCGCAAACTGTGCAGACCATTCGCAACATAGAAGCCGCTCTGACACGCGCTGGCGCGAGTCTTAAGCACGTCGTGCGCACTCGGATCTTCGTCACCAACATCACGGAATGGGAAAAGGTCGGCCGCGCCCATGGCGAATTCTTCAAGGATGTTCTGCCCGCAACCTCCATGGTCGAGGTCAGCAAACTTATTTCCCCCGAAATGCTCGTGGAGATCGAGGCCGAAGCACTGGTGGATGAATGAACCAGCAGAAAACTCTTTACGATGGTTTTATCGCCGATTATTACGATACTTCTCCCATCCTTACGCAGCGCACCAGGGACGTCAGTTTTTACGTTGCCGCAACCAGGAAATACGGCGATCCGGTGCTGGAGTTAGGTTGCGGTACTGGCCGCATCACCATTGCCGTTGCCGATGCGGGCTATCGCATTGTTGGCTTGGATATCTCCGAGAGAATGCTGGAGCGCGCCGCGGACAAGCGCGGTAGTTTGCGCCGCGAGGCAAGGGAACGCCTTCACCTCGTGCAGGGCGACATGGCTCAGTTTCAGCTCGGCGAAAAGTTCCGCACCGTCATCATTCCTTTCCGGCCGTTTCAGCATTTGCTGGAACTCGAGCAGCAGATTGGCTGCCTCGAGTGCGTGCGGAAACATCTTGCGCCTGCGGGGCGCTTGATTGTGGACTTCTTCCAGACCGACGCCGAGCGCATGCACGATCCGCGGTTTCAGCAGGAATCGCGGTTGACCGAATATGACCTGCCGGATGGGCGTCACGTGGTGCTTTCCGAGCGTGTCGCGGCATTTCATCGTGCGCTCCAGCGAAATGACGTAGAAATGATCTTTCACGTGACTCACGCGGATGGAAAACAGCAACGCCTGGTTATGGCTTGGACACTGCGATACTTCTTCCGCTATGAGGTGGAGCACTTGCTGGCGCGTTGTGGATTTCAACTGGAAGCCGTCTATGGCGATTTTGATTCCTCGCCGCTCGCCGACAACTCCCCGGAAATGATCTTTGTAGCTAGCTAGTGCGTGACCGCCTTTGCTGTTCTAACCCACGGTCTTACCACTTCACCCGCACCCGGTAGGTCAGCACCGACTCGCCATTGGCTTTCACCGGCACATTGAACTGCGCCGCGAACGCAGCCGTCTTCGTCGCTGGATAGCTCGAGGACAAAATTTCCCAGTCTCCGCCAATGGGCTCGTTCACCTGAACGGTAACCGGGGTGTCCTTGTGATTCCGGATGGTGATCGAGAACTCCATTTCATAGACGTTGTTGGCGATTTTCTTGTAGTCGGTCTGTTTGCGTTCCGCCACGATGTCGAACGCGCTTCCGATCCTCACGGTCACGAACTCGTCTTTCGGTGTGTGGTCGATGTGATCTTCGCCGATGAACAACAGCCCGCCTTTCGAGTCCTTCTGGTACACGCGAACGTTGCCGCCGGGCAACGGGATGCCGAGTCCGCCTTTCTCCTCATTCTTGAATTTGTAGGAAACCAGCACGGCGTCTTTCAGCGGGCTCCCCGGGTTTTGTTGGCTGTGGTAGTAGAAATTCTGTCCATTCACGGTATAGAGCTTCTCCACCGGAACGCCGCTGCCTTCCAGCAGACTGATCTGTTTGGTTTCCTTGTCCTCAAGTGAGGTTCGCCTTCCCAGCGAATACAGGTGGTACTCGCTGAAGTTCTCCTCCACGAACTCGCTAATAGCCTTCGCCTGAGGAAGGACTTGGACGTTCATCGCTCGAGCCTGTTCTCTTGCGGGAAGCCGGTTCAGCTCCCCGGCCACCAGTTGCAGCCTGGCGTTATGGAAAGCAGTCCCGGAGTTGTTCGTTAGCGTGACCCATCCGTCGAGGTCAGCGGCTTTATCGTCGCGCGTAACGGTCAGCACATAGTCGGCGTTCCAATTCAAGTTGTTCGCCAGATACGAAGCTTCGATGGTCTGCTTGTGCGCCCCGGAATTTTGCAGGGTCATCAGCAGCGTTGGACGGTCGTACAGATTAGCCGGAACTTCCGGAAAGCGGTAACTTTCCCCGTACACGCCGGTCACGATATCGTTCCCGATCTTCCAGACCGGACCATTGTTATTGGCCAGCAAGGTCGCCTTGATCTCTTCGTGCTTGGTGCTCCCGTTATCCATATAGGTGCGCACCAGGGTGACTTCCTTCCCGACATATTTGTTCAGCAGCTTGTTCGGCTCCAACAAATCGTATTCGTAGTTTTGTTCCTGGACGCTCACCTTGTCGGGCTCAGTCGTGGAACGAAAATGCACCGTGGCTGGATTCACCGTCGCGGCAATGTCCATAAACTTCAACCGAAACGTTCCATTGGGCAATTGCAATTGGCGAACGTCGCGCACCAGCGCGATGTTCGAGTTGTATACCGTCACGGCCACTTCGGTCTGATCGTTCAATGAGGTGGACTGATCCGGCGCACTCCCGGAGTTGGCGTTCTTCTCCTGTCCTTGTGCCTGTCCACCTGTCCAACAGGACGGCATCACAGCTAAAGCTCCGCCTACAAGCATCGCTGTACTCACAACCAAGCGGCGCAGCATCCCGGGTTTCGCATAGAAAGTTTTCATGACTGCTCCTTAGCTGCCTTATTTCTATATCTTGCAGCCTTCGGATGCAACCAACGCTTCAGCAACCCTACGCATCCAACCACTACCCCGCCCCGCAGGTAACCGGTGCATAAATCTGGGGGGTCCTCAATCATGACTTGCGGTATCCTAGGGAGGTTGCGTTCCCGTCCCCCGCAACGAAATTTGCCTCGGCGGGTTTACTCCGGTTAGCTTTTCGTCCTCAAAGAGTGCACTCGCGGCGTCATTAGCGAGTTCGCGTCTTTAGTACGAAAGTCCTATTCGATGCGTTCTTGCTGCTCAGTACGCTGGTACTGGCACTAAGCATCCGAATCAGGAGCAACTTGATCCCCGGCATCAAGTTTCCGGGCGGAACTTCGCATGAGGCGGCTAAGCGGATGACCACAATGATCGCTGATCCACCACGTAAAACGGCTCTGGGCGTTGGATTCGACGCCTACCGGGGACGGGCTGCCAATCCGGAAGCATGGAAACGCAATATGGGTAGTCGTCCCGTCGCGGCGCGTCTTTCATTGCTCCCGGATCACAAGCCCAACTGGGGCCGCGTCGGCGCCAGCGCTATTCTGCAGATCTCCATACTGATTTTCTTCCTTCTTGTTCCCCTGCTCTATCCGGAAGGAATGAAGACCGCGCTGCACTTTTACACGACCACACCCCTCACCACACCAATGACCGAGATTCCGGTTGCGACCCCACCACCCCCGCCCAAGGCGAAGACCCCGCAACCCAAGGTCGAGGTAAAGCCCGAGGTTCCGGTTGAGCCTCCCAAGCTGAACCCGCAGCAACCACACATTTTTGCCAATTTGGCTCCCAAGAGCGTTCAGCCAAAGACCGAAAGAATCGAAGTCAAAGTGCCAGATGTAAAGCCCGCTTTTGAGAACGTCAGAATCGATGCTAACGAAAACGGTCCGAAGCGCCCGAAAGAGGATGTAAAGGTCGGCAATCTCTCTTCTACCGGTAGCGCCGCTCCTGCAACCGTCAAGGCTCCCTTGGACCAGGTGCAGACCGGCGGCTTCGGTGATCCCAATGGCATGCCCGGGAAAGGCGACCCAGGCCACGCTACCAACGTGAATCGGCTCGGTTCGCCCGCTCTCCCCGGTGGCGAAGGTTATGGCAATGGAACCGGAGGTAAAAACGGAATCCGCGGAACTGTGGCCAGCACCGGTTTCGGCAATGGCATAGCTAATCCGCCCGCTGGCGGCGGGAAAAAAGAAGGCACTGTGGTCGCCGGTGGCTTTACCTCCGCTGACACGCCCGCGGACGCTCCTAAGAAGAAAGCTGCTGCGACCGGGCCAGCCGATACCTCACCTGAGATTCTTGATAAGCCGCGGCCTGAATACACCGCCGAGGGCCGCAAGATGAAAGTCGAAGGTGACGTGGTCATCGACATGGTCTTCAAGGCCAACGGCACCATTCAGATCAATCATGTGGTGAGCGGCCTCGGACATGGCCTCGACGAATCCGCGGTTCGTGCGGCCCAAGAGATCAAATTCAAACCGGCTAAGCGTGATGGCGAGCCGGTCGATTTTCCGGCCAGAGTGAGAATTGAGTTCCGGTTGGCTTACTGAGGGAGAATATCATGCGAACGCTGTCGAAAAATATCCTGGTGCTGCTCCTCGGGGCCTGCGCGAGCATGCCCCTGATGGGCAATACCCCCCCGGCTCCTCCTCCGGACCAGCCCCGCACCATTGACCAGGCGCTGGATCGGATCATCAGCAACGAGCAGCGCATGTATGGGCAGATGCGCAACTACTCGCCGCTCGTGGAAACCTACATTCAGAACCTGCGGCCCGATAAGGACCTGGGCCAGGTTCCCGCTGGCGACAAGTATTTCCTTGGCCGCGCCAACTTCCAGAAGGGCGTCAGCCTAGTGCCTTTGACTGATACTGCCAGCAAAGGCCGTAAAGTGTTCGGCTCTGTGGGCAACTTTTTCAGCTTCGCGATGCAATATCTGCCCGACGGCTTTCTACAGATGATCTTCATCGACACCAACGGCTTCGATAAGCAGCACTACAAGTTCGACTACGTTCGCCGCGAATTTCTGGGCGAAGTACGCTGCTTGGTTTTCGACGTCACCCCGGCAGAAAAGACCAATCGGGGGCGTTTCCTGGGCCGCATTTGGGTGGAAGATCAGGATTTTCACATCGTCCGCTTCAACGGTGCGTATTCCGGAAACGGCCACTCCAGCTGGTATTTCCATTTCGATAGCTGGCGCACCAACGTCCAGCCCGGACTGTGGCTGCCCACCTATGTTTACAGCGAGGAAAAAGACCTGCACTACGCCATCAGTAAGAAATTGGATTTTAAAGCCCAGACCCGTTTGTGGGGCTACAACGTAGGCAACTCCTCCAGGGAAGAGGAATTGAGCAAGATCCTGGTCGAGACTCCGGTCAACGACGAAACCAAAACCGCCAACGACCTCAACCCCATTCAGGCGCAGCGCTCCTGGGATCGTCAGGCCGAAGATAATATCTCCGATCGCCTCGAACGCATCGGTCTGATGGCCCCCAAAGGCGAAGTCGACAAAGTCTTGGAAACGGTGGTTAACAACCTGGAGGTCACCAATAACATCGATTTGGATCCCGACGTTCGCTGCCGGGTTCTCATGACCTCTACACTGGAATCGTTTACTCTGGGCCACACCATCGTTCTGAGCCGTGGGCTAGTGGACGTGCTCCCCGATGAGGCGAGCTTGGCGGCAATTCTGGCGCACGAACTTGGTCACGTTGTTCTTGGTCACCGCATGGATTCGAATTACGCGTTTTTCGATCAGCTGTTGGTCGATGACAAAGACACCTTCCGCCATTTCGGCTTCGCCCGCACTCCTGAAGAGGAAGCCGCCGCCAATGCCAAGGCCATCCAGCTTCTGAACAATTCGCCTTACAAGAACCAGTTGGCTAATGCCGCGCTCTTCCTGCAAGCCCTGGACAGCCGGCAAAAGGAAATTCCCAATCTGATCAGCGGGCACCTCGGCAACCGCGTGCCCGAACTCAAAGATCTCGCTTCTACCACTCCATCCGATCCCAAGCAGAACCCACAGAAGATCGCCGCCCTGCCGATTGGCGGCCGCATCAAGATCGATCCGTGGAACGACAATCTTTTCCTCCTGAAGAGCAAGCCCGTGGGCGCCGTGGCCGAGCGCGAAAAAATGCCGTTCGAAGTCACTCCATTTATGCCCTACTTGACCCGCTATGGCTCGGAAACCAGCAAGCCGGTGGCCGCCAGCACCGCAGCCCCGGACGAAGGCAAGCCCGGAGAAGCTCCCGATCCAACGAAGCCCTGAGCACATTTTCCCGCGGAACACCAGAAGCCCCCGAATTTTCGGGGGCTTCTTCTTTGCATCTAAGCAAATCAGAGTCCTGCCGGACTGCGGCGAGCTGGCCAACTATTGCGATGAGAGCGTTTTCATAAATCGGTAGCCAAATTCCACGCCCTCATAAAAGTCCTGCACCCCCACTCGTTCGTCCCTGCCGTGCGAGCGGTCGTCTTCCATATCGAAAAACATGCACGCAATACCAAACGTCGGAATACCCGCAATCCGCAGATATTTTCCGTCCGTTGCCCCTGTCGACATGGTCGGCACTACTTGCATCCTGGGCCACATGGTGCCCAAGGTGCTCTCCAGCGCCTTGGTCAACTCCGGCTGAAGCGGCGAGGGTGGCACGGCCACGATCGGTATCGGCTTCCCGTCGGCGGTCTTGTCCGAAACCGGGGTCACTTTGACATCTGGATCCGCCACCACCCGTTCCAAGGTCTTGCGAACCTGCTCCGGATCCTCTCCGGGGAAAATCCGGCAATTCACGTTGGCCCGCGCCGACTGGGGTAGGGCATTGGCCGCGTGGCCTCCGGAAAGCATTGTCGCTACGCAAGTGGTGCGCAGCAGAGCGTTGTAATAGGGAATCGTTGATAGATGCTGAATCGCGAGGGGATTCGGCGGGTCCTGCGCAGCGCCACGCAAATCCGTGGCCAGTGCTCCCGATTCGAACGCCGCCGAACGCGCGAAGTATTCCCGGGTGATTTCGTTAATCCTCACCGGGAAGGAAAATTTGGCCAGCTTGCCCAGTGCGGCGGCGAGTTCGTAGATGGCATTATCCGGCCCCGGAATCGAACTATGCCCGCCGGGGTTGGTGGTCTCCAGTTGATAATCCACGTAGACCTTCTCGCTGGCTTGCAATCCGGCCAACACGCGTTGGCCGCGCAGCCGCTCAAATTCTCCTCCGTCCAGATTGATGCAGTATTCCGCGTTGATCCAATCGCGATGTTCCTTCAGCAGCCAATCGACTCCGTTCGCGTTTCCAGCCTCCTCGTCGGCAGTGAGCGCCACAATCAGGTCACGGTCCGGTTGGTAGCCTTCACGTTTCAATCGCAGAAAGCTCATCACCAGAATCGCGTCTCCGGCCTTCATATCTCGCGTGCCCCGCCCGTAAAAGTTTCCGTCCTGCTCGATAAATTGGAACGGATCCATGCTCCAGTCTTCGCGTCGCGCTTCGACCACGTCGAGATGTCCGATGAAGAGGACCGGCGGCCGCTGTCCTGTGCCCCGCAGGCGAACCACGAGGTTCTTCTTGCGCGCATCCGGCCCGGCTACGACCACGTCTTGGTCTGGGAATCCTGCTTCCCGCAGCCGTTGCGCCATGGCTTCGGCAGCTTTGGTGACATTTCCGACCGATTCGGTGGTGTTGATTTCGATCAGCTGTTTGAAAATTGCGCGCGCTTCCTGGTTGATCTGCTCATGATCCTGCGCTCCCGCGCAAACCAGCGCGCAACTTAGCATCAGCACGCCAGCGACTATCCGCGTCATTCGAATCTCCTGCTTCGCATTCAACCTAAACACACTCGTTCCCCGTCGTCAAATCTCACGTTTTGAATAAGGACCGCATCCGGTATGGGGGAGACACACTGGTTTCGCGGTGTTCGAACTGTGCCGGACAGAAGATTCCATCGGCCAACTACCGGACAGGCAGGTTGGTATAGAGCGACTTCCCGCCGCTTTCGGTTACCAAAAACAGGCGATCGCTCGGCGCTACCTGTTGCAAATGTGCCAACCTCGTTCCATCCGTCAAAACAAAATAGCGATCCGGCGAGTTCCACAGCGACGAAAACTGTTGATCTTCAATGAATACCGGCGGACTTCCGGGCGCGTAAGATCCGTACTCCAGATTATTCTTGCGCCCATTCCACAGCAATGGCTCTTCGTCGGTGTAGAAGTACACGGTGGAGAATTCATAATACGCGCCGTTGGAAATCACTTTTCCTTTCGGGGCATGCAGAAGTGCTGTTGCCAGCGGCCGCGAGGAAAGATAAGGCTCGAAGGTCACTAACGCCACCCGCGCTGCGTGTATGAACAGCACCATCATGACCGCGATCGCCAGGTAAACGCGGCGGCCCCGCAACAACCAGCACGCCAGCGTGCCTATGAGAAACGCGATTCCGGCCATCCACAAGGGCGTGCGCAAGTATGCGAAGGAAGGAATTGTCAGGTCGCCCATGTGCCCCAGCGAGAGGGTGTACGCGCTGGGACGCTGTTGTAGCGCATTCGAGATATCCCCCGGTGCGGGAGTGTTGCGTACCAGATAAAGAATAGCCGCAACCGCTATGGTGCAAAGCGCCATAATCACACCAAGCACCCGCGTGCCCCAGCGTGTCCAGACGTTCTCCGCCGTCATGGCGCTGCCCAACAACAGCGCCAACGCGGGATAGATGGGCATAGAGTAATACTCCTGTGTCGTCGAGAACGTAAAGAACACCAGCAGGAATCCGGCCCAACAAAGCGCCAACAATCGCGTTCTCCCGGCTCGATCCGTGGGCTTGAAGTTTTGTCGCGCGGCTTGGAGGCAGTAAACGCTCCAGGGGAACAGCCAGACCAGATGCAGCAACCAGAACAGTGGCCGCGGAACGGTGTTGTAATCGCGCGGGTACCGCAGGTTCAGAAACCGCAGGACGTGTTCGTTCATGAAGTAGAACCAGAAAAACCCGTGGTACTCTCCCGGCCCGCTGTGCATGGTGAAATTCAGATACGGCGGCATGCGCAGCGTGGCGATCACGTGCCAGGGCGCGGCAATCGCCAGGAAAATCGCGGCGCCCGACAGTACGTGCAACCGCCTCCAAGTCGCGCGTGAAAAGAGTTGCCTAGTGAGGACCAAATAAACGAAAGCGCCCCCGCCCACCACCACCAAAGCGATCAAGCCCTTCAGCATCACCCCCAACGCCAGGCTCGCCGCTAGCACCGCGGCCCACAGTCTCGAGTTACCCTCGTCGGGCTCGGTGACCCGCTGAAACGACCAGAATCCCAAACACGTGGTCAGCGTCAGCACCACATCCGGAATCAAGACCCTGGTGAACAAAAATAGTCCCACACAGGTAGCCAGCACCAGTCCCGCGTAATACCCCGCCCGCGCGTCGAACGCCCAGCGGCCATAGCGATACGTAAGCCACGCCAGCAACACCACGGAAAGTGCAATGGGAATGCGCGCCGCCCAATCGTGCACCCCGAAAATGCGAAAGCAGCCGGCAATCATCCAGTAGATCAGCGGCGATTTTTCCAGGTACGGCACCCCGTCGAGCCGCGCAATCACCCAATCCCCGCTGTACAGCATGTCCCGGGCGATCAGCGCCTGCACCGCGTCCACATCGTCCACCAAAGATGGCGGTGAAATGATGCAGCCGAAGTAGGCGACTGCGGCGATGATAATCAGGATAATGCTTGACTCGAAACGCGCTCCTCTGTTTGCAGAGGCAGACTCAGCTGGCTCGAGCATTGGATGTTCCAGTGTTTGATCCATAGAAAGAGAATCATCAAGCCCCACAACTGATAACCGAGATTGGCCCGGCGTTCCGCATGATCGCGCTTCAACCGTTCGATCGCTTCCGGCCGGAATAAGCGGTTGCGTTTGACCGCGTCCGCGCTCAGCGTATCTTCCAGCAAGCTGCGCAGCGGCCCGCGGAACCAATCGTGTGTGGGAATGTCTAATCCGGTTTTCGCGCGGCGAATTACGCTTTGCGGCAGCTTCGATCTCATCAATCTTTTTAGGATGACTTTCAACACCCGCCCGTCCACCTTGAATCGGTCCGGCAGCGTCGACGCAAACTCAATGATGCGATGGTCTAGATAAGGTGGCCGCACCTCGATGGAATGGGCCATGCTCATGCGATCCACTTTTTGCAGCAGATCGTCGGTCAGATAGTACCTTTGATCAAAAACCAGCACGCGATTGAAATTGCCGTCACGATTCGCAACCGGCAGATCGCCATCGAACAACTCCTGCACACTCGCCTGATTGGCGCTTCTCAATAATTCCAATTGCTGGGTCCGCGAAAATGCCCCGTTCCAATACACGTGCGCCTCATCGGGCGCCAGCAACGACCCCTCCAGAAACCGCTTCAATTTGTATTCGAAACTGATTTTGTCGTCGGAAACCGGCCAGTATTTCAGGGCGCTCAACACTGACCGTCGCGCCCACTCCGGCGTCCGCCGGAAATATCCGGCCAAGTGGTCAGCCTGATAGGTAACGTAGCCTCCAAACATTTCGTCTGCGCCTTCGCCGCTCAACGCTACCGTCGCGTGCTGGCGCGTCAATTTGGATAGATACCAGATGGGCACCGCGCCGGCATCCGCCAAAGGTTCATCCGCGTAGTAACCCATCTCTTCGATGGCCGACGGCAGATCCAGAGTGGGATTCAAGTCCAATTCGTAATGTTCGGTCTGGTATTGCTTCACCAGTTGGTGAATGTACGGAGTTTCGTCGAACGACCGCCCGCGAAACGTCACCGAGAAAGTCTTCAGTCTTTGCGAACTCTCCTGAGACGCGTAGTGCAGAATCGCCGAAGAGTCGATTCCGCCGCTGAGCCAGATACCCAGCGAGACGTCTGACAGCAGATGTTCGCGCACAGACTTTTCCAAGAGGTCATCCAGCACCTCTTCGGCATCCGCGAAAGTCCATTTCTGGTTCTGCGCGTGCGGCAGTTTCCAGTAAGCTTGTTGCCGGACCGCACCGTCGCGCCATTCCAGCATGTGGCCCGGCCGTAGCTTTTGTATACCGGCAATGAGGGTAAAAGGCCCAGGCACGTAATTCAGGGTCAAATAGTGGTGCAGCGCCTTGTGGTCCAACTGACGCGGTATTTCCGGATGGGCTAAAATCGTTTTCAGTTCCGATCCAAAGTAAAGCTCGTCACCCAATCGGCGAATATAAAGAGGCTTGATCCCCACGCGATCGCGCACCAGCACCAGCCTGCGCTGCTCTCCCTGCCAAAATGCCGCCGCGAACATCCCGCGTAGCCGGGCGAAGCACTCGATATCCCATTGCAGGAAAGCCCTAAGCAGAACTTCCGTATCGCTGTGCGTGGTGAAGGCGTGGCCCAAATCCTCGAGCTCTTTGCGCAGTTCGCGGTAATTGTAAATTTCCCCGTTGTAGACCAGGACGGTTTTGCGATCATGGCTGAAAAATGGCTGGGCCCCGGCTTCCAAATCGATGATTTTCAGTCGAACCGCGCCCAGGGAAATTTGGTCGGTTTCGTAGATTCCCTGCTGATCCGGGCCTCGATGGATCATGGAATCCGTGGCTTCCTTGATCACCGCGGGATCGAACCGTCGAGTTCGGTGGGTGTAGCCCGCTATCCCGCACACGGCTACAATGCCCTCATCTGCGATCCCGCGTACACTAGCGATTTAAGCGGCAAAATCACGATTCTCTATGATAACGAATACCCACCCATAAGGCACGCGCGACTCGCGGCCTCCGCGAATTCCCAGAGCTGATTAGTCGCGAGATGCAGCCACGTTGGCACGGAGCCAGGACGTGAAGCTGGCCTCGTCGAGTTCCCCAGCGGCTAAGCCAAGTACCGCTTGCGTCGCGTCTTCCTCTTCGGCGGTAAAGTGACAGCCGTTCATTTCGAGGAACAGCACACCCACCAGGAATCCAGTGCGCTTATTGCCATCCACGAAGGGATGATTGCGGATGACGGCGGCCGTATAGGCAACGGCGAGATCGATGATGTCGGGGGCGTCGCCGTAGGCATAGAGCTGTCGCGGCCGCGCCAGCGCAGATTCGAGAAGGGCGGCGCTTCGAACGCCCGGCGAACCGCCGTCCAACGCCAGAAGGCGCCCATGCAGCGCAAGCGTATCGCGCTCGTCGATCCAGAGTGGTTCCTTCACTTGGACAGTGCGTGCAGTGTGTTGCGATAGCGCCGAATAATGTCGGCCGCTTTCTTCATTTTCTTATCGAACGCCGGGTCGTAGGGTGTAAGCTCATACGCCCCATTAGGAGCTTCAATCAGAAACAGACGATCGCCTTCGTCGGCATGGAGGCGGTTGACCGCTTCTTTCGGAAGAACCACGCCGAGAGAGTTGCCGATCTTGCGGATTTTGAGTTCCAACACGGGGGTTCCTCCTCGCCGCGCCGTTATAACAATTGTAGCAACTGGCAACGGCCGCAGCCAATAAAAAAAGGGGCCGATCTTCAGATCGGCCCCTTTGGAATTTATCCCGGCGGCGACCTACGTTCCCACACAGTTACCCGTGCAGTATCATCGGCCCGACGAGGCTTAACTTCCGTGTTCGGGATGGGAACGGGTGTGACCCTCGCGGTATGACCACCGGAAAGCTGAAGAAGTCCACAGTTATCAGTTTTCAGTAATCAGCAAAAACCGAAACAAGAACTTCGAAATCCATTTTGCAGTCGCAGTGGAAAAGCCGGTCTAAAGACCGGCCACTACACAGCAAGCAGCTGACAACAGTGTTGGCTGGCATTACAAGTTCGGCCCGCTGCCGAACAGAACTGCGAATCACAAGACGATTTGCCATCCTTCTCGAAGCCCGGAGAGGCCCTTCGTCGCCGAAGAAGCTCCTCAGGGCGTCGATCCTGATCGGATCGACGGCTTGAGAAAGTTTTATGATTAAGCCGAACGGACGATTAGTACGGGTCAGCTCAACGTATTACTACGCTTACACCTCCCGCCTATCAAGGTCGTAGTCTGCGACCGTCCTTCTTAGGCATTATTGCCTTGGGAAACCTAATCTTAGGGCGAGCTTCATGCTTAGATGCATTCAGCATTTATCTCTTCCAGACTTCGCTACCGAGCGATGCCACTGGCGTGACAGCTCGTACACAAGGGGTCTGTTCATCCCGGTCCTCTCGTACTAGGGACAACTCCCTGCAAGTTTCCTGCGCCCACACCAGATAGGGACCGAACTGTCTCGCGACGTTCTGAACCCAGCTCACGTA
>DASPVD010000045.1:0-21274 GCA_035622555.1 Candidatus Eremiobacteraceae bacterium | reverse complement strand
GAACCGTAAGCCCAATGTGAGTCGAACCTGCGCATCAAAATGATGAAAATAGCGGCAGCCAAGACAAACAAGCAGACAACGGCTTGCATAATCAACCGTCTTAGCGGGCCACGCATTGCAACATCTGCATTGGGAAGCATGTTCGATGTTCCAAACAGCAAGCCCGCACTTCCAATGAAAATAACTAGGGGCAAGACATTCATGGTTTACGCTGCTCTTTCCGCCCTCCGCTGCTCGCAGGCTTCCCAGAGGGCAACCAAATCTTCTACGCTCCACAGCCGCGTTTCTATACCGGCAGCCATCGCCGGACTTATCCTCAGGGTGCGGTGAATCTTGATGAAGTTGTACGCGAAATAGTTTAGCGCAACCGCAACCGCAGCCGCGTGGTTCTCTAACTTGCGCGAGAACCCATTGGAGAGGCGCGTATAACGGCAAGTAGCCCACTACCGCAACGCGAATACCACGAAGAAGCCGACTGTTACCCACCAATGCACAAGTCAAAACTGGATGGGGAGCAGAATAAAGGATGTATCGAAGAAGGTGATGGGGAGCATCTAATTTTTGAAGGGGAGTACTGGTTGACGGGCACCGAGAGGGTCCGTAACCTCAGATGGATATGATGCACCTGAGCCAGAAGGCGCCGGTGAAGCAGGGCAATTGCTGCTGCTGTTGTTGTCGGCCGGACCACTCTGGCAAGGGGTGCTTCTGTATGTAAGGCGACTGTAAGCAGCGAGTTTCCGAAGCCCACGTGCCAGAGAGAAGGCAACGTGGGTTTTTTGTTTTTAGGGGCAAGGAGATGCGCAGCGATGCGGAACGGTTGGAGCCAAGACGCGGAGATTGAAGAGAGAAAGACGACGGAGAGACACAACGAGCGCCGAGGAGTGCGGGGAGCGAAGAGAGAGCCCCTCGAGCTCGGGGCATGCCTTCGCTGGCACTCAGGGTGAACAGAAGGCGCACCCTCAGGATGACGAGCCAAGTTGAAATGCCGCAGGGCAAGGGACAAAGGCAGGTAGCGTGATGTCGGGGACAAAAGAGACCAAAGCGCAGCGGGTGGAACGGCTGAAGCGCGAGAAGAACGCGTGGGAGCACCTGGACGAGATTCGCCGCTTCGCGCGCGAAGGGCATGCGTCGATTCCACCGGAATGGTTGGGCACCTACTTCCGCAGCTGGGGCATTTATACACAAGGCGACGGGCAGGGCGTGATCGGGGGAACCGGCGGGGAGGGGCGAGCGACGCCGTTTTTCATGGTGCGCATACGCATTCCCAACGGGCTGCTGACGAGCGAACAGGTGCGGACCATCGCGAGTCTTTCGCGGGAACACGGCAATGGCGTGGCCGATATTACCGTGCGGCAGAACATTCAGCTGCACTGGGTGCGGATTGAGTCGATACCCGAAGTGATTGACCGGCTGCGGGCGATTGGGTTGAGCACCACCGGGGCGTGCGGCGATGTGGCGCGCAATATTACGGGGTGCCCCTTAGCGGGAGTGCACGCGCACGAACTGGCGGACGTGCGGCCAGTGGTGGAGGCGATTAACCGGGAGCTGGCGGGAAATCCGGAGTTCTACAATTTGCCGCGGAAATTCAAAATTTCCGTGAGCGCGTGCCCGGATTGGTGCGCGTATCCCGAAATTAACGACATCAGCTTGATCGCGACGCGGCGGGCGCGGGGCGGGGGCGCTGCGTCAGAGAGGCCGGCTGCGCACAACGGGAACGGCAATGGTGTGCACGGCGGGCACGAGGAGATTGGATTTTCGGTGCGCGTGGCGGGCGGACTTTCGACCCAGCCGCACTTGGCAGTGCTGCTGAACGCGTTCGTGCGCTGGGAGCAGGCGGTTGCGGTGGTGCGAGCGATCACCGAAGTATTTCGCGAGTCGGAAGTGTTGCGGCAATCGCGCGAAAAGGCGCGCCTGAAGTTTTTGTTCCTGGAACATGGCTGGACCGCGGAATCGTTCCTGGCGGCGGTGGAGGCGCGGCTCGGCTACAAGCTGGATGCCGCGGAGCCGGTGGAAGTGCCCACGCAAGTGCATCGCGACCATTTGGGCGTGATTCAGCAGAAACAAACCGGCTTGTACTCGATTGGGGCAGCGGTGATTCGAGGGCGAATCACGCCGGAGCAGTTGACGCTGGCGGCGGACTTGGCGGAACGCTATGGCGATGGACAGGTGCGCAACACGCCGATGCAGAACTTGCTGCTGGTGAATATTCCGGAGACGCAGGTGGCGACGGTGGTGGAGCGGTTGAGCGCGGCGGGCATGCCGGTGGAGTCGTCGGCATTTGTGCGCGGAACCGTGGCGTGTACCGGTTCGGAATTCTGCAAACTGGCGCTGACCGAAACGAAGTCGTTCGCGCGGTGGTTGACCGAGCAGTTGGACGAACGCTTCCCGAATTATCAAGAGCAGTTGCGGCTGCACATCACCGGATGCCCCAATTCCTGCGGGCAACACTGGATCGCGGACATTGGGATCGAAGGGAAGAAGATCAAAGTGAATGGCAAGATGGTGGACGCTTACTACTTCTGCGTGGGCGGAAGCGTAGGGCAGATTGCGTCGATTGCGCGGCCGGTAGGGTATCGGTGCCCGGCAGACGAGGTACCGAACGCGATTGGGCGGCTGCTGGATTGTTTCCACGAAGAACGCCAGGGGCAGGAGACGTTGCAGAAATTTTTGGCGCGGCATTCGACGGAACTGTTGCGGGCGGTTCTGGCGGGCGGGCCAACGGAAGTTGCCGAACGCGATTTGGCGACTGCGGCGGCTCCGCATTCGCTGGAGGATCGATGACAGCGAGTTTGTTTCCGGCGTTTTTGAAGCTGGCGGACCGGCAAGTGTTGGTGGTCGGCGGAGGCGCGATCGCCACAGGCAAAATTCCGGGGCTGCTGGAAGCCGGAGCGAAGGTGACGGTGGTGGCGCCGAACGTGAATGCGCAAATCCGGGAGTGGGTGGACGCGCAACGGTTGAGATGGTTCCCGAAGCGATTCGAAGCGGAGGACCTGGATGGGAAATTCCTGGTGGTTGCGGCTACGGCTTTGCCGGAGGTGAACGCGGCGGTGTTTCAGGAAGCCGACCGGCGGCAGATCTTGTGTAACGCGGTGGACGATATCGAGCATTGCCATTTTTACTATGGCGCGATTGTGCAGCGCGGCGACCTGCAGATTGCGATTTCGACTAACGGGAAAAGTCCGGCGCTGGCGCAGCGTCTGCGCAAAGAATTGGAAGAACAGTTTGGGCCGGAGTACGAGGCGTGGGTGGAGGAATTAGGGCGGGAACGCGAACGGGTGCGCGACGATGCGGCCGGAGAAGCGGCGAACAAGGAATTGCACCGGTTGGCAAGCGACGAAGAGTTCCAGCGGTTTGTGTCGGAACGGTTGAGCAAGCGCAAAGTGGCAAACGGCTAGCAGGAGATGCGATTAGAGGCGAAGAGTTTTTCACCACAGAGAGCACAGAGGACACAGAGAACGAAGAGAGCAGAGAGAGCGGAGAGAATGAGCGGCGGAAAAGCGCAGAAAACAAAGACAGGGTCCGACGAGATGCGATTAGGAACGAAGAACATCTCACCACAGAGAGCACAGAGGACACAGAGAACCAAGAGAGCGGTGATGGACACGCAGCGAGGCAAAGTTTATCTGATTGGCGCCGGTCCGGGCGATCCGGAATTGTTGACGGTGAAGGCGGTGCGGCTGCTGCAAAGCGCCGGAATGGTGCTGCACGATTCGCTGGTCAGCCGCGAAGTGCTGGAACTGATTCCGGCGAGCACGCCGCGCATTGACGTGGGGAAGCGCGCAGGGCTGCGGCTGCTGACTCAGGAGGACATTAACGCGCTGCTGGTGGACGCGGCCGCGCATCACCAGGTCGTGGTTCGGCTGAAGGGCGGAGACCCGCTGCTGTTTGGACGCGCGGCGGAAGAGATGGAAGCGTTGCGCGGGGCGGAAATTGATTTTGAGATTGTGCCGGGAATCTCGGCGGCGTTTGGAGCCGCAGCGGCGGCGCAAGTGTCGTTGACGGACCGGAGGCTGGCGTCGCACGTGCTGTTCACGACGTACTCGCGCGCGCCGGAGGCGAATGTGCTGCCGATGCTGGGGATCACGCCGGAAACGACGGTGGTGGTGTACATGCCGGGGAACGACTATGCGGGGGTTTCTCATTGGTTGCAGGAATCGGGTATAGTGGCGGGAACACCCTGTTTGCTGGTATCGAAAGCTTCACAGCGAGAGCAAACGGTTCGCTACACCAGTCTGTCGCAACTCCCTTCGCTCCAAGCTTTAGCCGCGCCCGCATTGTTGTTGGTGGGGCGCGTGGCTTCCCATTCGTCCGCGGGAATTGCGGCGCTAGACTGGCTGCGGCAGGTTGCGCCGGAGGAATGGAACGGGCTGACGGTCGCACAATAAGGGAGCGCGAAGAAAGGAGTGAGACGGTGGCTCAGGGCACGCGGAAGTTGTCGTTGGATACGTGGGCGGTATTAGCGGCGCTGCTGGCAGCGGTGCTGATTCGCTTAGGGGTGATTCCGCGGGTGGGATGGTAGCAGGGGAGCAGTGACGAGTGATGAGTGATGAGTGGCGAGAAGGGCCCCGGAGAGATTCCTCGCTTCGCTCGGAATGACGTTTTTTGGGGAGACAAGACGCAGAGGTTAAGATGGCCGATCTAAAGATCGGCCACTACACGGCCGGAGCCGGATTCTGTGAGTTGCTTTTTGTTGGGAACCAAGAATAGAAGATGCATAAAAGGATGGGAACGTGGCTGATGCAATCGCAATTCCGCAAGCTCCATCACTCTCGCTGAGCTCGAAATTCTTTCGGTTATTGCCGGGAATCGCGCTGCTGGCGGTGATTGGCTTTGCCGGGAAACTGCTGGAACGAAATCTCAACGCCTACGCAAAAGCGCATCATTGGGCGTTTCCGAATATCGAATATGTGTTGTGGGCGATCCTGATTGGGTTGGTGGTGTCCAACGTGTTCGGGATCGCGGAAATTTTCAAGCCGGGGATCGCCACGTACGAGTTTTGGCTGAAGGCCGGAATCGTGCTGCTGGGTTCGCGATTCCTGCTGGGCGACGTGGCCAAACTGGGGGGAGTAAGCCTGCTGCTGGTGGCCATCGAAATTGCGGGGTCGCTGGCGTTCATGACCTTTCTGGGGAGGCTGTTTGGGCTGCGGCCGAAGCTGACCAGCTTGCTGGCAGTGGGCTCGGCGGTGTGCGGGGTGAGCGCGATTATTGCCACGCAAGGCGCGATCGACGCGGACGAGGAAGATTCGTCGTTCGCGATTGCGGCGATACTGGCGGTGGGGGCGATCGCGTTGTTCACATTTCCGCTGATCGGGCACACCTTGCACATGAGCGATCACGCTTATGGAATCTGGGCCGGGCTGGCGGTGGACAATACCGCGGAGGCAACCGCGGCGGGGGCGCTGTATTCGGATGCGGCGGCGAAGTTGGCGGTGCTGACCAAGACCACGCGTAACGCGCTGATTGGATTCGTGGTGCTGGCGTACGCGATCTATTGGGCCAGCAAGGGACAAGCGCAGAATGTGGCCAATAAGGCGGCGTTTCTGTGGCAGAAATTCCCCAAGTTCGTGCTGGGATTTTTGCTGATTTCGTTGTTGGCCACGGTGGGATTCTTCAGCAAGGAGCAGAATGCGTCGCTGGCGAACCTGTCGCGCTGGGCGTTTTTGCTCACGTTTGCGGGAGTGGGATTGCGCACCAATTTCCGGGAGATGCACAAGCAAGGGTTGCGGCCGTTCGCGGTGGGGTTCATCGGGGAAGTGGCCATAGCCGCGTTCACGTTGGCGCTGGTGGTGGCGGCGGCGCGGTTGTTTGCGCTGTAAGGCGGTTTGGCGGGAAGTAGTGGCGAGTGGCCCGCCTGCTTGCGGCCAGCACACAGCCAAGAATGGCTGTGCCACAAAACCGGTCTGAAGACTGGCCACTGCGCAAGCGCGACGGTGAGGTTTGGAATGCAAAATGCCGGTCTAAAGACCGGCGCTACACAGCCAAGAATGGCTGTGCCACAGTTGCCGCAGGCAGGCTTAGGAAGACAACACGCACGGAAGCGCACGCGAAGTGAAAAGCGAGAGCAGGGCTCCCGCACTCCAAAGCCGCCCTTCGATCGGAGCTAGAGGCCGAGGACGGTGACCAGTTCCTTGACGCTGGCGGCGGATTTTTGCAGGGCCGCGTTTTCGTCGGGGGTGAGCTTGATCTGGATGATCTGCTCGGCGCCGCCGACGCCCAGCTTTACGGGCACGCCGACGAACAGGCCGCGAATGCCGTACTCGCCATCGAGATAAACGGCGCAGGGCAGGATTTTCTTTTTGTCCTTGAGAATGGCTTCGACCATTTCGACCACGGCGGCGGAAGGCGCGTAGTAAGCCGATCCGGTTTTCAGCAGATTGACAATTTCTGCGCCGCCTTTGCGGGTGCGATCGACAATCGCGTCAATTTTTTCCTTGGGCAACAGATCGGGCAAGGGAATGCCCGCCACAGTGGAATAGCGCGGCAAGGGCACCATGTCGTCGCCGTGCCCGCCGAGGACGAAGGAGTGCACGTTTTCCACGCTGACGTTGCATTCCATGGCTACGAAGGCGCTCATGCGCGCGGAATCCAAAACTCCGGCCATGCCGATCACGCGATTCTTGGGGAAGCCGCTGATCTTCAGAGCTGCTTGGGCCATGGCGTCGAGAGGATTGGTGACCATAACCAGGATGCAGTTGGGTGAGTGGGCCACTACCTGCTCGACCACCCCTTTCACTACGTCGTAATTGGCCTTGAGCAAATCATCGCGGCTCATGCCGGGCTTGCGGGGGAAGCCCGCGGTGATCACCACGACATCGCTGCCGGAAGTGGCGCTGTAATCACCGGCGGCGGTGCAAATGCCGCGGGCGAAGGAATCGGTGCGGGTGATGGGGCCGCTCTCGACCATATCGAGGGCTTTGCCGGCAGGCGGGCCGTCGAGAATGTCGGTCAGAACCACATCGGCGAGTTCGCGATCCACAAGGCGTTGCGCGGTGGTCGAACCCACAAAGCCACCGCCGACTACGGTAACCTTTTTGCGACTCATCGTATTCTCCTCACATGTTGTCGATGATGGCGGAGGCGAAGGCGGAGGTGCCCACCTTGGTGGCTCCGGTCATCAAACGCTCGAGATCGTAAGTGACCCGTTTCTGCTGGATGGTTTTGGCGATGCCGCTTTCGATCAGCTTGCCGGCTTCATGCCAGCCCAGAAAGTCGAACATCATGGCGCCGCTGAGCATCATGGAACTGGGATTGATCACGTCTTTATCGGCATATTTGGGCGCGGTGCCGTGAGTGGCTTCGAAGACGCCATAGCCATCGCCAATATTGGAGCCGGGGGCAATGCCCAAGCCGCCGACCTGCGCGGCGCAAGCGTCGCTGAGATAATCGCCGTTGAGATTGGGAGTGGCCAGGACGCTGTACTCGTTGGGGCGAAGCAGCATCTGCTGAAATACGGAATCGGCGATGCGGTCGTTGATCATCAGCTTGCGCTTCCACTGGCCTTTGCCGTGGGAAGCGCCGATGGCGTCGAGAACGGATTGGACTTCGGCATAAACGGTATTCTTGAATTCTTCGGTGGCTTGTTCCAGCCCCGGCTCAATCATGGCGGCGTTTTGCTCGATGGTTAAGGCGGGATTCTTGTCGCGATTGTCGAGAATCCAGCTTTCGCGTTCGGTGACGGTTTGGCCGCGGAATTCTTCGCGAGCCAAGTCGTAGCCCCAATCGCGGAAGGCGCCTTCGGTAAATTTCTGGATGTTGCCCTTGTGCACCAGGGTGACGCTGGGGCGTCCGTTGTCCAGGGCATATTTGATGGCACGGCGCACCAGGCGCTTGGTGCCGGAGGGCGAGATGGGCTTGATCCCCACGCCGGAATCGTTGCGGATCTGCTTTTTGCCGTTCTTGAGCATTTCGTTGTTCAGGAACTCGATCAGTTTTTTGGCTTCGGGAGTGCCGCTGCGCCACTCGATGCCGATGTACACGTCTTCGGTGTTTTCGCGAAAGATGACCACGTCCATTTTTTCAGGTTCGCGCACCGGAGAAGGGACTCCCGGGAAATAGCGGACCGGCCGGACGCAAGCGTACAGATCGAGAATTTGGCGAAGCGCGACGTTCAGCGAGCGAATGCCGCCACCCACGGGGGTGGTGAGCGGGCCCTTGATGGAAACGCGAAAATCACGCGCGGCTTCCACGGTGTCGTCCGGGAGCCACTGCTTGAACATGTTGAACGCTTTTTCACCGGCGAAGACTTCGAACCACACGACGCGGCGGCTGCCGCTATAGGCTTTGTGGACCGCAGCGTCAAAGACGCGGCGAGAGGCTTTCCAAATGTCGCGGCCGGTGCCGTCGCCTTCAATGAAAGGGATGATGGGATTATTGGGAACCTGCAACGCGCCGTTGGCGTAGTCGATGGCGCTGCCGTCGGCCGGTACCGCCATTCCGTTGTAGGTTGTCTTCGTGCCCGTGTTCATGTTGTGGCCCCCCTGGGAACGTGAAGCGCCAAGAGCATCGGTTCCGTTTCCGCGCGACGGCGAAGGCGCATGCTGGAAAAAACCGAGACCGCAGGCAGGTCTGCCTACCGCAGACAGGCTACCGCTTGCGTGCAGCCTTGGCGCATTCTGCGCAGCACCATGGAAATGCTAAGGCAGAGCTACATATAGAGCTTCGCGAATCGAAAGCGAAACCAAGACTGTACCACATTGGGTGGGCATGGTCGAAGTGGATTGGGGGACTCGGCAAGGAACGAGAATTTGTAAGGAAGGGAAGACAGTTGGTTCTCTTTGCCTACAGAAAATCGTGTAGCCGGGTGGGTAAGTTGTTCAAAGGACGAGCAGTAAGAGTGGAACGGTGCTTGCAAGCTAGTGACAGCGTTTGGAGGGTCCCGTGATTGTGATGTTGCTGACTGTCGCCGTACTGGCGCTTTTTGCAGTGTCGTTGACCAGCGCGTTTTTTGAGAACCGTCGACCTGGAATGTGAGCAGGAGAAAATCCTTTCCCGCAGAAAAGAAATTCCTAGAGCAACGAACGCAGAGAAGTGCGGGCTGTAAACCTTGCGCCCCAGAGGACGCAGTGATGGCAATGCAATTCGACTCGCACAAGAGAGAAGAGAGAAGACATTCACCACAGAGAACACAGAGGAAAAGAGAAAACCAGCGGAACGCCCGCGCTACCAAGGGCAGCGCTTAGGTTTTGCTGAGGTGGATGGAGCCGTCGCCGGTGTGGATGGCCAGGGTATTGCCGCCGCCGTTGAGCTTGCCATGAATGCTGGAGGAGTTGATGGTGCCCTCGACGGTGATGGGCAGGCCGACACTGAGATGGCCGTCCTGGGTGCTGGCGTCCAGAGTGGCTTGCAAATCTCCGGGAATCTCCAAATCGACGCTGCCGTCGCCGGTGTGAATGTTCCAACTGCTGGCGATCTTAGAACCCGCCGAGGCGCGAGCCGAGACGCTGCCGTCGCCGGTGCGGATGCTTAGTCCGTCAAAACGCCCTTCCAGGCGGATGGAGCCATCGCCGGCGGTGGCGTCGACGGTGCCGTCCAAACCGCGTGCTTCGATGTGGCCATCGCCGGAGTGAAAGCGCAAGTTTCCTTGAAGCTGATCAACGGTGATGCTGCCGTCACCGGTAGTTATGTCCACGGCGCCGTTAAGGGCTTCGGCTTCGACCGAACCATCACCGCTGCGGACGCTGAGGTCGGCGTTGGCGGGCATGTGCACTTCCACGTTCACACTGGTGTGGCGAGGGCCCCAACTAAAAAACGTGCCGCTGGTCTTGACGGTAATGCGTACGGAATCGCCGGTCTGGTCGGTGCTGACGCGCAGATCGCGGTCGAGCTTGTAGCCCGAGTAGACGATGCGAACTTCGACCTGCTTGATGTCGCCGGTGGAGACGCGCACGCCGGCATCGTCGGTTTCGACGCGAACCTTGGCGCGGCCGGAGATGGGGAAGGTTTTGGTGACCTCGTCGGCGTGGAGCGGAATAGCGTTGGCGAGCGCCAGAGCGGCGGCGAAGATGCCGATGGTGAAGAGGTTCCGCGGGAAAGTGCCTTGGAGCGGGGAACGCTGGATTGTGGGTGCGAACATGGGTGTCCTCGAGCCTCCGTCTCTCGTTCTATTACCAAGAACGCAAGCGAAGTGCAAAATGTTCCGTGGGAAAGGGAGCGTGCGCATCACCTAACCTGCTTGGTAACACCAAAGAGAGGCGGAGAGCAAGGGGTTTCTAATCAGGGGGATTCGGTTTTGAGCAGGAGTTCGAGGCGCTGGTGCAGGCGGTCGCTGTAGCCGATGGGCAATTCGTAAGTGTGCTGGTCGGCGGTGAGGATCAGGATGTTGCGGGTGGAATCGATGATGGCGGTACACACCTTGCAGGTTTGCAGATGGAGTTCGACGGCGGCGAGCAACTGGGGATCGAGTTGGTGGTCCAGATAGGCGGAAATGTGCTGCCAAACGTGTTTGCATTCCAGGGTCATCGGAACCACCTTCGGAAGAATCCGCCGCGCCGGGGAGCTTGGGTTTTCAGATAGGGCGCCAACTGTTTCTGCAGCATGATGCGGGCGCGATGCAACCTGACCTTGACCACGGGGACGTTGAGGCCGAGGGCGGCGGCAGTTTCCTCCTGATTCAACTCTTCGATGTCCCGCAGGACAAAGACTTCGCGATATTTTTCAGGAAGCGCGGCTACGGCTTGACGCAGTTTTTCGCCCAACTCTTTGCGCTCCAGGGCTTGCAAAGGGACTTCGCGCCAGTCGGTGAGCACGGCGGGGGTCAAGTCGCCGGCGGGATCTTCGGAGTCGTCGAGAGAATCTTCGGCGGCGGACTTGCTTTTGCGCAGACGCTTGCGGGCCTCGTTCATGGCGATGGTGACCAGCCAGGTGCTGAATTTGGCGTCGCCGCGAAACGTTTTCAGATTGCGGAAGGCGTTGATCATCGATTCCTGCGCGGCGTCTTCGGCTTCGGTCTGGTTTCTGAGAATGGCGAAAATGGTGACGTAGACGAGGCGCTCGTAGGGGCGAATCAGCTGGTGGAAGAGTTCGTGATCGCCGGAAAGCACTCCGGAGATGAGAGCCGATTCATTTGGGGCCGCGGCCGTGTTCATGGCAAGCGAGAAATGTCGCGCGGAAGTGGCGCGTTGGAAGCCTTCGTTATGGGAGTGCGAAACGGGATAAAGGTAACAGAAAATTTGCCGGGGCGATATGGGACAAGCGAGTAAAGAGCGCCGTGCGAATGACAGTGCGCAGTGGCGGCGGAAGCTGGGCCGCGAGGAAAATTTACTCCTATTTTGCAAAATTCAGGTGTAACCTTGCCGAACCCCCGGACTCAAACGGGGGTAATCGCTCTTCGACCTTAGGGGTGCGCGAGCCTTGACGGGTCCGGTACCTTCCGGAATTCGCTAACCTCCCGGCCGAGAATATGGAAACTTTTGAGGCCGGAGCGCGTCCGAAGAGCGATGTAGTTGCGAAACTTCACTGGAGGGAAGCATCACCATGAAAATGACCACCAAGGCTCTGATCACCAGCGCGGCGGTAGCCGGCCTGCTAGCAGGAAGCGGCGCTGCAGTGCAGGCGTCCACCCTGCTGACCAATGCGAAGGCGTCGTTCGCGGCGCCGGCGCAGGACCAGCAGACGTCCAAGAAGAAGATCGAGAAGCATGCCTGTAAGGGACAAAACTCCTGTAAGGGCAACGGCGGCTGCAAGAGCGGGGACAACGGCTGCAAGGGCAAGAACAGCTGCAAAGGCAAGGGCGGGTGCGCGACCGACGGGTCGAAGATGCCCGACGAGAAGCACTAATTGGAAAAGTTCCTCAGCGAGGGCGGGCGGCGGGTCGCTCGCTCTCCGCTGGGGGGCACGGTGGCGAGCGGCGAAAATTGGGAGTCGAGAGTCGAAACAGCCGGTCTAAAGACCGGCCACTACACAACCGCAGCGCGATTTGGTGTTGCGAGGCAAGACGCAGCGGTTGAGATCCTTCGCGCAAAAAACGCGCTCAGGATGACAGGGTTTGTGGCGAGTGAGGAGTGGCCTGTCGTGTACGCGGCAGGGCAAGCGAGTAGAGGGAAGAGAAAAACGCCGGTCTAAAGACCGGCCACTACACAACCGCAGCGGGATTTTGTGTTGCGAGGCAAGACGCAGCGATCGCGACAGGAATGATCGGTCTAGTTTGAACGTGGGTAGAGAGAGTAGGGAATGCCGGCGAACCGGTTTAATAATTACACGACATATGGAGTAGGGATTGGGCTGCGCATTCCGCACTACGACCACATCCTGACGCGGAAACCGGCGTGCGACTGGTTCGAGATTATCTCCGAGAATTTCATGGTGGATGGCGGAAGGCCGCTGCAAATCCTGGATCAGATCCTGGAACGGTACAAAGTGGTGCAGCATGGCGTGTCCATGTACTTCGGCTCGGCGGAGAAAGCGAATCGCGAACATCTGCGGCGGCTGAAGAACCTGGTGCGGCGCACCAAGACGCCGTGGCTGTCCGATCATTTGTGCTGGGGCAGCGTGGACGGGCGGTACACGCATGACTTGCTGCCGATGCCGTACACGTTTGAGGCGGCGCGGCTGACGGCGCAGAAAATCCGCGAGGTGCGGGATTACCTGGAAGTGCCGGTAGTGGTGGAAAACGTCAGCAGCTATGCGGAATTCCACGTTTCGGAAATGACCGAGTGGGAATTTTTGAACGAAGTGGTGGAGCAGGCGGACTGCGGGATCCTGCTGGACGTCAACAACATTTACGTTTCTTCGCAGAACCACAACTTCGATCCGGCAGTGTACGTGAACAACGTGCCGGTGGAGCGGGTGGCGCAGATTCATATTGCCGGGCACTCGAAATACCGCAAGTACATTTTGGATACGCACGATCATCCGGTGATCGATCCGGTGTGGAGGTTGTACGACCGGGCCATTCAGAGGGCCGGCCACACCGCCACGCTGCTGGAGTGGGATGACCGGATTCCATCGTTCGACGAAGTTCACGGGGAAGCGCTGAAGGCCAACAAGTATTTGGCCAGCGCGTCGTTGGCGGCCGCGGTATGAACCTGGAGACCTTGCAGCGGCAGGTGGCGCGCGCGGTGATGACGCCGCTGACGCGCACGGAGCGGATGCGCCGAGTGGCGCCGGACGGGCGCTCGCTGGCGGCGGTAGCGAAGAAAATTATCAAGCCGAATGACCGGCTGACGTCGTTCGAACGGTTGGAAATTTACAACCGGCAATACTGGTTCCGGTTGCTGGACGCGTTTTCCGACGATTTCCCGGGGCTGCGCGCGGTGCTGGGCGACCGGCGCTTCGATAAAGTGGCTAGAGATTACCTGACGGACTGTCCATCGCGGTCGTTCACGATGCGAGACTTGGGATCGCGGCTGGAATGGTGGCTGCGCAAACATTCCGAGCACGCGCGGGGGCGAGAGCGGCTGGCGTTGGACATGGTGCGGCTGGAGTGGGCGGAGATTGAAACGTTCGACGGCGCCGCGGAAGAACCGGTCACCGCGGCGCAGTTGCAAGGAGTAGACGCGGCAAAGCTGCGCTTGCGGTTGCAACCCTACATACGGCTGCTGGACTTGCACTATCCAGTGGACAATTTGCTGCTGGAAGTGAGACAGGACGCACCCGCGGACGTGGCCAGCAACGCGATGGCGGAGCGGCTGAAGCGCAAGAAAGTGTCGGCAGTGGCGCGGCTGAAGCCCGCTCCGGTGTATCTGGCGATTCATCGGATCGAGAACAGCGTGTATCTCCGGCGGCTGGAACGGGAAGAGTTCACGATGCTGAGCCAACTGCGGCAGGGGCGCACACTGGAGCGCGCGGTGTTGGCAGGTTTCCGGGGCAGCGAGATTCCGGTGGAAGAGCGCCCAGCGCACGTGGCAGCGTGGTTTCAGAATTGGGCTTCGTTAGGGTGGTTCGTTTCGCACGATAAGCCGTCGCAGTAGGGTCCCGGCAAGTTCCGAATGAGCAAAGCAAGGGAGTGAGAAAAGCGATGAGTACCTTTGTGTCTCAAATCCGGCAGATGTACGCGTGGGCGGTGCGGGCGTCCAGCACGCTGCAGTCGCCGCTGCTGTTGTTTGTGCGGGTGTATTGGGGAGTGCAAATGGCGCAGACCGGCTGGGGGAAGCTGCACAATTTGTCGCACGTGACGGAGTTTTTCACGAGCTTGGGGTTGCCCGCACCAGGTTTTACGGCGGTATTTATTTCGACGATCGAGTTTACATTCGGGATTTTGCTGGCGGTGGGGCTGCTGTCGCGCTTCGTGGGACTGGTGCTGACGGTGGATATGCTGATGGCATACATCATCGGGGATCGCGAGGAGCTGTTTTCGATTTTTTCGGATACCAGCAAATTTTACGCGGCGGCGCCGTACACGTTTTTGTGCGCAGCGTTGCTGATCTGGATTATTGGGCCGGGGAAGATTTCGTTGGACACGTTGTTGCTGAGGTGGTGGCCGTACCGCGAGAGGAGCAGTGGCGAGTGAGGAGAGAGGCGTTCGTGTACGAGGCAGGGCAAGCCCTTCGCGGGGCTGGCGCCCCGTTCAGGGCAAGCGAAAAAAGGCGTTCACCACAGAGAACAGAGAGAGCACAGAGAGGCAACAACGAGAATGGTTATTTGAGGTGGAATTCGGAGTAGCCGGGGCCGACGCGCATAGAATGATGCCAGGCCAGGGGGAAGGCCCACCAGACCAGCGCGCCGAGAATGGCTTGGCCCAGAGTGAGCGGGAGGATGTTGCGTTCAGTGGCGAAGAGCCAGGACATGGCGACGCCGCCGACGAAGGTGAGCGGGACCAGGACGGGGTTGGGCCAGTGCAATGCGGCAAAGGCGGTGCCGGCCAACAAGGCCGAAGGAACCGGCTTTTCGAATGCGGCCATCAGGCGATTGGTGAGGAAAGAATTCAGGCCCACCTGCTGCAGCAGGCAGAACGCGAGATAGCCGCCGAAACGCTTGGGCTCGATAAAGTGCGTCGGCAGACGATGAAGCATGCCGAGGAACAGTCCGCCGATCATAATGAGCAGGGAAGCGACGCCGAAAAAGGGAGCAGCGCGTTTGGCGGCAGGCCAAAAATTGTCGGCGCGCCAGCCCAGGGTTTTGGGGGAGTCGCGACGGAGGAGGAAGCTGGCGACCAGCCAGAGGAGCAAAAGCCACCAAGTCCAGGGCGCGGACAATTGCCATTTCCAGATGAACGCGGCGACGAAGGCGACGAACGCAAGACCCTCAATCAGGCAGGACCACCGGTAGGGGCTCCACGTCACGCCGATTGTCCCATGGCCTTTCTGTTTTCCTCGGGGTAGCAGTCGGTGAGCTCCAGCAGGCGGTCGAAAAGTTTGTCGATGTCGTCGGCTTCGCCATTGTGGCCGAGATAGTCCTTTAACTCAAAATCGGGGAAGCCGAGATTGGTGACGCGGCCGGGCAGGAGCTCACGAAGGCGATGGGCGGAGACCGCGCCAATGCCGAGAATGGATTCGTACACAGCGTGATTCAAGTCGTCGACGAAAGCGTAATTTCGGAGGAGTTCGGCGAGACTGGAGCGAGTGCCGGGCTGGAGGAGTTCCGAGCAGAGTAGACGGATGGCGTCGCGCTCGAATTGCTCGCGGGTGGCCCTGTGACTCTTTATAATGGCCATCATCTTAAATAATGGAGCAGCACTGGCTCTGGCTACAATACCGCCCTCACTCTGGTTCACGGAAGGAACAACATGGCCACCCGACATCAGGTAGTAATCCTGGGAGGCGGTTTTGGCGGGTTGGTAGCAGCACAAACGCTGAAACGCGCGGACGCCGAAGTGACGCTGATTGACCAGCGCAATTTTCACCTGTTTCAACCATTGCTGTATCAAGTGGCGACCGGATCGCTGTCGCCTGGGGAAATTGCCGCGCCGATCCGCGCGGTGTTGCGGCGGCAAAAGAATACCGAGGTGCTGCTGGGCCGGGCGGCGGATCTGGATCCAGTGGGGAAGAAGGTGACGCTGCAGGATGGGGGAGTGTTTCCGTACGATTCGCTGATCATCGCGACCGGGTCGGAAACGTCGTACTACGGCAAGAACCAGTGGCGGGAAGACGCCCCGAGTTTAAAGACGGTGGAAGAAGCGACGGCGATCCGGCACAAGTTGCTGTATGCGTTTGAACGGGCGGAACGCGCGGAGACCACGGAAGAGATGCACGCGTGGCTGACGTTCGTGATTGTGGGCGCAGGGGCGACGGGCCTGGAACTGGCCGGGGCTTTGGCGGAGATTGCGTGCGAGACGTTGCGGCATGATTTCCGGCGGATTCGGCCGGAGAAGGCGAAGATTCTATTGCTGGAAGGCGGGCCACGGATTCTGCCGGGCTATCCCCAGGATTTATCGGCGAAGGCGGAGCAGTTGGTGACGCGGCTGGGAGTGGAAGTGCGCAAGGACGCGATGGTGACGGAGATTGACGCGCAGGGATTGAGTTACAAACACGGGGGCGAGCTGATGCGCTTGGAGGCGCGGACCATTCTGTGGTCGGGAGGCGTGACCACCACACCGTTTGGGCGGCAGGTGGCGCAACGCACCGGGGCGGAGACCGACAAGTCGGGGAAAATTAAAGTGCTGCCGGACCTGACGGTGCCGAATTTTCCGGATATTTTCGTGGTGGGCGATTTGGCGTACGTGTTGAACCCGGACGGCACCCAGGTTCCTGGTGTGGCACAACCGGCGATTCAAGAAGGGCGGTATGCAGCGAAGGTGATCCTGGCGCGATTGAAGGGCAAGGAGAAACCAGCAGCGTTTCGCTACTTCAACAAGGGCGACCTGGCGGTAATTGGAAGGGCCGCGGCAGTAGCCAATATTTTTGGAGTGCACGTGACCGGAGCGCTGGCCTGGCTGGTCTGGTTGTTCGTCCATTTGATGTACATCGTGCAATTCCAGAGCCGCATGATGGTGTTTGTGCAGTGGGGTTTCGAGTATTTGACGTTTAGCCGGGGAGCGCGGTTGATCACCGGGCCGGTGGCGGAGGATTCGGGGGCGAAGCCGGAGCCGGAGGAGAAGGCACGGAGGCAAGGGGCGAATTGATAGAATAGCAGTGCGAAGAGGTGAGACGGAGGGGATATGAGCGAAGCGGCAAGAGCAACAGAATCAGCGAAACCGCAAACCTATGCGGCTAAAGCGTACGCGGCGCACAGCGCCACAACACCACTGGCAGCGTTCACGGTTCGGCGCCGGGAGCCGCGCCCGGAAGATGTGCAGATCGAGATTCTGTATTGCGGCGTGTGCCATTCCGATTTGCACCTGGTACGCAACGAATGGGAGTCGGCCATGCCCGCGGTGTATCCGGTGGTGCCGGGACACGAAATTGTCGGCCGCGTAGTGAAAGCGGGCCGAGCCGTGAAGAAGTTCAAGGAAGGCGACTTGGCGGCGGTGGGTTGCATGGTGAATTCCTGCCGCAGGTGCGCGAGTTGCCGGGATGGCGAAGAACAGTACTGCGAAGTAGGCATGGTGCTGACGTACAACAGCCCCGACGAATTTTTGGGCGGTGTGACGTATGGGGGCTATGCGGAAAGCATTGTGGTGGACGAGGCATTTGTGTTGCGAGTACCGAACGGGTTGGATCTGGCCGGGGCGGCGCCACTGCTGTGCGCGGGAATCACCACGTATTCGCCGTTGCGGCATTGGAAGGCCGGAAACGGGAAGAAGGTGGGGATTGTGGGACTGGGCGGCTTGGGGCACATGGGCGTGAAGTTTGCGCACGCGTTTGGCGCGCATGTGGTGCTGTTCACCACGTCGCCAAATAAGGCGGCGGACGCGCGGCGGCTGGGAGCGGACGAGGTGGTGGTGTCGAGGAACGCCGAGGAGATGCAAAAGCATGCGGGGAGCTTCGACTTCCTTCTGGATGCGGTGTCCGCGCAGCATGACGTGAATGCGTATTTGGGGTTGCTGAAGCGCAACGGCACGTTGACGCTGGTGGGTCTGCCGCCGGAACCTATGGGGGTGGCCGCCTTTAATCTGCTGATGGGCCGGCACTCACTGGCGGGGTCGGCGATCGGAGGGATTCGCGAGACGCAAGAGATGCTGGATTTTTGCGGGGAGCACGGGATCACCTCGGACGTGGAACGAATTCTGATGCAGGATATCAATCAAGCGTACGACCGGCTGGCGAAGGGCGATGTGAAGTACCGTTTTGTGATTGACATGGCATCGTTGCGAGCGGAGTGAGCAGACCCTTCCTGCGTCAGGGTGAGATGTGGAAGAGAAGAGGCTCACCACAGAGGGCACAGAGAACACAGAGGAACGACGAGAGAAGAGAGATCCTTACGCCGCCAAAGTCGCGGCTCAGGATGACGGCGCACCTTTTTTGGGTAAAAGGTGGCGACCGTGGCGAGTTGTGAGAACAAGCAACCCACGCTTCGCCACCGGCGCGAGGATGGCGGGAGTGCCGGGGAAAAGGGGAGTGGCCCACCTTAGAAGGTGGGCCCTACAGATTTCATAACGAACCCGGGCACCCAGCGAGACGCGAAGAGAAGAGAGATCCTTCGCGCAAAAAACGCGCTCAGGATGACAACGCGTTGTTTTGAGGGGGAAGGCAGCAGGCTCGCTTGTCAGGGAGAGTGGGACGCGGCTCTCGGGCGTGCCGTTATTGGGCAGGGGAAGCGGAAGGCGCGGGCGGAGACGCGGATGGGGGAGCGGAGCGAGAAAGTTTGGAGTAGTCCTTGGCGTAGGCGCGCAGGCCAAAATTGGGCGTGATTTTCGAATAGCCCGCTTCCAGTTGCTGGCGGTAGCGATCCTGATCCCACTCCAAAGTGCCGCCGGCGTCCATGTCTACGACGGTGAGGTCGGCGGGATCCATGACCAGTTTGCCGAACTTGACCGGATTGCCTTCAAAGGCCATGTAGCTGCCCGGCTCTTTGGGAGCCAGGGATTTGCCGCCGTCGCCAAAGACGGTGACGATGGTGGTCTTTTCGATGCGCACGGCAGCAACTTTGCCACGAATGTGCGGAGGTGGCAGGAGCGTGCCAAGATCCATAAGCAAATCGTCCTTGTCGGTGTCGATGCCGGGAGTTTTGCTGGTGTTGAGGACGTGGGCGAGTTCGATGCCAAAGGCACCCATTACGCCTTTTACGGGAACGTGCAGGGCGCTGATTTTGGTGGTGTGAACGCGGAGGCGGCCGTCGGGATTGACGGAGAGAGTGCCAGCGGTGGCGAAGGGAATGTCTTTTTTGTCGTGCAGCTTGCCCTTGATGATGAGCTGGGCGTTGTCGATCGAGACGTAAATGTTCTTGAGTGGGGCGTTTTTGCGGGCAAAGACGTAGTTGTTCATGACGTCGGAAAGCGCGGCGGGAGAGATGGCGACGGTGCCGTTGGTGACGCGGACTTCGAAGGAGGTTTTGTCGTCGAAGGAGACCATGTCGTTTTTGCCGGTGGGCCAGAGTTCGCCGGAGAGGATGATGAGGTGGGCCGCGGCGGTGGGAGTGAGATGGAAGAGCACGTCGCGCATTTCGGTGCTGACGCCATGAGCGGCGGGACTTGGTTCGGCGGCGGGTGGCGCGGCGGGCGGGGCGTTGGTGGAGGCGGCGGGGGCGGCGGGCTGTGGAGTGGGCGCGGGACTGGCGGGCTGCGATTTCCTGGAGCAGGAGATGCAGACAAAGGCGAATGCGCCGGCGATGAGAAGCAGACGTTGTGGTGTTGGTGTTCGCGAATTGGACATGATCGCACCCACGCGCTGGGATTGAGGAAGCGCAGGGGTCAGGATACGCGAGGAAGAATGCCGGTGCAAAGTGTCGGGACAGTGGCCCTTCGCGTACGTCGCTCAGGGCAGGCGAGTGGCGAGTCGGGAAGAGAAGAGACTCACCACAAAGGACACAGAGAACACAGAGGAGAGAAGAAAGACGAAAGAGACGAAGAAAGAGGAGCGAAGAAAGATGAAGAAAGATGAGACACCCACCCTTTGCAACGACGAGGATGGCGCAACCTCAAGGTCAATTGGAAAGCGCTATTGGGCGGGTTTGGCTTTGAGGTTGTTGAAGGCCACCGCCAGACGAGACTTGTAGCGATTGGCGGTGTTCTCGTGGAGCACGCCTTTGGAGATGGCGGCGTCGATGGCTGACAGAGTGGGCCGGAGAAGATTGCCGGCGGCGGTGGCATCGCCCGCGGCAATGGCGGTACGCAGACGCTTGATGGCGCTCCGAACGCGGGTGCGGTTGGCGCGATTGACTTCGGCGCGTTGCAGGGACTGGGCGGCGCGCTTCAACACGGACTTTTTCTTTTTCTTGACCTTAGTAGGCTGACCTTGAGCCATCTAATGCTCCTTATGGGCTTTTTGGAAACTATTAGTGTGAGGTGAGCTGGTGGGGTTTGTCAAATTTGCTGATAGAGCCAGAGCAAAAAGCATTCACCACAGAGAACCCAGAGCGCACGGAGATGCAGAGGAAAAAGCCTATAGTCCTTTGTCTTTTGCAGCTTGGCTTGGCAATACGCTCCCAATCGACCATCCGCCCCTCATAGTATGTTTTTACACGGTGTGGTCGAACGACGTGGCCCTCACGCGCGCCTTTTTTCGCTTTGCTTCAAATTTTTCCATGACCTGCAGGCATTGGGCTTCGTATTTGTCCGCGGTGAACGGATCGCCGGATTCCAGCGCGCGCACCCAGGCTTGCGACATGCGGATCACTTCTCCCAGCAACTCGATCAATCGCTCTTCTTCGGGTTCCGTGCCGGTGGCAGGCTTTTGGGTAAGCTGTGAATCGCTGTCTGGGGGCTGCATGGCGCCTTACCTCTGAGGAAGGTTACACGACAGCACCGGGGCACGCAACGGTGCTCTTCGATGAACAGTAAAGCTGTTTCCACGTGTTTGTAAGTAAATCCGCAGAGCGCACAAGCTGCACGGCCCGCCTGGTTTCCTGCGACAGGGTGAACTGAAGGCGGACGCTCAGGGCCGGCGAAAGGGGAAGCGGAGAGGCTCACCACAGAGGGCACAGAGAACACAGAGGAGACGAGAGAAGAGAGATCCGTCGCGCAAAAAACGCGCTCAGGATGACAGCGCACCGTTTTGAGGGGATAAGGTAGCACGCTTGCTGCGGCGTCACGATGAGTTGGAAGCCAGCCGCAGCAAGTGCAAATCCTAAAGTGCCGGTTTGAAGACCGGCCCTACAGGAAGAGGCGACCAGAACAGGTGGGAAGAGCAGCACAAAGAGGCTACCAAGATGGGTGAAAGGAGCAATCGGCATAGGGGGGAAGGTCACCCGTCCTCCCCTGCCACACCACCGTACATGCGGGTCCGCATACGGCGGTTCGGCGGATATAGCTAAGAGCGTACGACCATCGGCGGAAGCCCAAGCTGAGCAAAGTAGGCGTTCG
>DASPVD010000044.1:0-2601 GCA_035622555.1 Candidatus Eremiobacteraceae bacterium | reverse complement strand
GTCCGCGTCCATGAACAATCCGTAGAAGAAGACTCCGATGCGGCGTGAGCTCGTGTCTCCAATGTCCTTTTTTGCCACAGACATCTCTTCGCCTTTCGGAAAGGAACGATATTATAGTGACATAATTCTACTATAGAGTACAAAGGATATCAACCGACGTGGCCTCAGAAACTTTCGGGATTCGCATGACTACCACCGACTTGGAGCAACACATCAGAATAGCGAAATCAGGCGTACAGCCCTATGCCGCCCACCCTTCGAAAACCGCGAAGGGTGGGTCAGCCTGATGCGTGGTGATCGCGGCATTTGAAAATCAAAGCTGGGCCAGTCCCCGCTTCCCGATCTCAACGACCGCGCGTAGCCGTGTCGCGGGGGATGAAACCCGTTACGAAACGCTTGACAGGTTATATCGTGACATGGCTATATGTCAATGTATAGACATGCCTATACTGATAGATGACGGCCTACGGGCTCTCGACAACGAAAAGCGTCGATTGATCCTTAGCCTCTTGAAGGACCCGACGGCACATTTTCGGGCTCAAGTCCACGGTGACCTTGTAAAGGATGGTGTTTCGTCGAGATCTGAAAGGAAAATGCCATATGAATAAAAAGAGAACGAGCGCAGTATTCGTTGCACTCCTTATGTGTGGCTTGGCCTCTCAAGCGTCAGCGCAGGGCCCGGAACCCAAATTCAACTCCAATGCCGATGACCTCACGAAGATTCGCGGTGTATTGGAGGAGTTCCGTCAGGATATTATTCGCAAGGATGGGTACGCACTGACGAAGCTCGTGCTGAACCCCAATGTGCTCTTTCACCACACCAACAACCAGGAAGAGGTTGATGGCGCCCGCAAATATAACGCTCAGTTCGATGGGATTGGCCCGAGCCAGCTAGATGGGTTTGCGAAACTCCTTGCTACCTCGAAGGACAAGCTCGAAGAGAGTTTTCACAATGTAGAGGTTCGTCAGGATGGTGATCTGGGGCTGGTTACCTTTAATTACGATTTTATCGTCAACGACAAGGTTCACCATTCAGGCCTCGAGCACTGGCAGGTGTGCAAAATTGACGGGCAGTGGAAGATCTTGTCCGTTGCCTGGACGATCTATTGATAGTCACAGCTGACTTTCTGTGAGCTTATTCCTCTTCGAGGGCGTTGCCGACTATTTAGTCGACAGCGGCGCCAAATCGAGGCCGCCGCAGTGGAAGCAGATGGCATGGATGAAGTTCTGCTTGTTGCGGAAGCCGCGCGCCGTCGCTTCATGGCTCTCCAATGTGCGTGCCCAGTACCGGCATTTACCCGTCGCGCATGACCTCTTCGCCGAGGCGAACTACCTCGCGGACCAAGATCTCAAAATCTTCGCGCCGGCTGCGATGATTGACATTAGCGGCTCGAATGGCGAATCGCCCAGCAATCCGAGTGGATGAAGGCGTTGCCACTCCCGATTCCTGCAACCGCAGCAGAATTTCCTCGTTGACGCCGTCGAGTTGGACTTCGTCCTTAATTCCACCCTTGAAACGAAAACACACGACATTCAGAGGGATCGGAGCAAGCACTTCAAGACGGGGATCGGCATTGATCAACTCTCCCAAATACCGAGCCTGCGCCACGTTCTGCTCAATCAGCGCCTGATACGTTTTCAGGCCGTGCTCCTTAAGACAGAACCATACCTTCAATGCGCGGAATCCCCGCGAGAGTTCCAGACCATAATGGCTGAACGGCATGGGCCCAGCCGAAAGACCTCTACTCTGAGCATCTAGGTAAGGCGCCTGATAGCCAAATGCGCTGCGATGCTTTTCCGGGCACCGTACAAAGATGCAACCCACGTCATAGGGCATGTACATCCATTTGTGCAGGTCGAAGGCCAGCGAATCAGCCTGATCCATGCCATGCAGCAACGGGCGCAATGCCGGCGTGATTGCGGCAATAGCGCCGAAGGCGCCATCCACGTGGAACCACAGGTCTTCAGTTCGACAGAACACGGCAAGGGCGGACAGATCGTCGATGGCTCCCGTGTTCACCGTTCCGGCGTTGCCGATGACGCAGATGGGCACTCTTCCGGCTTGCCGGTCAGCCGCAAGCGCGTCCTCAAGGGCGTTCATGCGGATGCGAAAATTCCCGTCAACTTCTATATGGCGCAGACTCTGGCTGCCTAATCCCAGGGCTTCCACCGATTTTTGCACGCTGCTGTGTGTCTCCGTAGAGCAATACACAACCAGTGGACCGTGAGCGCCACACAGACCTTCCTGCTTGACATCCCACCCAGCCTTGGTGTTGCGTGCGACCGCCAGGCCGACAAAATTGGCCATCGAGCAACCGCCAACCAGCAAACCGCTAGCTTCGGCGGGATAGCCCAGCGCTTCTTTCAGCCATGACAGCACTTGCTGCTCGACGTACACCGCGGATTGCTCACCCGCGTGCAGACTCGCGTTCATGGCTCCGGATAGCATTTCTGCCAGCATGCCGCCGGGACTGCCCGTCCCTTGAACCCAGGCCCAATAGCGCGGATGAAGGCCTAGGGGATAGGGGAGCACATATTCCTTAAAATCGCGGTAGGCAGACTCGGCACCCTCGGCCTCCAGCGGAATCGGCGTGGAAAGAT
>DASPVD010000043.1:0-2779 GCA_035622555.1 Candidatus Eremiobacteraceae bacterium | reverse complement strand
GCAATTTAGAGGGAAGAATTATGAGTGTCATTCAGACTGCGGTCGGACCGGACATGCCCAATTCCAAGGCTGACGTCATGATCGTTCAGCGACTTTTGAACGAGCACCTTAGGCAACTGGCGCCGCTGCCACCGCTGCGCGAGGATGGGAAATTCGGTCCCAAGACCGAAAACGCGATCCTCGAATTCCAGTCACGTGTAGTCCGCCTCGCCAAGCCTGACGGATGCGTTCACCCGCATGGCCCCACGCTATTGGCGCTGACGCACCAAGCGACGCCAGCGCATCGCCACCACATTACTCCGGCCTACGTCAATGCGTTCATCAAAATGGCCTTGCCGGTGGCCCGGGCAGTGAAGGTCCGGTGGGGCGTTCCCGTTTCCGTGGTCATCGCCCAATCTGCGCTCGAATCCAGTTGGGGACGGTCGGTAGTGGGAAATGCCTATTTCGGCATCAAAGGAAAGGCTCCCTCCGGCGACTCGAGCACGTTTGCCACGACGGAAGTCGTCAACGGAAAGGTGATACACATCAAGGACCAATTTCGAGCTTACAAAGACTACGCTGATGCAGCGGACGACTACGGTAGATTTCTGAACCAGAATAGCGGCTACAAACCATGCTTTAGGTACAAGAACAATCCGATCAAGTTTGTGGAAGAGGTGGCGCGGGCTGGTTACGCGACTGACCCGCACTACGCTAAGTCGCTGATCAGCATCATCCATTCATATGGATTAGAACAATATGACAGGCACCCTGGAAAGAAAGTGGCTGGCCCTGGGTCTTAGGTCCTGTGGGTTGCTGCTGACACTCATCGTTCTCTTCTGCTGCACCCGTAACACGCGGCAAAACACTTCCTCTAACCAGGGCGGCGGCCAAGCCACGCCAGCAGTTTCAGCGGCGAGCAAGGAGCAAGGCTCCGCAGAATCTGACGAAGACAAAACACTGCTGGCGGTGAGTAAGGCGATCCGGCAGAACCACCTCGTCGATAAGCCTGACAAATGTCTGGCGTACCAACTCGACGGAACCAGTTCGAAGGACAGCTTCCTGGTGACGGTTCGCGAGAATCATCGGGATCCGGAATGCGGCGGTGATCCGCAGACTTCGCCACGATTGTTTACGGTGCGGGTTTCGAAGAGCACAGGTGAGATGTCAACGGACGCCAATTCACCCGCCGGGCAGTTCCATCCCCTTCCGCAGTAAACGGCTGGTGTTGAGCGTCAGGCGTGGCATGTTGCTGTTACAGTAGTATTGTACTCGCCCAACGGGGCGGGCCCAGCGACAACGATTTGAGTTTTGCTCAGGACGTGGGCGGGACAGACGCGGCGCTCATCTGAGGGTGGCGCGGAACTGACAGAAGCGGCTCGGGAGTGGCTTGCAAAGATTCTGGTCGATGGGCCGTCGGGCCTACGATTGCTGCCGTTCGAGCGCGTCTCTGTAACTCGGGACAGCGCCACCATTAGGCTTCACATGAGTCTACTCCCGGCGATCTGCGGGGCAGGGCGCACGACCGATTTTTCCTTCCAAGTTTAGCTGTAATGGTATGGGCAATGCCACGATGAGAAGCGACGCGTGACCGCGTCACAGAGGTGTAGGCGCCATTAGGTAGCTCGGAGGAATACGGAATGAACTCAGTTTGGGACGAGATCGAAAAGGAACTTGTGAGTCTTTACAGCCTGCCGCACAATCGGAAGGAACTTGGCAGTGGCCAGACGCCGCAGTCAGTAGCGAAGGCGATGTTGGATAAGGTTAGGTCGGGACTTGCCTCCGTTACACGGGAAGATTTCTCTGGGCCAAAGCTCTTCCTGAGGGTGGTGGGTCCCACCAATAGAGCCTACTCGGGGGAATGGTGGTTTGAAGCAAGCCTGCTAGACACGCTCAAGGCTGCCTACTCCAGGATCTATTTCACTACCCAGGATAAAAAGCGCATTTTGCGAGATATGCTGCGGGAGTTGCTCGCCGTCGCCACCGAGTGGAATGCGATATCAGAAATCTGGGCGCTCGAGCTTCCAGCCGGGCAGGTGATACGAGGATATTGGGGGCCAGGGAACCCCCAACAACTCTTCGCGAACCTGCCCCTGAGCGCCGAAGGCAATCGGATGCTGGTGGGGAAAGCACGGCAGGTCTTTTTCCCGGTAAAGAACCCGCTCTGGGTAAAGGTCTATCAACACCTTATGTCCTGAACCTCACCGCCTTGCAGGCAGCTGAAACGTGTTCGCCAAGACCCGCGGCACCGGTCGGTCTGGCTTGGGCCAACTTCCAGGTCATGCGACGTACTCACAGCTCCCCGTTAAAAGAGCTGGATGTCGATCGCATGTGCGGGCTGAACAAATGGGACACACCATCGATGTGAATGAGAACGTCTACACAATCACATCACTAAAGCGTCGTAAGGAGGCTGTCAACGCGCTGGAGAGAGCGATTGGCGCTTAATGGACTCTATTGGACTTCACCCGTCGAAGTGGTTCTCCTAAGTAATTGAAAAGATGGAGCGGGGGACGGGGATCGAACCCGCGACGTCCAGCTTGGGAAGCTGGCATTCTACCGCTGAATTACCCCCGCGGTTGGGATATTCTTCCCGCGGCACGCCATACCGGCTGAATATACCACATTTGGGAGTTGGAGGCGTCCTAATTTGGCTAAAGACCCAACAATCGCGATTGAAAGAGCGGAAAACTGCAGAAAAGATGTTCACCCTCACGGGATGTGTGTTATAGAGATTTTGCGAGAAATCCTAGACCCACACCCGGAGGGTGAACGATGGAACCAAGCCTACCGCCATTGA
>DASPVD010000042.1:0-3941 GCA_035622555.1 Candidatus Eremiobacteraceae bacterium | reverse complement strand
GGCATGTTTTGTGGCTTGGTACGGCTGATGGAATTGTTCGTTTTGATGGCTCGGCGTTTACTCAGTTCTCAACCAACCAGGGCCTGGCGGACCGGAATGTGCGGGTGATTCGCGTCGCCGAAGATGGCGCCTTGTGGATCGTCACTTCAGTCGGAGTCAGCCGATTCAAGGATGGCCAGTTCCGCAACTACACTACTGCGGATGGCCTCTCCGGCAGCCGGTTGACAGATATCTACGTGGATCCGGCGCAGGAAATCTGGGCGGTTTCAATGGATGGAACAGATCGTCTGGAGGGAGGCCGTTTCGTAAGTGTTAGCACCGGCTTAATAGGGAGCCAGAATCATCAGAATCAGCGGCCCCAGGGAACCATTTGGGGGGGTCTTGAGCGAACCGATGCGACCCCGTCGCGGCGGGAGCGTGGCGGTCCTTCAGGCGCGAGTTCGTTGCGAGCGGGGTGATTATTTCATAGGGACAACTTGTCTGCGCCGTCAACTGGAGATGGAACTTTCGAAAGCCAGCTATGTTTGGCATCGGGCTTGACCGACTCGATCACCAGGTAGAGCCTGTCGGCGCTGTTGACCTTTCCCGAGACGCAGTAATATTGGCCTGCGGTGATAGGTTGGGATTTGGTGAAGTCATACAGACGGTAGGCACGGTTGGTGGAGTGGTCGCGCATAACGAAGACCACGCATTTGCGGCATTCGATCCGCGTGAGCAGGGAGAGATGATTGGCGCTGAAGTTGAACATGGAAGCAGGGAGCGGGAGCCGATACTCCCGCCCCATCCGCAGCGCCGTTGAGGGGTTCACCCGCCGGACTCCTCCGGGTGGGGCTATCGCACAGAGCGGCGCCTGAATCGAGTTGTCCTCAAGCGGCAACTGGTGGGGACTGGCTCTTATTGGGTTTCCGCAAGCTGTCGCCGCCGAGGAGAAAGATTTCGGAGTTCTCCACCAGGCGGTCGGCGATGGCGGTAGCGATGGTAGTGTTGTACAGGATATTGCCCCAGTCGGAGAATGCTGTATTCGTCGTAATGATGGTGGAACGGCTCTGGCTATGGCGCGTGGAGATCACCTGATAAAAGAGGTTGGAGGTTTGCTGGTCGAGCGAGAGGTAGCCTAACTCATCGCAGAGTAACAATGCCGGGTCGGTGTAGATCTTCAGCTTGCGTACCAGGGACTGATCGACTTGGGAAGCCAGTAAGTGGTTGAGCATATCCATGGCGGTGGTGAACAGTACACGGTAGTTGGCCTGACAGGCACGCCAGCCGAGAACCTTCGCCAAGAAGGTCTTACCTGTACCAGGATTGCCGATTAAAATTACGCTGGTTCCTTGGGTGATAAATTCGAGGTCGAGCAGGCTCAGAATACGGGCCTTGTTCTGCTGGCGTGATTTGTGGTGATTGAAGTGAAAGGCATCGATGGAATACTGGGTCTGCAGGTGCGAGGCGCGGAAGCGGCGCTCCACCGCCCGTCGATTATGGTCTTCCAACTCCAGGTCGGCGAGCCGCTCCAGAGCTTGGGCCAGGCTCCAGTTCTGCGTGGCGGCATCGCTGAGGACCTGGTCCAACTGCCGGTGCATCACCGGGAGTTTCAGGCGTTGCAGTTTGTCGTGGAGTGGGGTCATGATTTCTTCTTTTCCGGGTCAAGGATAAAGGTGTCGTAATCCAGCAGCGACAGCGGATCGGTGGCCAGTTCGTTGAGTTGGGGGTCTTTGAGTTGTAGCCTTGGTTGAGGATCGCGGCGTGCCTGCTGCTGTTTCAGAATGTTGGCGATGTAGTCGGCCCCAAAGGCGCCGGCAGTTTGTGCCTTGGCGATGGCTGCACCGACCGCTTCCGGGCCGTACTGGCGAACGAGTTCGAGCAGTTCGACAATCTGACGCGTTAAGGAACGTTCCGTGTTGGCCAGATGGCGCAAGTAATTTTCGCCGTCGCTGCCGAGGAGTGCGACCAACCGCTGCTGCGCCTGAGAACGGCGTGCCGCGGGGCGCTGTTCTGCAATCTCCGGCTCGAACCGATCGGCGCCGAAGGTCTGGCCGCGGCGCCAGGATCGCGGATAGCTGACGATTTCGTTCACCCGGTCGTAGATGGTGATCGCGGAGGAGTCGGCCTTGATGGTGAGTTGGCGCCCGACATAGCGCTGGGGCACGCAGTAGCGATTGCCGTCAAACTGCAAGCGCAGATCTTTGTGCACCAGGGCCTCGACGGTATCGCGGTAATCCGGGAAAATGGCAGGCAGAGGTCGTAGGCACTCCGGGCGAAGGCGCTCGTCGGGACGCTCGCGGGTCTCCCGGTGCAGTCGCTGATTGGCGACTTCGGCGAGCCATTGGCGGGCCTGACGATTTACATCAGCCAGATCGGTGAAAGTGCGCAGCGGCCAGAAATTCTGCCGGACATAGCCAATGCCGGCGCGTTCCACTTTTCCTTTTTCCCAGCCGGCGGCCACATTACAGGCCCTTGGGTAGAAGTCGAACTCGCGGGCAAAGGCGAGAAAACGTGGATGGAATCGGATCAGTTTGCCATCGCGTTCGGCAACTACAGTCGCCAGGTTATCGAACCACAACTCGCGTGCTACACCGCCCATGGCTTGAAAGGCGTGGATGTGGCAGCGGATGAACGTCTCGAAGCTTTGACTATGGGTGAACTCCAGATATTGCTTCCGGCTGTGGCACTCCACCAGGGCGAAGGCATAGAGCTTGCGTTGGTTACCTTGGTAGTCCAGCGCGCCGAAGTGCCCCCAGTCAATTTCGAAACGTTCGCCCGGTGAGGGTTCCATACGCACGAAAGCCCGTGGAGCCGCGGCGTCGGGACGAACCGTTTTGACGTAATTGCGCAGGATGGTGATGCCCCCGTGATAGCCGATCGGTTGCAGACGCTGAGCGATCACCACAGCACTGGCGGTGGCATCCTGTGCCAGCAACTCGGCGATCGCTGGCTTGAAGGGGTCCACCTTGGTTACTCGTTGCCGGCGGACCGGCGCTGCGGCCGGCGAGTCCAGGTATTTGCGGACGGTCTTGCGCGCCAGGTGCAGATGCCGGGCCAACTTGCGCAGGGACCACTTCTCACCCCAGTGGAGCCGGTGAATCGTGTCGATCTGGTCGGGACTCAGCATGACGTGATTCTGTTATAGGGTCAACCGGGCGAGGCCGCCAGAGGGGTGTTGTTTGCAAGATCGCAACGGGGGTGGGGTGAATGGTTAACTGGCTCAAAAATCAGTATCTTGGATTGAGCTAAAGTGTTGTTTGCAAGATCCACCGCGCGGGGTCCGATGACCCAAACCTCTGCTGCGGAATGCTTTAGGTCCAAAGCTAAGGTGTTGTTTGCAAGAGCCACCAAGCGCCGTTTTTGGTCACGAAGTTGCTGGCCGCGCCGGTTTCGCTCGACCGCTTCCGGATGCGCCGAGCGGTATTGCTGCCAAAAGCCGGGATGCTCCCTACGCCATTTCTGTGGGCTCTCCAGGCAACTTTGCCGATAGACCGGATCGGAGGCGATCTTCTGGCGGCGGTATTCCCGGCGGCGCCGACGCTGGCAGTCGGAGTCATTACAGACACGCTGCCGCGGCCGAAACCGGGACGGGGCAAAGTAACGCTGGCAATACGGGCAACATCGCGGCGCACGCAAGGAGCGCATGCGTCCATCTTGTGGCCGGTACCCCACAGCGCGGCCTGTGCACTACTTATAGAATCTCCTGTAGAGTTTCGTACCGCGTCCCGCAGATGGGGCTTTCAAAAAAGCGAATATAGAAAACCCACTAAACCGCACTCTGGGGGGCCTCTCTCGGCGATGCTGGCTCCCAATCATGCCGTCGCGCATGGTCGCCTTTTAAGCTGATGCTGACATTGGAATGTCTGTGTTCCTTCTTCTTCTTGAGAAAGGCGGCGCGTTCTGCATCCAGAATCTCACGATGCGTTGTCTCCTCGCCCGAGGAAAGCACATTCCGTGGCGAT
>DASPVD010000041.1:0-39248 GCA_035622555.1 Candidatus Eremiobacteraceae bacterium | reverse complement strand
ATGTCAAAACAAAGGCGATAAATTGCGCTGAAGGCAGGGGGAATGGCGCTGCAGTGAGCGCGTCGGCGTGGACGAGAGTAATTGTGGACCGGCATGGGCATAGCGCATTTCCTCAAAGCGCAGCGATATGATAACTGAGTGTGAAGTATGACTAAACAGTACCTAAGGACAGTTGTGGGGCAGGGAGGCGGAGCCGACCCGATCATTCCGTCTTCGCACTTGACGTGTAGGCCACCCGCCCGGCCACGTTCACAGCTCAAATAGAGTTTGCCCGTTCGCTTTGGAATGGTTTTTTGTTCCGTACAAAAACAGTGAGGTGGCGATACCCTTACCGGACTTCCAAGCATTCACCTGATAAGACTGCTGTTCGCCTTTCGGAGGACGACGACACCCGCACCCTTACAAACCAAAGGGTGCGGCACCCATGCTTCACCCATGGTATCTTTCTGGTTATCTTTAAAAAAGATACCCTATCACCGCGCCTGGCGAAAGGGAACTCGACAGCCGAGGTCTAAGGCGTGCCACCCGCCCCAGTCCGAAGACTGGCCACTACACAGCCAAAATGGCTGTGCCACAAAGCCGATCTAAAGTTCGGCCACTACACAAGCGAAGAAAGGAGCGGAGGGCGGCATCGGTGAACCAAGACCCACCTCAGAAATCGAGGGCGGGGCACCCGGGGCTGAGTTCAGCTCTTCTACACCAAGCGCTCCTCGCTTGACCTATTCCTTAAAACTTTCCGGGAGTTAGACTTCTGCAACTTCTCACCAGCGGCAATCCTGCATCGAGCAGTTGCTGCGATAAGCTACACGTATGAACGCGCAGACCCTGCGAGAAGCGGTGACGAGTGCCATTCGATACTGGGAGCCGCGCAGGTTCATATACAACTTAGTGCTTGCAGTGGTGGAAGCTGCGCTGGATCATTTTCACGATCGGCCTGCTGTTCGCGGCAATAATCACTCGCTTCTTCGCGCTAGGATTCTTCGGAAGAAAGTGACCAGGCCGGTATCGGTTCGATAAGCCAAGTAACTAGGGCGGGTGGCCACAGGTGCCACCGATAAGATGACTTTGGGTGCCTGTCTGCCGCAGGAGGCCGCACCTTTTGTAGAAGCGCCTCTGCCAAAAAGCCTTTCATCACCTGCGGTTCACCCAGAGTTCACCACAAAACCATTGGGCAAGCCGCGAACTGCTTGTATGATGCGGCGGTCTCAGGCGAATGTCATCGGTCAAGGCCGGAGATGATCAAGTTGATGCACGAGAGGAGAATGAAGATGAGCGAAGAAAAAAAGAGCCAGGTTCCGGCCAATCCGGCAGGGCAACTATCGGACCAGGAATTGGATAAGGTGGTCGGCGGCGATAGCACGACACCAAAAGAGGAAGTCGCGTTCGAGTACGGCGCATTGCAAGTCAAATATGTGCAGCAGGACACAACGGGTGAGGTGCAGAAGTAAAGCTCCACGAAATTTCGTTGGAACACATGACGAGCGGAAGTTTTTGAGGAGCATGGGTGGGCAGCCGCGGAGGCGAGGAAGGATGCTGGCATGAATGCCAGCGCTACAGTGAGCCAGCGCTACAACTGAAGCAAGCGCCACGGAAGATCGCGAATTGGGTAATGTCAGCGAGGCGGATTGGCGGGGCGATGGGCCTGGATGTACCAACTGTCGGCGAGTCGCGTAAGGAAAGGGACGATGGCAGCGGCTGTGCATGCCGCATGCGAGGTCAATACGATCAACTTTCCTCCGGCCGACAGCAAATCCAGATCGGAAAGTTGGGGATTTTGGGAGAAGAAGCCATCCGCGCGAATGGTTAGCCCATCCAGCTGGGCTTGTTCGATGGCCTGCCGGACATTGGCTCGCGACCAGTAGCGCATCTCAAAGGAATCGGGCCGCGCGGCGCGAAATCCGCGCTTCGCCTGTCTGAGTAAATTGAAAATGCCGAAGGTATTAGGAAGTTGGATCAGACAAAAGCCGCCCGGCTTCAAGACTCTGGAAATCTCCTTGAAGGTCCGCAGCACGGTGGCTTTTTCCAAGTGTTGGAACACGCTGTAGGAATACACCACGTCAAGGGTTGCGGACAAAAACGGCAGAGTGTCCACGTCACAACAAACGTAGTTACTCGGTGCGTCGATCTGCTGGGCGACTCGCTGAGCGGCGGCTAAGGCATCCCAATGGATATCCAATCCGATGGAACAAAAACCGGCGCGCGAGGCGGCCATGGTCCAGCGGCCCCAACCGCACCCGATGTCCAGCAGAGTTTTGCCTTGTCCGGCGACAGAAGGCCAAGCAGGAATGGGATAGCGCGTCAGGCGTCCGCGCGCTTTCCAATAAAGATTGCCGTTGGTATTGACCAGCCAGTCGTCCACGAAAGCATCGATCGGCGACTGCTGATTTTGGCGCCGGCAAGCTTGCATGTTGCCCGGCACAAGTTCTTTGCGAGGGTGGTCGGTGAGCACCGGAATCCCGTTCTCGATGGGGAAGCGGTGTCCGTTTTGGCAACGCAGGGACGCACTCTCCGCGTAGAGGGGGGTGTGGTCCAGGGGGCAGGCAAGGAGCTGCCATAACTTATCGTGAGTGGAATCCACCATCGCCGTAGAAGTAAACGCTGTCCGTCCTCAAGGGAGAATCGGGAATGCCCGCAGCTGAAGTAAATCTTACTTTTTGCGCGCGCGTGACGGCAAGCCGAGCTTCAGGCAGATTGAGGGCAGAGCACCGGCCCAGGAAGAAATGCTGGCATAAAAGGCGCTACAAGAGCCAGCGCTAAACAAGACAGCGGTACACAGGCAAGACGCAGCGATCGAAGAGAGATTCATTCCGCGAAATACGCGGAATGAAGAAGAAGTCTTCGCTGCGCGGACTCCGCTCAGAATGATGGCCATTACACAGCCAAGAATGGCTGTACCACAAAGCCGGGCTTCAGATCGGCCACGACACAAGCGAAGAAAAAAGCGGAGGGCGGGCATCGGCAAACCCAAGACCCACCCTCACAAAACGAGGGCTGGGCACCCCGGCCGAAGGCGAGGAAGAATGCTGGCATGAATGCCAGCGCTACAAGGCGCCGGAAAACAAGGGTGGGCACCCAGAGACGGCGCGCGGGGAATGGCGGGATGATCAGGAGCGAAAACGATCGCTCTGGCGGCACTGCTCGAGGACCGCTTCGAGGAAGCGTTCGGTGCGAGGCCAGCCGTAGATTTGCACTTCCATTTTGGCAGCCAAACGAGTGGCGATTTGCAGAGCCATGCTGGTGCGCACCGCCGGATCCAGAGAATCGCGACGATTCAAGAAGGTTTCGATCAGGCGAAGTTCTTCGATAGTAACCTTGGCGGGGTCAACGGGCGGCAAAGTGTCGTCGACTTGCGCGGCGGCGTAGGGGCGAAAGCCTTCCAGCGTCTTTTCGTGAACGACAACGGTTCCGGCGACAAAATCACCCAGACGCTTGCTCTGGCGGCTGAGGAAGATGCTGGTCAAGCCGACGCCGTACATGAGCGGAAGCATGTCGACCAGGCGCAAGGCGTTGCGAACGATGGCCTCGTAAGCGCCGATGGGCCTGCCGTCGTCCTTAATGACGCGAAGCTGGGCAAAGCGTTTGCCGGGAGTCTGACCGTTCCAGAAAATCTCGAAGAGGGCAAAATAACCGGAGTTGAGAAGAAAGAGCAGAAACACAACAATGGCGACGACCCATTGCGGGCCGAGGCCGCCCATTCGGGCCAAGCCGATGCCGAGGACACTGCCAACGAGGAGCACAAAAATGGCCAAGATGGTCTGAATAGCGGTGTCGGCGAGAAGGGCCAGGAAACGGCTGCCTAATCCGGCAATGGGATACTCGAGCGCGGTCTGTTCCGGAGTGTCAATGGTAAGCTTGTCCGAGGCAGCCATCGATGATCTCCACCCGCTGGATTGAGAAGCGCCGTCCGCACTGGACCCGGCTGGAACAATTGGTGAATCTAAGCGGGCGCAGCGGGCTTGCGGCGCTATCACCCACAGATCTTCAGGAGTTAGCTCTATTATATCGGCAGATTGCGGCGGACCTGGCGACGGTCCGCGAAGATGCAACTAGCACCAACCTGGCGCACTACCTGAACCAACTGCTGGGCCGGGCGCACAACATCATCTACATGGGGAGGAAGACGGAAAGCCGGAATATTTTGCGCTTCTACCGGCACACGTATCCGGCGATTTTCCGGGACACCTTTTCGAATACGCTCGCGGCCCTGGTGATATTCGCTTGCGCGGCGGTTGCGGGCTGTTTGCTGACGTTGAATGATCCTTCGTTTTCGCGGCATATCCTGGGACCGAGCATGATCCAGAGCATCGAGCAGCATAAGATGTGGACCGACTCGGTGGTGACGGTCAAGCCGGTGGCGTCGAGCCAAATCCTGACGAACAATCTGAGCGTGTCGATACTGACGTATGCGCTCGGAATCACGGCGGGAGTGGGGACGGTGTGGATGATGCTGTTGAACGGCTTGCTGATCGGAGTGGTGGGAACAGCGTGCTGGCAAGCACAGATGAGCGTAATGCTGTGGAGTTTTGTGGCGGCGCATGGGGTCCTGGAATTACCCGCGATTTTCATAGCGGCGGGAGCCGGATTGGTGATGGCGCGAGGGTTGCTGTTCCCCGGGGCGTTGCCGCGACGCGAGTCGTTGGTGCGAGCAGGGAGTCAAAGCGCGAAGCTATTCTTTGGAACGATTCCGTTGTTGCTAATCGCGGGATTTATCGAAGGGTTCATCTCGCCTTCGGATTTGCCGATCGGGTTGAAATTTGGATTGGCGGCGGCCCTGTTCACGCTGCTGGTGCTGTATCTGTTTTTTAGCGGGAAAGAGCAAAGCACGGAAATAGAAGGGGAAGCGTTTGAAGGGTGGGAGATGCCCATTGAAACTGCCAGCGCTGATGTCGGAGCTGAAGCTCCGATCCACAAATAGCGGTGAATCTCTGAAGCAAGACCTCTAGATCAAGCTGCGATCCTTGGCCATTAAGTATTGGTTGACGACGGCGGTGGATAATTTCAGGGGCTCGACTTCCAAGGTAAGGGCGCCATGCTGGCGCAAAGTGCGCAGGAGCAAATCGCGGCGCTGCACGATCTCCATGGCCGCGGTTTGACGAAACATCTGGCGCGGATCTTCGGGCCGCTGTTTGACCATAGAGCGGAGTTCGGGTTGGCCGATCACGGTGAACAGAACCAGGTGGCGCTCGGCCATATGCATGGCACTTTCGATGACTTCCGGGATGGTGGCGGTTTCGGCGAGGTCGGTCAGCCAAACGACCAGACTGCGGCGCTTCTGCAAGACGGCGAGGGTTTCCATAGCGCGGCGATGATCGGCTTCCAATTCCTCGGCGCGCACGAGCGCCAGTCCATCCAGAAGAGCGCGGATGTGACGCGGGCCGCGTCCGGGGGGAAGGCGCTGTAGAACGCGGCGGCCGTAACCGAGCATAGCCACGCGGTCCCCGGAGTAAAGCGCAACCTGCGCCAACGAGAGCGCAGCACCGACGGCGTAGTCGAGCTTGCTCAAACCGCGAACGCGGGTGCGTAACAGACGGCCGGCATCGAGGACCAGCCAAACGGTTTGGCTGCGTTCGATCTGATAGGCCTTGCTGATGAGCTTGGCGCGGCGGGCGGTGGCGCTCCAGCAGATGTCGCGCCATTCGTCGGATTCGCGGTAGTCGCGAAGACTTTCGAATTCCCTGCCTTGGCCGGGTTGGTGCTTGTAACGTTTCTCGAGGGCAATTTGGCGACTGCGAATGAGGTAGATGGTGTCTTTTTTGGATTCCTGGAAATTGGGATAAATGCGGATGGTCTGGTTGAGGGATGCGGTGGCCCAGCGTTCGGCGATTTGCCAAGGGGACTGGTAGCGCAAATAGGTAATGCCGAAGTGCATGTCGCCGCGCTCGCGAGGACAGACAGAGTAAGCCGCGGACTGCGAGGCACCCGGGGGAACGCGGAGGTTGACTTCAGGAATTTCCTTGCGCAAGCCCACAGGCACTTCTTCCTGAGCGCGGAGAAGGATTTCGATATTACCGCGATTGGTAAATTGCAGCGTGGCATCGGCAGGCTCGCGCAACTGAAGCGTGGAATGCCAAAGGCGGCGAAGTTCAATCTGTTCCGGCTTCGGGAGCCTGGCCAAATCGGCGGCCCAAAGGAAGAGCACCAGCAAATCCCAAAGGGCCATGGCGAGCAGATATTTCGAACTGGCCCAGGCCGGGCCGATCCACACTAGACCGATGAGAAGGAGAAGGAAAAAACGGCGGCCGAAAGCGATGCCGAAGCGGCCCTTGGGCTTGCCGCGAGCGCCGACGGGCACGGGAGCCAGTTGGGTGGACTCGGTCATTTGGGAACGTCCACGCCTTTGATGATGTCGCGGACCACTTGATCAGGGGTGACGCCCTCGAGGTCGGCTTCGGGCTTGAGCACCAAGCGGTGACGGAGGATGGGAAGAGCCGCGGCCTTCACGTCGTCGGGAATGAGGAAGTCGCGGCCTTCGATGGCGGCCAAGCCTTTGGCAAAAAGCATCAGGCTGATAGCGGCACGGGGACTGCCCCCGAGGCTGACGGAGGGACAATTGCGGGTGCGCGCGACTAATTTCACGATGTACTGAAAGAGAGCAGGCTCGACTTTGACCTGGGAGGCTTCGCTTCTGGCGGCCATCAACGCTTGCGGAGGAACGGTTTCGAAGGCCACGCTCTTGAGCTCACGGGAGTCGAATCCGTTTTGCACATTTTCCAGGATTTGCACTTCCTGAGCGCTCTCTGGATAGCTGATGCGGATCTTGGCGAGGAAGCGATCGAGTTGAGCTTCGGGAAGAGGGTAGGTGCCTTCAAACTCGACGGGATTTTGAGTGGAAAATACGGTGAAGAAAGGAGTGAGCTCATAAGCCGTGCCATCGATGGTGACTTGGCGCTCCTCCATGGCTTCCAAGAGGGCGGACTGTGTGCGCGGAGGGGTGCGGTTGATTTCGTCAACCAGCAAAAGGTCAGTGAAGACCGGGCCGCGGTGCAAAGCGAAGGAACTGGTGGCCATGTTGAACACATTCGCGCCAATGACGTCGGAGGGCATCAAATCGGGAGTGCATTGCACGCGTTGAAATTTGAGCTGAAAGATAGCGGCAAGGGCTTTGACGGCGAGAGTCTTGGCCAGGCCGGGCACGCCTTCGACCAAAGCATGACCGCCAACCAGCAAGACCAGGAATAGCTGGTCCAGCACCTCGTGCTGGCCGACGATAACGCGAGCCAATTGGCTGCGAACGTGATTGGCTAGTTGCTGAGCTTGACTCATTGGGATGGCCCCTTTTCCGCGGCGTTGCGAATCTCCAAACGCGCTGAATAGTCATGAAGGTCTTGCACAATTTCGAGAGCTTCGGCGTCGTCTACGTCCAGTGAGCGAGAGGTACGATCGGCGCGAGCCAGTGTACCCAAGAGTGCTTGCTGGTCCCAGCCGAGCGTGTGGCCGGCGGTACGAGCGAGTTCCGAGACGGTGGCGTTGGCATTCAGGCCCAACTGCCGCGTCAATTGAAAGCGCAAGCGTTGGAAGGCGACTCGGACAGCCGCGGAGCCAGCACGGGCGGAAGTATAAAGATCGCCGAGCGTGTCGACAAATTCGAGAGGAGAAAGGCGGCTGATTTTTCGTGGCATTCGAATAGTGCCATAACGGCGGGAATAGGTCAGCAAGACGAAAACAAAAAGCAAGGCAAGCTGGGCAAAAACCCAAGGGAGGGGAGTCTTGGCGAGGTACGACCAGAAATCACCGCGAGCGCCATGGAAGTATTCGTCCCAGAGGATTCGTTTGGCGCGCGGGTCGCCAATGGAATTGAGCAGCAAAGAGACATTCCCGGGCTGTGGCAAGCCGCGGTTGGTCAAAGGCGAAGGCGAACCCCACCAAACAACGGTGCCTTTTCCGACGGAGTAAGTTACGACGGCAGCCGTGTCGGTGTTTCCATAAATGACGAGCTGATCCAGCCTTGCCGGATGCCATTCAACGGGAGGGGCCATGGAAATCTCGGGCGCGCCTGAAGCGAGCGAAGAAGGAAGCACAGCCGGGAATTGCGTTTCGCCATAAGCGTCGTCTAACTCGAGGAAAGGCTGAGCGCCGGGAAGGAATTGGGCCACAAAAGCGCCGGTGGCGATGACGGTGCCGCCGTGTTGGAGAAAGCGGCGAATGGCGGCGGTTTCCTCGGAGGTTGGCGGCTGAATGGGATTGGCGAGAATCAGGACCAGGTTTTGGGGATTGGGGTCGAATTCGGTGGGGGACTTGTCCCAGCGGTGGATGTTATAGCCCAAGTCCTGGAGGAGCAAGTAAGCGGCTTTTGCTCCATCCCAAGAAGTGGAGTAGCTGGAAGGAAAGCCGGTACGGCCATTGTGGCGGTTGGGATTGAGGAAGGCAGTGGCGATGGCCAGGGCGAGGACCAAAACGGCAGCGCCAATCAGGAGGGAACGGTCGGTGCGATCGAGGGGAGGCATCCGATTTTCTCCAACTGCTCTTTCGTGCCGGCCCACTCAGCGGCGGAGACAGGCCGGTATCCATACCAAATCAACTCGAAGCTTTGGGTAATGGCTTGGAGCAATCCGCGCTGGTTGGGGTGTTGGTCGAGCAAGCGAAGGGATTCGCGAGGAGTCCGGGAGCGGTCGCGGGGAAGGAGACGAATGTCCTCGAGGTGGGCGACGGAAGCCCAATAGGCACAGTGGATGGCCTCGCGATAGTCATGGCGGTCGGCGGCGGCGAATGCTTCGTCGAGCCAATGACGGGCATCGCTGGCAACTGGTTCGACGGCCGCGTGGAAATTGACCTCATCGGAGGATTTCGCCAGCCAGCGATAGAGGACGTAGAAGGCGAGGACGACGGCGAGAAAAATGGCGCCCCAAGCAATCAGGTTTCCGGTGCGCTGACTGATGTGCAGCAAGCCCAGCAGTTTGAGAAGGTGTTCGAGAATCCAGCGGTTGATGCGGGCGCGGATCAGGTCCCAAGTGGACGGGCCGGAAGCAGCCTGGAATTCGCTGCGGGCGAGAATTTGCTTCAGCTTGAGCTGTGCGTCGGCGGAGTTGGCGGTGGAGGGACGCTCGGAAAGTTGCTGAGCCTGGAGGCGCATGGAATCGATGCGGGATTGCAGTTCAGCCGCGATGGCGCCGTTGGGAACGTGTTCGATTTGGCGAAGAGCGTCGCTGATGTCGGTGGTGGGGACGGAATAGATGCGGTCGCCGTCTTTTACGATCCAGGAATCAGGCAGAGACCGGCGAAGGGCCGGAATCTGCTTGGGATCGTGAATCGCGAGAGAGATGCGAACAAGTTCGCGTTCATAGGCTGGCAGGTCGAGTTCCGCAGGCGCATTGGTGGTGGCGGGATTGGTGTCGGCGGCGCGGGAGAGACAAGGGATCGAGAACGCAAGGCAAATCGCGAAAGCAAAAATTCCCGAATAGGCCCGGTGTCGCACGCTGCCGACGTTCATCTGCTCTATCGGGTAACCGGCGCAACGGGATCAGCCAGAGGCCGAGGGACATTGTCCAGGGAGTTCATGAGGTGCTGAATGTCGAAGCCTTCTTTCTTGACGCGAAGATTGTAGTACATCAGCACGGTAGAAATGGTGCCGACGGGGCCGACAATCACTTGGGAGACGAACTGGGCGACGTAGGAGTAGGCGGAAACGGCCAGAGAAGGCTGTTGCTTGGCCAGAGCAGCGCTAACACTGAAAACCATGGCGGGCAATTGCAGGATGGCAGTCACCACATAAGTAAGCACGGTAACCAAAAGGAGCAACAAAAAAATCTGGCCGGCGTGACCTTTGCTCAGTTCCATGCTTCTGGCCATCGAGGGAGCAGGGGATTCTTGTTCGACCACGGAGGCGGGGACGGACAGAGCCAGGCGACAAGCGAGATAGATGCCGGGGACGATGAGGAGAAGGAAGCCAACGCCAGCGGCCAGGGCGGTCACGATCATGATGGCAAGGACCGTGAGTATTTTGTCCTTGGCGCGGGCGTAGGACTCGCCAACGGTGGTCTGGCGACCCAGGAATAACTCCGAGACTGCCGAGACGGTGGCGGCTTGAGCAATACCGACGAGCACCAGCATGAGCAGCAACGCCCCGAAAGTGCCGAGAACAACGCCACCCACCAGGCCTGAAGAGGGAAGCCGAGGTCCGGAAGTCGCCGGGCTTTGGCTAATAAAGAACAGGAGACCGAAATTGAAAATCAGCATGACCAGGTAAGGAAGAGCGGCGATACCTGCGAAGAGCAGAAAGTTTTCGCGATACAGAGTGAAGGTTCGGTCGAGTACTTCACCAAGGGTCATCGGGCGAAGATCAACATTAGCCATGGATGCTCCTGATTGCGCTGACCTGACGGCATGTAAAGCTATTGTAGCGGTTCGCCGGGGGGGCTACGGTTTTTGGGGCAGCAGGTGTGTCTATTTCTCAATCAAGAAACTGCCGAGAATGAGGGCGTCCATCCCGGAACTGAAGAAAGTGCGAATGGCGTCGGTAGGCGTGTGCACGATAGCTTCACCGCGAAGATTGAAGGAAGTGTTCATCACGACAGGCACGCCGGTGCGCTTGCCGAATTCGTCGATCAGGCGATAGTAGAGCGGATTGACATGGCGCTCGACGGTTTGCGGACGGGCGCTGCCGTCGACATGAGTGACCGCGGGAATGACCGGGCGTTTTTCGGGGCGGACCTGCGCGGTGAGGATCATGAAAGGCGAGTCAAAAGCAGATTCCAGGTAATGGGGAGCAATTTCTTGCTTGAGGGAAGGAGCGAAGGGACGCCACCATTCGCGGAATTTGACGGCGTTGTTCACTTTGGCATTCATCTCTGGATCGCGGGGATCGGCCAAAATGGAGCGGCTACCGAGGGCCCGGGGCCCGAACTCCATGCGGCCTTGGTACCAGCCGAGAATCTTGCCATTAGCGAGCAGTTCGGCGGCGGTAGCAGCAGGATCCGAGAGGCGCGAAGCACCAATTTTGTAAGTGCTCAGAGTGGCGGAAATCGAAGAGTCGTCAAAGGACGGGCCGAGATAGGCGTGGCGCATGGGCTGGCGCGGGAGGCGTTGGCCGCCGTCAAGAAAGGGAGCAAGGGCCGCGCCGAGGGCCACGCCGTCATCGGAAGCGGCAGGCTGGACGAAGATGTTGTCGACGATAGAGCTGGAGGCGATTTTGCCGTTAGCTTTGGAATTCAAGGCTACGCCGCCAGCGAGGCAGAGATTTTTGCTGCGCGTTTTCTGCAGGGCCAGGCGCACAACATTGAACATGGCGGACTCGCACAAATCCTGGACGGCGTAGGCGATGTCTTTGTGAAGTTCGGAGATGTCCGATTCGGGCAGGCGCGGGGAACCGAGAGCCTTGGGCCAATCGGAAAAAGGATTGCTGCCGGAAGCATGGAGTAGGCCCCAGTTGGCTTTGTAGGGAGTGGCCTTAACGTCGAGGAACATGCTCAGGTCGACGCCCGAGCGGCCGTAAGGAGCCAGCCCCATGACCTTCCATTCGTCGGCATTGGGGACAAAGCCGAGGAAAGCGGTGAAGGTCGCATAAAACAGGCCGAGGGAGTCTGGCCAATCGATGGTGAGCACCGGATAGACACGGCCTGTACTGCCGTGCCAGATGGAGGTGGCCTCCCACGCGCCGCGGCCGTCCATAACGACGATGGCGGCGTCGTCGAATCCGGAGAAGGAGTAAGCGCTGATGGCATGAGCCAAGTGATGGTCGACGAAGCGATAGCGGGCCTTAGTGGGGCCGAAAGAGCGTTCGAAGGGATGAGCGCCACCGTTTTGGTGCCACATGCTGGCAAAGGAACGGGTGGAATTCAAGACATTCAGGTAAGTGATGGGCCAGCGATTGGTCAGGTACAGCTTGAGATCATGGCGATAAGTGGCGGCGGGAGCCTGCCAACCGACGCAGACTTCGTCGACCTGATCGGCGCGAATATTGGCGAAGTCGAGGCAGGCGCGGATGGCCAGCGCGGGGAAACGAGCATCGTGCTTGAGGCGGCTGATGCGCTCCTCGGCAACGGCGAACAGCAATTCTCCATCGCGAACCAGGCAGGCGGAAGAGTCGTGCATCTGAGAGTAATTCAAGCCGAGAGTAATCATTCGGGCGATTGGCCTTCGGAGAAGATCACCTGAAAAAATAGTTGTTCAAGCATGATGGCGGAGGTTCTCAAGTATACCGCGTCATAGTTTGCAGCGGGGCCGAGCCGAGTTGCCGGCGGGCACTATAAGTTCCGATGGCCGACGCGCTGGAATGGCGTCGATCGTGGTTATAAGCATCAATCATTATGCATTACACGGGGAAACATTTTCGAGATCAGGTTAGGGTTAAGCCTTGCGATGAGCCGCCGGCGAACGACTAGCCCAAATGGGCATTCCAAGATAGACTTTGTGTTTATATAAAAGCTGAGGTGATCTCCGAAAGAACCCAGCAGGAGAATTGCCAGGCAAGGGAGAGACAATGGAGCAACTTTCTCTCTTATCCGTGATCATCCCCGCGAAAGATGAAGCGGGATGCATTGCGTCGACAGTGGAACACCTGTATGTAGAACTGCGGCTGCGAGGTGTGCCGCACGAGATCGTGGTGGTAGACGACGGAAGCGCGGATAACACCTGGGAGATACTGCAGGAAGCGCGGCAAAGAGTTCCCACGCTGGCGCCGACCAAAAACCCGGGGCTGAACGGTTTTGGGCGCGCGATCGTACACGGGTTCGACCATTCGAAAGGTGACGCCGTCGTGGTGATGATGGCGGACGAGTCAGACGACTGTCGAGACGTGGTGACCTATTGGAAAGTGTTGAACGAGGGATACGATTGCGCATTTGGAAGCCGGTTTGTGAAGGGCGGCGGAACCATCGATTATCCCTATCTGAAGTTGAAACTGAACCGGCTGGCGAATCTTTTCCTGAAGGTGCTATTCCGGATCAGCTTGAATGACACCACCAACGCGTTCAAGGCATACCGGCGCACAGTGATTGAAGGCTGCCGGCCGTTCCTGTCGCCACATTTTAATTTGACGATCGAGATTCCGCTGAAGGCCATCGTAAGGGGCTACACCTGGAAGGTAGTGCCGATCACGTGGCGAAACCGTCGAAGCGGAGCACCGAAGCTGAGGATCAAAGAGATGGGCAGCCGGTACCTGTTTATCTGCCTGTACGTCTGGCTGGAAAAGTATTTTAGCAGGGGTGATTACAAACGCGTGCCACAAGACGAGCTTGCCAATGCTTCCGTTCCGCAGGAACGGGCGGCGCATTAGCGACCGGCAGTCCGGGAACCTCCATCGAGGTAGAGAAGAAACTCGATTTCAACAATCGAGACCATCGACAAAGGCGTCGTCAACGCTTCGGCGGCACACGGAACTGCACAGTTAATCAATCAAGGGACAAAGCGGCGAAGCGCCGAACTTAGCGAGCGTCTGCGGCGTGCAGGCGCTGCGTATGGTCAGCGATGATCTGGCGGAAAATTTCGTCCAGGCCAATGGTGATGGACCAACGCGGATAATGGGATTGGAACTTAGCAAGATCGGAAATGTAGCAGATGTGGTCGCCTTTGCGGTTCTGATCGACGTACTTCCAGTTTAGTTTTTTGCCGGTGATTTGTTCGACGGTAGCGATGGCCTCCAGCATGGAGACGCTATTCTGGCGGCCGCCACCCAGATTGTAGACTTCGCCAGGACGCGGATTAGCGGCGAACTCTTCGATGGCGCGCACCACATCGTGGCTGTGAATATTATCGCGAACCTGTTTGCCTTTGTAACCGAAGACGGTATAGGTGCCGCCGGAAACGGCGACCTTGACGAGATAAGAAAGGAAGCCGTGAAGTTCGACGCCGGAATGGGAGGGGCCGGTGAGACAGCCGCCGCGAAAAATGCAGACGTTCATGCCAAAGTAGCGGCCGTACTCTTGAGCCATCAAGTCCGCGGAAGCCTTGGAGGCGCCGAACAGAGAGTGAAGGGTGCGATCGATGCGGCAATTCTCGGAGATGCCGTTGTAATCCTCTGGCCGAGCATATTCCCAGCGAGTCTCCAGTTCCTTGAGAGGGATTTCGTTGGGAGCATCGCCATAGACCTTGTTGGTGCTGAGCAGAATGAAAACGGCTTCGGGGCAGTGCAGGCGTGCGGCTTCCAGAAGATTGACGGTGCCGAGGGCGTTGACCTCGAAATCGAGAATGGGGATATCGCGGGCTTTGTCGTGAGAAGGCTGAGCAGCACAATGGATAATCAGGTCGAAACGCTGAGAACGAAAAAGGGTTTCCAAAGCGATGCGATCGCGAATATCCACATTGTGATGGGTAAAGCGTGTGGAGATGCGGCGTAAGCGGTCGAGATTCCAGGAGGTGTCGCCGGCCTCGCCAAAGAAGAGGCGGCGCATATTGTTATCGATTCCATGGACGACGTGGCCTTGGCGGTCAAAATGCTCGACAGCTTCCGAGCCAATCAGGCCGCTGGAGCCGGTGACGAGAATGGTTTTCGAAGGCATAAATTGGTTTTAGCTTTCCCTAGATTGCGAATTTGCGATGAAGATATTGTCGCTCAATCCGGGCAGCGACTGCTAAGAGATTTGCGAATGAAAAGTATCGCGGTTCAAGAGCAGTAGCGAGAGCGAAGCTCAGCCTCGTTTTGGCGAATCCAGTCGAAGATGCGCGAGAGGCCGGTGTGCAAATCGGTGCGAGGTTGCCATCCGAGTTGCTGGAGGGCTTTGCGATTGTCGGTCCAATACAGAACGATATCGCCGCGGCGAGGCTGATCGATGCAAGTGACAGGAGCGGATCGCGAACTAATCTTTTGCATCATGGCGGTAGCTTCGCGCAGGGAGAGGGAATTGGCTTGACCGCCGCCTACATTGAACACGTCCCCGCGGAAACGGGGAATGTTTTCGATTTGCAAATCGAGGAGTTCCAGCATATCTTCCACGAACAGAACGTCGCGTACTTGTTTGCCTTGCCAACCGATATAGGTTAACGGGAGCTGGAACCAATGGGCGATAGCCCACCAAACCACCCAGCCCTGATCGGTGTGACCGAATTGGCCGGCTCCGGAGAGCACACCGAAGCGATTAACGACAATGGGCAGGTCGTAAGCGTGAGCATATTCCTGGCAGGCGGCGTCGGCGATCAGTTTGCTGAGGCCATAGATGCTTCGCTGGCCGCCGTCGATGGAGAATTCCTCGGAGACGCCATGATGGGGATGAAAGCCGGCGGGCCGCTGGCCGACGGGAATGCGATCCCAGGCCTCCGGATCGTATGCGAAGCGAGTAGCGGTTTCCCGGCGGGGCAGGGCGTTCAGGCGGTCCGCTCCGTATACGCGATTGGAACTCCAGAAGATTAAAGGAATTTTGCGCAGCCGGGCGAATTCGAGAATATGAATAGCGCCCAAGCCGTTATTGGAAATATCAAACAAGGGATTGGCATAACCGGTGACGACCGAAGGCTGGGCGCTGGCGTCACAGATCAGTTCGATGCCGGAGGGAAGATTGTTGAGATCTTCGGGATTGCGTACGTCACCGTGGCAGAAAGCGATTCCGTGATGAGCGAGGACGGAGATATTGCGCTCGCTGCCGCGGCGAACCAGATTGTCCAACACGGAAACGTGGTGGCCTTTTTCGCGAAGGTGCAGCGCGATATGGGAACCGATGAAACCACATCCACCGGTGACGAGTACGCGCAAAAGAATATCTCCTCTAAGAGGACTGCCGCAGAACGGCGTCGGCAGACACAATTTCAAGTTTCGAAGGAATGTTCAGGAAACCGGCAGCTTCATCGCGGAAATGGGTAGTCGGCACGGTGACTACGAGCATCTGGGGAACGCACTCCCAATCGTCGATGAGCACACCGGCGTCATCAAGATTTACCCGCCAGGAATATGCGCCGGGTTTCAAAGGAAGCGACGGGAGGGTGTAGCAGAACTCGTGCAAACCGGGTTCGAGAGTGACACCTTCGACGGCATTGCCCCACAGCAGGTGGCGATCCTGGTCGTACAGGCTGATTTCGTGCCGAACGGCGTGCAAACGCTGGTTCACACGGGCAAGGAAGCTAACCGACATTTCGCCATCGGAAGGGAGGGTGTGGTCCGAGGCGCGGTTGTTGCCAATGAGTCTCCAGCGGAGAAACTGCGCAGCACCTTCGATCGGGCGGACCTCTTCGATGCCGGAGGAGGTCATGCACGCCTCGTAAGCGCTAACAACATGGGCGGTGAGACCAGTGCTGCGAATGGCACCAGCATCCAGCCACACAGCGCGATTACAGAGCCGGCGAATCTGGTTAAGCTGATGAGTGACAAGAATGACGGTGCGGCCAGCGCGGGCCACGTCGCTCATTTTGCCCAGGCATTTTTTCTGGAAACGAATATCGCCAACAGCCAGGGCTTCATCGACGAGCAGAATCTCCGGCTCGAGATGGGCAGCCACGGCGAAAGCAAGGCGGACGTACATGCCGCTGGAATAGTGCTTTACGGCAGTATCGATGAAATCGTCCAATTCCGCGAAGGCCACAATGTCGTCGAACTTGCGGGCGATTTCTTGCTTCCGCATGCCGAGGATGGCGCCACTCAGATAGGTGTTTTCGCGGCCGGTGAGTTCGGGGTGAAAACCGGTGCCGACTTCGAGGAGGCTGCCGACGCGGCCGTGAATTTCCGCCCAGCCCTGGGTGGGACGAGTAATGCGCGAGAGGATTTTGAGCAGGGTAGTCTTGCCGGAGCCGTTGCGTCCGATGAGGCCAAGAACTTCGCCTTGCTGGACCTGGAGGGAAACATCCTTGAGAGCCCAGAACTTCTCAACGCGCTCCGGGCGGAAGAGCCGATGAGGAGCACGGAGGGCCCTGGCGAGGGAGTCGCGAAGGAGGCCACTGGTAGCGGCGACCCCGCGGCGGTAGCGCTTACTGAGACCTTCGGCTGTAATCGCGCATGAAGACATAAGAACCGGTCACACTCGGTCGGCGATGCTTACTTCCATACGATTGAAAAAGAGCAGGCCGCCGAGCACCACAAGACAAACCACGGCCGAGGAGACAAAAATGGTGATCCCGGGTGTCTGACCATGCCCGGTCAGCGCCCAGCGGAAGCCGTCGATAACCCCAGCCATGGGATTCAGGCCGTAAATCCAGCGGTAGCGCTGGGGAACCATGGAACTGGGATAAGCCACAGGAGAAGCCAACATCCAGAATTGAATCAGGAACGACATGAGAAAGCGCACATCGCGATAGAGCGCGTTGAGGGCGGAAAGCCACAACCCCACGCCGAGGGCCGTCAGAATGGCGAGCAGAAGAAAGAGCGGCAATAGAAGCGCGGTGGCGCCGGGATGGATGCCGTAGGAAAAAGTGAAAATCACCAGAACGATAAATCCAATCAGGAAGTCCACCAAGCCGGACAGGACTGCCGAAATGGGCAGAATCAGGCGGGGAAAGAAAACTTTGGTGATGATGCGCTGGTGTTCCACCACTATGTTGGTGGCGGTTAACAAAGCGGTGGAGAAATACATCCAGGGGACGACCGAGGCGAAATAGAAGACCGGATAGGGCAGGCCCTGGGAGGGCAGCTTGGCAAACTTGCCAAAAAAGATGGTGAACACCAGCATGGTCAACAAAGGCTGAAGAACAACCCAAACGACGCCGATAGCGGTTTGTTTGTAGCGAATCTTGACGTCGCGCCAGACGAAAAAGTAGAGCAATTCGCGATAATTCCACAGTTCCTTAAGACGCAAGTCGAACCAGCCGCGGGGAGGTTCGATGCGGGTGGTGACGAAGGGATCGGGCTGACCCGGAATGGGTAACGCGACCGTGGAATTGGAACTGGTCAGTGTCATGAGACAAGACTCGCCAATCGAGGAGGCGCCGTTGCGCCCAGACCGCGACGTTCAGCAAACTGAATTGGCAAGCAACAATTCATCTTAGCGTGAAAACTAAGGCGCCGCACTTTGGTTTAACTCCTGGATGTCCTTTTTCTCAATCTGGCGCATCAGGTCGCCGCGACGCCAAAAGTAGTTGCGGAGGCTGGAGCTGAGTCGCACGGGAACCACGCAGAACTGGTTGTACGCGGCTTCCCGCAAAGAGACGGGGCCGCGCGTGGGAACCAAGTGAAGACCCCATTGATAAATCATGCCCAGGTTCCAGAGGGCAAACAGAGCAAGCACCGCCGAGCTAACAAGAATAGGACGAGGCCAGGAGAAAAGCGCTGCCACACGCTGCAACAGATAAGCCAGGCCCAGAACAAAGAGTGGAGTGAGTGACACAAAGAACCGGTTACCGTAGGAAGAAATGCCATTCCAGTTAGGGTAGAAGGAGATGAAAAGATAATACGCCAGGAGTGCGGCGATCAGGGGAAAGCCCGGTCCCGGCCAGCGCCGCGCAAACAAGAGCAATCCAAGGATGGCGAAGCCAAGTAAGGGGGTCCAAAACAGCAGTCCGTGATTGGACGAGAACAAAACTGCCAAAAAAACAGGCGAGCTCCATAGAAAATCGCGGAGACGAGTATAACCGCTCTCGAGAGGGCCGCCGTAGACGACCCAGCGAGTGACGAACGTCGGAATCATTACAATGCAGACGACCAACCCGAAAAGCAGATGACGGCTGAACAGTTGCAGCGACAATTGGCGGCGCGTGGGTTCGGAGCGAAAAATACGGGCGTACTCGAGGATGGCCTCGACGAGCAACGCCGCCAACAGCATGAGGTTGGGATAATACACATTGAGCATAAGGCCGGCGATCAAACCCAAGATCACCCATTGGCCGAGAGTTCTGTGTTCGCGGGTGGCATCCCAATAGAAGAAAAACAGAGCGCAAACAAAGGCCGAGTGTGCGTGAGACCACGAGGGATTAAAGTACATGTATACCGGCAAGGAGCTGGCCCACCAAATAGCCAAGGTAGCGAGAAAGGCCCAAACGGGCTGAACATACCGGCGCGCCAGACGGAAAGAGAGCCATAAACCCAAGAAGCCATACAAGCCGGTGGCAAAGGCCATGGCATAGCGATAAGGGAACGAGAAACCATCCGCGGGAACGTGACTGCCGAAACGCTGCGCCAGCAGAACACCGGCGTGTGTAAGCACAAGAAACGGAGACCACAACAGGGCAGGACCAACGGTGAAGTGATTCTCGAGGTGGCCGGTGGGGGTGAGACATTCGCTGCGGAATTGTCCAAGGTCATCGATACAAGCAAAGCGGAAACTCTGGTTTGCACGCTGATAGTCGCGAGTAAAGTCGAGGCTGTGCTCGATGAGCGGGGCGCGCAAGTAGGCATAATAGCCAACGCCGTCGCCGCGCACCCAAGGATTCAGTAGCGGCAGGGTGAACAAGAAAAGAACAAAAAGCGCCCACTCCAAGCGGCGCTGCGAATTCTGTAAACGAGTATTCAAGGGAAACTCAGCTGCTTCCAGTCTTTCCGGCATCCGAGAAGGATGTGCGAAGAATCTCGACCGATGCACAGCCGGCGCTATTGGTTGAGATCCTTCGCCAACAACGCGGGCTCAGAATGACCGATTCGTTTTTGCCGCACATCACGGCTGACTCTAGCGAGAAATGCAGGCCAGCATCAAGAACGGCCACTGTTGAACAGTAACCACTGATCATTTTACGAAACGAATGGGCCGGAACGCTGCGGCAACACAAAACTGTGCGAGAGAAGCAACGGCAGTTAAGCCGTGACGCTGGCCAGCTTCCCATCCTTCTGCCGGTGGTAAAGGGTGACCCGGTCAACAATCTCGGTCAAAGCGGTTTGTGGACGGAAGCCGGTGAGGGAATGCAGTTTATCGATGCAAGGGACGCGGCGCATCATGTCTTCAAATCCAGGCTCATAAGCTTGGTCATAAGGAACAAAGTGGACCGGGGAGGAACTGCGGGTGCGTTGCTTGACGACGCGGGCGAGATCCTCGATGGTGACTTCTTCCGTATTTCCGATGTTGATGACTTCACCGACGGCCTTGGGAAGGGGCATGAGGCGAAGGAGCGCTTCCACGGTATCGCGCACGTCGCAGAAACAGCGTGATTGTTTGCCGTCGCCGTAAACCTCGATGGGCTCATTCTTGAGGGCACGTTGAACGAAATTGGGGAGAACCATGCCATAGCGGCCAGTCTGCCGGGGTCCTACGGTGTTAAAAAAGCGCACGATGATGACCGGTTGCTTTTTCTCTTTCCAATAAGAGAGGGCCAGGAACTCATCGAGAGCCTTGGAAGCGGCGTAGCTCCAACGGCCCTTGGTAGTGGGGCCGAGGACCAGGTCGGCATCTTCGCGAAAAGGGACCTGGGTGTTTTTGCCGTAGACCTCGGAAGTGGAGGCGAGCAGGACCAGTTTCTTTTTCTTGGAAGCAGCATCGAGGACCAGCTGTGTGCCATTGACATTGGTCTCGATGGTGCGAACCGGACTCTCGACAATGAGCTTGACGCCGACGGCAGCAGCTAAATGAATGACGACGTCGGCATCGTCGACCAACTCGGCGAGGAGATGTTTGTTTTCGATGCCATCCAGGTGGTACTGAAGGTTCTCCGAGGCTTTTATGTGGCGAATATTTTCAATGCTGCCGGTGGAAAGGTTGTCGAGAAGCACGACGTGATCGTTGTTGGCGAGCAAGCGCTCGGCAAGATGGGAGCCAATGAAGCCTGCGCCGCCGGTGATGAGATATCGCAACGAAACCTCCCTCAGAGCTTATCCGAATCGTCGGCGTCAGAACGAGCCGCGGAAGTTCGATGCTCGGTGCGATGCTCGGCTGAAGCAGGAACAGGAGTCTCGTCGTGGCCCAGTTCCAGGGACTCCTGCGGGCCGTAGCCATAAGAATACGGATAGTAGCGATAAGAATAGTAGTAATCAGGCGCGCCGGAATCGACGGCATTCAGCACCACGCCGAGGAGATGGCATTTGACGCTGCTGAGCAAATCGCGAGTGCGGGTAAACGCTTCTTTAGGGGTTTCCCCACTACGAACCACCAGCAACACGCCATCGGTTTGGACCGAGAGGACCACCGCATCGGTGGCGGCCATGATCGGCGGGGAATCAATGACGATAAATTTAAATTTGTTGCGCAACTCGGCGATGGCTTCGGAGAGCCTGTGAGAGCTGAGGAGGTCCGCAGGATTGGGCGGGAGGGGCCCGGTAGGAATGGCAGCCAGATTGGGAATGGAGGGGTGGGGGATGGTGACGAGATCGAGGGAAGAAACGCCGGCAAGATAGGAGCTAAGGCCCGCGTATTTGCCGGAGCCGAGATTGAGCAAGCGGCCCACACCAGGCTTGCGCAAATCGGCGTCGAGCAGAACGGTTTTGTCGCCCAATTGAGCGAGGGTCACGGCAAGATTGGCAGCGGCAGTGGTTTTGCCTTCGCGAGGCAAAGCGCTGGTCACCAGGATGACTTGAGGAGGGTGATCCGGCTGGGACAAGAGCAAGGCGGTGCGCAAAGCGCGAAATGCCTCGGACATCTGGGACTTGGGCAGGTGCTGAGCGACCAGTTCAACGCGCTTCTCATGGCCATTACTGGAAGCCCGGAATAATCCGGCGCGCTTTGTGGCCGCGGTGCCTTCGCCAAAAGCAGGCACAACCGCGAGAGAAGGCAAACGGGCGAGAGTCTCGACATCGTCGGGAGTCTTCACGGTGTTGTCCAGGTACTCGCGGAGAAGAGCCAGGCCGATTCCGCCAACCAGGCCGACCAAAAAAGCCAGGGCGATATTGCGGGTCTTGGCCGGGCGAGAAGGAGTTACGGGAACCATGGCGGGGTCGACGACGCGAATATTGGAGGACTTCAGGCCGGAAGAAATCTGAGCCTCTTTGAGCTTGGTTTGCAAGCTGTCATAGAGAGACTTGTTGGCTTCGGCCTCGCGCTTGAGGATGTTGTACTGAATCATCTTCTCGGACATGGCGTTGACTTCGGCCTTTTGCTGGTCGAGAGCGCGGGCCAAGAGATCCTCGTGTTGCTTGGCCTCGCGATATTCGCTTTCCAATTGGGCGATGATGCCTTTGCGCTCGCGGGCCATCTGATCGTCGACTTCCTTCAATTGGGCCTGTAGGCGCAGCACCTTGGGGTAGTTAGGCCCGAATTGATTGACGGCGTCAGTGTATTGTACGGAGAGGTCCGCTTTTCTGGCTTGCAGACTCTGGAGGACGGTACTTTCGCGGAGCTGAGGAACGGCATCCACGTCACCGGATTTGGCAAATTCGAAGAGGGCTTGTTTCTTGAGGCTCTCGCTCTGGGCGTCAGTAAGCTGGCGATTCAGATCAGAGAGGCGCTCGGTGGCGGGATTGCTTTTCTCGTTTTTGTCATCGAGATTCCAGATCTGATTGGTGCGCTCATACTCAATGCGAGCATCTTCGGAGTGGCGGACCTTGTAACTGAGTTCGGTAAGTTCGTCCTGGAGCCATTTGGAAGCCTCGGCGGTAGCTTCGTAGCGGCTTTTGTAATTCTGCTGAATGTAGTTGTCCAAATGGGCGTTGAGTTCCTCCGCGGCCATTCTGGGGTCAGTAGATTCGAAGCTGACCTCGAGCAAGCGGGTGTTAGGAATGCGGCGAACGGAAAGGTTGCCGAGGAAGGTGGCCACTTCCGGGGGAAGTTTTTGATTCTTCAAGGAGTCCATGGCGATGGCTTCGGAATTGCCGGCGTCAGAAGCGTCGGAGTTGGCGGCGAGGCCGAGGCTGCGAATGGTTTGCAAGGCCAAGGTCTCGCTCACGAGAATGCGGGATTGGGTCTCGATATAGTTGTCCATATCGATCATGAAGTCGTAGGAGTCGGCGCCCTGGAAGGGAAGGATGTTGGTGTTCTCGCGGTCAATTTCAATCTTGGCGCTGGCGTTGTAAACCGGCTTCATGCGGAAGGTGGCGATGGTTACGATGGTGACGACAGCGACGAGGAAGGACAAAATAAGCCACTGATGTTTCCGGAGGATAAGCAAGTAATCGTAGAGGTGCGGTTCGCGGGGAGAGAGTTCGATGGCCGGGACGCGCGAGGAATGGGGCGAAAAAATCTCGATATTCCCGTTGGAGCCGGAGTCCCGCGGAACGATTTTGGAGTCTTCAAACATGTCGATCAGCGATCAATAAGCAACCCGGTAGATAGCGATGCCAGTGCCGATGCCCAAAGATGCCTGTAGCGCCTGCCACATAAACTCCTTGGACTTGCTATGAGGAATATACAGGATGTCGCTGGCGCGCATTTGTTGGTCCTCGGACTGACGATCCAGTATTTTTTTCAAGTCCACTTCGGTCTCGGTCTGTTTGCCTTGATCATCTTTACGAATGATGACGGCGTGATCGGTTTTGGCGGATCTGGTCAAGCCACCGGCGAGAGCCAGCACCTTCATAGTAGTCATCTCCGAGCGGTCGTTGGCAAGCACAAAGCCGCCTGGGCGAGTAACAGCGCCAAGGACGTAAACGATGCCGGCGTGGGGAACAGTGACGACGTCACCGGCCTGCAAGGAAATGTTGTTCTGCATGTCCCCGGTTTCGATCAGTTGGTTGAGATTGATGGTGATGATGTTGCCAGACAGAGGATTGCCAGAGGCAGCGTTCGAATTGGCAGGAGCAGCGGAAGTCTGCGCCATATCACCCGCCGATGGAAAAGCTGGGGCGGAGGGGGGCTTAGCGTCGTTGGTAGTGGTAGGAGCAGATGAGGTCACCGCGGAGTCCTCGGAAGCCGCCGAACCGGGCGCGGGACTGGAATCCGGCTCGGGATTAGGGACCAGGGTGAAATGGGAGTTGTGGCGAGTGACGATAACGGTATCGCCGGCATCATTGGTGACGCCGCCCGCTTCGGCGATGACCTGAAGCAGGGTTACGTTTTGGTCGGCCTCGTAGACCATCGGGTGCATAACCGCACCAACAACGGTGATGGGCCTACTTTTGTGCTCCTTCACGGTCACGCGCACTTCCGGGTGACTGACCAAGCCATCCGCTTGCAAAACGTCGGCAATCATTTGCTCCGCCTGGGTTTCTGAAAGCCCAGTGACATGCAGGCGGGCAGGAACCAGAGGAATGCTAATCGTCCCGGTCTGACTGACGCGCACATCGCGGGATAACTCCGGCACGTCGAAGACCGAAATGCCCAGGAGGTCGCCGTTGCCGATGAGGTAGTCGTGGGGCGAGTTTTTTGCGGGTGTGGCCCCAAGGGAGTGAATGCGGTCGTTGGTCTCTTCAGCGGTGCCAATGACGGAAGGGTTGTCCTGAGGTGAAGGGGCAACGGCCGGGGGCATGGGAGCGAGGGGAGGTTGTTGAGCGCAGACAGACGAGGCCGCACAAGAGAGCGACGCAAACACAACGCAGGCCAAAAGATGATTCTGGCCGTATCTGACCAGCCCCTTCAACTCGGAACCCCCTAACTAGTATACCGTCTGTCCAGCATGAAGGACGGTGCTGTTTCCAGCATGGTTATGGTGCGAATGATTGACATCCGCTGCTGCATCGCCAAGCTGCAGGCGGACACAGGCTATGTGGGCTGAGACAAAAAATAGCAGAGCGTTCGCGGGAATGTGCAGATTGAAGTCTACCAAACTATGCACCAGGATCCCAGAACACGCTATAAGTCCGGACAAAGTCAAGGCTGAACCAAAAGAGGCACCGAGGCTTGCGAGTCCCTTGAGGGCCTGGAGGAGCAACACGGCCAAAAACCAGAAGCAGCACAGCCCTCCGATCAACCCAGTCTCCGCGAGGGCCTCGAGGTAATCATCATGAGCGTGGTTGACGACCTTGCCGTCATACAGAGAGTCGTATTGCGGGTAGACCATTTCGAGAGTGCCAAGTCCGGTTCCGATGACGGGATGGTCCAAGAACAGGCGAAAAGTGTCGCGTTGCATGGCGGTGCGCTTGCCGGTCGACACTTCGAAATTTTGGATTCCGGAGAAACGCGCTAATACTTGCTGGACGCCGATCCAGGACACCGCCATTACCGCCGTCAGCACGACCACGCCGCCTGCGACCACATATTTGCTGCGAATGCGGCGCACCAGCAACAACAAAAACAGGATGATCATTTGCACCGCGAAGCTGATGATGCCGCCGCGCGATGAGGACAGGAAAAGCGCGATCATCGGCACTATGGCGAAGATGGACACCAAGAACATCCGTTCGCGACGCACCTTGCCGAGAGCCAGCGGCACCAGCGCAAACGGGATGACCATTTCCGCGAAGCCGGCAAAATGGTTGCGGTTCACGTAGGGGCCAAAGGGCAATCCACCGAAGCGCATCACCCGAAACCAATACAGTTTGCCGTTAAAGGTCAGATACTGCAGAATCCCGAAAATCGAAACGACGAAGCTCAGACTCATGACGAACCAGACGAAGGCGCGCCAATGTCCGCGGCGTTGGAAGGCCTGGGTCATCAGGAACAGCACGATCATATAGGTGACCAACAGCTGCAGTTGCACGCGCGTGTAGTAGCGTGAGGCGGTGAGAGAAAAAGCGAGCTGTACGAGAACGACAAGGGCGAAGGCCATGAGAGGGGGAAGTTCCGGCGGGATCAACAGCTGCTCTTCACGCATGCGATACTGACGAATAGCCCATAGCAGGAGCAGGATGCTGGCTCCCAGCTCGAGAACGGCCTGCGACCACTCTTCGACGGCACCAAAGGACAAAACGGAAAAAGCCAGAAGGCCGCAGATGCCGACGCGAACGAATCTCATGGCTTGGGGTGCTCCGTCGGCTGCGGCAGAAGGTTGACATCGTCGATCCAAGCGGTGCCAGAGATGCGCAAGGCGCGATTTTCACTGGGCGCACGGACAACGCAAATCTGCACCTGATGGATCTGAGGACCGGCGGTCCAAGTTTGATCGACGAAACCCCAGGGGTTGGTGCCCAAAACCTGTTTGGTACTGACCCCGACGGGAGGGTGCTGGTCGATGGCGCGAATACGGAAGGCGACGCCCTGGTCGGAAACAAGGCGGTCGGTTCTAATCCAGCCGGAGAAACGATAGGTGGTGTCCGGCTGAACGACAGCCTGGGTGCACGGAGTCTCGAGATTGGGATCATGCTTGCCGTCGAAAGAAAGACGCAGTGACTGGGCGCCCGAGAGTTTTTCCGATTTGTCGAGGGTAATGCTGACGCCCTGAATAATTTGAGGGTATTGCCAGCTGAAGTAAGAGCCATTGAGGTCGGTTTCGAAGCTGGGATCCCAGACCACCGAGCTTTTGAGTTGGAGAAGCGGGGGCAAATTCATGGTCGAGGTGCCTTGATCCCAAACCTGGCGAGCTTCCGTAAATTCGTGGGCGGAAAGCAAGTCGGAGACGAGAGGGTCGAAGTCGCGAAGCTGAAGATGAGGATGCAAGGTGAGCAGGTGAGCCCAAAGAGTCTTGGCGACCGCCAACTGTTGAGCGCCGAGAGCTTCGGAAATGACGTTGATATATACGGTCTGGTTCGGAGGCAACAGTTCGGCGAGCAACTGATCGACGTCGGGATTGTTGCGATACGCCCGGGAATAGGCGGCGGCAGCCCGCTGCGGGTCCGCAGCGATGGCGCGGCGCAACTGGGCATAGGCGTCGGCCTGTTCCCCTTGGCGCAGAAGGAAGTTTCCGTAGCGCCAAGCCACATCCGCGGAAGTGGGATAACTGTTCTGGGCTTGTAGATAGGCTTGGCGGGCAGATTCGGTCTTTCCGTCGAGCTCGTAAGCGGTGCCCAGATCGAGCCAAGCGTCGGTGGCGACGGGGTTCAAGGCAATGACGGTGCGATAGGTGAGCTCGGCGAGAGCCGCGTCTGGTTTTTCCAGGTTGTACTGTTGAAAGCGTCCAAGGTTATACAAGTAATCGGCATTGTTGGGCTCGAGGCGCACAGCCATTTCCAATTGCGTGGCGGTGTCGCCTTCCGTGTAATGGCGAGCGAAGGCCGCCCGGATGGAAAAGAAAGAGAGCCATAGGCCAACCAACAAGGCTGCCGCGACCAACAATCCACGTGAGAGGGAATCCGAAAGACGCAGGATCATCTGCCGTTACTGTGCCGAGTCGTGGGAAGAGATGCAAGGTTAAATTAACAGGCAGAGGAGCGCGCGGGTTTCAAAATGGGAAAAGGCTCACTTACCGTTTCCGGCGTGACCGGCATCTTCCCCGCGACCGCGCCTGCGAACATCGATGCCCAAGCGCTTGATTTTCTGATTCAGTGTGGACAAAGGAATCAAGAATCGTTCCGCGGCTTCGGTCTGGTTCCAACCGCAGCGTTCGAGCATGTCGACAATGATGCGGCGCTCGACCTCGTCCATGATTTGGAAAAGCGTAGGATTGGGATTGTCGGCAGCGGTTCGCGCTCCTGGCTCACCGGGAAGCGGGGGCAGGAACTCGGACATCTGCAAGCGTACGCCACGAACAATTTCCTTGCTGCGAATGGAATCGGGGAGCAGGTCCACGTCGACACGTTCTTGAGTCGAGAGCACTACCGCGCGTTCCACTACATTCTCCAGTTCGCGAACGTTACCTGGCCAGTCGTAGTCCATGAGCAGCTTCATGGCCGCCGGAGTGAAGTGCCGCAAGGGCTTACTGTTCTCCTGACAGAAGCGATCGAGGAAGTACGTGAGGAGCAAGGGAATGTCCTCGCGGCGCTCGCGCAAGGGAGGAAGGCGAAGGTGAATGACGTTGAGGCGGTGATACAGGTCTTCGCGGAAACGGGCTTCCTTGACCAGGGAAAGGAGATCAACATTGGAAGCGGCGACGATGCGCACATCCACTTTGATCTGCTCGGTGCCGCCCAAGCGCATGAACTCGCGTTCCTGGATGACGCGCAGCAACTTGGCTTGAGTTTCGGGGCTGACGGTGGCGATTTCGTCGAAGAAGATGGTGCCCTGGTCAGCAACTTCGAAAAGCCCTTTCTTGGAGGACACCGCGCTGGTGAAGGCGCCTTTGACATGACCGAACAGCTGGGACTCCAACAAGTCGACAGGGATGGATCCGGTATTGACGGGAACGAAAGCTTTGTCGGCGCGGGGCGAAGCGGAATGAATGGCTTTGGCGATCAGTTCTTTGCCGGTGCCACTCTCGCCGCTGATGAGAACAGTGGAGCGCGAAGGAGCCACTTGAGCCACGAGGTCCAGGAGCGCCAGCATCTTTTCGCTTTTACCGACGATATTGGGAAAGTTGAAGCGCTGCTTCAAGGCGCGCTTGAGCTGTACGTTTTCATCGCGGAGGCGGCGGGCTTCGACGGCCTGGGCGACCTGCGCCAGCAGTTCATCGTTGGACCAGGGTTTGGTGATGTAATCCATAGCGCCGCTCTTGAAGGCTGCGCGGGCCATTTCGATCGAGCCGTAGGCAGTGATCAAAACGATGGGCAGGTGCGGGTCCTGGCGGTGTACGTCTTTCAGCAGATCAATACCGTTGCGGTCCGGGAGGCTGACGTCCAGCAACATCAAGTCGAACGGGCGTTCTTCCAGACGAGATAACCCCGACAGGGCGTTTTCAGCGCTAGCGACAGCGTAGCCTTCGGTCTTCAGCAGCAGCTCAAGACCTTCGCGAATCTCGGATTCGTCGTCGATGACGAGGATGGAGCCCTTAGACATGAACGGTTTTCCTGACGGCGGGGAACTCGACGTGGAAGGAGGTTCCGCGTCCAGGGGTGGATCTTACGTCGACCTTGCCGGCATGCTCCTTGATGATGCCATAGCTGACGGAGAGTCCCAGACCGGTGCCGCTGCCTCCCGGTTTCGTGGTGAAGAACGGATCGAAAATTTTATGGATGTGTTCGCGGGCGATTCCGTTGCCGGTATCAGCAATCTCAATTTCGACGCTGCCATTATGCATAGCGGTGCGCACTTCCAACATACCGCCGGAAGGCATAGCGTCGCGGGCATTTAAGAACAGATTGAGGAAAACCTGCTGCAACTTATTGGCGGAACCGCGAACCGGAGGAAGCGATGGTCCCAACTGCTTGACCACCTGGATCTGAGCGGATTTGAGCGGGTGGGCGACCAGCGAGAGAGTCTCTTCAACTACGTGATTCACGTCCACGTCGGCCAGGTCACCGGTGCCGGTACGCGAAAAATTCAGCAGGTTATTGACGATTTCGCTGGCGCGAAAAGTCTGCTTGACGATTTTGTCGATAATGGCGTGACGCGGGTCGCCCTCAGGCATCTGCTTGGCTAACATCTGGATGTAATTGGAAATCACCGCCAGGGGCGTGTTGACCTCATGCGCCACACCGGCGGCCAAAAGACCGAGAGAAGTCAATTTCTCGGTCTGGAACATCTGTTCTTCCAGGCGTTCGCGCTGGGTGACATCATCGAACAGCAGCAAGCGCCCAATTTTCTCTCCCGACTTGCTGACCAGCGGTGTGATCGAAACGTTGAGAATCACGGGACGGCCATTGCTGACCAGGCGATGTTTGTAGATGCCGGTGACCTGCTCTTCGTCACCGCGAGCCTCAATCTCGGCAACCAGATCCTGGGGCAACAGTTGGGCGAAGGGCTGGCCAACGGCATCTTTTTGGCTGATGCCAGTCAACTGCTCCATGCGGCTGTTCCAGGCGTCGACGGTACCGAGCAGATCGACGGCAAAGACGCCGACGTTCAAAGACTCGACAATGTTTTCGCTGAAATCCTTGAGGCGAGCGACCTCCAGGGCCTTTTGCTCGAGGGAGGTATAGAGCTGGGAGTTGTCGAGGGCGATGGCGACGTATCCGGCAATGGTTTGAATCAATTCGATATCGTCGCTGGAAAGATAATCGCCGTCGACGGTTTTGCCCAAGCCCAAAACGGCAACGGTATGGTCGCGAATCCGACAGGGGATGAAATAGTTGAGTTCGAGCTGTTCGAGGGTCCGGCGCACGGAATCGGAGACGTCGCGCGCGCTTCTTGCGGATTCGAAGAAGATCTGCCCATTGAGAAACTCGCGACGCGATGGCGCGATAAAACTTAAATCCAGGGGCTGGATCAGGCGCACGCCCATGGACCGGGCCAAACGCATTTCACCGGGATGGTGGGGGTCCTCGACAAAGATGGCCAAGCGATCAACGAGAAGGGTCTGAGAAACGCGATCCATGACCGAGCCGAGCATGGGCTCGAGGCGAACTTCATTGGTGAGAGTGCGGCCAAATTCAATCAGGGTGCGGCGGTAATTGAGGCGGTCGCGGTAAAAGAAGCGATCCAAACGCGCCTGGATACCTTCGCGAAAGGGTTGGAACAAGAATGCCGCGATGACGATGGCAATGATGCCGGCTACCGGTCCGCTGGCCTGGGCGTGGAAGATCTCTGCGATTAAGGCGACCAGCCCAAAATAGACGGCAGCGACAGCGGCCGTTGCCGCGGTGTAGGCCAGGCCGCGCTTGAAGATGATGTCCACATCCATCAAGCGATAGCGGATGATGGCGTAGCCGAAACACAGCGGGATCAACACCAGCGAAATGGTCGCATACTGCATCCACGGGCGAGCCTGGGCATCGAGGAGATACGGCAAAACGTAGAACAAAGTGAAAGGCAGGCTGCCGGCGAGGGTTCCCCCGGTAAGCCACTTAAGCTGCTGGCGCAGGACGCCGGAGCGAGTGTGACGGTAGCTCCAATAAAAAACCAAAGCGGCGGCAAGGAAATAAACACTCAGAAAACTGTATTCGATCTGCTCCAACACCACCCGCGAGCGCACAGAAGGAACAAAGCCGAGGGCATTGAATGCCGTGAGCAGATGAACCGTCAGCAACGCCGCGGGGATGGAGTAGATCGCAGCGATCTTCAGAAGAGACTTGTGATCGGCGCTGGAACGGCCCGGGAAAACCAAGGCGAAGTGCAAGAGCAGGGTCGGCACGAGCATTTGTGCGATAACACCGGACCAGTACACTTCCAAATCGAAAGCATCAAGCTTGCCGCTGTAATGGAAGGAATAGAGAACGAAGGAAACCAGGCAGAAAACATAAAAGTGCACGGCCTTGGGGGCGTTCCATCTGCGAATGAAAATGAACAGTCCAATGAAAAGATAAAGCAGGCCAACAACGCGCTCGAAGTTTTCAATGCCCAGAGGCTTTTGGGCGGGAGCGGTAATCAGGCGAGTCTCGAACTCTTCGCCGTTGCGAGAGAGCTTATAACGCAACTGGGTCCAAAGGCCGGCGCGGAACAACCGCTGGGTGACATGCTTCTCATTGGGAACCGGCGCATCGTCAATGGCCAGGAGTTGGTCGCCGGGGCGAATGCCGGCGGCAGCGGCGGGAGAGTTCGGGCTGACCTTCCATGCTTCGATGCCGGTGGCGGTGTCGGTCCAAGCCACGCCGTCGTCAACCAGATCGTAGCGGGAGCGCTGAAGGAAGTTGAGCCAAGCGAAGATGACCGCCGCCAAAGTAGCAAGCGCGAGAACGACAGCTCCTACGCTGACCCGTAGACTTTCCTTCATGTCCGAAGTTCCAGTGGAAATCCTACCCATAGGGTGGAGCAACTCCTGTTCCAATCTTTAGTAGATGTTCTGGCAAATAAAGCACAAATAATCAGGAGCTTACAACGAAATCAGGAAGCGAGGAGCAGGCATTTCCACTTTCTGGTAGGTAAAATACAACTTTCCAGAAGTGCTTGCTTTACCTAGAATTGCAGGCTCAGCCCGCCTCTAAAGCTGCGAAATGCGGGAACCAAGACGACCTGACCATCCCGGGTGCTCAGCGGTAGATTTCCCTGTGCCAACAGATTGTCACATTCAGCGTTGGCTTCCCAATGCCCAAAACCGAACCACGGGAGCGGTTGTTGAACACCCACATGGAGGAATGGATTCACGTCGTAAATGGCTTCGCCGTAGGGATCCACCCGCGAAAGGGCCAAGCCGTTGACCCACTTATAGCCAACGGTCAGCCGGGTTCGAGCGCCAGGGACCCTGCCGGTCAGCTTGGCGGCCGCAGAGTGCCGTGGAACGGTACGAAGGGAATCACGCAGGACTCCGTTAGCGGCAGTAACCGGTGCGAGCGAACCGGAGAAGGCGTAGATGGTGGTCAACTCCAAGTCGTCGGAAATGGCCTCGCGCAGGGCCGTGCGTGAACCCCAGGAAACGGAAGAGCCGCCGTCGTAGGCAAAGGCGTTGGAATAATAGTCCTGAAAAAACTCCGGGGCAGGCAGGTCGATGCCACGACCAAACAGGGCCACATCGCTATTGTCATCGTGAAATGCGGCGAGTTGCAGAACGCTGTGACGGTCGAGCTTGCGTTCGATGGCCAGTTCCTCGTGACGGCCGTTCTCGAGCACCGACTTGCCGTCGCGGGAGAGCAGGGCCGGGAAAGCATCCAACTGATCCATCGCTGAGGAAAGCCGGTTGACGGGGCCGCTGTCGACGAGAGCGGCGACGGAGTTGTCGTGGTTAGTCACGGCGGCAGGCAAGGCGGCGTAAACCGTATCGAGATACCAATTGGAGGACAGTTTGGTTTGCAAGTCGACGCGCGGACGAATGCTCCAGGCCGCGGCACCGACGCCGACCAGGACATACTCGCCACCAACGCGCACCAGGAAACGATCGCCAAAGGCCATCTGGCCATTCTGATCAATGCGCACGCCACGGAAGGTAGGCCCGGCGGGGCCGAGCTTCGCTTCGCGAAGGACGATAGTGCTTCGTGGACCGTCCTGGTCGGAACTCATGGGCATCCAAACGGTGGCCAAGGCGCCAGCGGGAGCATCGCCGTCATAGCTCACCTGGCCGGCGAAGACCAGGTGGTTGTCACGAGCAAAACGCTGATCGTAGGCGAACGCGGTGCCGGGGGCACCATCAAAATTGGAAACCGAGCCGGGCCGGCGCGCTCCGTCGATGAAGGAAACCTGGCCGAGTTGGCGAGGAGGGCCACCGAGATCGGCAATCACTCCGGAAGTGTCGTCGGTGTCTTCTTCGTGCCACTGCAACACCGGTCGCATGCCCGCAGCCGAGCGCAACACCCATTTCCAATCGTCGGGTTCAGCAGAGCCATTGGCCGGCGCGCGTCGCAATTCGTCAATGGAGGCAAAAAGCGACTCCAACTGCAAACGCACGACGGTGGTCAAATTGGCTGAGATCTGGATGTGCTTTTCCATGGCCGGGAGAAAACCGGCCAAGCTCACCCGCACGGTGTAGAGCCCAGCCGGCAGATGGTCAGCCCGGAAGAAACCCTCGGTGTTGGTCAGCAGTTGATGCGTAAGGATGACGCCGGGAGTTTCCGCCAGAATTTCCACGGTGGCGCCGAGTTGGGGAATGCCCGCGGGATCGTGAACGATGCCGGAAATAGTTCCGGAAGCAGGTTTGCGGGTCTGCGCAGGAGCCTGGGGAGCCAGCACACACACACCGACAGCCAGTAGCAAAACGCCGAAGCACAGTAGCCTGCCGTGCTTCACCTGCGATTACCTCCCTGGCGTAACGTTCGCCGCAGCCTTCTGCTCTCCCGGAGCCTTGACGGTAAATTCAGCGGAACGCGAAATGGTGCTCTGGGCTAACTTGTCGGTAGCACTGATGTCGAGAGTATACTTCCCCGGAGCCAATGTAGCTAGAGGCAAAAGGCGTTCAATGGTGACCTGATCGCCGGTCTGTTTCATGTCGGCGGAGGTTTCCTTAAACTGCATGACCTGCTGATCGCCACGCTTAACGGTGTACACAAAGGAGGCGTCGGATTTGTGGGTCTTGGGATCGGACTTGAGGTTGTAGACCTGCAGGTAAATCCCCATTTTGTCGGCAGGGGTGAAGCTGGCGTCGAGTTTGGGACGCACTTTGGAAGAACCCAGAACGAATTGTCCGGTGCCGATCTGTTTGGCTGGCACGCGCTCAATCTGATCGGCCAAAATCAGAGTACTGGCTTCCAGTTTGTCTTCGTTGTAGCGAGGCACTGCGAGGCGAGTATTAACCGCGCCGACGTTGCCGCTGTTTACGTCTTTAACGACGATATCGAGACGGTACAAACCGGGCCGCAAAGGAAGAGCACTCTGGTAGATGGATTGTTGCTTGGGAGCGAGCGAGAACAAGGAATCGGGATAATCGCGAGTAACCGGCGCTTCGAAGGTGGAAATGACCTTGCCAGTGAGGGAGCTGACGCGGCCGAAGATGTTGAGTTCGGCGGAATGCACACCCTCTTTTTCTTTGAACTGCAGCTGATTATTGGGAATTTGCACGGACACGGGAACCAGCACGGTATCGCTGGTAACTTTGAGGAAGTCGGTGCGATATTCGAATTTCAACTGGTCGCGGACCATGCGGGAAGTGACGATGGCTTCCAGATCCTTGTACTTAACTTCGGGAGGACGTTGAATCTTGGCATACAGATCGAGGCGGTTGAATTCATCGAGGCTGGCGGGAGTGCCGCCAAGTGCAGTCGGCAGGTTGGTGCCGTCGGAGCGAGTGAATCGGTCGGCTTGGGAAGCCATGCCCATCTGTTCCAGAAGGCTTAAGCCTGCACCGGGCACATGCAGGAGGGCGTCCTTCTCGGATGGGTCCATGGTCAAGTGAAACTCGCCGCTGCTGGTAGGATCAACAAATTCCAGAATAACGTTTTCGCCGATACCCTCGAGGTAGCGATAGCGCCAAGTCTCCCAAGGATAAGTAGTCGTTGTGCCGCCGCCTTCTTCCATGGGCCGGTCATAGGTGCCACCGGTGGGATGAGACTCAATCTCATCCGCGGGACCCCACATGATGTAGATGCGACCGCGATCGGTCTTCCAACCCGGGATTCCCGAGGCATAGTGCTCATTGGCGTAGGCGATACGACGATAGTGCTCTTCTTTAAAGTCGTTGCCCGGAAGATCGGGGTTGCTGCTGCGGCGCAGCCAGAATGACTCAATGAACTGCTCGCGTTCCTCGTTGGTTTCCAACTGCAGGAAGGCAGCACGTTCATCGGGAGAAATGATATAGACGACGTCCTCGTTGAGCCAAGTCTTGTAGTTGTTGTCCAACTCCTTGAGGGTCTTCTTCATCTTCTGTTTTTGCTCTTTGGTGAGCTTGGTGTTCTGGGGAATATCCGTTGCCGGGTTCTGGCCTGGCGGGGGAGACTGGGTCTGCTGCTGAGCAGCAAGCGGTAAGGTAAACAAGAAGATGAAAGCGGTCAAAGACGCGGAGAGTTTTCGGAAAGCGGTTTCCATAAGGGACACCCCAACGACGTTTTGATTCTAATCCCTCGTCCAAGCTCCGTCAATTCTGTGAATCACGTTCATTCAAAGACACTTGATCTCCTTGGTTGAGTTAGACGGGGAAGGGGGTGGTCAGAGTTGCTTGGAGTAGATGCCAGGCGCCGCTGCCATTCCGATGGGGGTACTAGTAGTAGTTGGTTACTGAATGTGGCGGTGCTGCCGGTCGGAGCCAATGAGCGAATCGAAGATGGCCAAGACATGCCGGCGGTACTCGACCATTTGCGAGAACACACTGCGAAGCTGAGGTTCACGTTGCGCGTCCCTGTGCCACCGGGCCAGAACCGAAGCAGGGACTTCAATATCGCGGCGCAGTTGCTCGGCCGAATGTCCGCGGAGGAACAGGCCATAGAAAAAAGCAGCCTCGCGTTGGGGAAACGCGAAGTCCGCCAGAACTTCACTCGCGAGCATGGGACCGACGGTGGCCATAGCAAAAACGCAGTTTACTGAAAACTTTTGCGGCGTCAAGTAGGACAAGCGTTTTCCTGTCGCCAGGCAGTCAAGAGAGGCGGCTCCAGCGATGCAACGGAGCGGCGCTTGACCGTTTCTAACCGGACATAGGATGCTAGAGGATATGGCGAAGTTATACAGATCGCTGGCGGGGCGCACGGTGGGACGGTTCTTGCGCTTCGGAGTGGTGCGCGGATTGCGTTCGATTGAAATTGATCCGGAAGAGTTCCGGCGAACCTTGGCGGAGAAGCATGGATTGTGGGTGCCGCATTTTGGGCGAATGAAAGACGCGCCGCTGGAGAAACTAGACGCAATCGCGGAACGACTCATCCATGAAGCGCAGCGTCTGGCGATGGCGCAAGGGGCGGGCTTTGGCCTGGGCGGTGTGGTCACCATCATTCCCGACACCGGATTCCTGACGGTGATTACCCTGCGATTGATTCAAAGACTCAGCTTGCTGTATGGGTTCGAAGAAAACGGCATGGAACGCCGGGTGCAAATGTGGATGGCCGCAGCGGCGGCTTCCGGGGTGGACTTCAGCAAAGATCTGGCGGAGAAGCAGATGATCGAAAAACTGGCGCCGCGACTGGCGAGGAGCCTGGCGGTTCGCCTGGGTGAAGAATCCGCGGAGAAGTGGGTTGGCCGTTTGATTCCGCTGGCTAGTTCGGCGATTGGCGGGGCATTGAACTACTCGTTTGTGAGAACCTGGGGTCGGCGAGTCCATCGAAACCTGAGAGAAAGGCATCTGGCCGAACGCGCGGCGGCGAGAAATGCCACGATTCTCAGACCTGCCATCGTTCGCTAATCGTCGGCGAAATCGCGTTTGTGAAGCGGGGCAAAACGGTCCGCAGGAGGGTGCCATGAAACTGTGGTGCAAATTGGGGAGCGCATTGGGCCTGGTGGCTGGTTGCGCGGGTTTGCTGACGTTGCCGCATTTCGTGGCTACTGCAGCACAACAGTCAGGCTCGGGCACGGAACAAAACAGCAGCGTCTCCGCTGAGCCGGTGCCGGCGTATCACAACCAAGCCCCCAGCGGCGAGCTGCCGGCGACCATGGCGCCGTCCACCTACAGCGACATACTGGTCTTCAATGCGTACACGGTTGCCGGGCGGGTGAAGAAGGTGCTGTACCAGCAGCCGTGCTATTGCCACTGCGACCGCGCGGTCGGGCATGGCAGCCTGCTGGATTGCTATGTAAGCCAACACGGATCGCACTGCGACATTTGCCAGAAAGAAGTTTTCTATTCCTACGAACAGACCCGGAAGGGGCAGACTCCGGCGCAGATTCGCGCCGGCATAATTCGAGGCGATTGGGAAAAAGTAGACCTGGAAAAGTACAAGAAGAATTACCTCACAGCACAAAGCGCCTCTGTAAAGTAAAGGCTGACGAAAATGGAGCGCCCGCGGCGCTAGCCAGCAGCCCGAGCGAATGCCAGCGATCAGGCGCGAGGAATACCCCGTCGAAGATAATCGTCGTCTTTGTTTAGCCAGTCCTCTCTGGGAGGATTGAAGATGTCCAGGTCCAGGGTGTCTTCGAGCGCCCAAGCCTCGTGCGGCATGTGGGGAGGGATGCACAGCACTTCGCCGGAGTGCACGACGATTTCTCTGCCATCAATGGCGAATTTCAAGGCGCCTTCCAGGATGTAAGTGACTTGTTCGTTGTGGTGATGATGCAAGGGGACGTGCGCGCCGCGTTTGAGGAAAACACGAGCGAGCATGATGCCTTGCCCCACGACCATTTCCCTGGCGATCAGGTCGTTCAGGGTCTCGTGCTCGACGGAACTCCAAGGAACGAATTTGCAATCGGGTTTGGTGTGCATTGTTCTCCTTATTTTCAACGAGTTACGAGAAGCTCGGTGGTCCTTGAGGTGGGGCGGCCCACCAAACAGTGGTTTGAAATTGTAACGGCCATGTCTTTTCTGGCCTACAGGATTATTGTTTAACGCAACCGCGCGACTTGCGGTATCGTCTCATGTTATAGAAGTTCGGGTCCCCCGAGGTACGCCATGAAAAGACTTTCCCTTACTTTCCTGTGTATGGGTTTAGCAGCTTGGTTGGTTATGCCCAGGCCAGCGGACGGCGGCGATGTTAGTCACGCGCGGATCGTTCGGCTAAGCTTGGTGCAAGGGGACGTGCGTTTCGCGCGTGAGTTTCATAAGGATGCCCTGGAAGATTCCAGAGCCACGTGGGAAGTTGCGCCATTAAATCTGCCAATCCGGCAAGGATACGCGGTAGCGACGGACAACGGCAGAGCGGAAGTGGAGTTCGAGAATGGGGCGATGGCCTTTTTGAGCGCCAACACCGTGCTGGAATTCTACGACCTGTCGCTGGACGAGGGCGCGCATATCACGCGGCTGATTTTGCGGCAGGGAAGCGGAATTTTCTACGTGCATCCGGGCCAGAACGATTATTTCAGCGTAACCGGAGGCGATTTCAGCGTAGAGGCGAGCGGGCGGTCGCGTTTCCGGCTGCACAATTTCGATGACGGCAGCAACTTGAGCGTGGAACAGGGCCAAGTGAACGTTCTTCGCAACAAGACCACCAAGGCGTTGGTGAAGGGCCAGACCTATTCCGTGGATATCTACAACGCCAGCGCACCAGTGACTGTCGCGCGGGTCGGTGACGATGACGATTTCGACAAATGGGTGTCCGGGCGGATCGATGCGGTAGCCACCGCGACGGCGTATTCCAGCCAATACGTCAACTCTTCGGATTACACGTCCGGTTTTGCAGACCTGTACAACTACGGAGCCTTCTACAATGTGCCGGGCTACGGCTTCTGCTGGCAACCGTTTGGGGTGGGCATAGGATGGAATCCATTCGCATTCGGCAATTGGTATAACGACGCATCCCTGGGGTGGGGCTTTATCAGCTTCGCGCCGTGGGGTTGGTTGCCGTATCACTATGGCAGCTGGATATTCGGGCCGATGGGTTGGATGTGGGCACCCACCGGGTTTGGGTTTGCCGGCGGGTACGGCTATGGTCCCGGCTATGGTTACGGCTACGGTTCCGGCGGAGTTTATCACGGCCCGATCTACCACCCGATCACCGCGGTTTGGGTCCATTCGGGCGGGAATGTGGGATTGGTGCCGCTGAACCCCGCCGACAAGCCAGGCAAGGCGCCCGTGAACTTAGCGCAAGGCGTGTACATGATTCGAGACAACGCCTTGATGGCGACGACAACTCCGGCCAGCAGCGAGAAATGGTCGGTGATCAAGGATCCGCCGCGGAGCGCACTTGCCACTACGACTCTGGCAGCATCCACGCAGCCAACGCGAGTCTCGCGGACGATTCTAGCGGGAACGCGCCCGGTAACATTGAGCCGCGATTCCACGATCGTCTATGATCCGGCGCAGCACCGGTTCGTGAATAACACCACCGCTCGAGTTAATGAGGTGGAATCCAAGGTGGCCAGCGAGAATGCCGCGGAAAGGGACGCGGTGACGAATGAAAAGATCAACGGCGCGCACAATTCGAACGTAGCGACAACAATGCGCGGCGCGAATCTGCCGGCCCGGCCGCACATCTCGCCACCGGCGCCGCCGAGTTATTCGCATGCGTCAAACGCAGGGATGGGCGGGAGCGGTGCAGCTACGGCCGAAACCATGTCCGGCAGTTCTTCCGGGCACAGCAGTTCAGGCGCGTCGAGCGGCGGGCATGGAGGCGGCGGCGGGGGAGGCCACCACTAGTTCCGCGCAGCAATTTGGAACGGGAAACGGCTCGCGAAATGGTTTGCGAGCCGTTTTGTTTGTGTGCCGAGCATGTTTGACCATTTGGAGGTGAAAGTCCTCTTCACAACGTGATGGACGTGAAGTGATAGCGAAGCGCAAGGGTGAAATAGCACTCGCCGCGAGGCGGGGCCCGAAAGAAGCGCGGAGCAAAG
>DASPVD010000040.1:0-13635 GCA_035622555.1 Candidatus Eremiobacteraceae bacterium | reverse complement strand
AGCCGAGCTGTTGGGCCTGGCGCCAATAGCGCGGGATATCCTCCAAATCCTTGGTATCCGCGCTGATTTGCTGAAACAGCGCCCATTGCGCTTTGATGTGCGCCAGATCCTGCTTGCGCTGATATTTTCTGCGGCGTTTCTCCATGAGGCCGTGCTCGCGCCAGATGCGTTCCAGCGCGTTGTGGCCGACGCGCAAATCGAACTCCCGAATCAAACGACGAGCGCCAAAGGTGGGCAGCGTTTTGCGCAGCTCCACCAACTGGGCCTCCACCTGAGGAGGGGTTTTGTGCCCTTGACGGTAGCGTGCGCGAGACTGTTCCGTCAGACCGCTAGGGCCGTGCTGCTGAAAGCGGCGCAGCCATTTGCGCACCGTCGGCACGGTGGTCGCGAAGATCCGCGCGGTGGGCTTGATGCCGTGCCGTTTGGCGCTTTCCACCAGGCGCAGACGATGCTCGTAGGCGTTTTTCATCTCACGCACCAAATCGAAATAACGAGCGGCAATGACCATGACGCGACGATTCTACCCGTCGCGCTCCGCCCGGCTCTCCCCCCAGCCGGGCGGCCATCTCTAACCGCCTCTTCTCGCTCATACACTTCAACTTCGCTAGAGGGATACGATGTGACAGGGCTCTTCCATTCTCGCGCAACATTTGGTCTCTCCAAAAATCTGCTTTATAATAGTTGTTTGCTTCGTGACCTAGCGACGCGGCTGTTGTTCCCTGGCTGATTTGGGGAGCCGTGCAGACCGGACACGAACGAATGGAGAACCATGAAATCCGGTATTCACCCCGATTATCACCCCGTTACGGTGCATTGTGCCTGTGGACACACTTTCCAGACGCGGTCGACCGTGAAAGGCAACATGTTGCGCGTGGAAATCTGCTCGAGTTGCCATCCGTTTTTCACCGGCAAGCAGAAGCTGGTCGATACCGCCGGGCGCGTGGAGCGTTTTAATAAGAAATACGCCAACGTGCCTGCAGCCGCCGGCAAAAAGTAATTTTTGATTCCTTGAGGAAGCGGACCGATCCACACCGGTCCGCTTTTTCTATTTTGGTTGGACTCCCGGACTGCGTGTAGAATCAAATCCCAACGTGGCGACACAACCGCGAATGTTTGATGGCGCGCCGTCTCCCGGCGGAGTAGAGACCGCGGCACCGCGTGTAACCCTGCGTAACACCTTTGCTCATCCTTTTGATTCCGCGATCGCGGCGGCGCGGACCTGCTATTCGCCGCGTTTGATTCAACCGGACGAGATCACCGATAAGCAAAGGCTGAACGTGGGAGCCGCTACCTTCTACAGCGGGCATCACACCGTTTATCAGCACGCGCATTTCGAATTTGGGCTGGAAAATGTGAGCCGGCAGTTCGTGTGGTCCTTCCTGCACGCGCACCCGTTTTATAACTCCGAACAGCAGAGCCAACGTTATGTGCGGATGGCCCGGCCGCAGGCGTATGTTCCTGCTCCCTCGCTGTTCTTCGACGAAGGCTCGCGCGAGATTTATGAAGCCGCGATTTCGCGCGCATGGGCCTGCTACGGTGAACTGTCGGCCATTCTGGTAAACGACGCGCGGACTATCCTGAACGACATTTGGCATATCGGGCCGATGTCGCATCCGAAGCGCATCCACAAAATCGAGCGCTCCTCGGAAAAACGGGCGATTGAAATAGCCCGCTACGTCCTGCCGGTGGCCGCGTTTACCAGCATGGTTCACACTATTTCCGGGATTGTGCTGCACCGCTTGTGGCGCATGTGCACGGCCTGTGACACGCCAACAGAAGCGCGGACGGTGGTGGGCGAGATGGTGTCGCTGGTGCGGCAACAAGACCCGCAGTTTTTCGAGCGATTCGAGAACGCTCCGCTGGAGGAGTTGCCGGAATGGAAGGAAGCGACGCCAACGAGATTACAGGCTGAGGCGTTCGTTCGAGAATTCGACGCTTCCCTTCGAGGCAAGACTTCCTGCTTGCTGGATTACTCGCAGAATGCCATCAGGGTCATAGGCGAATCTTACCGCGCGGTTCTCGGGCTGCCGCAGTCAACGTGCTCGGATGCGGAAGCAGTTGACCGGCTATTGAATCCAGCGCGAAATCCTTATCGATTGGAAATTTTCGACATTGGCGTGCATGCGCCGATGATGCGAGCGTTACAACACGCAACCTACACCTTCGGCAAGAAGATCAGCCACACTGCCGATAGTCAGGATCAGCGGCACCGCATGATCCCCGGCTCACGCCCCTTATTGACATTCGCAGATACTCGCGAACCGGACTACATCACGCCGATGCTCATTGAGGAGAATTCGCGCGCGAAGGAAGTCTACCAGCGCGCAATGCACGAAGCTTGGCGCGCCAAGAATCAGCTGCTGGATCGCGGAGTGCCTCCCGAAATTGCGCTATACGTGCTGCCCAATGCCAAAGCCATCCGCGTCGTCGAAACTGGTTCTCTGCTGCATCTGCTTCACAAATGGACTATGCGCACCTGTTTCAACGCCCAGGAAGAAATCTACAACGCCTCCATGGACGAAATCGCCCAGGTACGGGATGTGCATCCGGAACTGGCCCGCTATATTGGCCCGCCCTGCCATCTGCGCGCGGGCATTGCCACGCCGATTTGCACGGAAGGCTCACACTTTTGCGGGGTCAAAGTCTGGCTAGATTTCCCCAAGGTGCAACGGCGAATCTGAAACTACCTACCATCCCCGATGCGTCTAGATGCGTCGAGCTGTCAGAAGCACTTCCACGGCATGAAATAGCGATCGTAACTACTGTGGGGCCGGGCCAGCGGCGGCGTGGTCTGCTAGCTGTTCCAGTGCAAAGTCACTGGACCGTCCATTGGATGGATCAACGGCTTGCCGGTGCGGCGGGACTCGAGCAGATTCTGTTTCAGCGCGAAATACCATTTGGCCGGGCGGTCGGCATCGTCAATCAACATAAGTCGCGGTTGATGTTTCAAACCCTCGGACTGCTTAATCATGGTTTCCTGATCCTGGCGCAGAAACACTTTGGCGAAGGCCCGAAAAACAGAGATTGGAAGGGGCAGGTTCCACGCCGCGACAAAATCAATCCGGCAAGAGTCGCGGCGGACCGGAGTGACAGTAGCACGGCTAGAGAACCAATATTTTCCACTGCGAATCTCTTCAAAGCGCATGTTCGGCAAAACAAAGTCGATCGTGGTGGTTACCGGCGCTCCGGTCATTTTTTTCAACCATTGGTAAGGCAGACTATTGGTGGAAGGCGAATGCTTGCTCATTCGGAAACCATTGGGAATGGGCTCGAATTGTTTGGACTTTTCGTGGATGCTCTTTTTGCTGCGCCAGAACCACGACTGGTGTACGAACGGCCCATGCGCCGGATCCATCAGACCGATGATTCCATGATCGATATGCGACGGCAGTTCGCACTCGAGCCGGGTAATCTTGAACTTCTCGCTAAATTTCGGCAGTTCCGGCGCGGAGGGCACTGCTTGTGGCAAATTCGTTCCGGGCAGATTCAGGTATACCCAGACATAGCCATCGCGTTCCTCACAAGGAAAATGCCCGGCGCTGATGCGCTCCACTTTTAGTTTGTCGTGACTGGTGAGCGAGGGGATCAACACGCATCGGCCGGTGCAGGCATCAAACTCCCAACCATGATAGCTGCATTGCAGATTCCTGCCATCAAAATGCCCGTACGACAATGGAATGCCACGATGAGGGCAGGAGTCGCGCATGGCAAACGCGCGGCCTTCGGTGGTTCGTCCCAGCACCAGGGGCACTTCCAATAGCATCGCTTTGGTCAGATTTCGCCCATGAATCTGTCTGCTGTGGACCGCTGGATACCAAAAATCCCACAAGAATCCCAAGTCCGCTCCCGGAGCACTCGGCGAAGGCTCGGGAACGGAATTCTCCAGCGCGGCTCGGACGGATTCGCTCATTTCAGGGTCAATGCCGGCTCACAACGGTAGTATCACGACTGTAGTATAATGACAAAAATGCACCGAGCATTCTATTAGCGGGTCACCTCTCGCGCTCCTCCCGAGCGCCGACTTGCTTTTCCCGAGTCAGAAATCACAAGGCAGTCACCCTAAGTACAGCTATTGTTTGAAGGAAGGCAGCGAAAAATGTCCGTTCTCACGTTAACTGAGAAACTCGACCAGCTGGACGAACGGTACCAGCAGATGACCCAGGAGCTTTCCAGTCCTGAAATTATTTCCGATTCCGCACGGTTTCAGAAGCTGGCCAAGCAGCACGCCGAACTTCAAGAAATTGTGACGAAGCACCGCGAATACAAGCAGATCGAAAAGGATCTTGCCGGGGCGCGGCAAATGATCGTGGAATCCGAAGATGCGGAGATGCGCCACATGGCGCAAGAAGAGGAGAAGCAGCTGCTGGCCCGCAAGGTAGCAGTGGAACACGAATTGAAGCTGCTGCTGCTGCCCAAAGATCCCAACGACGAGAAAAACATCATCCTGGAAATTCGCGCGGGAACCGGCGGGGATGAGGCGGGCATCTTCGCGGGCGATCTGTTCCGCATGTACTCGCGCTATGCCGAATCGCAAGGCTGGAAGGTTGAAGTGATGGAGAGTTCGCCGGCGGCGATGGGCGGAGTCAAGGAAATCGTTGCGGCCATCCAGGGCGACAAAGTCTACTCCAAGCTGAAGTATGAAAGCGGCGTTCACCGGGTGCAACGAGTCCCGGCGACAGAAACTCAGGGGCGCATTCACACATCGGCAGCTACAGTGGCGGTCCTCCCAGAAGCGGACGAAATCGATATTAAGATTGAGGCCAAGGACTTGCGCATCGACACGTTCTGCTCTTCCGGTCCGGGCGGCCAGTCGGTCAACACTACGTACTCGGCGGTACGCATCACCCATATTCCCACAGGCTTGGTAGTGTCGCAGCAGGACGAAAAATCGCAGATCAAGAACCGCGCTAAGGCCATGCGCGTGCTGCGCTCGCGTCTCTACGAATTAGAACTAGAGAAACAGCAGGCCGCGATCATTGCCGAGCGCCGCGGGCAGATCAAAACCGGAGACCGCTCCGAGAAAATTCGGACGTATAATTACCCGCAGAACCGTGTCACCGACCACCGCATCGGCTTGACTGTCCATCAACTCACGGAAGTAATGGATGGCAAGCTCGCTCCCCTCGTGGATGGACTCGTGACTCATTACGAGGCCGAACGCCTGAAACAGGAACTGGCCGAAGCGTAATCACCTTTGCGGAGGTGCACATGCTGAGCCGTCCGGGGAGCAAAGCAGGTCCCCAGTGGATGAGGCAATGGAGTGAGCGGAGCATCGATCGCGGGGAGCGTCGCCGGAGGATGCCGTTCTGGCTATTTTTCATTTTTTATATGGCCGTGGTCCTTCTGCTGACCCACCTTGCCATGGCAGTGATTTTCTCTGGTGACCGCTCTTACACGTCCACAATACAGATTGCCGGATTACCGTTGCTATCCTATGGCAGCGTGGCAAGGGGGGTGATAGCGATTGGAGGGCACGCGACCGGTTTCGTGGCTATAGGCGGACTGGCGATAGGAGCTGTGGCGATAGGTGGGCTGGCGATCGGCGTCGTGGGCGCAGGAGGTGGAGTGCTGGCCATATTCGCGTTGGGGGGACTGGCAATTGGCTGGCGCGCCATAGGCGGGCTGGCGATCGGCGATGCCGCCTTGGGTGGTTTGGCGATTGGCAAATACGCGTATGCTGGGCGCGGCGTCGCCTATGGTTCGCAGGAAGTGAGCGGCCAGCAAAAAGAACATCTTTTGCAATGAGCCTAATTTTCACAGAGCGTTCGGTGCGCGCCTTATTGAAACAGGGCATCGAGCAACTGCGTGCCGCGAGCGTACCCTCGTACACGTTGGCGGCGGAACTATTACTTCTTCACGTTTCCGGGAAGGATCGCACCTGGCTGTACTCGCACCCGGAAGAAATTCTGCCGGATAGGGTGGCAGAACTGTATTTCGCCCTTCTGGCCAAACGCGCATCCGGGATCCCGACACAACACCTTACCGGGATTCAAGAATTCTGGGGTTTGCCCTTTGAAGTGACGCCCGCCGTGCTGATTCCGCGTCCTGAGACGGAACATCTCATCGAGGTGGCCCTGGATCGCCTGGCGGTGCGCGAAATCCGTGCCGGGCGGCACCAACGACTCACCGGCGAAAATGTAACCATCGTGGACCTCGGCACCGGGTCGGGGTGCATTGCGGTTACATTGGCCAAAGAGCTGCCGGCTTCCGTCGTGTATGCGACGGAGATTTCCGAATCGGCGCTGGCGGTGGCGCACCGCAATGCCAGTCGTCATGGCGTGGCGGAACGCATCCATTTCTTGCAATCCAATCTGCTGGATGCTTTCGCACCGGCGGCCACGCAGGATCGGCCAGCCGGTTTCGATCTGGTGGTCAGCAATCCTCCTTATGTGAGCCTGCGCGAGGCTGAGACTCTGCCCATTGAGGTGCGGGAGCACGAGCCCCAGGTGGCGCTCTTTGGCGGCGAAGAGGGTTATGAGCTGTACGGCGAATTAATTCCGCAAGCTGCCGAGCACTTGAAACCGGGCGGCTTGCTGGTGCTGGAATTGGGCTACAACAGCTTGCCTGCGGTGGAACCGTTGCTGGAGCGCTCGGTTTGGCACAACGTCGGCGTGACCAAAGACCTTGCGGGAATTACTCGCGTAATCTCCGCCGAACGAGCGGCGCACTCTCGCTGAGGCGAACAAGTTGACTTATCTCTCGGTCTCCTTCGGTTTAAAGGCGAGCGCCATTTGCCGAATTTGGTTTAGATAGTCCACATAAATCGGAATGGGAATATCCGGAGAGTCCCCATCGTTCAGAAAGTGTTCCAGGCGAATTTCCGTGGGAATCCCCGCGATCACTTCACGAAATCTTGGCATATGCAAATATTTGACTTTCCAAATCTCCAGCATCTGTGAACGAAACTCCTGGCTAATAAAACCCATGTTCCGACCATCCAAGTAGATTCCGTCGAAGTGTTCTTCCGCTAGCCTCTCGCGAATGGGATCGTTGACCTGAGAGAACAGAGCTACCAGTTGGAGCACGTCCGCCAGATCTCCCCAAATTATTTTTTCCTCGTAGGCGCTGAAGCGAAAAGGCGTGGACCCGCGTTGCTGCACAGCACGTGCTTTATCGCTGGGTATCAGGCCATGAGTGTCGAGTTGCTCGCGAAACCAGCGCATTCTGTCGGTGGTCAGATTGTGTCGCAAGAATTCCACGGCATAGGCGTTAGCCAGATACATCTGCGGATCGTCGTCGAGTCGCTTAAGCCACGAGTCCCAGTTTCGACTCGCAAACAGTTCTGTTAAGGCTTTCACCTCGCCCACGGTCACATCCGGGTGGAACTTGACGGCCTGCCAGAAATGCTCGGTGGAATCGTAAGTCGCGCCGTACAAGGGTATGCCCTCTTCGATGGGATACCAATTCGAGAGCACGCGGCCAGCAATCACAGGCGCGGCGCTCCAGCAGTTCAGCGAATGCTTCCATGTGGCCTGAACGGCCAGAAATGCCTGGGCATACCCTGCCGGCAGTGGTTCGCGAACTTGCGAAATGGCTTGGCGCAACTCGTCGCTTGTATGCGTAACCAGGGTTTCCAGCGGTCGCTGATCCTGCATCGATATGACGCGGCTCTCGATTCCCTCTCGCAATAGATTGCGGGACAAGCGTTGCTCCTCCGCTTCGCTGATTTTGCCTTTCCAGCGTTGCCTTTGCGATTCGATGTAAGGAAACAATTCGGCCAGCGACTTGAACTCGATAAACCCGTGAATCGCGAAGGTCAGCGGGCGACCGTCTGTTTCGATCACCGTTGAGGGCGTCACTACCTGTTGAAGCGAAAGCAACTGTGCACGCAACGGCAGACCCGGCAAAAGCACAACCAGCACTGCGAAAATCTTAAAACTCACCAATCTGCTTGGAGCACTTTTCATCTTCATGTCAGCCCTCGCAACGCCGCCTTATCTTTCCATCGCGCGGCCTGGAGTTCAAACCGAAGAGCACAACGATTGGCGCTCGATGGGGTTCGAGCGTTGCCGTGGTTGGCGCGAAGTCGTAGGCTTATCGCATGCCTGAGCTGGCCCGTTTTCGCGCCAAGCATGATGGTCCGGAGCCGCAGGAAATTCCGCCGCACTCCACGATTCTTCACGTGGACATGGATGCGTTTTTTGTGTCGGTGGAATTGCTGGAGCGGCCGGACCTGCGGGGCAAACCGGTGGTGGTGGGCGGGCGTCCCGATCAGCGCGGTGTGGTGACGGCGGCCAGCTATGAGGCCCGGAAATACGGGATCCACTCGGCCATGCCCTTGCGCACTGCCGGGCGCCTGTGTCCGCACGCGGTGTTCTTGGATGGGCACCACCCCAAATATTCGCAGTGGAGCGACCGAGTCGCGTCGATTCTGGGCCAGTTTTCGCCGATAGTGGAGATGACGTCGATCGACGAAGCATATCTGGATCTTTCGGGCACAGGGCGCCTTCATGGCGCGCCCCTTCCCGCCGCCGACAAGCTTCTTCGCACCATAACCAAGCAGACTGGGCTGCCGTGTTCCGGGGGATTGGCGACGACCCGCTTGGTCGCCAAAGTCGCTTCCGATCAAGCCAAACCGCGGGGCTTGGTGTGGGTGGTTCCGGGAATGGAAGCGCGTTTTCTGGCTCCCCTGCCCATCCGCAAAATACCCGGTATCGGCGAAGTCACCGAACGAGCCCTGCGCGCCCTGGGCATCGAAACGGTCGAACAGCTTGCCGTGTATGAACACAAAAAACTGGAAAAGATTTTCGGCCAGTGGGGCACCGCGCTCTACCGCAAGGCTCGTGGCGCCGACTCCTACGAATTCGTGGTCGATGCCGAACCCAAGTCTATTTCGCACAACCACACTTTCGGCGAGGATTGCGACGATATGGTTGAAATGGAATCTCTGCTCAGCCACTTGTCGCAAAAGACCTGCAAGCGCCTGCGCGAGGCGGGACTGTCCGCGCGGACTTTGACGCTAACGATCCGCTACGCCGGATTCCAAACCTACACGCGTTCGAAGAGCGTCCCCGATCCTGTGCATCTGGATGGCGACATTCAGGCCATGTTTCTGCGACTGTTTCGTGCTCATCGCGATCGGAAACGGAAGGTTCGGCTGCTGGGCGTGGCCCTTTCCAATTTTTGCCACGGCGCCTCGCAACTTGAGCTGCTCGATCCTGAACGCCGCGAGAAACTGGACCGCCTCACCAAAGCTACCGATCGTCTGCGCGACAAGTTCGGTTTCGACTCCGTGCAGTTTGGCGGCTCGTTGCGCCGGCACAATTGAGCTGTGGGGCACCGTAGACGGCCGGTGTGTAGCAGTCCATCTGCAGAAGAGATTCTGGTGCTGCTGGGAAGCGTGGAAGCTTCGCCGGCAGCAAAGGCAATGGGACGATACCACCCGCTTGGCTCTACTGATCAAATAGCGACGGCCCTGCTTGCATTCAGCAAGCATCTAACCCGGTAGTGTCGCATAATCATCGAATGCTTCCCCGCAAGCTAGCCAATGCGATTTGCGAAACGCTACAGAGCCATGGCCATCAAGCCTACCTGGTGGGTGGCTGCGTTCGCGATCTGTTGCTTGATCGGGATCCCACCGATTACGACGTCGCGACAGATGCATCTCCCGACCGCGTTCTGGAGCTGTTCCCGGACACTGTTAGCGTGGGGGCCCAGTTTGGCGTCGTTCTGGTGAAGGACAGCAGCGCCAAAGTGGAAGTCGCCACTTTCCGGAAAGATATTGGCTATTCCGACGGGCGCCATCCGGATCGCGTCGTGTACACCACGAGTCCCGAAGAAGACGTTCGTCGCCGCGATTTCACCATCAATGGATTGCTGTTGCGGCACAACACCGATGAGGTTCTGGATTTCGTTGGGGGCCAATCGGACCTGCGAGCTGAGGTCATTCGCGCCATCGGCGATCCCGAACGGCGCTTCGCGGAAGACAAACTGCGTATGCTCCGCGCGGTTCGGTTTGCGGCCCGATTTGGATATGCGATCGAACCGAAGACGTTTGCGGCCATCCACCGTCACGCGCCAGAAATTCATTTCGTCTCTGCCGAGCGCATTCGTGAAGAGCTTTCCAAACTGCTAAGCGAGGGTGCCGCACGCAGCGGGTTCGAGTTGCTGGACAAAACCCGTCTGCTGCAGCAAGTTTTGCCGGAAATTTCGGCGATGAAAGGCGTACAACAGCCCCCTGACTACCACCCTGAAGGAGATGTCTGGATTCACACGAGAATGATGCTAGCAGCGCTCCCGGCCGGCGTGTCGCCGACATTAGCGTGGGGCGTGCTGCTGCACGATGTTGGAAAGCCTCCCACATTTCGCGACGCTTCGGCGACGGGCGACCGGATTCGCTTCGACAATCACGCCGAGGTGGGCACCCGGTTGGCTGGAGAGATTTGCAAACGGTTGAAGTTTTCGAATGACGAAACCCAGCAGATTCAAGCGCTGGTGGCCAACCATATGAAGTTCAAAGACGTTGCGCAGATGCGCACTTCCACGCTGAAGCGCTTCGTCCGGCTACCCCGCTTCGATGAGCATCTGGAACTGCACCGTTTGGACTGTTTGGCCAGCCACGGCCACATGGAAGCCTACGACGCCGTTCGCCAGTTCGTCGAACAGACCCCCTTAGATCAGGTTAAGCCCAGAAGGTTATTGACAGGGGACGATTTAAGTGACATGGGTTATAGCCCAGGCCCGGGATTCCAGCCGATCCTGAGAGCCGTAGAGGACGCCCAGTTGGAGGGTACGGTAACAACAAGGGAGGAAGCGAAAGCTTTCATTCAGGCCAATTATCCTGTAGGCAGGACCCGCCGATGAGAGATGAGAAGACGGGGACGGGTGAGTATGATTCGTAAGTGCAAATTGTTCAGCATATTACAAACTAGTTTGCTTCTTGGGGGTCATGTTGGGTAAACTTTAGCGCATTACACTAAATCTTTGTGCGGATGACATTCGTAAGCTTGCATACCTTTCGACCTCATCCTGCATCTAAAGCTTCAAGGCGGCACTCAGCCTTGCCGCCGAATGTAGGGGGAATCAATGCCTGAGAAGAAACATTCACTGCCGGAGTCGTTGCCGATCCTGCCAGTCCGGGACACCGTCCTGTTTCCCGGGGCGGTCCTGCCTCTCACGGTGGGCCGGGAGAGCTCCCTGGCTCTGGTTAACTCGCTAACTGGCGAGGAGAAACTGCTGGGTGTGGTCGCCCAACTCGACCCCCGCGTGGAAGATCCCGCAGCCGCAGATTTGCATAAGGTAGGCACGCTCGCGAAAGTTCATAAGACCGTGAAAATGCCTAATGGCAATGTGGTTGTGTTTATGGAAGGGCTGCAGAGGATTCGCGTGGAAGAGCTTTTGGGGCTGCGTCCATTTCTGCGCGCCCACATTGTGGCCGAACCGGACATCATTGGTGAAAACGATACGGAGCTAGAGGCGTTGCAGCGCAATGCCCAGGACCTGTTTCGTGATGTGGTCAGCCATTCACCACAACTCTCCGACGATTTGCAGAATGTGGCAATGAATATCGATGATCCGTCCCGGCTGTCGGACTTTATCGCCGGTACTTTGCCGAGCCTGTCGACACTGTTGCGCCAGGAGTTGCTGGAAACAGCCAACGTGCGCAAGCGACTGGAGATTCTGATCCGCGAGCTTTCCAAGGAACTGGAAGTGCTCGAGCTTCGCAGCAAGATCAACGAACAGGTTCAGGAGCAGGTGAGCCAGAACCAGCGCGAATACCTGCTTCGCGAACAGATGAAGGCCATTCAGAAGGAACTTGGCGAAGTGGACGATGCGCAGGCGGAAATCGAAGAACTGCGCAATAAGGTCGAACAAGCCGGAATGCCCGCGGAGGCCAAGAAGGAATGCGAGCGGGAGCTGAAGCGTCTGTCGAAAATGACGCCGGCTTCAGCCGAGTACATGGTTTCGCGGACCTATCTGGAATGGATGACGTCGTTGCCGTGGTCGAAATCGTCGGGCTCGACGGAAATCGACATTCCCAAAGCGCATCAGATCCTGGATGAGGATCATTACGACCTTCAGAAGGTGAAAGAGCGCATTCTGGATTACCTGGCGGTTAAGAAATTGCAGCCAGGAATGAAGGGTCCGATCCTTTGCTTTGTGGGCCCACCGGGCGTCGGCAAAACTTCTCTCGGTAAGTCGATAGCCCGCGCCCTGGGACGCAAGTTCGTGCGCATCTCACTGGGCGGCATGCACGACGAGGCCGAAATTCGCGGCCATCGCCGCACTTACATCGGTGCGCTTCCTGGGCAGATCATTCAGGGGCTAAAGCGCGCTGAAACCAACGATCCAGTCATGATGCTCGACGAGGTCGACAAGCTCGGCCGGGATTTCCGCGGCGATCCTTCCGCGGCGCTGATGGAAGTTCTCGATCCGGAACAAAACGCCACGTTCCGTGATCATTACTTGGACGTGCCGTTCGATCTGTCGAAGGTCATCTTCATTGCTACAGCCAACTGGATGGATCCGATTCCCGAGCCGTTGCGCGACCGCATGGAGATCATCGAACTCCCCGGCTACACCGGTGAAGAGAAGATCCACATCGCGCGCAAGTACCTGATCCCCAAGCAAGCGGCGGAACATGGGCTAAAAGAAGGCGAGCAACTGGAGTTCCCCGAGGAAGGATTGCAGGAGATCATCCACAGCTACACGCGGGAAGCCGGAGTGCGCAACCTGGAGCGGGAAATCGCCACTTTGGTTCGCAAGCAGGCCCGGCGAATGGCCGAAGGCCAGACGGAGAAGATGGTGGTCACTCCGGAAGTCGTTCGCGAGTTCCTGGGCGTGCCGAAGTTCCGCACCGAAAAGGAAGTCGAGGAGCGGGTGAAGAAACCCGGAGTTGCGGTGGGCCTGGTGTGGACCCCGGTGGGCGGCGACATTGTGTTCATCGAGGCCAGCCGGATGCGCGGCGGCAAGCAGTTCACCATGACCGGGCACCTTGGAGAAGTCATGCAGGAGTCGATGACTGCGGCTCTCACTTGGACGCGATCCAACGCGGAGCGCTACGGGATTGACCCCGACTTCTTCCGCAAGCAGGACATCCATATTCACGTGCCGTCCGGGGCGGTTCCGAAGGATGGGCCGTCGGCGGGCGCGGCGATGGTAACTGCGTTGGTGAGCTTGCTCACCAATCGTCCGGTGAAAAACCGCCTGGCGATGACCGGCGAAATGACGCTGTCCGGTGTGGTGTTGCCGATCGGCGGCGTGAAGGAGAAGGTGCTGGGCGCCAAACGTGCCGGTATCAAGCACGTGCTGTTGCCGGCAGACAACGAGCCGAACGCTGTAGCCGATCTTGCGCCCGACATACTGGGCGATCTGAAGATCACCTACGTGCGGACGCTCGACGAGGTGCTGGAGCAGGCTCTGGAGAAGCAGCCGGTCGCGCCGGTTCCGCCGGAACCTGAGCCGCATCAGCCTGGCGTAACGGACTCACCACGCGCCGTTCACTAATTCACGGCTGATCTCAAAACCAAGGCCCGGTGAGATTTCGCCGGGCCTTCTTGTTTGTGTGCCGAGCATGTTTGACCATTTGGAGGTGAAAGTCCTCTTCACAACGTGATGGACGTGAAGTGATAGCGAAGCGCAAGGGTGAAATAGCACTCGCCGCGAGGCGGGGCCCGAAAGAAGCGCGGAGCAAAG
>DASPVD010000039.1:0-65311 GCA_035622555.1 Candidatus Eremiobacteraceae bacterium | reverse complement strand
GCCCAGCGGTACTCGTTATAGAGCACCAGAATGAGAAAGAACGGCAGGAAGCCAAGCCGGAGAAGAGTGATCTGGTTGGGTACCGTCCAAATGCGGGCTTTCATTGCATAGAGTGTAAAGTCAAAATCGCCGAGAGCAAAGCATTCGAGCGGGTTCCGGCAACTCTGCGCTGCCGCGATACACACGCCTCACTGGCATACTACGCAACAGAACGAGTCGGAGTTTCAGGCAAACTGGGCAAGATAGTCGAACAGGGTGCGGCCAATTTTGCGTTCGAAAATCTCTGCCATGCTGGGAATCGAGCCGGAAGGCTCGTCCAGGGAAATTCTTTCGATTCGCATCATCGGAAAAAACACCGTAGGCAGACCGACACGTTCAGCCTCGAGCTGATTGATTTCGCTGACGAAATGATCGAACGAATTGAGATCGATGCCGCGTAGGGTGACACCGCTGGGATTGATGTCCAGCAACACACCCCAGATTTTTTCTTTTGGCGAATGCAAGCTGACAATCACGATGGAGTTGGGTTTCATAAGTAAGTATCAGTGCTTCTAAACCCAGTTTAACGCATGGCGCGCGGCCAATTGTGCTTGTCGGCCGGTAAGTGACTAACGAGGAACGGCCTGAAGGCTGCCTCATCTGTTCGCGGCCTCATAACAGTGATTCAACCAGAACAGCGCGTCGCGCAGGTCACTTTCGCTGCTCAGTTCGAACGACAACCAGCCTTTGCTCGAGGCTTTCATGCTTGTAGCAATTCGAGTGTCGGCTTTCGCGCGCTTGCGCAAATTGGTCGGTATGGAATCGAACTTGAACACAAGCGAGGAGGGAGAATCGAAGCCGCGCGTTCGCGGAAGAGCGGCGAATACTGTTCTCCGGTGGTAATAGAAGACAAAACCAAACATTGACCTGGTGGTGATGCCTGGCCAGCCGCTCATCTCCGCTTGCAGCATGGCTGACCAATGCTTCATGTCCTCAGAGATTAGCGGGAAGCTAGGGCGCTTTCGCGGCTCTGGCGATGGTTTCTTCGCAGACGACTTAGAGGATTGCTTCATTGCGCGCCAATTCCGGTGACAGTCACGATCGGTTGGCGCGGGACAGGAGCAGATCGGCGAAGTCCGCCCATTTGCCAGTCTTGTCGCGGCTCTGCATTCGCCAGTGCCACTGATGCGAGTCTGGCACCCAGCGGAAGGTGGTGTGGAAAGGGCCGTCAGGATATTCGAATATCAGGCGGATTTCATTTCCGGCCTGCATGCCGTAGCCGAGCGTTTCCGAAAAGCGGCCGCCATAAATGTCGTTCCAGTGAACCACGTAACGTTCGCTGGTATTGTCATAACCGATTATGATCATGGCCTCGTAAGGAACGGTCACATTCGCCGCTGAATTTCGATCTTTCTCGTGAATCCGTAAGAATTGATGATTCAATACCCACTCTACCTCGACCGAGTGCTCCGCGTTGCGGCCCAGGATTTTGCCGGTCAGATTCCAGGTACCGACCATGTTGTCGAGCAGGCTGTCGCGAAAAATGTGCGTGGGCCCGTCTAGGTCTTGACTGACTGCGGAAGCGGGGAGCAGAAGAAGCAGCAGTGTAACGACCAACCTGGTAGGGCGAGAGAGGTTCATTCGAGAACTCCTGACGCGCAGCGAGTCAGCAGCATTCTACAACTACAGCAGCATGGCTGCGGGGCCGTTCGACGGTAAGAGTAGAGTTGCCTCGGTGAGTGCCTGGATTTGCTCCACGGTGGCGTCTGGTGCGATCTCGCGGAGCAACAGTCCTTGAGGAGTGACGTCGATGAACGCCAGTTCGGTGACAATATGATCGACCACCTCCACGCCGGTGAGCGGCAGCGTGCAGTTCTTGAGGATTTTGGGCTTGTTGTCGCGTGTGGCGTGTTCCATGGCGACGTACACGCGTTTGGCTCCAGCGACCAGGTCCATAGCTCCGCCCATGCCTTTCAGCATTTTGCCGGGGATGGCCCAGTTGGCCAGATTTCCCTTTTCGTCCACCTGCAACGCGCCCAGCACGGTCAGATCAACGTGACCACCGCGGATCATCGCGAAGGAATCGGCCGAAGAAAAATACGCCGTGCCTGGAAGTTCCGTGACGGTTTCCTTGCCCGCGTTGATGAGATCGGGATCCACTTCGGAATCGAGGGGATACGGTCCGACGCCCAGCATGCCATTCTCCGACTGTAGGATCACATCGATACCCCTGGGAACGTAGTTGGCCACCAGGGTGGGCATGCCGATGCCCAGGTTCACGTAATAGCCGTCGCGCAGATCGTGAGCGATGCGGCGGGCAATGCGTTCGCGCTTTTCCTGATCACTTAGCGGCATCTTATCCATCTATTCGACTGTAACGGCTCGTGAGTCATTCTAAGAATTTCTAACGGTGCGTTTCTCGATGCGCTTGACGTAAGGCGCGCCCTCGAAAATGGCGTCGACAAAGATTCCCGGGGTGTGTACCTGGTCCGGGTTCAGTTCGCCGGGTTCCACCAGTTGCTCCACCTCCGCGACGACATAATCGGCGGCGGTAGCCATCATGGGATTGAAATTGCGGGTGGTTTTGCGATACACGAGATTGCCCATGCGGTCGCCCTTCCAGGCCTTGATGAACGCAAAATCGCCCCGCAGCGCGCGTTCCAACACATAGTGCCGCCCGTCGAATTCGCGGGTCTCTTTTCTCTCGGCGGCCATGGTGCCGTAACCGGTCGGCGTGTAAAAGGCCGGAATGCCCGCGCCGCCGGCGCGAATACGTTCGGCCAATGTGCCCTGCGGATTCAGTTCCACCTGCAATTCACCGCTAAGCACGAGCTGCTCGAATAGCTTGTTCTCACCTACATACGAGGAGATCATTTTCTTGATTTGACGATTGTCCAGCAATAAACCAATCCCGAAACCGTCCACGCCGGCGTTGTTGCTCACAACGGTGAGGTCTCGCGTTCCTTTGCGCCATAACGCATCAATCAGTCTCTCGGGGATTCCGCACAGCCCAAAGCCGCCCATCAGGATGGTCATGCCGTCGTGAAGATTGGTGAGTGCCTGGTCGGGGGAGGAAATGCGCTTGTCCATAACAGTTTTCAGTTGTCAGTTTTTAGTTTTAAGCGAGAAAAAGCAAGGGGTTCCTAAGGTGGATGCGCCGCGAACCTCCAGATGGCGAGGCCTACCACACGCTGACAACAACGAGAACGGCCCGCTTCAGAAAGCGGGCCCTACAAGCTACGAAGCAGCTTGTAGAGCTCATTGGCGGCGTCAAAGTCCGCCTCCAGATCGCGGGAGCCAAGGCGTTCACGAACTTCATCCAAACGGCGAGCAAACAAATCCAAAGCCGCCGAGAGCACCTCGCGATTGGTGAGCACGATGTCGCGCCAGGTGAGATACGGACTGCCCGCCAAGCGCAGGGTGTCGCGCAAGCCTGGTCCCGCCAGGGTAATCGGCAGACCTTTCTCGTCCAGCCGGTCGTAAAGGAATGAGGCCAGCGCAATCGCGGCAAGCTGCGGAAGATGCGAGGCCAGACCTACGGCGTAATCATGTTGCTGAGCGGCGAGCCAAGCCGGTCGCGCGCCAATTTTCTCCAAAATCTTTACGAAAGCACTGACTCGCGGATCGTGGACGTCATCGGCATTGCCCACCAACGCATAGGTCGTGTTCTGGAACAGATCGGCGTCGGCATGCGAGAAGCCCGCCAATTCGCGCCCGGCCATGGGGTGACCGGCCAAGAAAATGGGGCCGACCTCCTCGACGAACAGTTCGCAAGCAGCCTGCCAAATGCGCTGCTTGGTGCTGCCGCAATCGGTTACCAGAGCGTGAGCGGGAGCGTGGTGCGCCAGTTCCGGAAGCAGATCGAGAGTCGTGCCAATTGGAAGAGCAATATAAATCAGGTCAGCCCGGCGGATAGCGGGCTCTAACGACTCAAAGTGAGCCTCGTCGATTGCCCCGGACTTCCGGGCTTGCAGAACCACGTCGGCGCGGTCCCAACCAACGATGTACATGTCGGGCGTATATTTGCGGAGAGCGAGGGCAAACGACCCGCCAATCAGGCCGGTGCCCAGAATGGTGACGCGTTGGATCAGATGAGCCACGATGCGTTGATTGCCGACAGTTTACAGCCGATAGTTGAATCCGAAAAAGAAAGAAACCGCGCGGTGCCCGCTGAGCACGCCTATGCGTCGAGCTAACGCGACAGTGTCAAGCAGTGTCATCACGACAAATGGCGGTTCACTGCCTGAGCGATGATCCGGAGTTCGCCCATGAGCTGCGAGAATTCCGCGGGAGTGAGCGATTGAGCTCCATCGGAAAGGGCGTGGTCTGGATCGTTGTGAACTTCGATAAGCAATCCGTCTGCGCCTGCGGCAACCGCCGCCCGGGCCATGGGAGGAACTTTGTCGCGCCGTCCGGTGCCATGGGAAGGATCGGCCAGTATCGGTAGGTGCGAGAGTTTCTTGATCACAGGGATGGCCGCGATATCCAAAGTGTTGCGCAGATAATTTTCGAAAGTACGGATTCCGCGCTCACAGAGAACAACGTTGTAATTGCCGCCCGACAGAATGTACTCAGCGCTGAGAAGCAACTCTTCGATGGTAGCGGACATGCCCCGCTTCAGCAGTACTGGTTTTTTTACTTCGCCGAGCGCACGAAGCAGGAAGTAGTTCTGCATGTTGCGAGCGCCGACCTGAAAAATGTCGACGTAATCGCTCATCATTTGTATTTGCGAAGGATCCATCACTTCGCTGACTACGAACAAATTGTTTCTATCCGCGGCCTGGCGAAGCATTTGCAGACCTTTTTCGCCGAGACCTTGAAATGCGTAGGGAGAAGTGCGCGGCTTGAAGGCGCCCGCGCGGATGATTTTTGCGCCGGCTTTCGAGACGCACTCGGCAATAGCGTTGATTTGTTCGGGCGATTCGACGGAGCACGGGCCGGCAGCCACGGCAATTTCCGTGCTCCCGATAATCACGCCACGCCCCAAGTCGATCACCGTGCCCTGCGGCTTGAAATGGCGGCTGGCCAGCTTAAAGGGCTGGGTGATGCGAATGACTTCCCGGACGCCTTCCAAAAGTTCGAAGTCGCGGTGATCGAAATCGCGATGCACCCCAACCGCGCCAAGTACCGTGTGGGAAGCGCCGGTGGAGCGGTGTACATCGAAGCCGCTGGCAACCACACGGTCAATGACCCGCTGAATCTGCTCGTCGGTGGCGTCTTCGTGCATCACAATGACCATGGTTAGCCCTCAACTCCTGAGATGATCGGCGTTGCTAACGATTCCATTCGGGGGAAGCAGCTCATTTCATTTTATCGTCATCGACCGTAGACGATTCACCATACATGGCTACGCGCTCGGCCGAACGAGCCTCATCGATGATGCGCTCGAACAGCCGGCGGATGGCGGCGTGCGAGAGCGGCCCTTGATTATTATTTTCGGCATTGGCCAGAACTTCTTTCTCGCGAGCGGGCTGATACAAGGGAATACTCGCCGCCTGCTTGAGATGTCCAATTTCGAGAGCGCACTTGCAGCGTTCATTCAAAAGCTCGACCAGTTTCTTGTCGATCTCGTCCATGCGGCGCCGCCACTCACTGATATTCATGACATAGCCTCGCGGCGCGACAGCCCGTGATGCGCGGCCTGTTTCAACCTGCTGGTGAGTTCCGCGAGGGCAGCCGCCGCGGCCTCTTGACTTGCGGCACGTTCGATTTCTGCGACGAGGGCCGACCCCACAACCGCGGCGTCCGCCAAGGCGCCCAGAACGCTGACATGCCCGGGCAGGGAAATGCCGAAGCCAACCGCAATGGGTAGGTCGCTAAACTGCCGGGCTCGCCGGAGCAGTTGTGGTAGTTCGTCAGGCAGCGATTCCTTGCTTCCGGTCACGCCGGTTCTGGAAATCACATACAAGAAACCTGAAGTGGCCGCTGCGATTTTTTTCAGCCTCTCATCACTTGACGTGGGTGCGGCGAGGAAAATCGTGTCGAGATTCCGGGCATGGAGAATGCGCCGGTAGTCTTCCGACTCTTCGGGCGTGAGATCTACGGCGAGGACCCCATCTGCGCCCGCTTGCGCCGCCGCGGAAGCCAGTTTTTCCAGTCCCATTTGCAGAATCGGGTTGTAGTAGCTGAATAACACCAAAGGAATTTGACTGGACTGGCGAATTCCCCGCACCAGATCGAGCACACGGGCAAGCGTAGTGCCTGATTTAAGAGCGCGCTCCGAAGCGCGCTGAATCGTAGGCCCATCCGCCAGGGGATCGCTGAAAGGCACGCCCAGCTCGATTACGTCGGCTCCGGCTTTCGCCAGGGCGAGCACGAATTTGTGAGTAGCCTCGAGCGAAGGATCGCCCGCAGTGATGTAGGCAACCAATCCAAGCTCTCCTGCGACGCGCAATTCCGCGAAGCGTTTGGAGATGCGAGTGGAGCTTGGGGCGGCCGTGATCATCGGTTTTCGCCAGATTAAAGCAGACGTTTATAGGTGTCCATGTCCTTATCGCCGCGGCCCGAGAGGTTGATGATCACCAGATCGGCGGGCTTCAGTTGCGGGAGGCGCTCAATCAAACCTGCCAGTGCATGTGCCGACTCCAGAGCGGGAATGATGCCCTCGGTGCGTGAAAGGAGCTTTGCAGCTTCTAGCGCAGCGGCGTCCGAGACCGCAGCATATTCCGCGCGGTGCTGATCCGCTAGCCAGGCGTGCTCGGGTCCAATCGCGGGATAGTCGAGACCGGCGGAAATTGAATGGGTCGTGGCAATTTGGCCATCTTCACTCTGCAAGACGTAAGTGTACGTGCCTTGCAGGACGCCAGGACGCGCCCCTGTGAATCCCTGGTGCGCAGCTAACCGCGCGGCATGCTCACCAAGAGTCTGCCCACGGCCACCGGCCTCGATGCCAACCATCTTTACATCGGCATCTTTCAAAAACGCATGGAACAAGCCGATCGAGTTGGAGCCGCCACCGACGCAAGCGTAAAGATGGGTAGGAAGGCGCTGTTCGGCAGCCACAATCTGCTCGCGAGCCTCGCGCCCAATGACCGCTTGAAAATCCCGAACCATCGTGGGATAGGGATGCGCGCCCAAAACCGAGCCGAGAAGGTAATGGGAGTTGCGGACATTAGTGACCCAATCGCGCATCGCTTCGTTGATCGCATCCTTCAGGGTCTTGCTGCCGGATTCCACCCCAATCACTTCCGCACCGAGCATGCGCATGCGTGCCACGTTCAACGCCTGGCGCGCCATGTCTTCGGTTCCCATGTACACGGTGCACTGCAGCCCTAGGTGAGCGGCCACCGTGGCGGAAGCTACGCCGTGCTGGCCAGCGCCTGTTTCCGCAATAATCCGCGGCTTGCCCATTTTGACGGCCAGTAGACCCTGGCCGATGGCGTTGTTGATCTTGTGCGCACCGGTGTGGAGCAGATCCTCGCGCTTCAGGTAGATGCGCGGACCGCCAAGCTTTGTCGTCAGGCGCGAGGCAAACTGTAACGGCGTAGGACGGCCAGCGAAATTCTTAAGCAGTGCCTGGAATTCGGTTTGGAATGTCCGGTCCGTTTTTGCTTCGTCGTAAGCCGCCTCGAGCTCGTATAGCGGCACCATTAGCGTTTCCGGAACATAACGGCCACCATAAGGGCCGAAACGCCCCGGGACCGAGGCAGGAATGGTGAGGTGCGTGCTCATGAGTGAATTGGCTATTGTACCTTGCGCGGGCGACCAGGAGTGCGGTGTTTGTGGAACGGGCTGGCAAGTCGATGCGAGCCCCCTGGGGGTTAAGCGAGGCGGCCTGCTTTATTGAGCTATTGACAAACTGACTGACGGTCAGTCAGTATTGTGGAAGCGAGGCCCTGCTGATGAAAATGACCGCTGTCGAGAAACACTTTGTCAACAAACCCAGCCATACGCGGGTTGTTGCTGATCGCGCTTTGCAGCTTCTAAACCACGTTAGCCCGCAACCAGGCTGGCGCTATCTCGACGTGGGCTGCGGGGTCGGCTCTGCGGCGATGGAAATCGCCGGTACGAGCGGCCTGCGAGTCACGGGAATCGACGTCGATCCTAAGCAGATCGAGGAAGCCAAGCGCAAAGGAATGCTCCAGAACTTACAGTTTCGGGTGATGGACGCGACCGCATTGCAATTTGCGGACGGGGAGTTCGACGTTGTGGCCACCAGCATGGTCACGCATCATATTCCCAACTGGGAGCGGGCTTTCTCGGAAATGGTCCGCGTGTTGCGGAACGGGGGCTATTTGATCTACAGCGATCACGTCTTTCCATCATGGTTGGCAAAGGCGACGCGGCGACTGATGCGCTTTATGCCATCACCTATTCGGGCACTTATTGGATTTCCTTCCGCCAGCGCACTGGAACCGCTAGCGACCAAGGCCGGATTGCGCAGGGTGTACGCTGACGGGCGGTCTGGACATGTGACCGCGATCTGGGTCAAGAACGCTTGACCTTGCGAACATTATTGCTAAGCGCGCCCACGCCGATACAACGGCGCGCGATCTCCTTGCTCAGTCGAATGACAGGGTTCACGTCTGCCGGATGGCTGTGTACGACATGGTCCACTACTCCGTGGATGGCGTAAAAAAGAAAAAGGGAAAGCAGTGCGGGATCTTCAGCGTTCCAGGCTCCGGCTGCGGCGCCGCCGCGCACTAGTTCAGTGAGCTCAACCAGCAGGGGGCTGTCGGCCATTGAGCCGTGATGGTGTTCGGCCCCCAAGAAGAGAACGTCATGAAGCTCGATGTGTTCTAAATAGTGGCGGATGCCGCCTTCAACCCACGTGTCCAGTTGGCCTAACCAATCGCTGTCAGCGACGCGAGCGGAAATGGCGGCAATTCGTTCACGGCATCCCACGATGAAAAGCTCGCGCAGCGCGCTCAGCAGGTCCTCCTTGGAACTGAAATAAAGATAGAAGGTTCCTTTCGCGACGCCCGCCGCTCCGGTGATGTCGTCGACCGTGGTGTTCGCAAAACCCTTGCGCACGAAAATCCGTTCTGCCGCGTCCATCAGACTTCGGCGGCGATCATCGGGAAGCATGGTTCGCCCAGAACCTTGCGTGGGCTGCAGCGCTTTTCGCGTGGAGCGCTTCTTCGCAGGATTGGCCATTCGCGGTTGACCTCTGCCTCGTCGGTGAAGTTCTATCTGATCGGATACTCTTTGATGCTCGCACGCACTGTCAATGATCAGCTGCTTCAGGAAATTTCACGCGACGCCCGCGCTACCTCATCGAAGAAGCTGCGGAGTTTCGCCGGATCTTTTTTTCCTGGCCGGAGCTCGACGCCACTGGCAACGTCAACCGCATAAGGACGGACGATGCGGATCGCCTCGCCCACGTTTTCCGGAGTGAGCCCGCCCGCGAGAATGATGCGTTGGGTTTGTGCGGCCACGCGGGCCATATGCCAGTTGCCCGTGGTGCCGGTGCCGCCATATTGACCGGACGCGGGAGAGTCGAGCAGGAATGCCGACGCACTTCGATACCGGGAAAAATCTGGTGCCGTGCCACCCTGGCCGATCGGTAGAGCCTTAATCACGGGCAACCGGCGAGCTACGGCGTCGACCACTTGCGGAGTTTCGTCACCGTGCAGTTGCGCAGCGGATAAGCGCAGCGCCTTACACAGGGCGACGATCGGGGCGTTCGACCAGTTCACGAAAACGCCGACGATTGCGATGAATGGCGGCAAACGGCGGATCACTTCGCTGGCGGCAAAGGGAGTTACGCAGCGTGCGCTGTTTTCATAGAAGTTCAAGCCGATGGCATAGGCTCCCAAATCGGCGGCTAACTTGGCGTCCTCGGGCTTGGTGATACCACAGATCTTGACGCGAACCATGCAAAACAGTGTAGCGGAACTGGGCTAAGGTGGAGTGGTCTATCTTCCGCAGCAAGCCACCTCTGATGGGCCTTGGGACGCTACGATCATCGATGGTACCGCTTGTTTGCTGATTGAATTCGTGTCAAGCCGGGTGGAGCAGATGAAAAAGCGCGCTGCCGGGATCCGCTGCTTCCATCAGGTGTTCGCCAATCAAAAAAGCATCGAAGCCCGCGGAGCGCAGATCGCAAAGATCAGCGTGGGTGCGCAGCCCGGATTCCGCCACAGCGAAACAAGTATCGGGGACATGCTCGATTAGTTCGAATGAAGTCTCTACCCGCACCGCAAGCGTCTTCAGATCGCGATTGTTCACGCCAATAATCCGCGCCCCCGCGCCCAACGCGCGATCCAGTTCAGCGAGCGTGTGAACTTCCACCAGGGGCTCCATCTGCAGTTCTCGCCCCAGCGCGATCAGCTCATGCAAGGAAATGTCGGACAACGCCGCGACAATGAGCAGGAAACTGTCCGCATCATTGGCGCGGCTCTCCCACACCTGCCACGGGTCAAAGATGAAGTCTTTCTGCAGCGCCGGAAGCGCCGCATTGTTGCGGGCGTCGCGAAGATTCTTGAGCGATCCGCCGAAAAATTCCCCTTCGGTCAGCACCGATAGCGCGGCCGCGCCCGCGGCGTCCAGGAGCTTGGCCAGAGCGCCGGCGTCGAACGGATCGCGAATCACGCCTCGGGAAGGAGACGCCGGTTTTAGTTCCGCGATTACGTTCAGGGCGTCGCAAGAGAGTGCCGCTGCAAAATCGCGCACCGGCGCCGCGGCCTTCACACCGTACTTGAGCGCGGTTTCGGGAAGTACTTTTTTACGGTGTGCGACCTCGGCTCGCCGCGCCTCCAGAATCTGATCGAGCACCGTGCCCGTGTTGGATTGAGCATTCATAGGGGTGACTTGTATGCTAGGGAGTGCGGCGGATGCTGTCAAATCGCCGCACTGATTTATGAATCGGCAAGGACAAAAGGCACGTCCTGCGAAAGGAGCTTTGGTCAAGGCAGTCGATCGATGATCGCACACTTATGGGATATGAAGCGAAATATGGCGCGTTGCTGCACTCCATTGTGGAAGCGGCGGACGCGCTGGCGATGAAGTATTTTCGAGCCAGGGAGATTGGCGCCACGAAAAAAGACGATGGCACCGTGGTGACAGCCGCCGACAAGGCCGTCGAGGCCATGGCCCTGCGAAAAGTGGCGGAAAGCGGACTGGAGATCGATGTTGTGGGCGAAGAGACCAGCGACGAAATTCCAAAAGGGCCTGCGGCGAACGGCCGCGCTCGCATGATCATCGATCCCATCGACGGCACCGAGGAATTTTCACGGGGAATACCGATGTTCGGCACCCTGATCGGCGTCGAAGAAAACGCGGAAATTGTGGCGGGCATCGTCAGCGCGCCGGCGTTGTCGCAGGGAACGCGTTGGTGGGCATATCGCGGAGAAGGGGCATATCGAAGCGGGAAGCGGATTCACGTCTCGAGCCGGAACAGCCTGGAAGACGCCATGTTCTTCACCACGGGTACGGGATGGGCCAAGAACATGGAGGCGCGGGCCAGCATGCGGCGCATGGCCGACGCTGCCCGAAGCAGCCGCTCGATCGGTGGGTTTTGGCAGCACATGCTGGTGGCAGAAGGCGCAGTCGAAGCCGCGGTGGACTGGGTTTCCAAACCCTGGGACCTGGCGCCCCTGGGCATCATTGTCGAAGAAGCGGGCGGGAAATCCACCACCATTGATGGCGAACGAACCATCTACAAAGGAAGATTCGTCAGCACCAACGGGATCTTGCACGAGCAAGTCTTGCGCCTACTGCGGGGAGACACGCCATGATTCAAACCAAACGCGTTTACGATGAGGCTTCCGACAAGGATGGATTCCGCGTTTTGGTCGACCGCTTATGGCCGCGCGGCCTGACCAAAGAAAAAGCGCACGTGGATTTGTGGATGAAAGAAATCGCTCCCAGTGATGGGCTGCGGAAGTGGTTTCACCATGAAGACCGGGATTGGGGTGAATTTGTGAAGCGATATAAAACTGAACTGGCCTTAAAGAGAGAATTGCTAAGCGAGTTGAAGAAGGTTGCCGCCGAGCATTCGACCGTGACATTGCTTTTTGGAAGCAAGGATGAGAAGCAAAATCAGGCGGTGGTTTTAGCCACGCTGCTCAAAGGGAAAAAGTGACTCGGATCGTATGTCGGGGAGAACCTGAGTTCATTTGCCTTCCAGATCCACGTCTTTAATCGGCAAATCCCAATGCGCGTCCAGAATCTCAAAGCGCCGCTGCTCTTCCTTCTTATAGGTCTCTTGATCCGGGAACATCTGCTTCAATAACGGCGTGGCGTCATAACCGTCATTGGCTACGGCAGCATTCTTGTAAACGATGGTTACCCGATAGTCCCAGCGCCCGTCTTCGGTGTTGTGGTACACCGGCGCAACCGCCGATACTTTGAGCAACCGTCCCATCTCCACTTCTTTTTTCAGCAGCGGATAGTGATTTTTCCGGAACAGCGCGATGAACTCGTCGGCGTGTCCCCATTTCGCTTTGTAGTAGTACTCGATAACGTACGGCTTGTCGGTTAATGGGCCGTTTTGTGCTCGCTCATGGCCAATTACTCCAAATGCCAGAATTGCCGCGGCGATCAACAATCCGAATAGAAGCGCGGCGCGAAGCCAAGACATTTCCTTCATGGCGTTCTCCTCGAAATTTGCGGATAAGAGATTCTAGCGCTTTTTTCCGCGGCAATATGGTACGAATTCGTACTTGGACGAATCCAACTCTCAGTACGCGGCACGGGTCAGCCGGTCGAGAATCGGTGCCCACTTTTGCGCATTCGGCGGCAACTCCACGGCGATCCAATCCAGTGCTTCGCGGTCTAGCTCATGAAGCCGGTTGTACAGCTGCGCCGCGTACTGGTCGGGATCTGCCGGCATCTGTGTCACGCGGGCCGCATCCGCTCGATGTTCGATCCATAAGTACGCGCCACGGCCTTCGCGCGGCAAGCGGCCCCGGGTTACCAGCAGCACCCTTGTTCGAGGACTATAGTGCTTTTTGTGTTGCCCGGGTGAACGATGCGCAGCGTCTTCAGCATCACTTCCTGCAACAGCCTCCTCGACAAACGCCATACCCGGCCGCAGCACCTCCAAGCCATCGGGCGTGACGGCCACGACCGTCGATTCCAATCCAACTTCACATGGTCCCCCGTCGAGCAAGAACGGCGTTTCGTCTCCAAAGGCTTCGCGGACGTGTTCTGCGGTAGTAGGCGAAAGCTGAGTAAAGCGATTCGCGCTGGGAGCTGCGATTGGCACGCCGGCGGCGCGCAGCAGTGCCAACGCGACCGGGTGACGAGGCATGCGCAAGCCCACAGTAGGCAATCCAGCGGTGACTCGGTCAGGAATTACCGGCTGTTTGGGCAAGACCATGGTGAGCGGTCCGGGCCAATACTCGCGCGCCAGGCGCTCGGCATCGGGCGGCCATTCCGCCGCGAGTTGGCGTGCCTGCTGTACAGTGGCAACGTGCACGATCAACGGACTTGTGGTCGGCCTGCCCTTCAGTGCATAAATTTTGTTCACCGCAGTCGCGTCCAGCGCGTTGGCGCCCAAGCCGTAAACCGTTTCGGTTGGAAACACGACCAGCCCGCCGGAGCGAATAATTTCCGCTGCTCTTCGAATATTGTCCTGGGTCACCATAGCTGATACAAATTCTCGCAGATTTGCGCCGTTTCCGCGTGCGTGTGGACGCAACTCCAGTGTCCGATGGCACCTTGTCGTGGCTGATGGGTTAGAGCTACTTGTGAGCAGGAGAAGCGGAAGGAATCCGCGGATGTTCTCGCCCCCCGTGGCTGGTGCCCGCGGGTTGACGGAGCCACGTAGAAACGAATGCGATCCAGCGCTTGGCGGCTTCCAGATTCCACCTCCCGGGTCTTCCGAGCCAGCTCTCGCATTGCTTGGCGAATTGCCGTGAGTCGCGGACAAAAGAACGACCGACTCCACGCCAGTAACGGGCGAACTTCAGCCACACTCCGTGGAGTGCCTGGCGAGCGAGTGCGGACCTGGGCCTGCTCACAACCGCCGGAGTGCTTCTATGGGAGACTGGAACTGGCAGCGATTTAGGGGCTGTTTCGCGATGTAACGCAGGCGCATGGTCAATTTGCACCTCTGACCTGCAGGATTGTGATAGCGGCACTATCAGGGGCGGGGGTGCAGGTGGTGCAGCAGCCACCGGTGGAGCGCTAATGATTTCCTCCGCCTCCAACCGTGCAGGTTCAGGAGCCAGCATCGTTCCGGGAGGGCTGATTGTGACCGCCATCGCTGTAGTTCGCCCGGCTGGCTCTTCAGGTGGCGCTGCGACCAGCACCACTTCTACCTGCTCATGTTCCGCAGTATTTTCCTGTTCTTTCGCCAGGGCCACCGCTGGTTCCTTAAGCTCTTCGCCTGTGGGTTCCGTTGCAACGACCACGGCTGGAAGGTCTCGAGCCGGTACTGACATAGGGCCGCAGATCGTGGTCGGTGAAATGGCGTCCACGTCAACATCCGCTTCTCGCGTCAGATCGAACTGTCGCGCGGCGAGCACTACGTCACTGGCGTGAACGGCCTTGCTTCCTTGCCCGTAAGCAATCAGAAGGGCATGCTCGCACAGCATATTGATGACCCGCGGAACGCCTTTGGAATAGCAAAAAATCTCTCGCACAGCGTCCACGCTCAGCAGGGCAGACTCAGACGCGCCTGCCACACGAAGACGGGAACCGATGTAACCGCAGGTTTCCCCCCAGCCCAATGGCCGAAGCGTGCAGTGCCACATGATCCGCTCGCGAAATCGCGTAAGTTTTCGACGATTGAGTTTCTCGTCAAAATGCGGCTGTCCCGCCAGGACCACCTGAACGAGCCCGGCGCCTTGAATCTCCAGATTCAGCAGAGCCTGAAGCTCCAAAAGTGTTCGGCTGGTCAAAGCCTGGGCTTCATCAATGAGAATCACGGGCGAGTCGCCGCGCCGGTGACGGTCGATAAGCCAGTTCCGTAACACGGCCAGCAACTCGGTTTTGCAAACGGAAACACAAGGAATGCCAAATTCCGCGAGGATCAGTTGCAGCAGTTCCGTGAATGGGTGAACCGGGTGGAAAACGTAAGCGGTGGAATAGCCATATTGTTGCAGCCAGTCCAAAAGATACTGCAGCACGATTGTCTTGCCTGTCCCGGCTTCCCCGGTAAGCACCATCAAGCCCTGGCGCAATTCGATCCGCGATACCAGCTGCAACAGCGCTTCGTCGTGCGCCGGCGTCGAATAGAAATTGCTTCGATTTGGTGAAACCGGGAACGGATTTCTTTGCAGCCCGAAATGTCCCCAATATTCTGCGTACATGGCAAGGTACCGCCCGACTTAGGACTGGGCATCGCGGGGAGGACCTGATTTTACGAGCATCCGGGAGCGATGGACAACGGAAAGATGCGCGGAAGCGGATGAATGTTAGCTACAGCAGTTCTAGGAGTTCTAAGGTCAGTCGATGCCCTGAATCTTCAGGCTCACCAGCTGGTCGATGGTCAGATTCTGCATTCCGCGTGATTTCAAGGCTGAAATGTATTCAGGCGTGACACCGTGGATGCGCATGGCAATCAACTGGTCGGGTTCAGGATGCTTGTAGCCCAACGACTGCAATTTCTGGATAAACTCCGGCGACACTCCATGAATGCGGAAAGCAATCAACTTGTCCAACTCGATATGATCGTAACCTTGCTTCTGCAGGCCCTGAACGAATTCGGGCGTCGCGCCATGGATACGCATGGCAATCAGGTCATCCGCGCTGGGCTGATAGCCGGATTTCTGCAGAAAGCGAACCATTTCCGGCGTAACTCCGTGGATTCGGAAAGCCACCAGTTTGTCGCAATCGGTGACGGTGATTCCGGCATCGCGAAGTTCCTGAATAAAAGCTTTGTCGACATGGAAAATACGAAAGGCGATTAGCTTGTCGGTATCCAGTCCTTCCAGGTGTTCTTCCTTCATCTCCTTGGCGAATTGCAAGCTCACGTCCATCACTGCCATGGAGAACTGTTTTTCATCGTCAATTCCCGTGAATCCCAGAGAATTCATCGCTGACGGGAATCTCGGGTCGGCTGTGAAATGAAAGGTTCCCGCACCCTCGCCGTCATTCAGATAGCCTTCGCAGTCCAGCCGCCCGGCATCGCGCGTAATCGTGAATTTCACTTCCTGCTTGCCGGGCCGCAACGCGTTCAGGCCGACAAACACACTCACAGGCCACGCTGACGAGTGCGAGGAAGAATGGCCGTGCTGATGGTGGACGAGCGTGAATTCTAGCTTGCCGGGCTGGTCGGATCGCTCGATGGTCCAACTGCCCGTGAAACCTTCGGCGGCGCGTGCGGCCCATCCGGCAATCAGCGTACACACCACCAGCATGTAGGCCATCAGGCCTTCGCGACGATTCATGATGTTCCTCCTGGGTTATTTCTCGGTTTCGAAGAGCCCGTTCTGCTTCAAGGCAATCAACTTGTCTAACGTCAGGTCCTTGAATCCGTGACTGCGCACCTTGGCCACGAATTCCGGCGTGATTCCTTGGACTTTCGCGCCAATGGCTTCATCCACGTCCATTTTGAAGCCGGCCGCCTGCATTGCCTTGAGATACTCCGGTGTCACGCCCTGCACCTTCAAGCCAATCAGTTCATCGGTGGTGGGGTGTAATCCGATCGCGTTGAAGCCCTTTACGTATTCGGGAGAGATGCCCTGCACTTTCATTCCAATGATCTCGCCGGAATCGACGTTCAGCCCCAATCCGCGCATCTCTTGGACATACTCGGGGGTCACGCCTTGCACTTTCATGCCAATGATGTCCCCTGGATCCACTTTCATTCCGAGCCCGCCCATTCCCCGCACGTATTCGGGTGTTACTCCCTGGACTTTCATTCCGATGATTTCGCTGGCATCGGTCGTCAGCCCCAGTTCGTGCATGCGCTGGACATATTCAGGAGTAACGCCTTGCACTTTTAGGCCGATGAGTTCATTCCCATCCAGATCCTGCCCCGTGGCAGCGCGCATTGCTTTGGCGTAGTCGCCGGTTACCCCTTGCACTTTCAATCCAATCAACGAGTCCACATTCAGCGAGCCGTTCTCGGACTGGATATACTGTTTCATCGCTTTGATGTAGTCCGCGGTAACGCCTTGTACCTTCAAGGCAATCAACTCATCCACGGTTAGATTGGTCAGGCCCGCTTCCCTCAATGAGTCGATGTAGCTCTGCTTGGCTGCCGCGTTGGCTTGTGGCTCGGGCGCTGGTTCGGGCGGAGCACTCTTCTCTTGTGCCGCAGGGGCTGCTAGGGCGGCGGCCACAGGCTCGGTGCTGGGGGTTGCGGCAGGTCGCGGAGTGTTCCTGGTAGAAGCGTTGACCTGGGCGCGCGCAATGGTATCCATCGACGCTGCGGATTGTTGTTTGGTCTCTGTGCTATCCATCTGGGCGGCTGATGCAGGCGTCTGAGCACGAACATAATGCACGCTACCCATAAGCGCGCCTCCAGCCAAGAGCGCGGCCGATAGGCATAAAACGCCGGTAGATAAGTTTGCAGCTCGAAAGGACTGGGAGTCTGGGCTGCTTCCCAACAGGCGGGCAATGCGCTCGACCAGAGGGCTCCGGTTCGCCGCCATGGCCATGTCTGGCGCCCATTTCGTTTCGGCCATTTGGGTTAAGGCATAGGCGTAGCTGGCAGCGTTGCCGCAAACCTCCACGGCTACATCATCACAGCAATGTTCCCGCTCCTCGCGAACCTGTTTCCCCAGCCACCAAACCGCCGGGTGATAGAACAACACCGTTTCCACGGCGACTTGAAACAGATTCACGAACGCATCGTGCCTTCGGATATGAGCCAATTCATGGGCGATCACCGCCTCTAGCTGCCCTTCGGTCAGACCAGTCAAGGCGCTGAGCGGCAACAGCACCACGGGGCGAATCCACCCGGCCACCGCGGGCGCGTCCAGCCGCAAAGTCTCGCAGAAGCGTATCGTCCGAGTGAGACCCATGCGGCGTTGCAGCGCCAGGCACAGTCCCAGCAGTTCTTCGGTAATCGGAACGGTGTCCTTGCGGCGAAGCCGTTCCACGACCAGGATTCCTCCCACGGACCTCAGACTGAGCAGCACCACCCCGGCAAACCAGAGTTCGACAAGCCACAGCGAATAGGGCGTAAACCGTTCGCGATGAGCCGCGGCGTCGTAAGAGAGCGGCGCCGTTGTAGGAATGGATGGTGCAAATCGCACGGTCGCGCTGATTTCACGATCAATTAGCGGGGATTGTTCTTGGGAATGGAGCAGGAAAAATGTGCCGACTGGCGCTGCCAACATGAGCATCAATGCGGCAACGCCGGCAGCGTATCGCGTGGCTGTGCTGCGGCAAAGCGACATGGCCACATAAGCGAGCGCCGCCAACGCGGTCCCCTGCCAAAGGAAGTGCAGCAGCGAAAGTGCCAGGCATCGCAGCGTCGACGGAGAAAGCCAGTCAAATGGCAGGTTCATCGCAGTTTCCTTTCATGTTCATTCAGCAACCGCCGCATCTCGTCAATCTCTTCCTTGGAAGCTTTGCGCCCCGCCAAGGCATGCATCATGAGTTCGCTGGCAGACCCATCAAACACGCGCTGCAACACATCCAAGGCAAGTTCCCGCTTGGTTTTTTCCGCCGGCTGTACGGCTTCATACACGTGTGCGCGCTGCTCTTCATTGCGCCGCACGGTGCCCTTGGCGGTCATGATCTGCATGAGCTTTAAGACGCTGGTGTAGCCGATTGGTCTTTTCTCGAAAAGCGCCTGGTGCACTTCGCGGACAGTGGAGGGCCCGCGTTCCCAGAGAATATGCAAAATCTGCAACTCAGAAGAAGTGGGTTTGCGATGCGAAGGAGTAGTCATGGAGGGAGGCTACTACGAAGACATTCGTATTGTCAACGAAAATCTTCGTACATGCGCCAATTGATTTTTTTGTGCGGCAAATCAGGGCACCTGAAAGGGTTAGGATGCATTCTTACTGGGTGACTAGATCCCTCGATTGCGGCTTCACATGGACCGCAGCCAGGCTGGCTGCGTCCCAGCCGCCGCCGAGCGCCTTGACCAGCAATACGGATGTGACCAGCCGCTGGCCTTGAATAACGGCGGCTTCCTGCTGATTGCTCAGCAGGTTCTGTTGGGCGCTGACAACGTCCAAATATGTCACCAACCCGCCGACGTAACGTGAGGTGGCGATGTCCAACTGCTTCTGCGCCGAATTGACGGCATCGGCTTGTGATTGGCGCGCCGAGGCCAGCACTTCCAGGCCGGTAATGTTGTCCTGTACTTCCTGGAAGGCAGTCAGCACCGTATTGCGATAGTTTGCGACCGTGGCGTCGTAGCCGGCTTGAGAATATCGGACTTGGGCGTGCAAAGCTCCGCCGGAGAAGATGTCCTGGCTCACATTCGCACCCAAAGCCCAAACAGTGCTGGCCGCGTTCAATAATTGACTAATGTGCTCGGAATTCCGTCCGCCCTGTCCATAAAGCAGCAAGGAAGGATAATAGGCCGCCTTGGCGATGCCAATCTGCGCATTGGCAATGGCCATTTGGCGCTCCGATTCCGCAATATCGGGGCGCCGCTCAAGCAAATCCGAGGGAATGGCCGCGTCGATATTGGGGGGTTCCGCAGCGAGTTCGCGCGCGGCCAAATGAAATTCCGGCGCTGGTTTGCCCACCAATACGGCGATGGCATCTTCAAACTGCTTGCGCTGTTGCACCAGCAAAATGGCCTGCGTGCGGGTGGTGTTCAACAGGGTTTCCTCCTGGGCGACATCCAGTCCGGAGGCGATTCCGCCGCTGTGGCGCGACTCCACCAGTTCTAAACCCTTCTGTAACGCTTCGACGGTACGATTCAGGATGCCAATCTCCGAATCCAGCTGCCGCACAGTGAAAAAGTCCGCCGCAAGTTCGGCGGTAAGAACCAAACGGACATTCTCGAGATCCGCGGCATTCGCCTGAAACGCCGCTTGTGCCGCTTCGATGGTGCGACGGCGCTGCCCGAACAGGTCGACCTCATAACTAACCGTAAAGGGAAGATAGTAGTCCGACTGGGTCACCGGCGCGGTGACCGGAGTGACGGACTGGGACGGTCGCGTTCCGGAGTAGCGCGTAACGTTTGCAGCGGGACCGGCATTCACGGTTGGAAACAGCGTGGCATTTTGCACCTGGGCGGAAGCTCGGGCCTGCTGAAAATGCGCTTGAGCAACTTGCAGGGTTTGATTCGCTGCGACTAACTGATTTTCCAATCCATTCAGCTCGTCGTCGTGAAAAAGGCTCCACCACTCCGTTTTTGGCACCGTATCCTTCGGCTCGGCTTGGCGCCAAGGCTCAGAAACTTGCCAGGTCGCAGGCACCGGAGCTGTGGGACGTTTGTAATTCGGCCCGACGGTGCATCCGGCGCTAAGCAGCATGGCGGCTGCAGCGATCAGGATCGTGTTTTTCTGAGAAACTCCAAACCAAATCCCGAGCATCAGTGCTTCTCGGCCGGAGAAGATGTGGGTTTCTCCGGTGCTGATGTCGGAGTGGGTGCCTGGGTCGGCGCAGGCGCAGCAGTTGCCGCCAAGGGATCCTTCACTTCCTTTACCCGGACTTCCTCGCCGTTCTCGATGGAGTCCGGGGGATTCAATACGATCCAGTCTTCGGGCTTCAGGCCCGTCAAAACCTCGAGCGAGGTTCCGTAGTCGCGGCCAATACTCAGAGCTTGCAGACGCACGCGGTGATTCGCATCAATGACCACAGCCCGCAGTCCCTCCGAACGAAACAACAACGCGTTCACCGGAACCTGCAGGCGGTCGCCTTGCACATGCACTTCCAAATGCACCTGCGCGTATCCTCCGGGGAGCAGCAAGCCAGATTTGTTGGGCACATCGACTTCGGTGAGCAACGTTCTCGTGGCCAGGTCAATCGCTTCCGCGGTGCGCACCACCTCACCTTGAAACCGCTGACCCGGATATTGCGCCAGTTCCAGAAAAGCGCCCAGCCCTTTATGAATCGAAGGTGCGTAGGATTCCGGCACATTCACGTAAACGCGAATGGGGTCGGTCTGCGCCAGATAGAAGAGCTGTTGGGAAGTGCCGCCATTCCCTGCGTTGATGAGCGTCCCGATATCTACATTGCGCTGCGTAACCACGCCGGTGAACGGCGCGTACACTTTCTGAAAGGATTTCAATTCCTGCAAACGGCGCACGTTGGCTTCCGACGATTGCACGATGGCTTTCTTCGCCGCCAGATCTCCGGTGGCGTTATCCACTTCCTGCTTCGATACGCCGTCGGTTTTTAGCAACTCGCTGTAGCGAGCCTCGGTAATTTCAGAAAGGTGTTCGTTAGCTTGCGCAGTGACCAAGTCCGCCTTGGCTTGCATCAATTGTTGGTCGACTTCGGGGGTCTCGATGTCGGCCAGCAAGTCTCCTTTGTTTACGCGGCTGCCAATATCGTGATACCACTTCACCAGGTATCCATTGGTGCGCGCGTAGATCGGCGACTCCACGTACGCCTGCAAAGTACCCGGCAGCACCAGATCTTCGGCGCGCGATTCCGTCAGTGGATGGATGATGGCGACCGTGGGTACCGCCAGCGTTTCCGTATTTTCCGCCAGCGCTTGAAATTGCGAGCGGCGCTGGAACATCACCAGCGCGCCCAACACCACCAGCACCACCACAGTCACGAAGAAAACCACAAACAACCGGCTTTTCCTCACTTGCTGGTTATTTCCGGCTGGATTTTTCACCTCATTCATCAGTGGCCCTCTATACCGTAAGAGTACTCCTATTGTTCCTGCCTTAAGCCGTGACTCTTTGCCGCTTGCGTTCCAAACGTCCATGAATAATGGAGAACACGCACGGCACGAAAAATAGTGTTGCTACGGTCGCAAACAGCAGGCCGCCAATGACCGCGCGGCCCAATGGCGCGTTCTGCTCGCCGCCTTCGCCGAGACCGGTGGCCATCGGAACCATACCGATGATCATCGCCAGAGCAGTCATGATAACCGGGCGAATGCGAACGAAACCCGCTTCGAGCGCGGCATCAAACGCGGTCTTACCTTCGTTCAATTGTTCTCGCGCGAAGGACACCATCAAAATGCTGTTGGCGGTAGCCACGCCCATACACATGATGGCTCCAGTCAAAGAGGGCACGTTCAAAGTGGTGTGCGTAAACAGCAGCATCCAGCAAATCCCGGCCAGTGCCCCGGGCAATGCGGTGATGATGATGAACGGATCGAGCCAGGACTGGAAGTTCACAACGATTAGCAAGTAGGCCAGCACAATGGCCCCAATCAGCCCAAGTCCCAAACCAACGAACGAAGTGTTCATCGTTTGCACTTGACCGCGCAAAATGATGCGGCTGCCCCGCGGAAGTTTGTTCTCGATGTCCGCAATTCGCTTGGAGACTTCTGTGGCTACCGATCCGAGGTCCCGTCCGGAAACGGAAGCATAGACATTGATCATCGGTTGCACGTTGTAATGAGAGACTTCTGCCGGCCGCGCCTGCGTGCTGGTGTTCACTAAATTGCCGAGTATCTGCGCCGCCGGAGCATTTGACCCACTGGTTGCCCGCACCGGCGTATTTTGCAATTCCTGGTAATTATCGACGCGGTATTGCGGGGTTTGAACCGCCACGTTGTAGCTGACACCGTTCTTGACGTCCAGCCAGAAATTCGGGGTGGTCTGGAAACTGGAAGACAGCGAGATCAATACGTTCTGGGCCACATCGCGCGCTTGCATGCCCACGTATTGTGCCCGCGTACGGTTGATGTCCAGAAACAGCGTTGGCGAATCGAAGGCCTGCTGCACGTGCACGTCTACCGCTCCGGGAATGTGCCGGATTTCCTCCTCCAATTTCAGCCCGGCTGCAAAATCCCCGATCTGATCCATTCCAACAATTTGAATGTCAATCGGTGCGGGCGTTCCAAAATTCAGAATCTGAGTAACGATGTCCGCGGGTTGAAAGAAGAACTGCACACCGGGAAACTCGCGGGGCAGGCGGCGTCGTAATTCCTCGATGTACACGCGAGTGGAAGTAGTACGGTCAGGCTTCAACTGCACCAGGATTTCGCCATCGGCGGTGCCAATCGTCCCGGAATTGCTATAGGTCAAGTTGATACTGGAATAGGGCAGGCCGATATTGTCCAGCACGGTTTGCAAGTCGCGATCAGGAATAGTCCGATGCATGATTTGGTCGATCTGGTCGGCCAATCGCGCGGTCTCTTCAATGCGCAGGCCGGTGCGCGCGCGCATATGCAGGCGAATCTGCCCGGCATCCACGCTAGGAAAGAAATCGCGGCCCAAAACGAAGTTCAGTCCCGCGGAAAGCACACAAAATGCCAGGAAACAAGCAGCAAATAACGGCGCGCGCTGCAGCGCCACAGTCAAAGCGCGGCGGTAACCTTCGCGAAAGCGCTCGAAGGCCCGTTCAAACGCCTGCTGGTATCGGCGGAAGAAACCCATTTTTTCCCCGGCGTGCTCGTCGGCGTGATATTCGTCCTCGGAACTGAGCAGGTACATGGCCAGGGTCGGCACGATGGTCCGCGACCACATATACGACGCCAACATGGCGAAGATCACCGCTTCGGCCAAAGGCACGAACAGATAACGTGCCACACCCGACAGGAAAAACATCGGAATGAACACGATGCAAATGCACAAAGTCGACACAAAGGCCGGCACCGCGATCTGCTGCGCGCCGTCCAGAATCGCCTGGACAGTTTCCTTGCCCATGGCTAAGTTTCGATTGATGTTTTCAATTTCCACCGTAGCATCGTCCACCAGAATGCCAACCGCCAGGGCCAACCCGCCCAAGGTCATGATGTTGATGGTCTCGCCGAGCGCGCTCAGGCACAGAATGCTGACCAGGATGGAAAGGGGAATGGAAATGGCAATGATTAGTGTGCTCTTCCAGTTGCCCAGAAACAGCAGAATCATGATCGCGGTAAGGCAGGCGGCGATCAACGCCTCTCGCAGGACGCCCTGAATGGCCGCGCGAACAAAGAGCGATTGATCGAATAAAGTGGCGACCTTCAATCCTTCGGGCCGGGTCGGCTCGTAATCCTTCAACGTCTGTTTCACTCGGTCGACAATCGAAAGCGTCGAGGCGTTGCCAGTCTTGTACACGCTCATCAGTACGCCGCGCTGGCCATTCGCCAGCACCACGTTGGTTTGCGGCGAAAATCCGTCGCGCACATGCGCCACTTCGCGGAGGTAAATGGTCGATCCATTCACGGTCTTCACCGGCAGGTTATTCAGTTCCGCCACGGTGGTTGGGCTGGCATTCATCTCCACGTTGTATTCCAACGGGCCCATTTTTACCGTGCCGGTCGGCAAAATCAGGTTCTGCACGTTCACAGCATTTACGATATCGACCGGCGAGAGCCCTTTGGCCTGCAAAGCCTCCGGATCGATGTCCACAGAAATGAGCCGGGGCTTGCCGCCATACGGAAACGGCATGGATGCGCCCTGCACGGTGGCGAGCTGCGTGCGAATGAAGTTGTTGCCGTAGTCGAACAAGGCCTGCTCGCTCAGCCGATCGCTGGTCAATCCGATTTGCAGCACCGGAACCGTCGAAGCGGAATAGATAATCACCAGCGGCGGAGTGGTGCCTGGCGGCAGGCTTCGCAAGAATGTCTGGGAAATCGCGGTGACTTGCGCCAATGCGGTTTGCACATTGGCGTTGGGCTGGAAGTAGATCTTAATAATCGCAATGCCATTCAACGATTGCGATTCTATGTGCTCGACATCGTTCACCAGCGTGGTGATGCCCCGCTCCACGTTGGTGGTGATGCGCCGTTCCATTTCCTGCGGCATCAGGCCGGTATAGGTCCAGTCCAGCGCAATCACCGGAATGTTGATGACCGGAAAAATATCAGTGGGCGTGCGCGGGACCACCACGAACGTCAGGAGAACGATGACCAGTGCCATCACAATGAAGGTGTATGGCCTGGCAAGGGCTAAGCGGACAATCCACATAGGACGATGTATCCGAAGTCAGATAGCTCGGGGCTGCGACAGACCTACACACTGCCCCTGTTCTTCTGAATTTGTAATCTTCTTTTATTAGACTACGAAAGGCCCTTGGATAGGTACAACTTGGCGGCAAGTTTCGCCCTTTCAGAGACTCTCATCCTCTCCCTGGGAAGCGAAGGCAGTAAGTCTGGTGGTGCGCTTACACCGCCCGTGATATAAGGCTGTGGACGGACGGAATCGCATCGCAATTCATGTCGGTGAAAAGCAATTCCGAAGAGTTGCTCCGGCTGGCGGACCTGCACTTCGGCGCTTTACGCGAAGCGGAGCAAAAGCTCCTCATGGCCGCACCCATGGGCGAAGTGGCTTGGTGTGGGCCCAGCCAAAAAGACTTTGATGCCGCCAACGATCCCGGTAAGGGGGATAGCTGGGGGCCCGAACGCGGCATTCGGGCCGGGCTGCTGCGTTGGTTGTGCATCGACCGGCAGGCTCGCCGGTGCGTGGATCCTCGAGGTATTCACGCGCACGCAGCGCGTATTGAAGGCTCGCTCGATCTGTCCTTTGTCCGCGTGCGTTTTCCCCTGATCCTGCGCTGCTGCCAGCTCAAATCCGAAACTAAGCTGCGCTTCCTGCGCATTCCCACCATTAGCTTCAGCGGGTGCTGCGTTCGGTCCATCAACGCGGAACGCGCCAGGGTCAAGGGAACGGTGTTCCTGAATAACGGATTTCGCTGCGAGGGAGAAGTGCAACTGGCGGGCGCGCGCATTGGCAGCAATCTGGATTGCGGTGCGGCGGCGCTGCGCAATGCCGCGGGCAAATCTTTGCGTGCGGACCGAATCCGGGTCCGCGGCAGCGTATTTCTGCGCAATTCTTTCTCGGCGGAAGGCGAGGTGCGGCTATTGGGCGCGGAAGTCGGCGGGAATCTGGAGTGCAACGACGCGTCGTTTTCGAATCCGGGCGGCAGCGCGATCTCGGCGGATCGTGTCGCGGTGCAGGGCAGCGTGTTTCTTCGCGATGGATTCACCGCGGATGGCGAGGTGCGTTTGTTAGGCGCTCAGATCAACGGGAATCTGGAGTGCAATGCCGGAAAATTCCGGAATCCCGGGGGATTGGCGGTCAATGCCGAGCGGGTGAACGTAAGAGGCAACCTGCTCCTGCATAATGGTTTCGTTGCGGAAGGCGAGGTAAACCTGCCCAGTGCGCAAATTGGCAGCAATCTGACTTGTGACTCCGGTTTATTTCGTAACTCCGGGGCAACCGCCCTCAATGCCGATAGCGTGAACGTTCGCGGGTTCGTATTCTTGCGCAACGGTTTCCTTGCCGAAGGCGAAGTGAATCTGCTGAGCGCACAAATTGGCGACAATCTTGAATGCGACGGAGGCACGTTCAAGAATCCCAGCGGCGAAGCACTGAATGCCGACCGCATCATCGTGCAGGGTGACGTGCTGCTCCGTGATGGATTTTGTGCCGAAGGTGAGGTGCGGCTGGCCAACTCGGTGACGAAGGGCACAATCGTATGGAGCACGGTGCGCAATCCCGATCGGGCGGCGCTCAACCTCAGTAGCGCTTCCGCAGGCGCCATTTCCGACGACCACTCCTGTTGGCCCAGTGCCGGCAAACTCTGGCTGGAAGGCTTTGTCTACGAGCACGCCTCCGGGCTAACCGACACGAAACACCGGCTTGCCTGGCTGGCGCTAAACCAGCCGTTCAGTCCGCAGCCCTACCGCCAGTTGGCGAAAGTCATGCACAATGCGGGGATCGACCGCGGCGCCAGGCGTGTTCTGTTTGCAATGGAAGATCATTTGTGGAAGGAAGAGCGCAGTTTGGCGGCTGCGCTGTTCCGTTGGCCGCTCAGTTTGGTAGTGGGTTATGGCTACTATCCATTGCGGGCACTGGCCGGGCTGGCCATTCTGGTGGTGATCGGTTGGCTGGTGTTCGCGGGAGCGCGTTCGGCCGGAGCAATGGTTCCGCGCGATGAAGCCGCTTACACACACTTCAAAGCCCACAATGTTCCGCCAGATCATTATGAGCCGTTCAGTCCGTTGGTCTATTCTCTGGAGAATTCTCTACCGCTGGTGAAATTGGGCCAAACCGATCGCTGGGGACCGGATCCGACGCCTGTTTGGCGCTCCGTGAATCAGCCAAAACCAGCGGCTGATCCGCAGCAGTTTCTCGGCTCACCGAAATTCCTGTTCGCGTTTCAGCGACTGCAGGTGTTGTTAGGCTGGGTGCTGGCGACGTTGTTCGTCGCTGGTGTGACCGGCATCGTCCAGAAAAATTAAAGATCAATCTGTTGGAAGCGTATGGCTATTCGCGAACGATAAAATTCATCCGGATTCCGCACACCTCAATCAGATCGCCATCATTCAACCGCACGGGTCCTTGAATGGCGGTGCCGTTGACTGAAGGAATCTTCGCGCCAGTGCCCAAATAATATCCGTCGTCGCGCTGATTGATTTGCGCTGCGACCTGCGGCTTGAACCAGCCTTTCAAGTGGATGGTGGCCATAGGCGATTTGCCGATGACGGTTAGTTTGTTGGTGAGCACGTATTCCTTCTGATCGACGCGGCCGTTCAAAATCACCAGGGTGGGCATTTTCAGGCGACCGGGAGAAAACTGCGAGCGCTCGCCCATGGCCGCGGCTTGCTGGAGCATGTCGCGGCGAGCCTTGGTGTCAAGCACCATGGTTTCGTTGATCTTAGGCGCAGCGGCTTTCCGGCCGGTGTCCACGGGAATCGCGGTATCGGCAGTGGCGTCGACTTTGATGTGGTGCTTGCCAATCCAGATAGAATCGCCGTCGTGCAACATGGCGCGTTCGACGCGCAGATCGTTGACAAACGTCCCGTTCAAACTGTCCAGGTCCTCTACGACCAGCCGGCCGCCCTCGTAATAAACCCGCGCGTGATAGGTGGAGACCGCCAAATTGTCGATGGGAATATCGTTGTCCGGCGAACGGCCGATGGAAACCGGCCGGCTTCCGATGGGCACCTCTTTCACCACTTTGTTCTCGAACATCAGGCTGAGTTTGGCCATACGGCGCTCCTCCCTGGGAGGTTTTACTCTTTCTTACCCGAGTCCCGACGTAACCAGGAAAACCAACCTTTGGAGTCGTCCTGCACACGCACAACGATTACCGTGACGTTGTCCAATCCGCCGCGCTCGTTCGCTAAATCGACCAGTTTCTGCGCGGCCGCTTTCGGATCAGTTTCCGCCTGAAGCTTTCCGGCAATCTCCGGCTCGGTGACCATGCGGGTCAGACCATCGGAGCAGAACAACAGGACATCCCGGGGCATCACGTCGATCTCGTCGATTTCCACGTCCACATCCGCATTGGCGCCAAGAGCCCGCAGCAACACGCTCTGCATGTCGCTCTCCTCGGCTTGCTGGGGCGTCAAAATGCCCCGGCGAACCTGTTCGGCGACCAGCGAGTGATCGTTGGTCAGTTGCTGCAAACTGCCGGTGCGCAGCAAATAGGCCCGGCTGTCGCCAACATGCGCCAAACTCAGCTTGCTATCGTGAATCCACCCGGCGGTTAACGTTGCGCCCATGCCGCGCTGCTCGGGATGATTCTGAGCGGATTGATGGATATTAAAGTTGGCTTGGAATACCGCGTTCTGAAGCACTTTGGTTTCCGGCGCCCAGCTGTCACTGGCGACCCCGTGCAAGGTCACGCCGGAATCTCCTTTGGCGCTGCCGGGATTGCTGCAATACTGTTCCACCGTGTCGACAGCCATAGCGCTGGCTACTTCGCCGTGCGCCTCGCCGCCCATGCCGTCGGACAGAATGAAGAGGTTCAACGGTTCTACAATCCGGAACGAATCTTCGTTATTGGTGCGTACGCGGCCCACATCGCTCACACCCCCGCTGACGATCTGCACAACGTCTCCTTCCAAGCTTTTCGTGAGCACACGCGTTTCCCCCGGCGCGGATACCGGTCCTGACCTCTTATCCACGCTAGCAGACGCGTGCGCCCGGTGAAAGGCTTTGCGCCCAAGTGATTAACCACAGCGGTACATTGAGCCAAACGCCAGTTCGCAAGGATACCCGAAATGACGGCAATGCACACGTGGCCCGGAACAGGATTTGCTCAGGGTGGAATGGCAAACCGAGACCGGCGCGATGCTCTTCTATGGCATTGCAAAGTCCACTACAATCGCAGTGTGCGTGCTATGTTGCGGTCCATTCACGGTGTTGTGCTCGCAGTAATCCTCTTGCTCCCCATTCAGTCGTTCCGGGCCGGTCAGGAAGCTCCCGCCGCGTCGGGCGCACGCATTCTGCTATTGCCTCGTAAACTGGTTGCCGGTGAGCGCGCGACGTTGGCGGTGCTCGATTTCGGCGGCCGGCTGACGCCGAATGTGAACATCGTCTTCTCGAATGGAGACAAGGTCACCACCGACTCGACCGGGCGGGCGCTGTTTGTGGCGCCGCTGAATCCGGGGAAGATTTACGCCAGCATCGAAGCGCGCAGCGGCCGTGTGAGCAGCAGGATTGTGGAGTCAACCGAAGTGCCTTCGGCAACGGAAGCGGTGACCGAAGCGCCGCATATCGCGTCGATCAGCGACCGGTTCGAGTTTCTCGGTCATGGTTTCTGCGGTGACGCGGACGCGAACCAGGTGACCATCGCGGGCTTGCCGGGACTAGTGTTGGCATCTTCGCCGGGATCGTTGACCGTGCTTCCGCCGACGGATATGGATCCCGGTCCGGCGGAGGTGAAAGCGAGCTGCGGGCAGAAGTCGGCCGATCCCTTCACGATTATCTTTGTGGCGTTGGAGTTGGAGGCCAGCGGAGCTCCATTGGCGCCGGGCGAGCATCGCACGCTAACGGTGAGGGTCAAGGGAACAACGGCGAAAGTGGGATTGGAGGCGCGCAACCTGGCGCCGGAAATCGCGGACTTGAACGAGGGAATAACCGTGAAAGCGCAGTCGAGTGGCGGGCCAGACAACGTAGCGAGATTTGAGCTGGTAGGGAAAAAGCACGGCAACTTCACGGTTTCGATTCGGTTGTTAACGCCGCTTTCGCCGCCGCGGCCGGGGGAAAAAGCTTCGAGCCGGTTGTTGGGTCTCGGATGCGTGCAACCTCAACGCAACGTTATGGCGATGGGGTGCTTTGGCTGATAGAGGCCGATTCTGCCGCCGCCGGGAAGGGTCATCCTGGTGATGAGACCCCAACGTTCCTTCTCCACTTTGGAGCAGGAAATGCCTTTCTTCTGGAGAGAAGCAATCTCGGCTTTCAAATCGTCGCACATGAAATAAAGTTCGTGAGTATCGTTCCGCTCGGCGGGATGGAAAGCGGCTTCGGAGGGAGGCAGCGCGAAGATCAGCCAGCCGTGACCGGCATCGACGGACTTGAAACCGAGGACGTCGTGAAAGAAGGCGCGATCGGCTTCGGCATCTTGGCTGTAGATAATCACGTGAGCGCCAGTAATCATTGCTGCTCCTTTTGGCAGACATGCTGTGGTGAAGGCAATTGGGCAGCGACATTGTAACGCACGATTGTTTTTTCTTGATGTAACAGGCTGCGCAGTTGCGGACTGTGTTAAGCGGATTTTTTGGCAGCGGCGTTATTGGCGGGAGGCAGGGCGAGGGTGCCTTGGCGCTCGTCGACGAAGCCGACGGTGTCACCGTTGTCGAGCAGATTTTCGAGCGAGGTGGAAGCCTTGTCCAAACGCTTGTCGGCTTCGGCGTAACTCAGGCCGGCGTTCTTGAGGTGCGTGCCGATTTTGTCGAAGCTTTCGCGGAATTGATCGAGTTGCCTGCTCAAACCGGCGAGATTGGCGCCGAGGCGCCTGGCGTTTTCTTCAATTTGCATGCCGCGTAAACCCATGGCAATCACCGTCAGGTGGGCATAGAGGGTGTTGGGAGAAACGGCCATGATCTTCTTGGAGCGGCAATAGGCGTCCAGCGCGGTGCCTTTCCCATCGATGCAGCGCAACAGTTCGTAGTAGACGGACTCGCTGGGCACAAACATGAGCGCGAGGTCCAAGGTGTTCTCGTCGGGGACGATATATTTTTTGGCGATGGAATCGGCATGCAGCTTGACCGCGGCGATGAAATCCTTGCGGGCTTCGTCGCCCTCGGTTTCCAGGCGCTGAAAGGCGTTGAGCGGAAACTTGGAATCGATGGCCATCAACTTTCTGTCGCGCAGATGAATGACGACGTCGGCGGTTTCGCCGCTGCGGAAGCGGTATTGTTGAGTGAATTGGGCAGGAGCGAGACAGTCTTCCAGGAGGCGCTCGAGGGTGGTTTCGCCGAAGGTGCCGCGGGATTTGGTGCCGCCGAGAACGTTCTCCAGGCGAGTGGCGGCTTCGTGCATCATGTGACCGGATTCCTGTACCTGACCAAGCTGCTGCTGAATCTGGGTGATCTGTTCGCGGGTATTCTTCAACTCATTGGACATGGCCGCCTGCGCCTGAGAGGTAATCTGAGAAGTAATTTCGGCCGAGTTTTTGGCGCCTTGCTCCACAGCAGTGGTGACGGCTTCGAGGCGTGTGGCGACAGTGTTGGCGATGGTTTCCATCTTGGCGGCGGACTGCGCCTGGGTGCTGGAGAGTGTGAGCAGGTCGTGGCGCAATTCATTGATTTGTGATTCCAGAGCTTCACTCTTCCTCTGATCCTGGGCGCCGCGCAGTAAGAGCCACAGGACCAACCCAGCTAGAATGGCAAAAATCAAAGCAAGCAGGACAAACAGGCCAATCGCACTCATGGTGACTCCCAGAAGGCTACGGGAAACGGAAAGTCCACTGTAGCGGAATGTGGGGCGAAAGTGAAGCGAAGATGAGCGCCGGGCTGTGGATTATGGAGAAGTGTCATAGTTCGATGTACTCTAGCGTCCCACGAGGAAGCACCGTGTTTGCGCCACAACATTCCTGCCTGAAACGCGCCGCCGTAGCGCTGTTTTGCCTCCTGACTGCAAGCTTGGCCCTGCGCGCGCAAGAGGCTAAGGCGCCGGCGCCGAAATTTCTGCGGCAATTCTCGAGCGCGGACGACGTCACCCACGAAGCACACCCGGTGCTGAACAAGACGCTGGACATTGTTGCCGGTCCCGGGGAAACGCACCCGAGCATCGACCGGCTGGCGGGGCCGTACGGTGTGACGACCGACCGCACAGGCCGGGTACTGGTTGCAGATCCGGAAGCGGGCGCGCTGCACATATTCGACTTTGCGCAGGCCAAGTACTTCGCGCTCGGCGGACGCTCGAGCCACCTGAAGTCGCCCACGAATGTGGTGGTCGATCACGACGGGAACATTTACGTGAGCGATCCCGTGGTGGTAGCCGTAGTGGTCTACGATGCCCGAGGCAAATTCCTGCATTACCTGGGCAAGCTGGCCGGGGCCGAATCGTACTTTCAATCGCCCGCAGGAATAGCGATTCATGAGCCGACCGGCCACATCTACGTGTGCGATTCGCGACGGCACATGGTGCTGACGCTGGATAAGAAGGGCCATATCCTGAACCACATTGGCAAACGCTGGGGTGGCAAAGGACCGGGAGAGTTCCGCTACCCGTCGCAAATTGCCATTGCGGGTGACGAACTGGTTGTGCTCGATCGGGCCAACTCGCGACTGCAGATTTTGGACCTCGGCGGACACTTTCGGCGCGAAATCAAATTGCCCGATGTGAGCGCCGATGCAGGGTTAGCACTGGATGCGAGCAAGAACATCTATGTCAGCGATCCGCAATTCAGTGCGATCAACGTGTTCGCCTATGATGGCCACCTCCTGTACAAATTTGGCCGGAATGGGAGCAAACCCGGAGAGTTTGACGAGCCCGCGGGTTTGTGGATCGATGCGGGGCAAACGCTGTACGTGGCGGATACGAAGAACAAGCGGGTGCAGGAGTTCCAAATCGGGACGCGTGAAAGTGAGCGGTGAATGGTGGTGCGTGGCCTGATTGCCAAAGCGGGACGAGGAGGTACTCCCTGTTTTGTGCAGATTTATCAAAAGAAAGGAGATGTTCGCGCACCGATTTGCAGATCTGTGAAAAGAAAGCGCTTGTTTGGCGCTGCGTCGATGTGATGGCGGACACAATAGGGGGGACCCACCCCCACCTACTTTTGTATCAAGCGGAAACAAAGGAGTTACGGGAAAGTGGCCCCTCGGACCTCGGGGCGGGCGGAGAGAGATAGACCTTTCCCTGAGCATAACGCCACAATCATAGCAAACTGTTTACCAAATGTCAATAAGTACTTTATGGGTACTCTATTCGAATGCGGAGTTGGGTGATACAGAATGGCCGGCGCTGAAACCGTAGCCGGCTGGGAGAAAGAAAAATGGATGACATACGGCACACATTGAACGGACTCAACAGCGCCTGGCGCGAGAGGCGGTTCGAAGAGCTGGCCCGTTTCTTTGACCCGGACATTGTCATGAAGGGTCCAGGCCTAAAGGAACTCGTGCGGGGGCGGCAAGCGCTGGTGCAGAGCTATGCGGACTTCATGGAGCGGTCCAGCGTCGTGGAATACGCAGAATCAGATCACTCCACGCAGGCTTGGGGGGATACCGCCGCGGTCACGTACAACTGGACTATGACTTACGAACAAAAAGGAGAGACAAAACGGGAATCCGGGCAGGATATGTTTGTCTTAGTTCGCCGCGATGGGCATTGGGTCGCCGTTCTGAGAGTAATGCTGTTCTAAGTACAACGAGCGATATGGGACCCAGGCAAAATTGCGAGTGTCCCTGCAACTAAATTCAGTTCATAGCGTCTTGGTAACTGAGCCGGGGTAGAAATGGTGCCCTTACAGCCGAATTGCGCACAGGAGAACTGACGCATGAAAACGAACCATACAGCAGCACGGCCCATCCTGAACCGCTGGAAATTCAAAGGATGGATTACGTGCGGCACAGCTGTGCTGGCCTTTGCCGCCGGATCGCTGGTGACGGCCCGGCTGATGCAGGTGAATCAAGTCAAGGCGGACGGTAATCGGGTCTTCGAACTGATGGTTTATCATGTGGAGCCCGGCCAAGTGCCTGCGCTGGAATCGATATTTCGCGACGTTTCCAAGCTACAGACCAAATACAAGCTGAACGTCGTAGGCTATTGGGTACCCAACGAGGATTCCGCTTGGAAAAACACATTCGTCTACCTTGTGGCGCATCGCAGCCAAGAGGAAGGGGAAGCGAATTGGCGCGCGTTACATGCCGACCCGGCGTTTCTGCCTTACCGGAAATCCGCGGAGCCGTTGATAGAGAAACAAAATGAGCAGTATAACGTCGAGGAAATATACATGCGTCCGACCGACTATTCGGCAATGAAGTAGGGGAAGTGGAGCAGTTCACGGTTATGAACGCACTGCGGAATTGTGCTCTCGTCTGTGGTCTTCTGCTTGTTCCTGAACTCACGCCCGCACAGCGGGACGCCTGGATCGCCACTTGGACGGCCGCCCCAGAGCCAGCAGAACCCAATGCAAAGGAGCCGGTACTGAATCTTGAGGACCAGACTGTGAGAGAGCGCGTGCGCCTATCCATTGGCGGGGCTCAGCTGCGCATTCGTCTGTCAAACGAATACGGCTTATCACCGCTGGTTGTGGGCTCAGTCACCGTGGCGGTGCCGAACGATCCAGCGAGCGTCCGAACAGGTTCGATCCAGGCCGTTACGTTTGGGGGACGCAATTCGGTCACGATCCCTGCGGGAGCGCCGGCCCTAAGTGATCCAGTGGCCTTTCCAGTGGCTTACGGAGCAGAGCTCAGCCTGAGCCTGTACTTCCCGAAACGCGTGGCGACTTCGACGTGGCACCCGCTGGCCCGGAAGCGCACCGTGATTTCGCCACGCGGCGATCATACTCATGAGGAAAAGATCCAAGGCGGAACAGAATGTCTGAGCTGGATATTGGTCAGTGCGGTGCTTGTTCCGGCTCAGCCGTCCCAGCACGTGGTGGTGGCGTTCGGCGACTCAATCGTAGATGGCGACGAGTCCACCGTGGACGCTGACCACAATTGGCCGAACGATCTTATCCGCCGCCTGGGAAACACGCCGGAAGGCTCGAGGTTGGGAGTGGCGAATGAAGGGATAGCCGGGAACCGGCTGTTAGGCGACGGACCGATAGCGAGATTAGGCATCAGTGCGTTGGCGCGCTTCGACCGCGACGCCCTCGGTGTCCCCGGCGTCACGCACATCGTGCTGCTGGAAGGGATCAACGACATCGGATTTCCCGGCGCCAAGTTGGGCGAGCTCTTGCTGGCCGACCCGGCCGACGCGCGGACCGCGGAAGACTTGATCGATGCGTACCGCCAATTGATTTCTCGCGCCCATGCACGGGGAATAAAGCTGATTGGCGCCACGCTCAGCCCTTGTGAAGGCGTGGATATTCCCGGCTACTACTCGGAATCGAAGGAAGCCACCCGGCAGGCGGTCAACAAATGGATCAGAACCAGCGGGGAGTTTGACGCAATCCTCGATTTCGATGCAGTTCTGCGGGATCCCGATCATGGCAGCCGACTCTCTCCACGCTTCGCGTCGGAGGACGGACTGCATCCCAACGACGCGGGTTATCAGGCCATAGGGGACGCCATCGACCTCGCCCTGTTCAAATAAGCCGCACGATCACGGTTGGTTGGTAATCGTTGGAATCCAGTGGACGGCGTTATCGTGGTAGAGCTTGCGGAGAACAGCGTCGGGCAACTGGAGACCCTGGAATTTGCGTCCGTCAAATTGAACGGTGTTGTTGGTAGAAAAAAATTGCCAATCGCGCAGGTAGGTTGATTCCCAATCCTGCAGGCTATCCGAGTCTCCTTTAGGCCTGTACCCCAAATCGGTGCCGTAGAGAACGCGATCCTGGTACTTAATCAAGAAGGCGCGCACTTTGTCGCGAGGCTGAAGCGCCAGGTAGACTACGCGCGCAGCGGTGTCGACAGCAAAGTTGGAATAGCGATCCAAGCGTTGCGACAATCCATCCAGATCCAACTCCATGCTGCCGAGGTGCGCGCCCACAACACGCAAGTTGGGATTGTCCGCCAAGAGGTGGTCGCGAGCGGCAAGAATTTTTTCCTTGGAGGGATGATCGGATTTGCCGTACATGTACCATTCCGGATGTTCTTTGTAATAACTGTAGTCCGGGCTATCCGGGTTGGGAGGCTGCCAACAGGAATCCGGCTCAGCCAAGTGGGCGATCAGCGTCTTGTTGTGTGCGGCAATGTCGCGGTAAATAGGCGCAAACACGGGATCGTCGGGCATCACGAAGCGGCCGTCGGGGGTTTTTAGTTCCATGCCGATGTTTTTCCAGATTTTCACGGCGATGGCGCCGTTTTTGAAATCTTGATCGAGCTGCCGGACGGTGTCCGCCGCAAAATCAGGGGAACGAAACTTAAACGGATCGAAAGTCGTACACCAGGAAATATGGCCGCGAGCAGCACGGGTTACGGCCATAGCGGAGTGAATCTCGTCCTGCAAGTTCGGGAAAGCCGGCTCTTTGTCTGTGAACACACAAATGTCAAGCAGGTGCAGGCGCAAACGGTTCAGCATGGCAGGGAAGGCTGGATCGTTGTTGAAGACGTGAGTGTGCGTGTCAATGGGATCAAGCGCCGCAAAGGGCTGCAGGTCGGCCTCCAGGCCCTGAGTGTCTTGCCGCAGTGAAGTGGGCGCGGACTGGGAGACACGCATCTGTAAAGGAAAGCATGCGAGTGCCAGCAACAGGCCGATCATGATGAAGCGGCTCAGTTTGTTCACGGTTCCTCCTGCGATTCAGCGAGGCAACACTGGCTGGAAGTCTACTCGCGAGAAATGACGTTTGGCGTTCAAAAAAGCAAGCGCTCCAGGTGCAGAAGCCAATTGATGCACCAGCCCTTTTCTCCGCATGCTGTCGAGAGGCGAACAGACTATTTGAACTGGGCGGCCGCGTCGCGGAGGACCGGCTGCATTTCGGGAGCGAGGACGTCGGGTTCGTAAATTTCAATGTAGTTGACCCGGTGGCCCGAGGCGTTTGGCTGCAGCCCCTTGGCGAGCGAGCGTTTCAAGGCGAGTTGGGGATCGCTTGTGGCGCCCATATTTTCGCTATTCCGCAAACAACTGGTGCGGAGCTGAAAACCGGTGATGATGCGCCCATTGTAGCTGAGGATGAGCTCGGTGCCGGGAGGTCCCTTGTCGGGGCCGGGATTGCCATCGAGATTGCTATATTGCAGAACAAAACGGCCGCTCAAGAGAGACATGGCCTGATCGATCATGGCGAGTTTGGTGCGCTGGCGCGCGGTGGCGTCGAGCTTGCCGCGGTCATTGATATTGAGACCAAAACCGAGCGACAGAGAAATGTATTGATTGGGGAAAGTGGCGGCGTAGAACTGCAAGACCTGGCGCCAAGCTTCGAGATAGCGATGAGGCGTGTATCCAAGAGCGAGCCACTTGCGAACGTCCTCGGGATTACTTGGCAAAGTGTACTCGGCGGAGACGGACGTGGGACCGGAGGCGGCGATGACGCGAAGAGCAGGAGATTTTCCGTAGCGGGCGCTGAGCAGCCTGAGGAAATCGAACCAGCGATTGAGATAGGTGCGATCCCAGGGCATGGGAAGACGCTCGACGGAACCTTTACCGGGGCCGTATTGGATAGGGAACATTTCCGTCTGTACGCCTTCCAGGGCCCATGCGGGAGAGAAGAAGCCAGGGAAGAGAAGGAGTTGTACCCATTTGTGGGAGGACTCGGCAGCGGCAAAGAGTTGATCGAGTTTGGACCAATCCGGCTGACCTTGGGCGGGCTCGAGGTCGCGCCAGCGAATCTGCAGGGCGACGCCGCTGATGGAAGGATTGTTGATGGCTTGGAGATTGAGTTGGAGTTGTTGCGGCTTATTCTCGATGACGACGACAAGTCCCAAGGGCGGGGAGCCGGAGACTGCTGGGGCGGGTTCAGCGGTGGCGGCGAGGAAAAGTACGAGCAAGGCGCTGAGCAGAACGAAGGTACGGAGCATCGCGATTGCAGTTCGCCCGCCGATGTGGATGGACATGAATACCTCCGTACAAGAAGGCCTGCCGTTTTGCGAGTAGGAGTCTTCGGTTACTTCGCGATCACTGGGGGCAAATAATGAGACTGCTGAGCACAGGTGTCAATCGAAAGTCGAAGAGAGCTTCCTCAGTTGGTCGAGCTACTTCGCTGCTTTGACGCTGTAGATCAGGCGGAGGAGGCGGCGTTCGCTGCAGAGAGTGCGCACGGTGAAGAGCAATTCCTGCAGGCTCCACGAGTGGTTTGCCGGTCTGAAGACCGGCACTGCACAAACGATGTCGGAGGCAAGACGCGACGCGGTGATGGCGAATGGTGGCCAAGTGCTTCGTGTTTCATCGGTCATGAAACTGTTTTAGTATTTTGGGCCATGACACAGGCGATGACGATGACCGACGCGAGCAAGGCGGCGATGAGCGCCGACCATTTGCTGTTTGCGGTGGACATTATGGGGACGCTGGTGTTCGCGGTGGAAGGCGCGATGGCGGCGGTGAATGGGAACCTGGACCTGATCGGGATTATGACGCTGGCGTTCTCTACGGCCCTGGGAGGCGGGATCGTGCGCGACGTGTTGTTGGGGGCGCTGCCGCCGGCGTCGCTGCGAGATTGGCGGTATCCCACGATTGTGTTGAGTGCGGCGATTGTGGTGTTTTTCGTACATCAGTGGGTGCGGGCGATTCCGGTGATGGCCGTTCAGATTCTAGACGCGACGGGACTGGCAATTTTCGCGATCGCGGGAACACAGAAGGCGATGCTGTACAAGATGAATCCGTTAGTGGCGATCCTGCTGGGGACGATCACCGGAGTGGGTGGAGGGACGATTCGCGACGTATTGTTGAATGTGGTGCCGAGTGTGTTGCGGCTGGAGATTTACGCCAGCGCCGCGATGGTGGGGTCAGCGTGCATGATTGCGGCAACGAAGATCCGGTTTTCGGCAAGCTGGGCGGCGGGACTTGGTGCGTTTGTGTGCTTTTTTCTTCGGGTGATTAGCGTGTGGAAGCACTGGAATTTGCCGCATGCGCCGTGAGGACCAGGAAGTGGCGAGTGATGAGTGGCGAGCCAAGAAAAGAAGCTTGAACATTCGGATGGGATGAGACGCAGGAGTTGAGATCCTTCGGGCGCAAACTGCGCTGTCAGGATGACACCTGTGGCACAGGTGTGGCTGACGAAGAACGGTACAGCGGAGCGGAAAAGACCGCAAGGTTGGCGAAATGTATTCGCCCTGCGCACAGGTGACGAGTGAAGCAGGGCTCCCGAGATGATTTTGATTCGAGGCTGATTTGGTGAAGAGGCGAGAGCAGGGCTCTCGCACTCCCAAGGCTGGCGAATTGTAAAATTTGGCGCGGGGGACTACGTGCGAGTTGGGCAGGGATGTACTATGGCACCCAGACGTAAGCGCTGAGGTTTCGACCCGGGAACAGTGGGCGGAGTTGGGTGCGGTCATGAAGTGCTCTCTGCTGCTAATGGCGATTAGTTGCGGATTGTGTCTGAGCGCGGATGGGTCTTGGTGTCAACAGGCGCCGGGGCTGCAAAGCGACGGGCAATACCCGGGCGGGCTGCGGGTTGGCAGCGAGAATATGTTCGTGGCGGTGTCGGTGGAAGTGGAAGTGAAAGGGCCGAATGGACAAGGGATTGCGGGGCCGGTATATGTCTCGTTGCTGAAGGACAATGGCCAAGTGGTCCTGACGGCGATGGCCAAAGACGGAAAAGCGCTGTTCGCGAATGTGCCGAAGAGCGAGTTGACCGCGGAGGTGGTGGCGCCGGGATACGAAACGGCGAAAAAGTCGTTTCAGGTGTTCGATAAGAACGAAGTAAAGGTCCGGGTGGACCTGAAGCCGATGACGGATAAGGAAGCAGCGGCGTCGGACCGGGGCATCTCGGCGCTGAATCCGAAAGCACAAAAGGAGATTGGGCGGGCATTGCAAGCGTTGCGGGAGAACCGAAGCGCCGATGCGCGGAACTACCTGGAAGCGGCGCAGCGAGCGGCGCCGAACAGCGCAGAAGTGGAGTATCTGTTCGGGGTGTACGCGGGGCAGATGAACGATATGAAATTGGCGGATTCGTATTGGATGCGAGCGCTGGAGTTGAATCCGAGTCATTTGAGCGCGTTGCTGGCGGTGAGCCAGGATTTGTTGCACCAGCGCAAGGCGGCACAAGCGCGGCCGTACCTCGAGCGAGCCCTGGAAATTGAGCCGTCGTCGTGGCGCGCGCACACGTTGCAGGCGCAAGCCGATTTGCTGGACGGCAAACAGCAGGATGCGGTGAAAGAGGCGGAGCGGGCCATAGAGTTGGGGCACGAGCGGGCCGCGCCGATAGAACCGCTGCTCGCGCACGCGCTGTATGAAAGCGGGGAGAAGGACCGGGCGATCCAGACGTTGCAAGAGTACCTGAAAGGGCACCCGGGAGACGCGAATGCGGCGAAACTGCTGGATCGTTTCGAACACCCGGTGGCGGCGGGCTCGTCCCCTGAGCCTGCGGAGAGTGCGGCAGCAGATGTGACGGACGTGTCCGACGCGGCGACAGCTCTGCCGGTGGCGTCAAACTGGATGCCGCCGGATGTGGACGAGAAAATTCCGGCGGTTGAGGCGGGAGCGAGTTGCGCGTTGACGGAGGTGCTGCAGAAGACGGGAGCGCAGTTGGTTCGATTCGTTCAGGACGTGGACCGATATACGGCGACGGAGCACCTAGTACACGAATCGATCAACAAGTATGGAATGGCCGGAGCGCCGGAGAAGCGAACGTTTGATTACGTGGTGTCGATCGAACAAGTGCGGCCAGGGTTTCTGGGCGTGACCGAGTTCCGGAACGGGGTGGGCCTGCAAAGCGATTTTCCGCAGGGGATCGTGACAAATGGCCTGCCGGCGCTGGTGCTGGTGTTCCATCCCTATTATGCGGACAACTACGACATGACTTGCGAAGGATTGGCTCGCGTGAGCGGAGGACTGGCTTGGCAGGTGCATTTTCGGCAGCGGCCGAACAAGCCAAATGCCATCCAGGCGTATCAAGCGGGAATGCAAGGGCGGTCGTATCCGGTGGCGTTGAAGGGACGAGCATGGATTTCGGCGGAGACGTTTCAGGTGCTGCGGCTGGAAACGGACATGGTGGCGCCGATGCCGGAGATCCGTTTGATGGCGGAACATACGGCTATTGAGTATGGACCAGTAAACTTTCGCAGGGACAACGTAGAGTTGTGGCTGCCGCAGAGCGCGGAAGTGTACTTTGCGTGGCGAGGACGGCAAATGTACCGGCGACACAGTTTCAGCAATTATTTGCTGTTTGGAGTGGACGAAAAAGAGAAGATCAACGCGCCGAAAAATGCGGGCAGCCCGCAGATAGAAGAGAAAAACTAAAAAGCTAAGAACCCAGCCACCCGATCGATAAGAAAAGGCCTGACTGAGGCGAGGTATCGGCCAAAACTCGCGGACAGTCAGGCCAGGGAAGGAACTTAGAAGATAAAGCGCAGAGCGAACTGGCCGAATCTGCGCTCATCATGGTTGCCACCGGTAGCCAGGCTGCCCAGGCCACCCTTCATCTCGGTGACTTCGATCGGGGGAGGGGTCTGACCATTAGCGAGCAGGCCACTGTAAGCTAGGGTGGTGGTGTTCACGAAATAGTTGTGGTGGTTGAAAACGTCATACCCTTCGGCACGAAACTCCAGGCCAAACCGTTCGGTCAACTTGAATTGCTTGCTCAGTGCCAAGTCGGAGTTCCAAGCGCCGGGGCCGCGGAATTGATTTCGGCCAGTCATGTTCGCCGGATACGGCCCGAAGTCGGAGATACCCAGGGCGGAATCCAGAGGAGCGAAACTGGCTGGGATAGGAATGGTAAGGGCGTTGAAGGTGTTGTAGGCGCCAGAAGCGGTGCTGGCCACCGGGGTGCCGGTGTGCCACTGAGTGATCGGAGTGGCTGGGGTCAACCTTGCGACCTGATACCCGTTAAAGTTGTTGCCGTAGTCAAATACGGAGAAGGGAAGTCCGGTCCTGACGGTGATGATGCCTGAGATCGTCCAGCCGCCGAGAGTCTGCGCCTTCCAGCCGCGACCGGAACTGAACCACGGAGTTTGCCAGATCGGAGTCACCACAAAGCGGTGACGAATGTCGTAATCCGAATTGCCGTAATCCAGTCGAGGGTCGGAGAAGCTGGTGTAACCCAAGCTGCCGATGTAGCCCGAGCCTCCTTGCAGGCTGTCGGAGAAAGTGGAACTGATGTTATCGAGGGAGTGGGCGTAGGTGTAGTTGGCCACCAGGCTTAGGCCAGTGTGGTGAATATTCTGCATTTGATATTTCAGGTTGAGGGCATCGTAGTGGCTGAAACCGCTGCTGCCACGCATATTGATGTTCGTATATTGACTGTCCGGGCGAGTCAGGCATGCGCCATTGGCACCGGTGTATTCGCAAGTGATGCCGGGGAAAGAGGTGGGGGCACCCAAATAGAACTGAGCTGCGCCCACCAGGTTGATGTTGTAGATATCATAGAGGTGAACGCCATGCGCACCGCTATAGGAAACATCAAATATGGAATTGGGTGTTACCTGGCGCTGGATATCCAGGCTCCAGAATTGCGTTTGCGCGGTGCGAATGTTTTGCTTGGGCGCTCGTAGTTCGCTGGGCGGCAGGTAGCTTGCCGGCCCGGGAAGGCCGAGTGGCCCCATGTTATTGTTGGTTACAACCGTAGAACACGGATTGCCAACAGCGTCGCCGATCAAGCCATTGCCATTGGGACCGCAGACGGAATTCAGGACCGCGCTGGCGGGCGGATTAAAACTGGCATTATAGGTGACGTTGCCGAAATTGCGCTCATAGCTGATTCCGTAGCCGCCGCGCAGGGCAGTTTTGCCGTCGCCAAAAAGGTCGTAAGCAAAGCCAACCCGCGGTGCCGCGGTGCCCCAACTGGGAGCCCAAAATTGTCCAACCGGACTGTGGCTGGCGATTTGTACCGAACCGTTCGCTACCTGCTGCTCGAAGCTGGAGCCCGATCCCAAGTAGAAGTTTGAGTCGAGATCGCCTTTGTTATTGTGTTGCACGCCATAGTGCTCGTAGCGCAGGCCGTAATTGAGGGTGAGCCGCCGGTTCAACTTGAAGGTATCCATGGCGTAAGGAGCCCAGTCGTGGTAGCGATAACTGCGGGCGTAGGCTGCCGGAGAAAGAGGGGGAGTAACCGCGCAGGTCGAGGTTTCGATGAGACTGCCGTCGGGGTTGTTGTAGCAAGGATATGCGCCTTGGGGATTAACTCTGGCGCTAAAGGTGGTCAAGGGGGTACCTGCGGCGTTCCCGCCGGCATTTGTGAGATCGTTCATGCTGATCTGCGAAGTGGTACCGAGTTGCTCGACCGCTTGGGCATACGCGCCATAAGCGACGTTCAGCTGCAAGTAGGTATATTGAAAGCCGAAGCGCATGGAGTGCCGGCCCTTGGTCCAAGCCAAATCATCTTCGAATTGGAGAGTGTTTTGCGGACCACCGTAAGGCAAGCCGCCTTCGCCAGGTTCACTCCAGTTTTGCAGTCCTGGAAGGTTAATGTAGCCGCCGGTTGCTGGATCGGTGGGCGAAACGAACATCAAGTTTGGAGTGGCGGTCAAGGCAGTGTTGAAAGAGTTGGCTGAGTTAAAGCGTGTGAAGCTGAGCTTGGTGGTATTGAGGACATTGAGGTTAAAGCTGTGGCTCAAAGAGTAGAGATAGCTTTGGTTGGTGGCGGTGCTGCCGACGTCATACTGCGGATAGGCGCTGTAGAACGCGGAACCAGGAAACTGGACAATACTCTCATAGCCATCGCGGAAATACATTTGGGTTTTGTCGCTCAACTTATAGTCGATGCGGGCTGCGATCACATATTGATTTTCGGGATAGCCGCCCCCTGCATCGAATGGAGCTGTGAAGTGGACGGTGTCAAAGACTGGAGTAGAGGCTGGCACCGCGGTTGTGCCGTTAATGGGGCCAACAGTCATGCCAGCGGCCACCAAATCTCCCGCGGTGACCACTTGTCCGGTGGCCGGCAACACTCCGGTGCCATACTTAGCAAAGTATTGTTGGACATTAGACGGCAGCATGCTGATAAACGACGGGTCGAAGACCTCGGCGGTTTCGCTAGCGGCACTGCGGACCCGGGTCCACTCGGTGCTGCCAAAGAAGAACAGCTTGTCCTTCAAAACTGGGCCGCCGACCGCGAACCCAAACTGGTTGCGGGTATATCCGCCCTTGGGAGTTCCATCAGCGTCATTAGCAAAGGTGTTGGCGGTGTATGCCGATAGACGGTTGTACTCCCAAGTAGATCCGTGCAGGGCGTTAGTGCCGGATTTGAGGGCGACGTTGACGACCCCACCGGAAGCGCGACCGAAGTCGGCAGAAAAGTTGTTGGTGACGATACTGTATTCCTGGACGGCATCCATGGGAACGTCCTGACCGACGCTGACGTTGAACACCGAAACATTTTCCACACCGTCCAACAAGATCTCGGTACCTGATTCGCGTTGTCCGTTCATGGAAACCCCGACACCGCGAGTAGTCAGGTTTTGGCCGCTGTTGCCGCTGGTAGTGGTATTGTCACCGCCGCTGATATTGCCCGAGGACACTACGAAGTCGTAAGGGTTGCGAGTCAGGCTGGGCAGTTGCGCCAATTGTTGGCTGTCGACGAGTTGGGATAGCTCCTGAGTTTCCGTGTTGACCTCAGTGGTGCCGCTCACCACTTCAACCACCGTGGAGCTGGAGCCCACTTCCAATTTAGCGTTGAGACTGGAGATGCCACCGACAGTAACGTCAAGGGAAGTTTGGAAGGTTTTGAAGTTGGGGCTGGTGATCTTGACCTGATAGCTACCGGGCGGCAAGCCTGGGATTGTGAATTGACCCAGGCTGCCGGATTCCGAAGTGCGTTCCACTCGAGTGGCCAGATTCAAAGCTGTAATCTTGGCATCGGGGATTACCGCACCCGAGCTATCGGTAACGGTACCGGAGATGGAACCGGTGTCGACCTGGGCATACATTGCGTTTGGAAGACAAAGCAAAACAGAAAACACCACGACAAGCAAGAAAAGGGGAAATTTCCTGGTGGGCATAGACCCTCCGTCGGATTTTTCGAACGGGACCTGAGGAACGCAGACGCAAACCTGACGCCAGCTATGATTTGCGCTTGGAGCGAAGACACAACTTTAGGTACAGAGCGAGCAAACAGCGTGCCAAAATGACACTTAACTTTTTGGAACTGAATCTGAACTAAACGTTTAAGTATCTGTCGAATTCGTAAATAGAGCACGCGCGAACGAAGGATAAGGTTGAGGAAAATACAAGAAGACGTAATGTTCTATAGAATATGGAAGAGTAACTGTGCAAATCGTTTTGCGCGCTTTGTGTGTGACGCGCGGCACAGAGAATTGTGATTTAACACATAAATTTCCAACCGATTCGATAACAGCCGAATCAGGTTCAAGGTTCGATTGATTCCTGGAACGGTCGCTGCGCTGACCGCGGCTGAGGGATTATTTTGTTCCCGAGGATGCAGACAAAGGGAGGAAGTGGAAGTTGCGGATGATCACTTCTTGGTTGTTGGCGGGAGTAGCGCGGAAGCACCAGAGATTCATGGCGAGAGGAAGAGGACGCTGGGGAATGCGGGCGGTGTAGTCGGGTGGGGCAAAGGTGATGGTTTGCAGAACGTCGGCGGTGGTGTCGATGGGTCGCAGGCCGCGCATGATGGTGGCGACGATGCGATCGGAGGACCAGGTAAAACGGGCAGTAGTGAGGGTGGAACCGTTGGGATTGTAAGTGAAATTGTCCTCCATCGGGCCGAGGAGTTTGTTGCCGGTGGACGGGTAAAAGGTGAAGTCGGCGTTGCAGCCGTGGCAAGTATCGTTCCACTGGGAAAACTCGATATCAATTTCGTTTTCGGAGTCGACGCCAATGCCGGCTTTGGCGCCATAGTTGAATAAGCCGAGAACGGTGGACTTGTCCATTTTGTCGAGTGCGCCTTCAATCTGCCACTGATAGGTGCCGAATCCGAGAGTCTGGGTGGTGAATACTTCGGCTGCGGTGTAGGCGCCGTCGCGATTGACGATGCGCAAATGCAAGTAGCCGTTGGAATCGATGGAGACATTGGCGGGGTCGCCTTTAACCATGCCGGCCATGCCGCCGTTGGTGGGAGCCCAGGTGTAGCCCATCCACTCGAAAGTGCCGGCGAGCGGGTAGGCAGAGGCGCGGGAAAGATAGATGGTTGCAGCGCCCAGGGTGAATAATAGGGCCAGAACGCAGAGTGTTTGCGGGCGCATTGAGAGTTTTTTATATCACAGCGAGGATAGTGGCGAGTGGCGAGTGGCGAGTGGCGAGTGGCGAGTGGCAGAAGAGGGATTCTTTTCGCAGGGAACGCGGAAAGAGAAGAGAGATTCATTCCGCGAAAAACGCGGAATGAGGAAGAGGTCCTCGCTACGCAGACTCCGCTCGGAATGACAGGTTCTGGTTTGCGCAACGAAGAACCTGTTGCGCGTGGTGGAAATGTGATTAGCTGTGCAGCCCAGTGCCAGAGCGCGGTTGGGACGAAGGATCGAGCTGCGCCAAGCGTTGCGTGCCTGAGCGGTGCAACGCAAACAGCACCAGCCAGGAAAGCGCGGCGATCACGCACACGCCAGCCAAGGCGATCAGAAGCGTAGGCACGATGGTAAGATGCGCGGGCTGAATCGGGCCGATAGCCGCATTGGTGTGAGGGACAGAATCCGAAATGGCCTTGGCTTTTTCGATGGCCATGATCACCACCAGCAGGATGATGGCCATCAGAAGGGCAGTCGCTTTAGGGAATCGGAATTCTGAACGCATGGTGAAGTTCCTCGGCGAAAAAGATAAGGGGCCTGGGAAAATCATTTGCCGCGCGTGCTCCTGGAAAGCCCCACGCAACAATCCTGAAGTTTCTTGGGCAAAACAGGCGATTCGCGACAACGGGCCGCGCCGATTCGCTGCCGTTTGCCGTTCCTTAAGAACGTGCATCATCTCTTCGCCGAATTCCCGGCGATGCGCGGCGGGATAGAGTCGGAGAAGCGAACTATAAAGCGAAAGCATAGGTCAGGCTTCCTTGCGCGCAACGCGGAGACTGGCGAGCTGCGCGAGGTGTCTTAGACGGCTGGTTTCCTGCTGCAGATTGCGGCGACCCAAGGCCGTAAGCCGATAGGCCTGTTTGCCGCGCGACTGGTCATCACCGTGGAAGCGTTCTATCCAGTGGTCTTCGAGGAGCCGGCGCAAAGCGCCGTAGAGTGTGCCGGTGCTCAGGCGGACGCGGCCTTCGGACATGCGTTCGATGTCCTGGAGGATGGCATAGCCGTGGCGAGGGTGGGAGGTGAGGCTGAGAAGAATCAGCAGGACCGGCTCGGTCATCGAGGGAGCCTCCACATGTCATAGTATGACATGTCGTATAGTGGCATATTAGGCTGAGTGATCATACGAGTCAAGGGGTAATTAGAGGACGCGGCGACGGCAGTGGGCTCACCAGCACTTGCCGCAGTCGTGTAAGGTCAGCGGAACGGGTTAGAGCCCCGAAGGATATTAGTTTCAAACACACAAGATGTGTTCGTAGGAATCCGCAGGGGACTTTCACCACGTAAAATTCAATAAGATGACACCTTCATCGCCATTTCTCTTCTTGTTCGCTGATGCTGGCCTCCCAATGATCTTTTTGACGCTCCCTCTCATGCTGATGCTGCTGGTTCCCGTCATTCTAGTTGAGGGGTTTCTGTGCAAAAAATGGCTGGGCCTGTCGACGTGGGAGGCAATGAAATGGAACGCCGTGTCGAATGCACTCTCGACAGTACTTGGCGTACCAATGGTTTGGTTAATCATGCTGGGTCTTGAATTGGCAACATCCGATGTCTTGTACCAGACAGATACGCCATTGATAAATGTCATTTCCCTGCTACTGAGTGCTGCCTGGATTGGACCGCCTGATGAGAAGACGGCGTGGACCGTCCCGTTTGCGATTCTGGTTCTTTTGGTTCCGTTTTTCTTGGTCTCGTACGGAATCGAGTATCTAGTTCTTGGGCTCATGGTGGGCATGCCGGAGGGTGGCCCGCCGAATCTTGCATATGACAAGGTGCGGCTCGCAGTGCGCAATGCCAACCTGGTAACTTATGGCGTGATGTTCCTTGCTACCTCAATATGGCTGGTCTTTTCGCTACCACATCATTCGCGGTAGCGGTTTCGGTATCAATTCGCTAGAGGTTAGAGGCGCTCGAAGATGCCGGCGGCGCCCATGCCCCCGCCAACGCACATGGTGACCATGCCGTAGCGGGCATTGCGGCGCTGCAGTTCGCGGAGGAGCGAGGCGGTAAGTTTGGCGCCGGTGCAGCCCAACGGGTGACCCAGAGCGATGGCCCCGCCATTGGGGTTGACGCGAGGGGAATCGAGATGGGCCTGCTGAATTACCGCCAAGGACTGAGCGGCGAAGGCCTCGTTCAATTCGATGACCGCGAGATCATTCAAAGAGAGGCGGGCAAGATCAAGAGCTTTGGGAATGGCATAAACCGGCCCGAGGCCGAATTCCTCCGGGGGACAGCCGGCGGTGGCATAAGCAACAAAGCGCGCTTGTGGCTTGAGTCCCAATTGCTGCGCCTTAGCGTCGCTCATCACCACAACCGCGGCAGCGCCATCGCTCATGGGCGAGCTGTTGCCTGCGGTGACGGTGCCGTGCACATGGAAAGCGGGTTTCAGACTGCTGAGCACTTGCATAGAAGTGTCCGGGCGAGGCATTTCGTCTTTATCGAAGACAAAGGATTGCGTGGCCGGCTTGGCGGGTTTGCTTTTGGCGCCGTTGCCGTTGGGCACCGCAGTAATTTTGACTTCGACGGGGACGGTTTCGTCCTGGAATCTTCCTGAGGCGAGGGCAGCGACAGCTTTCTGGTGCGAGTCGACGGCAAACTGGTCGGCTTGCTCGCGTGTAATTCCGAATTTGCGCGCGACGTGTTCGGTGCCGAGGCCCATGTTGATGTAGGCGTCGGGATAATGGTCGACCAGCCAGGGATTCGGCGAGATTTTGTTGCCACCCATGGGAACCAGCGACATCGATTCCGTGCCTCCGGCAACAATCACCTGGGCTGAGCCGCCCCGAATGCGTTCGGCGGCGAGAGCGATGGCTTGCAGGCCACTGGCGCAGAATCGGTTCACGGTCATCGCCGAAGTTTCCACGGGCAAGCCGGCGCGAAGAGCGGCGATGCGAGCTACGTTCATGCCCTGTTCGCCTTCGGGCATGGCGCAACCAAGGATGACGTCGTCAATTTCCTTGGGGTCGAGGCCCGGGACGCGCGCCAGCGCCTCTTTAATCACGAGCGCGGCCAAATCGTCGGGCCTGCTGGTGCGCAGCGAGCCTTTAAAGCCGCGCCCTACGGGGGTACGCACCGAAGAAACGATCACTGCTTCGGACATAGTCGATGCTCCAATGTTTTTGATTCTCAGACGCGCGGCGGAAAAAAGCAAATCGGGAGGAGCAGTAGCCCTGGCAACGGGCGCTCAGGGCAAGCGAGTGGCGAGTGGGAGCACCGAAAGCCTTCGTCGCCTTCGCGGGCGCGCTTACCCCAGCCAGCTCGGAGGACAGGGAGTGGTGAGTGACTTGAATCACTGCCGCTGGCTTTCAGCACGGGGAGAATGCAGCGGTGCCGACCTCATACCTTGCTGTTCTGCTTTGGAGTTCGTTCGCCGCGCTGGCAGCGCAGACGGGATTCTGGGCTCCAGTGGAGCCGCCACGCGCAGCATACCGGATTGAGTGCTCATTCGACACGAACGCTGGCCTGCTACAGGGCAACGAAACAATCCGGTTCCGGAACACCGCTTCGCGTCCGATGGAACGTTTGGCCCTGGACTGGAGCATCGGGCCGAAGAAGGCATTGACCGTGACTGCGAATGGGAAGGCCGCGGAGCTAATTCTTCGCCCCGGCCGCGCCGAGGTGAATGGCCCGTTATTGGTGGAGTTGCCAGAGCCTTTGAATCCGGGCGTGGATGTCGAACTCAAGATCGAATTCCGAAATGCGTACCAAACCGATTTCGCAAGCGAGGGGCGCCTACTTTTACAAGGCTGGTATCCGCAGTTGTGGTGGGGTTTCGGAACGGAGGACGATTACACCGTTCTTATCAAAGTACCGCAAGGCTGGGGCGTATTGACGAGTGGGGTCTTTGATCCGGCATCGGACGATTGGAGAGGGAAAGACATACGCAACTTCGCTGTCTGGATGTTCGATGAAAAGCGCTATGTAGTCGAATACGCGCAGTCAGGCGATGTGCAGATCAGCGCCGCACACACGCTTGCGGGAGCGAAATGCGCCAAATTAGTGTTGCAAACCGCCGAGGATGCCGTCGATTTCTATCGCAAGCGTTTTGGGTTTTATCCGCATGCCTCGTTGACGATTATTCCGGGAATGGACTATCCCGCAGGCGGGTACCCGGTGGCCACGGCCATGGTGGCCATTCATGGCCAAGAGCAAATGGACAAGAAGCCCGAGGCGCACTTCCGCTGGATTACCGCGCATGAAATTGGACACATGTACTGGTCGCAGTACGTTTTGGCCGACGGCCCGGACGATCTGAACTGGCTGATGATCGGGTTGGGCATCTTTGCGGACCGTGAGTACCGGCGCGCGCGTGGAATCACGGGGCCGGCCGGCAACCTCCCCGTAAATTACGTAAGCGGGATGATGAATGGCATCGATACTACGATGGACCTTTCCTCAGATCAGCTCGATCTGATTGACTGGGACTACAACAATATCGTGGAGCACGGTAAAAGCAGCGCCATGATGGACGCGCTGGAATCGACGATTGGAGCAGCGACGTTTGATGGAGCTTATCGCCGGTGCTTGCGGGAGTTTCGCGGCCGACGCATGAATTGGCATGATTTTGAGAAGGTGTGCGAGGAGGAGAGCGGCGAGGACCTGCGCTGGTTTTTTGAGAGTTGGGTGCGCACCAATCAGTATTCGTTTTACCGGATCACCAAGCATGAATCGACACAGACTGCCAACGGCTGGCGTTCTGAAGTGGAAGTGGTTTCCCAGGGGACGCGACTCGAACGAGTGCCTGTAGTGGCGACCTTCAAAGATAGGTCGGAACAGAGGGAGCGTACGGATCGGCTAGCGGAGGCGAGCGTGTTGGTTTTCGAAAGCAAGTCACCACTGCTCGATGTGAAACTGGACCCCGCGAATACCTTGTGGATGCCAGAAAGCGAGCGGCCGCTAACCGAGCCGGATTTGGAGCGCAAGATTTTGGGAATGAAGCTTACGGGGTCCGGAGAGCAGGCGCTGCAGTTATTGCCACGAGCGAAGGAACTGCACGTGGCCGGTTCACAGGCATGGCTTCGACTTGGGCTGATGCTCTACGATGCACAGCACTATGAAGAATCTCTGGACTGCTTCCAAAAACTATCCGAGGTTACGCAGGACAAGGATTACCGGTTCTTAGGTTTGGCGTGGCAGGGATTGTTGCTTGATCGAATGGGGAAACGCGAGAGCGCGATCGCGGCGTATAAGGCCGCGCAAGCGACGGGATCACAACAGTGGTTCCGGCATGACCAATACAGACTACAGATTGACCAGAAGTGGGTGCAAGAGCGGCTGCAAACACCATACCGGCCCGAATAGCGGGACACTGCGAGGCACAGATACATGGGAGAATTCTCTCAGCAGTGTCCTTAGGCTCAATCCTTAAAACTGTAGGCGTAAGCCGAACTGCATCACGCGCGGACCACCGCCGCCGAGTCCGGGATTGCCCTGGGCCACATCGGGTGTTTGGGTAATCAGGCCGGCGGTGCTGGCGTTGGGATTGGGCGTGACATGATCGGGCATGAAGCCGGGGGTAATCACATTGGAAGGCAAAGCAAAATTGGGGTGGTTGAAGATGTTGAAGAATTCCGCACGAAATTGCAGCTGCAGCCACTCGCGCAGGTGGAAGTTCTTGGTGGCGGAGAAGTCATAGTTCCAGAAGCCCGGGCCAAAGATCTGGTCGCGGCCCAGGTCGCCGAAGTAGCCATACGGGTCGGCGGCAGTCATCGCGGGATACGAAAAAGCATTGGGATTCAGGTACCCGGTGGTGGGAGTCCAGTGCGGAAGGATGGGATTGACGCCGGGCAGAATATCTGGGCGCTCGACAAAGTTGGAGTTCACACCGCCCTCATCGGTAATGATGTTGATGGGCCTGCCGGATTGCACGGTGACCACGGAGTTGAGCTGCCAACCAGCGGCGACGACGTGAGGGAGCACATGAAAGTAAGGCACGGCATAGTTGAGAGCGGTGGTCCAACGATGCCGGGTGTCGAAGGTGGAGGGTCCTTTTTCGGCGCGGAGATTTGTGGAATCTTGCGGGAAAGCGGCGTTGGCGAAATTGAAATTGATGCCGTCGGAGGCGCCGTCGAGTGACTTGGAAAAGGTGTAGGTGGAAAAGCCGGAGAAGCCGTGAAACTGCTGCATGCGGACGGTGGTTTGCAGGCCGTTGTAGGTGGAGTTGGCGCTGTCGGAGAAGACGTCAACGGCGGCATATTGCGGGAAGGCGGGATTGTTGATGTTGAAGTCGCGGCCCTGGTTGGCGTCGTAAAGGCGGGTGAGCCGGGTGCCCTTGCTGCCGACGTAGCCGATTTCGAAAGCCAAGGTGTTGCTGAGTTCGCGTTGAATATTCAGGTTCCAACTTTGTACGTAAGGCGTGCGCAAGTTGGGGTCAGTGATGAAAATGGATTGTGGTGTGCCCGCGGGCACGGGTGAGAAGACAGGCCCGGGTGCGGTGGCGGTCCAAGCTCCGGAATTGAAGTTCAAGGCACCGACGAAGTAGGGGCTGTTGGCTAAGGAAGAGACCGGATTGGTAGCCACGCCGGCAGAGTTGGTGTAATTGGCGATGAGATTGTTCTGCGGGGTGTAGTCGTAGTAGACGCCATAGGCGGTGCGAATCACGGTATTTTTGAAGGGGCTCCAGGAAATGCCGAGACGCGGCCCGAAATTGTTGAGGTCGCGATGATAGAGGATCGGCAAGGTTGGCGATCCGACTTGGACCAGGTTTTTACTGGCATCGAAATTGGAAAGCAGGTCGTGTTTTTCGGAGAGCGGAGAGAAAAACTCCCAACGCAAACCGGCGGTGATGGTCAGATTGGGGCGAAGCCGGATTTCGTCCTGGCCAAAGAAGCCCAGGTTGTTATTGAAGGTGAAGCGCTGGGTGTTGCCGGCGTCGCCGATGGCGTAAATATTGCCGATATAAAAATTGGCCAAGGCGTTGACGATGGGATCCGCGGAAAGTTGCGGGCACGAGCCGTCGGAAAGAGACACGCAGGTGTTTACGTCGAGCAGGCCGCGCTCCAGATTGTCGTTGAAGCTCTGCACATCGTAGCGATGGTATTCGCCTCCGAACTTGTAGGTGTGGCGGCCACGAATCCAGGTGAAATTGTCGAGAATCTGGAAGGTTTCGCTGACGCGTCCGCGCGGGACGCTGTAGGCGGTGGCGCCGAGATTTTCCACGACACCGTTGAAGTCGATTTCGGGCAAGCCCACGTGATCGGTACCCATATCGAGTCCCAGGGCGGCGGGGTCGATGTAATTGGGATTGCCGGGCGTAGCATCGGCGGAGTTGAAACTGGTGCGGAAACGGGAGTAACCGAAGCGCACTTCGTTGATGTGCGTGGACGAGAGAGTGGTGAGCCAATTCAGGGACACAACTTGCACGCGCGTGGGGGAGATCTGTTCGAAGTTGGCGAGGCGGGAACCGCTGCCGTAGCCGCCGAGAGAGCCAAGCGGGAAGGCTTGGGTGCTCTGCCCGAAAGCATAACGCGCGCTGACCGAGTTGTTCTGGTTGATGCGGTAATCGACTTTGCCGATAAGGTTGTCGCCATTGTTGGTGTCGCGGACGGAGTAGGCGAGGGAATTGGAGTCACTGGTGGGAAACAAGTTGGTGATCTTGATGAGGGCGGGATTGATAGAGGGCACGGTGGAATAAGGATTATTGACCGCGATGGCTTGTGCGGCGGCAATTTGTCCTTGCGAGGGCACGCTCAAGGCAAAGTCCGAACCGACACGCTCGCGCTGGCCTTCATAAGCGAAGAAGAAAAAGATCTTGTCTTTGAGAATGGGACCGCCGAGGGAGCCGCCGAAATTGTTGTTGTTGAAAGGCGATTGGGGATTGGGCGAGCCGTCGGACTGGAATTTGGTATTGAAATAGTTGCGGGCATCGAACCAGGAATTGCGGTTGAACTCGTAGAGTGAGCCGTGAAGGTCGTTGCTGCCGGAACGGGTGATGATGTTCACCACCGAGCCGGAGTTGCGCCCGTATTCGGCGCCAAATTGGGCTTGCAGGTTGAACTCCTGGATGGCATCGAGAGGCAAGAGCGTGGCGGGCGCGCCAGTGATGCCAACCTGATTCAACGCGGAATTATTGAAGAAGGGATCGTTGTTATCGGTTCCATCCAGGTTGTAATTGTTGGAACGGTCGCGGTTGCCATCAATGTTGAACTGACCGAATCCCTTCTCGGAGCCGGCCACGCCGGAACCTTCGACAGTAACGCCCGGTGTGAGGGCCACCAGTTTGCCGAAGTCGCGGCCATTCAGTGGCAACTCCTGGACGAGCAAATGGTCAACGACCTGGGAAAGAGTGGTGCCGGAGGTTTCCATCAGGGGAACGCTCTCGATAACCTCGACGCGTTCCGATTGACTTTTAACTTTGGAGAGCACCAGGTTGACGAGGGTTTCGACACCTACTTCGACGCGCACTTTGGGCACGCGAACCTCTTCGAAGCCGCCGGCTACGGCCGAAACTTCGTATTCGCCAGCGGGCAACTCCAGGAAACGATATTCGCCGTCATCTCCGGCGGTGATTTCGCGGGTTTCACTGGTGCCGAGATTGCGAGCGACCACCTTGGCAGCGGGCACGTGGTAGCCGCTGGCGTCGGTGACGTCGCCACGAATGGCGCCGCGAAACGACTGCGCCGAGGAAAGGGGAGACCCGGCGGCGAAAATCATGGCTAAGAGGGACAGAAGGGCCCATCGCAAATCCACTGATAATGCCTTGCGTAGTGTCATGACCTGAATCCTTTGAAAGGAACCGGTAATGGTTCCATGCACCGGAGCGCCTGTGCAGTTAGTTGCCCAAGAAATCCCAACCGAGGGAACTTTTGCTAGAGGGACTCGCATTTGCGGCGACATCGCCGCGCCCGGGTACATCGGGCGTGTAGCAACTGCGCATCGATTGGCGAAGTGCTCATCGCTGGCCCTTCACCGGCGCTCCCTTTTTCGGAATGAACAGGGACACCGGCGGAGCAATCTTGTGAACCTGGGAAAAATTTCTTTCATTGATGGCCAGGCCGACGCGGCCGCGCGAGTCGACGTACAGCAAGGGTTCGCCGACTGGCACGTCCATAAAGGTTTTGTGGTAGGGCAGGGTGAAAGGCTTCTTGTCGAGTTGCACGGTGACCTTGTCGCCGAGGTTGTAACCTAAGGTTTTGAAGTCGGTGCCCTGGATATCGGTAATCAGCGAGCCAAAAGGATCATCGAGGGCAATCACGTCGCCGGAAATGCCCTTATCGGTGAGGGTCGCGGTCTTGGGAGTGAGGCGAACCAGTTGCGGAACTTCCGGGCCAGCCAGGGTGTAATCCCAGCCGGCGGCGAGATGAGCGCCAGCCGGAGAGAAGATGTCCCGGCCGTGAAATGTGGAGGAAACCGCATCGCCAATCATCCAGGAGGTGTTGGTGATTTCGCGAGCGGAATCCAGGCCGTCGCGGTCGATAACGGGAGTGATCAAGCCATTGTCGGGCAACACGAAATATTGCGGCTTCTTGGTCTTAACGATGACGGCCTTGCGCGAGGTGCCGACACCGGGATCGACGACCACCACGAAAACGGTGCCCGCGGGATAGTAGGGGGCAACACCAGCCAAAAAGCGCGCACCTTCCTTGATGGAAAAGGGAGTCACCTGGTGGGTGATGTCCATAATGCGGGCATCCGGCGTAATTCCCAGCATGACCGCTTTGCAGATGGCCACGGCATCGTTCGCGGTGCCGAAATCGGTCATGAAAACAATGACCGGCCGTGAGGGCACTTTGGCGGTGGCGCTGGGACCCTCAGATTGCGGCTGGGAACACGCAAAAACAAAGAGACAAAGAACCAGGAATAGCGGAAGAACACGAATCCTGTTGGTGATCCTCAATGCTGCCCCCCAATTTGCCAGGCGCCGGCGGTCTGGTCCGATGCAGAAACACAAAGAACGGGAACACAGCAAGCGCGAATGGTGCCCGGACTGTGAATTCCGATCTTTGGCGCGGTGTTGCGCTGCGCCGGAACGTAACCCCTTAGGTGGACTAATTATAGGGGATGGGCAGCGGAGGGCGTCAACTTCCGATTGGAAACGGCGAGGTCAAGCCGGGTGTTCATCGGAGCCAGGTTTCGATGTCGTTTGCGAATGGGGGGAGCTCTCGTTGGCTAGACGCCGCGCAAGCGCAGCCGCCAGTGACGATGCAGGCGATACTGCGGAGTCGAAGTGGGCGAATCCCTAGAGACGAGAATCAGCTTTCGCTTTTTTAGGTGGTCGATGGCATGCTGCACCGCGGATTTGGATAGTCCCGTGGCCGAAGCAATGGCGCCGTAGCTGGCTTGCACGCTATGGGTCATCTCCCGCTCGATGCGCACGGCGAGATACAAGTACACGATGAGGGCAGAGGGCTTCTTGTCGTGGCCAACCAGATCGCGGATCAGCACATCGAGCACATAGCTATCAAGCGGGATGGCGGGGGCGCCGGCAACCATGGCGTAAGTTTATCACTATAGTGGTAATAAGTTGGGGGACTTGCGCGGGGTTTCCCGACATGGCAAAGATGCTCTCCCGGAGGGGCCATGATCCGAGGCATCAAATTCGTCACCGTTCCCGTTCGCGACCAGGAGAAAGCGCTCAAATTCTACACCGAGAAACTGGGGTTCCAGATACGGACCGACCAGCCGTTCGGAAACCAACGCTGGGATTCCGGGCGCGGAGACAGATCTTGTGCTGTTCACTTCGCCGGGACACGAAGTGCTGATCGGGCAGTTTCAGCCGCTGGTATTCTGGAGCAACGATGTTGCGAAATCGTATAAGGAACTGTCTGCCAAGGGCGTGGAGTTCCTTGGTCCGCCGAAGACGGAGGAGTGGGGAACCTCGGCGAAGTTCCGGGATGTAGACGGCAACCAATTCCTGTTGTCATCGAAATAAAAAGGCACTGGGAGGTGCTCAATGCCCGCTGCGGCAACGGTCAAACGAAAGAAGTCGCTGTACAGCATGCACCCCTCATTCGACTATGAGGACGCAGGGCTGCGACTGATCAAGGAGCGAACCGGCAAAACGCTGGAGGAGTGGATCGCGAATGTGAAGAGAAACGGCCCAGCGGAGCCCAAGGCTCGCCTGGGGTGGTTGAAAAAGCAGGGCCTGACGATGAACTACGCGGGCTGGGTCGCATCGCGCGCTTCGGGCACGGGTGGCCGGGAGAACTACCATCCGGAGAAGCTGGTGGATGCCATGTTCGGGGGACCCAAAGAGGCGCTGCGGCCAATCTACGAAAAACTACTGAAGTTGGGGCTGAGCATCGCGAAGGATGTGAAAGCCTGTCCCTGCTCAACGATAGTGCCGTTGTACCGCAAGCACGTCTTTGCGCAAATCAAGCCCTCGACCAACACGCGAATTGATATGGGTTTCGCGCTGGGCGGGATGAAACCATCCGGGAGGCTGATCGACACCGGCGGCTTCGCGAAGAAAGACCGCATCACGCACCGCATTCCGATCGCCTCGCTCGCGGAGATCGACGACGAAGTGCGAAAGTGGCTGGAGAAAGCCTACGAGCTCGACGCCTGAACAAGCTTCATAGTCCGGGCTGCTATCGGTTACGAGTTCCAGCAGGGAATCGTTGGCGCTTACGCCAAGCTGATAATGACCTTAGCGCGGGCGTGGCCTTGTTCCGCGTAGGTCATGGCATCGGCGGCGAATTTGAGTGGATAAGATCGATCGATCACCGGGGTTAATTTTCCCGTCTTCATAAGTTCGCAGAGTGCGGCCAGGTCTTCCTTTTTGATCTTGGCAATAAAGAAGATGAACCTGTGGCGCCAAGCCGCCGCTTTGAGAATTCGCGCGAATACTGCCCAGAGTTGTTTTGGCGCGCCGGCCATCACACAGCGACCGCGAGGAGCGATGAGGCGGCGGAGTGCGGATAAGGTGCGATTGCCGACGTTGTCAAGGAGCAGGTCGTAGCGGCGTTCGGAGAGGGTGAAGTCTGTTTGTGTGTAGTCAATGACGACGTCGGCGCCCAGGGAACGGACCATGTCAACATTCTTGGTGCTACAGACTCCGGTGACTTCCGCGCCGAGCGATTTGGCAATCTGAACGGAAAAGGTACCGACACCGCCCGCCGCTCCGTTGATCAAGACCTGCTGTCCCGGTTGAAGGTGGCCTTTGTCCCGAAGTCCCTGCAAAGCGGTGAGACCGGCGATAGGCACGCAGGCGGCTTGTTCGAAGGTGAGGTTGTCGGGCTTGGCGATCAAGGCAACCTCGGCGGCGCAGGCAAATTCGGCGAAAGCGCCTTTAGCAGCACCGAAGACTGCGTCTCCTGGTTTGAAGAAGGTTACACGTTGGCCGATAGCGACGACTTCGCCGGCCACATCCACGCCGGGCCGATGGGTCTTCATTCGCCAGTCCAGAGGATTGACGGAAGCGGCGTGAACTTTTAGAAGAACCTCGTTGTCCTTGGGAACGGGCGTGTCGAGGTCGAGAATCTGGAGAACTTTTCCCGAGTCCGTTTTGGTGTAAACAGCAGCTTTCATGAGGTGGTCACTCCGCGGGAATTGTACTTATAGGGAGCCACGTAGGATGTGACGGGCAGCATAGGGCAAAAGAAAGTGGTGAGTGGCGAGAGAAACTGGAAGAGGGTTCCTCGCTGCGCTGGGAATGATGGTTTTGGTTATTTTGTTGGGAGGCAAGACGCAGAAGCTGAAACAGCCGATCTGAAGATCGGCGACTACACAAACAATGCCAGATTTTTTGTTGGACGCAAGCCGCAGTGATTGAGAAATGGCTCAGCGGCTGGGGTGAGCGGTTGAAGGGATGGAGGCGGAGACGGTGTTCTTGGGGGTACCGGCGCCATAGAGCCGGCGATACATGTTGGCATTGCGAATGACGATCTGCACGTATTCGCGAGTTTCGGTGAAGGGAATGGACTCGACGAATTCGGGAATCTCGTCGTAGGCGCGCTCGCCTCTCCACAGAGTGAGGCGATCTTCACCGGCATTGTAAGCCGCGGCAGCATACTCGGGAGCGCCGGTGCTGCGGGTCAATTCGGAGATGTACAGCATGCCCAGTTCGATGTTGACGGTGGGATCGAAGAGGGAAGCTTTGGTGTAGCGGACTTTGCGCTCCCGGGCCAAGCGGCGCGCTTCTTTGGGGAGAATCTGCATCAGGCCGATGGCGTTGGAATGGGAAACCACATCCGCCTGGAAGGTGGATTCCTGGCGAATCAAGCCGGCGGCAAACATGGGATCGAAATCATCGCGCTCGGCTTCGCGGCGAAGCTGCGACTCGTAAGGAAGCGGGAACAGCACTTTCCAGGCGCCGACCGGGACTTCGTCGAACTTGCGGGAGTCGAAACTGGCGATGGCCTGGCGTCCATAGTTCATGCCGGTGGCGAAATGCCCTTGATCGAAGGCAGCCTGCGCGGCCTCCAAAAGGAAACGAGGCGAAGCGGTGGCCGCATAAGCAGCTTTGAGTTCGAGTTCCGCGGACGCGTCAAACGCAATGGTGCGCAAAGCTTGAGCGCGATTCCAACGATCCAGAACGTTGGCGGGAACAGGCTCATCAAAGGGACGCAGCGGCTGAGCCGGGGGAATCTGAGCGAGAAAGTCAGGGGCATCTTCTTCGCCGGTGCCGAGCTTGTCGAGGCGGCCTTGCGCGGCATCGGCGAAATAGCTGGTTGGGAAACGGTCCAGGGCTTTCTTGTAGTACGCGCGAGCATGAGCGGGATTGCCGGTGCGTTCGGCATTGCGTCCGAGCCAGTAAAGGGCGTTAACGGCGCCGGCGGAAACCGGATATTTCCGGAGGAACACGCTCATCTTGTCGTCGGCGTAGGGCTGACCACCGAGATAAGCGACCCAGGCGATGCGCCATTCGGCGTTGTAGGCGTTTTTGTCGCCGGGGAAATTCTCGAGCACGCGCTGGTAATAATGGACGGCGCTGGCACGATCGAGCAGCACCCAATAATAATTTCCGGCCGCCATTAGGCCTTCTTCGGTCCAGCGGCTTTGCGGATATTTTTCGGCGAGCTTTTCGATGTTGGCAAGCATCTCGGCTTCGTTCTTCTCGGAACGATAGACCTGCGAGAGGAGATAGAGGCGCTCGGCATCGGCGTCGGGATCGCTGACGCTCAGGCGCGCGAGCAGGTAGGGCGCAGCTTTGGGGTGCTGGCGGCATTCGGCGGCGCGCACAAGCGCACGCTGGCGCATAGGGTTGGAGGGATCCCGGAACATGGCGGCGAGTTTCTCGTATTCGACGCGGGCTTCTTTCGATTTGTGGGCATCGTAGAAAATCTCGGCGCGCTGATTCCGCAGTTCGGCGGTGGCGTAAGGAAATTCGTTGTGCAGTTGCTTATTCAGGCGGGGAAGCGCGAGGGCCGCGTCCTTGGCTTCGTCATTCAAGGGGTATTTGTAATAGAGGGTCTGATAATCCTTAGCGGCTTCGGTGAGTTTGCGAGCCGATTCGTGGGCGCGAGCGCGAATGAGGAGAAGAGCGGGGCGGGAGGTGGTCAGAGGATAATTGGCCAGAGCTTCCAGAGCATCCTGCGGACGACCGATGTCAATGGCGGTAGGGGCGTAGGCCTCGAGAACCTGCTCTTTGATCGCCGTGTTCGGGTAATCGGTCAAGAGAAGAGCGAATTCCTGGGCTGCCTCGCCATTTTTGTGCAGGGCACGATTGGTCTGCGCGGTCCAGAACAGCGTGTATTCACGAAGAAGGGCGTCGTCCTTGCCTTTCTGGAGCCAACTCAGAGCCTGCGGGAAACGGGCGCGGGAATAGTCCTCGTAGCCTAGGGCTAAGGCAGCGCGCTGGCCCCAAACGCTGGAGACGTGCTGGTTGGCAAAGGCAGCCAGTTTTTCGTAAGCACCCGGGGTGTAGGAAGAATGGAGGTCGCGCGCCAAGCCGGCCAGTTCCTTTTGTGCCGCGGCGTCTTCGGGTGTGGCGGCGTCGAGAGCCGGAGCAGTAGTGTCGGGCTTGCAGCCGGTTTGGCACGCCGGCGATTTGGGGTGCGCAGGCTTTTTCTTCTTGTGGGCGTGAGCAGCGGTTTGCGCATCACTAGAGAATCCGCAGAGCAGGAGCAGCGTAGCGCAAACAACTACCGCCAGTGCGCGCGGGAGGTGAGCAGAAAGTGAGCGGGAACTAGCGCGATTTGCCGGCCGTTGCGTAAGGATATTCGCCGAGTAAAGATGCGTCGCCGTCGGCGAGGATCTCCACCAACCAACGGTAGAAGTAATCCACCGGATGGTCCATGATGGGTTTGAACCTGCGATCGTACTCGCGATGAGCCTTTTCAATGTCGTCTTTCAACCTGATGCAGATGTCTTTATGTTCGCGCCCCAAGCGGACCTGCTCAGGACGTAACATTTTAATATCCTGCATCGAAACTTTGGCCACGCGATTTGCGCGGCGATGAAGCTCCTGTTCCTCAGGAGTTAACCGGTTGATATCGAACTCGGGTTCGCCGGGCTCGGTCACAACGGGTTCGGGTTCCAATTCTACCGGAAGAGTTGAGGGTTCCGTGGGCGCAAAGTCCTGGGCTGGCGGCTCCACGGGTACTGAACGCATGGAAGCGGGGCCCATGCCTTGCGGGGTGGGGATTTCCGGGACAGGCCGGACTCGAGCGGGCGGTGCTTGGGGCAACTCAATGGCAATGGCCTGGGTGATGCGTTCCTCGAGAGGGCTGCGGGGACCGGGTTGCAAGGCTAAGGCCACGAAGCGCGCCAGCACGTCCAGAGCCGCGGACAAGGAGGCGGCGGAAGCCTGGGCACGCAGAAGCGGGGGCAAAGCGTTGGTGGGCTTGGAGCTGGAGCAGGCGGCAACGACATCGTTGATGGCCTGTTGCAGCTCGGTGGTGGAACGCTGGATGCCCTCGAGGTTGTCGCGCAGGGCGCGGGCGACCGCCAGTTCGACCGGGTTAGGATCTGGTGACATACCTGTTTTTAGGGGCCATTTACCGGGAGTTCCCCTGTTTTCCCATTTTGCGTGGTGTGGTACGAGGCGTCAACGAGATAGGGGAGGGGTGTGCCTAAAGCGCTGATGCGGAGTAGGGCGTTGGGGGCGATCAGGTGCTGGGGCCAGGCTCAGGGGACCACCGGGAGCACCAGGGCGGAGGGGTGGGCGGCGTCGTGAAGGATGGTGTTGGTGGCGGGGACCCACTTGGCGGAATTGGCAGCGGATTCGCCGGTGTTCAGGTTGCGGTCGAAGCGGGGGAAATTGCTGCTGGATAATTCGAGGCGGATGCGGTGTCCGGCGCGAAAAACGTTGCTGGTGGCCCACAGGTCGACGCTGAGGGCATAGACTTGGTTAGGGGTAAGCGGGGTGGCGCTGAGCTGTGAATCGCGGTACTTGGCGCGCAGAATGCCTTCGGTCAGGTTGATGGCGGTGCCATCGGGAGCAACATCAAGCAGCTTGGCGGTGAAGTCGGTGTCGACCGCGGAGGAAGAGGCGAAAAAGTCCAGGCGCACAGGACCGGTGACCTCCAGATCGTGGTCGAGTGGAGCCGTGGAGTAGACCAGGACGTCGGCACGGCTCTCGACGCGGCGCTGATCGCGCGGGCCGGGCGCCAAGTGATTGGAATCGCAGCAGAGCGGGCCACCGACGGTAGGCACGGGGTTGGCCGGATCGTAGGTGAACTTATCGGAAGGTTCGGAAGCGGGAGCGGAGGTGGAAAGCGAGCCGTTACCCTTGTCGGAATTGGCGGCCCCCTGAGAGTGCAGGAAAAACTTGGTGGATTTAGCGCGGGCGATGGGCCAATCATCTTCGTCGCGCCACTGATTGACGCCCATGACGAAAATTCTGACGGGTTTGCGGGAATATTCGTTTTGCACGCCTTTGAAGAGGAAGTCATACCAGGCCAGGATGATTTGATCGTCGTCGGCCTTTTCGGCTTCGGGGCCGAAGTCCACGTCGCCGATTTTGCGGCCACCTCCGGAATGCCCGCCAACGACGACCAGCAGGTGCTGGCCGTTGCGAGCGTCCTCAGTGCCGCCATGGGCCTTAATACCCACGTAGTTGCGCAGCGTGCCGCCGAGAAAGAGGTCGTACCAAGCGCCAACGTGCAGGGCGGGAACGCGAATGTCGGGGTAGTGCTCTTCAATGGAGATGCGCTTCCAGAAATCGTCGTAAGTCGGATGCGCTAGCCACTCAAGAAAATAGGGCGCTAGGTTGCGGGTGGAGGCGTCGAAGACGTCCGCAGGCGTGTGGTTGAAGAGGGGATAGGAGGTGAGGGGAAGCGCGTCCACGTCTTCGGGAGAACTGCCGAGATTTTCCACTTTGCGCGCGAAGGTGTCTTCCGCGAGGCCGGTGGTCCAGGACTCGTTGAACCATTGCTCGAAAGCGCCGCCCTGATAGGTCCAACCATCGTGGTAGTTGCTGGCGGTAACAATGGGACAGATTCCCGCAAGATGCGGAGGATGGGCCATGGCGGCGAGCATCTGGGTGGCACCGACATAGGAGGCACCAAACATGCCGACTTTGCCGTTCGAATACGGCTGAGCAGCGATCCACTCGATGGTGTCGTAGCCGTCCTCGGATTCGTGAACGAAAGGAGTCCACACGCCATCGGAGCTGTAGCGGCCACGAACATCCTCGAGGAAGACGACGTAGCCACGGGAAGCGGTGTGCTGCGCGAATTGGACTTCGTAGCCCCAAGGCACGGAGCGGCGATAGGGCGTGCGTTGCAGTAGAACCGGGAATTTGCCTTCGGCGTCGGGACGGAAAATGTCGCCGCGCAGGATCACGCCATCGCGCATTTTGACAGGCACATTACGCTCGACCTTCACGGGGTAGGACTCGTCGGCAAGCGAAGGAGAAACGAGGGCCACACCGAGCAGCACGCCAAAAACCAGAGGAGAGAGCAACCTGCGCAGATTCATCGAAGCCTCCGCGATAAATGGTTACACCGCGCCCGAAATCAGCAAAGGGACAAAACGTAAGAAAGAAAGTCCGGCTGAGGACATTTTCGCTTCGAATGGCTGGAAAGACAAACGTCGAAATGGTCAGGAGAGGAGGGATTTAGTCATCAGGTAGCGCTGGTGATCGACGAAACCGCGGCGACGGTAAAGCTCGATGGCGGGATTGCCATGGGTTACTTCCAGGTGCAGCACGCTGGCGCCGCATTCGCAGGCAGCTCGTTCGGCAAGGTCCAGTAACTGGGCGCCAATGCCCAGGCCGCGATGCGGAGGCTCGACAAACAGTTCATCAATCCACGCGCCTTTGCCGCGGTATTCCAGGCTGAAATCGAAACAGATGAGCAGATAGCCAATAGGAATTTGGTGGTCGCAGGCGAGGTAAGCGAGGCCATAGGCGGGATTGCGCAGAAGCTCGGAAAGATTCTTTTGCACTGCGGTTTCCTGGAAGGGCTCATCCCACGGATCGTCGTGCTGCATATGGCGCATCAGCGAAAGCAGAGAAGGAATGTCCTGGTCAGAGGCTTGGCGAATGTGGATAGGCATGCAGGAATTATGGCGTAGAAGGCGGTGGGTGAGGAGTGGGGAAGCCGGGTCGAGCTATGGCCACGGTTTTAGAGCGGTCGCAACGGACCGGCTGGCGCGGTGTGACCGCCATCACTGATTCCGTGTACTTCTGTACATAGCCTCGCCTTGTCCGTTTGCCTCACCCGTCCCAGTCCGGTTAAGCCACTCGGGATTAAGAAAGGAGTCCCCAATGGACACCAAAACTGCCCCGACAAAAACACCTGCCCCTGTGACTGTAAGCGAGCCGGAAATCGCAACCCGCGCTTACGAGATATTTCTCAGTCGTGGTGCTTTGCATGGGTATGACCTGGATGATTGGCTGCAAGCAGAGCGAGAGTTGACCTCCACGGCAGAGACGACAAAAGTGCGTGCCACAGGCGCGTGAAGCAGCGCTTCTTCGACGTGCTCCGGTCCCGATACGCTCAGCGTGATATAATGTGCCTGAGGCCTCGCCCCAGGTCGATGGCATCCCAACTCACGGTGCCAATGTACCCCTGGGTTCCATAGGCACCGCTCCCCCTGAAAACAGACATTGACCTGGGGCAACAACCTTGCCCCAGCCAGCACCCTTTGGCAGGAACGGCGACCTGCCGAAAAGGAAGGGGGTGTTTGGCTGGGGCACTTGAGGCAAGGTGACAATCGTCACTGCGCGAAATCGAATTCATCGCTAGCTTTCGTACCACTTCCTGAGAAGCGGCAACCCAAGGAAGAACTGTTGAATGAAGAAACGGGGAGGCCCGATTCTCGGACGAGAGTTGGGCCTCTTGTTTGTGTGCCGAGCATGTTTGACCATTTGGAGGTGAAAGTCCTCTTCACAACGTGATGGACGTGAAGTGATAGCGAAGCGCAAGGGTGAAATAGCACTCGCCGCGAGGCGGGGCCCGAAAGAAGCGCGGAGCAAAG
>DASPVD010000038.1:0-2762 GCA_035622555.1 Candidatus Eremiobacteraceae bacterium | reverse complement strand
CAGCCCAAAATGCCGAGCCGCATCCAGTTTGAGCACCTTGGCTGCTTCCAGGTACGCAGAGATGCACAACCCGTTCCAGCCTGTGTAAAGCGTCTTGTCAACGTATGGAGTGGGACGCTTTCGGCGAAGGGCGTACATCTTTTCTTTTGCCGATTGCAACGAAGCTTGTACTTGCGGTATCGGCAGATTCAGACGTCTGGCGATCTCATCCACTGAAGCCCGGACGTAGAGCACATTCTTCGCAGGATTGTGGTGCATCTCGCCAATTTCGTTGATGTCGTAATGCAGGCTGGCAATCTGCGCTTCTTCCTCGCTGAGAACTGCCCGTGCTTCCTGGACCGTCCAGGTGAAGTAATCGCCGTCGTCATCCATGGAGAAGTCGGCGTCCTGCGAGGCGTAGAAGCCACCATGCTCGCGGTCACTGAGCCACTCATCCATCCAGCGGATAATGTCGCGAGCTACGTCAGCGAAGAATTCCGATCCGGTCGCCTGATAGGCGTGAACGTAATTCTTCAGCAGTTCGGAGTTGTCGTAGCACATCTTCTCGAAGTGCGGCACAATCCAGCCTTCATCGACGGAATAGCGGTGAAATCCGCCGGCCAGGTGATCGTAGAGGCCGCCGCGCGCCATTTTCTCCAGCGTAGTGACAAACACTTGGCGAAGCTGATCGTCACCCGAACGGACATATTGATCTATCAATAAATCAATGGCAGAGGCATGCGGGAACTTGGGCGCGCTGCCGAAGCCGCCATGGTCGGGATCGAACATGCTTTGAGCAGAGTTAACAATCACCTTTATGACGGTGGGCGAGAATTTGCCGGCTTTCCCGGCAAAGGATTCTGCCTGCGAAATTGCGCTCTCCACCATCTTTGCTTGTTCGATGACGTCGCCGTGCTTTTCGCGGTAAGCGTCCGAAATCGCCAGCAACACTCGTTTGAAGCTGGGACGTCCGTAATGGTCGTCAGGAGGAAAATAGGTCCCACCGTAAAAAGGCTTGCCCTCGGGAGTGAGAAACGCGGTGAGCGGCCAGCCCCCTTGCCCACTGATGGAACTCACAGCGACTTGATAACGACTGTCGATGTCTGGACGCTCGTCGCGGTCGACTTTGACTGCAACGAAGCGCTCATTCACGATCTGCGCAATTTCTGGGTTGTCGTACGACTCGCGATCCATCACATGGCACCAGTGACACCAAACGGCGCCGATATCGAGCAGGATGGGCTTGTTCTCCCGCTGCGCAGCAGCGAAGGCTTCTTCACCCCACTCATGCCATTGAATCGGCTGGTGCATCGCAGAGCGGAGGTAGGCGGAGGATGCGCGAGAAAGGGAGTTGGCCGTGGGGCTAGTCATGACTTAAGTCTACATTGGGTCGCTGATGCCGATCTCTATTGGGAGTTTCCGATGTCCCGCAGGGCGCGGGTTACAAGTTCACCTCGCAAACGGCTCCCCGTTCATGCGCCTCACCCAAGCGCCACTTCGTCCAACCGCGCTAATGTATCGGGGTACCGGCGGACCAAAAGAACGAGAGCGGCAGCCTGCGGATTCGGTTTCGCGCGCCCCTGTTCCCACTTTTCCAGCGTTCTTTCGTTGATTCGCAACTTGCGCGCGAATACTGCTCGAGAGCAACGCAGCTTTTTTCGAGTGTCCCGGATGAGTTTGGAATCGACCCTCGGCAGCGGAGCCGCCTCGACCTTACAGCTACGCAGGGTGAGCTTGCCTTCGCGATGGCTCTTCATCGCCGCCACACCTTCCATCAGTTCGCCAAACATGTTCCTTTTTGCCATTACTGTATTTTCCCTGTACTGCGAGACCGGGCGACGCGTCTGGCCGCACGTGCTTTCAACTCGCCGTCAATCGACGCCTTCAAGGCTTTCTTCTCCTTTGCCGTCAAGTCTGACGCTTCACCTTTGTCATAAACAGTCATCAGCCATATTTGACGGTCCGAGGGGAAGTGGTAATAAATGATTCGCAATCCGCCTCTGCGACCTTTGCCGCGCCGTACATCCGTCCACCGCATCTTTCGAAACCCGCCGGTACCCGGCATCAAATCTCCCAGCTCCGGATTGGCGCTCAGCTTGGCCTGCAATTCTCGATAGGCGTCATCGTTCAGATAGTCTGAAAGACAACGTGTGAAAGCCGGGGCCTCGACAAACTCCATACGTTTTGTGCACTATTGGAGCATCAAATCTTACTATACGCTATTGGCGTATAGATGTAAATAAGGCGGAGATCAACAAATACTTTCCGCCTCGGTTGTGACGCTGTGCGCACCTGCCTGGTGTTCAGCACAACCTCATGCCTCCCTTGACCATCCAAGGCGCCTTGCAATGGCGCAGTAAAGATCGACCGCATCGCTTAGCTGTTTCTTCTCCACGTACTCGCCTTCGGTGTGCGCGACGTGAATCGATCCCGGTCCGACCAACAGCGGCACGCCCCAGTTCGTTAGCCACGGAATGTCGGTAGTGAATGCCGCAACCATTGTGGGTAGTCCATCGAGCGTGCGCAAGCGAACAAACGGAATCTCCAAGACGAACTCGGCCTTTGCCAACCCAGAAACAGCTTGCTCAATCTCCTTGCGCAGTGGCTCAGCCGATCCAACTAGACGATAAAGAAGTTCAGCACGGGCCCGGTCTGCAATTACGTTGGGAGCGCGGCCACCTTCAATAGTCCCAACGTTCAAAGTGCAAGGGCCGACTTCCGGATCCGAAGGGAGCTTCATTGCTCGCAGCCGATTCAGTGCTTCCAGCAGCTTGTCAATCGCC
>DASPVD010000037.1:0-24517 GCA_035622555.1 Candidatus Eremiobacteraceae bacterium | reverse complement strand
CGTCCCGGCGTTTCGGACGAAACAGTGGTTCCAACACCGCCCACTGGGCGTCGGTGAGGTCCATGCCTTGGATTTACGCTAGTTTGCATAACTCTCAAGCTCGAAACAGCTTGAATGTGTTTATGAGATAACTTCTAGTGGATTTTTGCGCATCTGCAGAGGGCCGCCTGCATTCTACCTTCGGGGTCAATACCCGGAGAAGCTGACTTTTGCCTGGAGTAAATTTCGGGGAGTGGGTCAGCAGCTATTCGGAGGAAACCGCGAAGCAGCGGCCGGAAAATTTTTGGGACGCTTTGTCGAATTCCGGCCCAGCCGTTCGACGATATAGTGAAGGCAGGGCATCGGCCCACCCGAAGACCGTTACAGGAGACATCATGAAGCAATATTTGGTTGCTATTTACCATCCCGATGACTACGACCCATCCGTCGAAGGCGAAGCAATGATGGAGGATATCCACGCGCTCAACCGCGAAATGATTGCTGCCGGCGCGAGGAAGTTGGCCCTCGGCCTTTCCCCGGCCAGGAGCGCGAAGTCGCTGCGGAAGCAGGCCGACGGCAAGGTGCTGGTCAGCGACGGGCCGTACACCGAGACCAAGGAGCACATAGGCGGTTTTTGGGTGCTGGAAGCCGCCGAGATGGACGAGGCACTGGCGTGGGGACGCAAGGCTGCCGTCGCCTGCCGGGCGTCGGTCGAGGTGCGGGAGATTTTTTTCCGTCCGGCTCCGAGACAAGGACCCGGCGGAAGCGAGTAAACAGTCTGACCGACTGGACAGAGCAAGATTCAGTGTTCGCGCGGTTAGGAGTACCCCTACGGCGGTTAGCGGGTTTATCAGGATGACCACAACTTGACAAGCCAATATCAGCAGACCACGATTCGGGAAAGGTCAGGCGGGATGGAGCTAGCAGCGAAGCCAATTCTGTTGATGCCTCAAACTCTGGAGGCTTTTACTGTCTACATTCGTGACGCCGAAGTGGCCATGGACCAGACTCTGCACGGACCATTCTTGTGGTCTGACCTAGATGCCCACCGAACTCATCAGCTCCAGGAAGGAAAGGTCGTCGCACAATTCTGTACAGGCCGTGCGCCCGTCGAAGTGCCGAACGGTTTAATCCATGACTGGATCGGTGCTGCCTTCATTCCCGGAACCAGCGTCGAACACACGTTGGCACTCATTCAGGACTACGACAACCACAAGAATATCTACGTACCCGAGGTGATCGCCTCAAAGCTCATAAGCCATCACGGCAATGATTTCCAGATTTATCTGCGAATTCTGAAGAAGAAAATCATAACTGTGGTCCTCGACACCGATCATGAGGTGCAGTATCAGGCCTTAGATCGGGGGCACTGGACTTGTCGCTCGCGCACAACACGAATCGCTGAGGTGCAGGAGGCAGGAAAGCCGAAAGAGAAAGTGCTGCCACCTGATACGGGTTACGGATTCCTGTGGCGTTTGTATTCCTACTGGCGATTCCAAGAGCGTGACGCTGGTGTGTACGTTGAGTGTCGAGCGATTTCGTTGACTCGCGACGTGCCATCCAAGCTGGGCTGGGCCATCAATCCGATCATCAAGAAACTCCCGAAGGAGTCGCTGACCAACACTCTAATGGCCACGCGCCAGGCGTTACAAGCTAGGGCAAAATAGTTCCTGTTTGTCGTGCCAACGATTCGTTGGCCACGCACTCGGTTTGCCCACCGCTCTGCGAAGATTTGTCTCGTCCTTGGTAGAGTCCTGGTTCGGTTGAATGTATAGGTCAGCTCACCGGATAAGTACCGCATCGACCTCATTCCACCGAAAGCGGAGGGCCGAGCAATTCGAGTCCGTAGGGGCGATAAATTTCCGGGTCATCGACATATTTGCCAGCCGCATAGCGCTGGGCATTGTCGCGAAAAAACTGCTCCATCTTTCCGGCTGGCGCGAATGTAATTAGCAGTCTCCCCTGGGTGTCGCCGACGAAAGCCCAGGCGTGCGGGACCTCACGAGGTCCAAGAACGGAGTCGCCCGCTTTCAGATGAAAGCGCTCGGAACCGACCTCAGCGATATATTCACCTTCAAGAACGTAGAACCATTCGTGTTCATTGTGATGCAGATGGCGTGGCGGCCCGCCCTTCTTCTGGCTGGCGTGCTCGATAACGAATAGAGCGCCGCCCGCATCATCCGTTAACACCTTGAAGGACGTCGAGCTGAGACCAATGACGTGATGCTCGCCGAGACGATCTTCACCGTTCGGAACAAGACTGGGTTTGATGGGCGCAGGCGACTTGCCGGACTGCTCTAATAGAGCGAGCGGAAAGGCTCCGATTGCCGCGGTGAGAAAATTCCGCCGCTTCATATTGTCCATGATAGCCTCCCGGCTCGAATGAGCGCGAAGTGTAACAGGCTTCTCGACTGGACAGAGAGTATGGTCGCGCTTAATTTTTGCGAGGCCAAGCTTGAAGCGCTGCAAACTGCACTCACTGACCCCTAAGGAGACCCGACATGAAGTCTGACGAGCCCAGCCGCATGGCCCTGAAGGTCGCCGGCCAGCGAGCAGCTCATCAACTGCTCGATCATGGGGCAATTCTGGATGATCCGTACGCCGTTAGAATTCTCGGCGAACACGAGGACAAGCTACTGCAAGCGCACAACAACCCTTTGATGAGCCTGGGACGCCTGTTCACCGCCGCACGGAGCCGCATCGCGGAAGACGCCCTAGCAAAAGCGGTGCAGCGAGGAGTTGGGCAGGTGGTGATCCTGGGCGCCGGGCTCGACACTTTCGCGCTCCGCAATCCCCATGGGGCGCGCATAAGCATCTTTGAAGTGGATCATCCCGCCACCCAGGCATGGAAGCGCCAGCGCCTGGTGGAGGCTGAACTCGCGCCACCGCCATGGCTCACCTTCGTGCCCGTGGACTTCGAGCAGGACGATTTGCGGCAGAAGCTCAGCAGCGGCGGCTTTGAGGGCACCTTGGCTGCGTTTTTCACGTGGCTGGGCGTGGTGCCCTATCTGACAAGGGATGCGATCGATGGAACGTTAGGCTACATAGCGTCGATCCCAAGCTCGGAAGTGGTGTTCGACTATGCCGAGCCGCCCGAAACCTGGACTGAAGAGGTGAAGGCCTATGCGACCGCTCGGACGGCGCAACTTGCGAAGATCAACGAGCAGTGGGTCAGCCGCTTCGAGCCGGCTGGTGTCGCCGCGCTGCTGCGGTCGCACGGTTTCGAGGACATGGAAGACATCAGTTTTCAGCAGGTGGTGTCCCGGTTCGGCCGTGAGGTTCAAGGGCTGTCGACGGGGCAGATCGGCGTTCACGTTGTCCATGCGAAGCATTAGCAAGCTTTTCGGTTTGCTCATCCGCCGCGCCACACGGGTGTGTTCGTTGACTTGCCCCGGAGTGCAACCTAACATTGCCGCATTGTGGCGGACACCGGCACGCTGATCGGCCAGACGGTCTCTCATTACCGCATCATCGAGAAATTGGGCGGAGGCGGGATGGGTGTGGTTTATAAGGCGGAGGACACTCGCCTAGGTCGATTTGTTGCGCTCAAATTCCTGCCTGAAGGCTTAGGGCGCGACCGGCAAGCGTTGGAGAGGTTCCGGCGGGAAGCCAAAGCTGCGTCCGCGCTAAACCATCCGAACATCTGCACCATCCACGACATTGGTGAAGAAAACGGTAGGGCCTTCATTGCCATGGAGTATTTGGAAGGCAAAAGCCTGAAGCACATCATCGCCGGCCGTCCGATGGAACTGGAGAAGCTGCTTGCGGTGGCGATGGGTGTGGCCGAAGGTCTGAACGCCGCGCACTCGAAAGGGATCCTTCACCGGGATATCAAGCCAGCGAACATTCTTGTTCCCAACGACGGACCCGCCAAGATCCTGGATTTTGGGCTGGCCAAGCTCACATCAACAAAAAGCACGGAAGGCGGCGAGGAAACACTTGGCACACAAGAAGTGGACCCAGACCAATTGACGAGCCCTGGCAGCACTTTGGGCACGGTGGCGTACATGTCGCCGGAGCAAGCGCGGGCCAAAGAACTGGATGTGCGCACCGACTTGTTTTCTTTTGGGACGGTGCTTTATGAAATGGCGACCGGGCAATTGTCGTTCCGTGGCGGAAGCGCCGCAATAATCTTCAAGGCAATTCTGGATAGTACGCCAGTTCCTGCTGCCTCCTTGAATCCTGACTTGCCGGTAAAGCTGAGCGAAATCATCAACAAGGCGCTTGAGAAGGACCGCGACCTGCGATACCAGCACGCCTCGGAAATTCGCGCCGACCTGATGCGCCTCAAACGGGAAAGCGATTCCAGTGGTTCGCGGCCCATAACTTCGCCGACGGTCGCGCCCAAGCGCTTCGTTTGGTTGGCGTGGATTCTGGTGGCCGTACTGGTGGCAGGGTTCGGTGGATGGATTGTCGCCAATCGTCGTGGCCCAGTAGCCCAAAAACCTCTGTCCAATGCACGGTTCACAAGGCTCAGCAATTTCAAAGGAGCAGAAATCGATCCAGCCATCTCGCCAGACGGTAAATTTGTCGCGTTCATTTCGAACCGAAGCGGCAGCTTCGATATCTGGCTGGTTCAAGCCGACGGCAACGGCCTGGTGAACCTGACGCAGGGGCGGATCGGAGACGCGCGTGCGCCGCTTCGGGCCGTGGGATTCTCAGGGGACGGATTAGAAGTATGGAGCGGGGGCGTACAAGGCCGCAGGCTCATGCTGTGGCCGTTGATGGGTGGGGCACCGCATAATTTTCTGGATGAAACTGCCGCGGAGGTTGCCTGGTCACCCGATGGCTCGCGGCTGGTGTATCACACGTGGCAAGCAGGGGACCCAACATTTGTGGCAGATCACAACGGCGCGAATCCACACCGGATTGTCCAAAACGAGCCGGGATTACACAACCACTATCCGGTCTGGTCGAAAGATGGACGGTGGATCTACCTTGTGCGCGGCCGGCCAGCCACGCGAGAGATGGACCTGTGGCGCATTTCACCCGATGGAGGAGAGCGAGAGCAACTCACGCATCTCAACATTGATATTGCGTACCCCACCCCGATCAACGACCGGACGGTTCTTTTCATTGCGCACAATCAAGACGGGGCCGGCCCTTGGCTATGGGCGTTCGATGAAAAGAGCAGAACTTCCTACCGAGTGAGTTCGGGGTTGGAAGAATACACGGCTCTGGCAGGCGCTGGCGATGGCCGCCGTCTTGCCGCGAGTGTGGTGAATACGGAGGTCAACCTTTGGAGCGTTCCGCTGACCAGTCACGTGATGAAGGAAAAGGATGCCCAGCTTTTCCAAATGCCCACGGTGCGGGCCCTGGCGCCGCGCTTCGGAGGGGGGTCGTTGTTTTACTTATCTTCACGCGACGGTGCCGACGGATTGTGGAGCTATCGCGATGGCAAAGCGCTGGAAATTTGGAAAGGCTCTGAAGGCGCGCTCCAGTCGCCCGCGGCCATTTCGGGGGACGGGGCGAGCGCTGCGTTTGCGCTGCGGCGCGATGGAACACAACAGATGCATATGATCGCGGCAGATGGAACAGGGCTGCGCTCGCTTTCAAGGGATGTTGATGTTCGTGGGACGGCTTCCTGGTCTCCCGACGGAAAATGGATTGTGGTTTCCGGCAGCGATCACAGCGGGGCGGGGTTGTTCAAACTGCCGGTTGACGGCGGCACGCCAGTTCGCATAGCAAGCGGACCGTTCTTGGATCCTGTGTGGTCTCCGCGCGGGGACCTGATCGTGTATTGTGGGCCACAGGTGTTCACGTTGGCACCGCTTCTGGCAGTGCGTCCAGATGGTACGCCGGTGAAGCTGCCAGAAATCAAAGTGCAGCGCGAAGGTGAGCGTTTGCGGTTCCTGCCTGACGGCACGGGGCTGGTTTACATGCTTGGAAATACGTTGGCCGAGCAGGATTTCTGGCTGCTGGACCTTGGAACCATGCGCTCACGGCGTTTGACGCAGCTGAGCAGTCCGGCGATCATGCGCACCTTTGATATCACTCCCGACGGCAGCCGGATTTTGTTCGACCGGTCACGGGAGGATTCAGAAATCGTGCTGATCGATTTGGTGGCGAATTAGAGTGCATCTGACCGTTCGGAAAAGTGGGGAACGTTTGGTCTGTGCGTGATTTCCAAAGAGAAAATCCGCACTCTTAACCCCGAAGGGTGCGGCACCCAAAGTGTCTCAGGGCTTAATCTGTGGGCCACCCGCCAGAAAGGCAGAGGGGCAGAAGAGACCTGTTCGGGTGGACAGGTATTAGCGAATTCAGAACGATGGTACAAAATGGAAAGGCGCAGCAAGGGGACGCTTTGTTATGTTGAGCGGTGGGTGCATTGTGTTTAGGGAGTCCTACGGATGTCTGTCCGTTTGGGTGAGATTTTACTAAAGGAAAGCCTAATCACGCAGGACCAGTTGGAAAAGGCGCTGGAATTTCAGCGCTCCAACGGCGGGAAACTGGGAAGCTGCCTGACGAAGATGGGCTTTATCACGGATGACGACATCACGGGTGTGCTGTCGAGGCAGTACGGCGTACCGTCGATCAATCTGAAGTATTACGAAATCGATCCCAACGTGATCAAGTTGATCCCGCAGGACACAGCGCTGCGGTACCAGGTGATTCCGCTGTCGCGCGTGGGTTCCGTGTTGACCATCGCGATGACCGACCCGACGAACGTGTTCGCGATGGACGACATCAAGTTCATGACCGGGTTCAACGTGGAACCGGTGGTAGCGTCGGAATCGGCGATCGGGGAAGCGATCAGCCGTTTTTATGGCGGAAGCGCGTCGAGCCACGAAGAACTCAGCACATTGATGAAAGACCTGGTGGACGAGGACCAGGAACTGGAATTGGCCGCGGAAGAGCAGGAGATGGACGCGGCCATGCTGGAAAAGGCCGCGGAAGAAGCGCCGATCATCAAGCTGGTGAACCTGATCTTGACGGACTCGGTGAAGCGGGGAGCCAGCGATATTCACGTGGAACCGTATGAAAACGAGATGCGGGTGCGCTTCCGGGTAGACGGGGTGCTACAGACGGTGATGAGCCCGCCGCTGAAATTGCGGGACGCGATCACCAGCCGTATGAAGATCATGGCCAAGCTGGATATCGCGGAAAAGCGCTTGCCGCAAGACGGCCTCATCATGATCAAGTACAAGGCGGAGGGGAAGAAGAAGGAGCTGGACTTCCGCGTATCGACGGTGCCGACGCTGTACGGCGAAAAAATCGTGCTGCGGTTGCTGGACAAAGAAAACCTGCGCCTGGACATGACCAAGCTGGGCTTCGAGCCGGAATCGTTGAAGAAGTTCGAACGAAACATCTTGAAGCCGTACGGAATGGTGCTGGTGACCGGGCCGACGGGTTCGGGAAAAACGAACACGCTGTACTCGTCGGTGTCGCGGCTGAACACGGTGGACACTAACATCATGACCGCGGAAGACCCGGTGGAATTTCAGTTGCCGGGGATCAACCAGGTGCAGATGAAAGACCAGATCGGACTGAACTTTGCGGCGGCGTTGCGCGCGTTTTTGCGGCAGGACCCGAACATCATCCTGGTGGGAGAGATTCGCGACTTTGAAACCGCGGAAATTGGGGTGAAAGCGGCGTTGACGGGGCACCTGGTGCTGTCGACGCTGCACACCAATGACGCACCCTCAACGATCAGCCGGTTGATGAATATGGGAATCGAACCATTCCTGGTGGCCACGTCGGTGAACCTGATTTGCGCGCAGCGCCTGGTGCGACGCATCTGTCAGAATTGCAAGGAAGAGCTGGAGATTCCGGAGCAGGCGCTGATCGACGCGGGGTATTCGCCGGAAGAAGCAAAGACCACCAAGATTTATCATGGGAAGGGTTGCTCGACCTGCGGAAAGCGCGGATACAAGGGGCGCACGGGCTTGTACGAAGTGATGGAAATCAACGACGAGCTGCGCGAGCTGATTTTGGTGGGCGCGTCGGCGCTGGAACTGAAGAAGAAGTCCATCGAGCAGGGCATGATCACGCTGCGGCGCAGCGGGTTGATCAAATGCGCGGCGGGATGGACGACGCTGGAGGAAGTGATCCGCGAGACGGTCTTATAGATCGGAGAGTAGGCGACTATGGCAGGAATCACACTAAGCGAATTGCTGAAGAAGATGATCGAGATGGGCGGGAGCGACCTGCACATAACGACGAACAGCGCGCCGCGGGTGCGGGTGCACGGCCGGCTGCGGCCGCTGGATATGCCGCCACTGACGGCGGCGGACACCAAATCGCTGGCGTACAGCGTGCTGACCGACGCGCAGAAGCACCGTTTCGAAGAGAACCTGGAACTGGACTTTTCGTTCGGGTTGAAGAACCTGGCGCGGTTTCGCGGCAACGTGTTCAATCAAAGGGGCGCGGTGGGCGCGGTTTTCCGTACCATTCCGTGGGAAATCAAGGGATTCGACGCGCTGGGATTGCCGCCGGTGGTGAAGAGCCTGTGCGATAAGCCGCGCGGGCTGGTGCTGGTGACGGGGCCGACCGGGTCGGGAAAATCGACGACGCTGGCGGCGATGCTGGACAAGATCAACGGGGAACGCGAAGAGCATATGATCACCATCGAGGACCCCATCGAGTTCCTGCACAATCACAAGAAGTGTCTGGTGAACCAGCGGGAAGTACACGCGGACACACATTCGTTCGCCAATTCGTTGCGGGCGGCGTTGCGCGAAGACCCGGACGTGGTGCTGATCGGAGAGATGCGCGACCTGGAGACCATCGAGTCGGCGCTGCGCATCGCGGAAACCGGGCACTTGACGTTTGCGACGTTGCACACCAATTCTGCGGCGTCGACGATCAACCGCATTATCGACGTGTTTCCGGCGCACCAGCAGCCGCAAATCCGGGCGCAATTGTCGATGGTGCTGGAAGGGATATTGTGTCAGGCGCTGCTGCCGCGGGCGGACGGGCGGGGACGAGTGATGGTGATGGAGGTGCTGGTGCCCACGCCGGCGATTCGCAACCTGATCCGTGAAGACAAGATTCACCAGATTTACTCGGCGATGCAGACCGGCACGGGAACGACAGGGATGCAGACGTTCAATCAGGGATTGGCGAACGCATATTTTTCGAAGCTGGTGACCATGGATATGGCGTTGTCGCGGTCGTCGAACCAGGATGAGCTGCAGGACATGATCAATCGCGGAGTAGCCACGCCAGCGGCGGGCGGGAAGACGATGCTGGGCAAGTCGCCCGTGGGCGCGAAGCATTAAAGAGCAGTGGCGAGTGATGAGTGACGAGTGGTGAGTGCAGAAAGTAGACGATGGAAAATAGAAAATGGAAGTCGAAAGCCGGAACGTCCCGCCTCAGAAGGCGGGCTCTACAGGGAAGATTTGTGAGCCGGGCCTTCCTGCGTCAGGGTGAACTGGAAGCCGGCGCTCCCAGGCGGAATGAGGAATTTTGTTAAGGACCTGGAGATTAGGAAGCAGGACAGGATTTGGGCGAGGATGTTGAGGAGGAAATACCATGCCGGTCTTCACATATAAAGGGACGAATCGCGCGGGCACAACCGTAGCGGGCGAGATGACCGCCAACAATAAGACGGAACTGCAGTCGCTGTTGCGGCGCCAGCAGATCACGCCGACGCGGGTGTCGGAAAAGGGCAAGGAGTTCAACCTGCCGACGTTCGGAGCGGGAGTGAAGGCCAAAGAACTGGCGATCTTCACGCGGCAATTTTCGGTGATGATCGACGCCGGGTTGCCGCTGGTGCAGTGCCTGGAAATTCTGGCCAGCCAGCAAGAGAACAAAACGTTCCAGAAAGTGCTGACCGGGACGAGAGGAGCGGTGGAAGGCGGGAGCACGCTGTCGGCAGCGATGAAACAGTACCCCAAAGTGTTCGACCCGCTGTACAGCAACATGGTGGAAGCGGGCGAAACCGGCGGCATTCTGGACACCATTCTGCAGCGGCTGTCGACGTACATCGAAAAGAACGTGAAGTTGAAGGCGGCGGTGAAGTCGGCGTTGATCTATCCGGTGGGCGTGTTGACGATAGCGGCGGCGGTAATCACGTTGCTGTTGTGGAAGGTGGTGCCGATTTTCGCCACGTTGTTTGCGGGCTTGGGCGTGGATTTGCCCTTGCCGACGAAGATCGTGATTGCGTTGAGCCACTTCATCGGCAGCATTTTTGGGTTCCTGATTTTTGTGGGCGTGATCGCGTCGGTGTTCGGATTGAAGATTTGGTACGGGACACCGGGCGGGCGGTTCGTGCTGGATACGGTAATTTTGAAGCTGCCGGTGCTCGGAATCTTGATGCGTAAGATCGCGGTGGCGCGGTTTACGCGGACGCTGGGCACGTTGATCTCAAGCGGCGTGCCCATCCTGGAAGGCTTGGACATTACGGCGAAGACTTCGGGCAACGCGGTGGTGGAGAGGGCGCTGAATCAAGTGCGCAAGTCCCTGGAAGAAGGCAAGTCGCTGACGGAACCGTTGAAGGAATCGGAAGTGTTTCCGGGGATGGTGACGCAGATGATCGCGGTGGGCGAACAGACCGGCGCGATGGACGCGATGCTACAGAAGATCGCGGACTTCTACGAAGACGAAGTGGACGTGGCGGTGAAGGACTTGTTGACCGCGTTAGAGCCGATCATGATCGTGTTCCTGGGTTTGGTGGTCGGCGGCGTGGTGATTTCGATGTATTTGCCATTGTTCTCGTTGATCGGGAAACTCAGCGGACACTAAGACGAAACGTTGTAGCTAGGAAGGAGGGCTGGCGAAGGCGCCGGCCCTCTTCGTGTTTTTGGGGGCGGTGGAGGGAAGTGAGAATCGTAGGCCGAAGGTCTAAGAGAGATTCTTTCCGCAAAGGGCGCGGAAAGAGGCAGAGGTCTTCGCTTCGTTCAGAATGACGTTCAATTTTACGTTTGGAGGCAAGGCGGATCGATCGGGGATGAGAGAGAAGTGTTGGCATAAAAGCCAGCGCGACACGGAGCGCAGTGACGCGCAAGACCTTCGGAGGGAGGGGAGACTTGACGAGGAGGAGGTGATTGGAGAAAGTTTGGTAAGCCCATGCTGCGCGCCACGTTTGTGTGCGTCTTTCTATCCTTGTACACCCTGATCCTAGGGCCGCCCTTGCTGCTTTACACATTTCTGAGCAAGCATGTCGATCCGCTGTATTGGGCGGGGGTGAAGGGGGTGATGTTTTTCGTGAAGTGCGTCGGTGTGGGCGTGGAGGTGCGCGGTGTGGAGCGAATTCCCAAGGGCCCGTGCATTTTTGCGGCGAACCACACCAGTTCGGCAGACGCACCCGCGGTGGTCGGGGCGATTCCAAGGCGTATCGCGATTCTGCTGAAACAATCGCTGTTTGATTGGCCGATAGCGGGACAGGCGTTTCGTTTGGCGCATTTCATTCCCGTAGACCGGTCGAACCGGGAGTCGGCGATAGAAAGCGTGGACAAGGCCACGGAAGCTTTGCGGGAGGGGCAATCGTTTCTGGTTTATCCCGAGGGGACACGAAGTCCGGATGGACGATTGCAGGAGTTCAAGAAGGGCACGGCGGTGATGGCCATCCAGTCGGGGATGCCGGTGGTGCCGGTGGCGTGCTCGGGGGCGCACCGGATCATGAAGAAGCGGGAGTTGCGGATTCGTCCGGGGAAGATTGTGGTGGAGTTTTTAGAGCCGGTGGATTCGACGAAGTATTCCCTGGAGCAGAGGGAAGCGCTGGTGAAGGAGATTCATGATCGAGTGGCGGCGGGTTTGCCGGAGGATCAGAGGCCGGCGAATGCGGAGAATGGAAAGTAGAAGATGAAAGGCGAAGGTTGAAGGTTGAAGAGAGATTCTTTCCGCAAAGGGCGCGGAAAGAGGCAGAGGTCTTCGCTTCGCTCAGAATGACGGGAATTACACAGCCAAGAATGGCTGTGCCACCAAGCCGGTCTGAAGACCGGCCACTACACAGACAAGAGAAACCCAGGATAGGAAAGCCGCAGGGCTCGCAGAAGGCGCTCGGGTTATTTCTTGGAGGGGTGGAGTTGGGCTTCGAGGTGTTGGACGCGTTTCAACAAATCGGGTAGGCGGTGCAGGGCAGCCATCATTTTGAGCCAGTCGTGATTGTCGACGGCGGGATAGCCGGAATACAGGGCGTGCGCGGGAACATCGTTGGGAACGCCGCTTTGGGCGGTGATGACGGCATGATCGCCAACGGTGAGATGGCCGGCGGTGCCGACTTGGCCCGCCAGGATGCAGTGGGCGCCGATTTTGGTGGAACCGGCGAGTCCGACTTGGCCACAGAGCATGGTGTCGGGTCCCACCTGCGAGGCGTGACCGACTAAAACCAAATCATCGATTTTGGTGCCGCGGGCGACGCGGGTTTCGCCGACAGTAGCGCGGTCAATGCAGGCGTTGGCCTGCACTTCCACGTCATCTTCCAAAACAGCGGGGCCGGATTGCACGATTTTGTGCCAAGTGCCATCGGCGCGTTTGGCGTAGCCCAAGCCGTCGCCGCCGACGATGGCGCCGTTCTGGAGGATGACGCGATCGCCGAGGAGGCAGCCTTCGCGAACAACGGCATGGGCGTGGGCAAAGAAGTGGGAGCCGATTTTGGCGTCGCGATACAGGGTAACGAAGCTGTGCAGGACGGCGTGAGGACCGAGTTGCACGTTTTCGTCGATGAAACAGTACGGGCCGATGTGCGCGAGTTCACCGATTTTCGCTGTAGGGGCGATTACGGCGGTGGGATGAATGCCGGGCTGATAGATGGGCGGCTGGTAGAAGAGCTCGAGAGCCTGGGCGAAGGCTAAATAAGGGTTGGAAGTGTGGAGGGCGGCTAGGGCGGGATTGGCGCGATCCGGAGGTAAGACGGCGGCATCGTCGAGGAGGACAGCGGAGGCGCGAGTGGACTTGAGCAGCGAGGAATAACGGCGATTGGCGAGAAAAGTGAGCTGGCTGGGCGCGGCATGCTCGATGCCAGCAACGCCGTGAATTTCGAGGGAAGGGTCGCCATCGAGGCGGCAAGCGAGTTTGTGGGCGAGTTCCTGGAGTTTCATGTGTGCTCCTGGTTGGAATGAAATGAGTCTCGCACAGGGGCAAGAGGGAAGTACAGGGAGCTGGGGGCAGGGTAATGGATGCGGCAACTTTCGGTTTCTTGGACGCATCGGAAGCGATTATAATGGGCGAGCATTTTCGGACCTGCGGCCGCGACTCTGGGGAAGCCGACGCCGTTGTGAGCATGGAAACTGCACCCGCCCAGCAGAGAAATTCCTGGCGTAACTTTTGACGACTGGGAAAGGAGCTTTCTGTTTTCGTGAGAGCAAGCCGAATGTTCGTGTATTTGGGAGCGTTCGCCTTACTTTGCACGCTCCGCAGCAGTGTAAACGCACAAGAAATTGTGAACCTGGCGCATGGACCAAGCGACGTGCTGTACGAACAGACGCAGTTGCTGGAGTCGATGGATCAGGCATGGTACATGCCGACAGTCCGAACGGTGAATATGGAAGTACCCACCGGGGCGATCTACCGGGTGGAGCTGCCTGCCAGCAATGCCTTTAACGGCCTGGGCGATACGCCACCGAACGACGCCACCATCCGGGTAAATCCTCGATTCGAAAAGGAAGAAAAGATCGGCACCACGTTCCGGTTTTGGCCGGCCTTCAATGAATCGCTGCTATTCACCGGGATCCAGCACGCCTTCAACCTCACGACGGAAGCCGGGACGCGCGACGCGCTGAATGGCAGGTGGTTTGAGGACTACATGCGTTCGGTGTCGGAACTGCGAGGCTGGAGCGACAGCGACAAGTTCATGGCGCCGTACGCGGGGCATCCGATCGAAGGATCGGTTTTCGGATTCATCGAGAGGCAGAACGACCCGAACTACCGGCTGGTGCAATGGGGAGACGGGCGGGGCTACTGGATCAGCATGCTGCATTCGATGGCGTACGCGGCGGTGTGGCACACGCAGTGGAAGATCGGGCCGGCCAGCGAAGCGTCGATTGGGAATGTGATGCTGCACGCCTCGCCGGGATTCATCACCCTGGTGGACACGCCAACGCTGGGATTTGTGACCATGCTGGCGGAAGACACGGCGGACCGTTACTTAATTATCGGGCTGGAAAATCGCACCGGCAATCGCATGATCATCATGGTGGCGCGCTCGTTTTTGAATCCGGGGCGGACGTTCGCGAACCTGATGGCGTTTCGTTATCCCTGGAACCGGGACACGCGCATCGGGTTGTTTGGCGTGAATAATGAAATTCGCAGGATGCTGCTGGACGACTACAAGAATGGCGTAGGCGAAAAGCCGTTCGTGTACGAAAAAGACGCGTGGAAACCGGCGGGGGTGGAGTTCAGCCACACGCATCCAAAAGAAGCGCCCATTGAGCTGAGCGCGTTTCCGTATTACGAGACATTTTGGGGCGGAGGATCGTGCATCGGAGGCGGAGGCAGCGGGGCGGCGCGAGTGAACCCGCAGTGGCAAGTGATCACGGAAGTGAGTGGATGCCTGGTGATGCACCAGGCGGCGTACAACATCAGCGGGGATTCGTTGTTCTATGGCGGAGGATTCCGGTGGACGCCGATGGCGGCGCGGCGCTTTTCGCCGTTTGGGCAATTGCAGTTTGGGGGGAGAAAAGTGACGCGGGAAGTGGACAATTTGGAATTGAAAAAGGAGTTGCTGAAGGAGTGGAACAACGGCAGCGGGACGTTGGCGCACTACCCGCTGCGCAGCGCGTGGTCGACTGAGAATTCGCAGAACGGACCGAGCATCGCGGTGGGGGGAGGGTTCGATTGGGTGGTGACGCGTCCGTTTGCGTGGCGGATTTTGAATCTGGAGTACACCCGTTCGTGGATCAATGATGTGGTGAATATTCGTCCGCAAGAAGGACTGAAGATTTCGACGCAGGCGGTGGTACGCATTGGGACGTGGTAAGGGGAGTGGCCAGTGGGGAGAAGAAGATTGCACCACAGAGGACACAGAGAGCACAGAGAGACGGAAGATTGAAAATGGAAGCTGGAAAGGGATGGCCGATCTCTTCCTGCGTCAGCGTAAACGGAGGACGAGGCCTACAAAGACAAACGGAGGCAAGACGCGGAGATCGAAGAAGGATTCTTTCCGCAAAAAACGCGGAATGAAGAAGAGGTCTTCGCTTCGCAGACTCCGCTCAGAATGACCGGCTGTATGGAGCGTAGGTTGAGGTGAAGAAGTGGCCCCCTCGAGGCTCGGGGCATGCCTTCGTCGCCCTTCGCGGGGCTCAGGGTAAACAAAAATCGCTTCTCAGGACGACAACGTAACGCAGTGATTGCTAAGAGTGGAAGAAAGCGGGAGCCGGGCTCCCGCACTCCAAAAACCGCAGGGTTCGCGGACCGGTTAATTGTTTATTAACGACTGTCCTCAAGTACCATCGCCATGAGGCGCGTGGCCCGCGAAACATGGTAAGTAGTGCAACCTACCCAGGGCCGATCCGATCGTCGGGTAAAGGGCGCGTGCAGGTTGCGCGTTGCATCTGTTGCAATGGAGGCATGAACGGGCGGCTTGGGTTGCTGCGTCAGGACAGGCCCTTCGCGGATCAGGGTAAGCCCTTCGAAGCTCAGCGCAGGCAGAGAGGCGGGCCCGGCAGGTGCGTGTTGGCGCGATTCCGTTGCGAGCAGGTGGAGAAGGATTACCGATGAAAGCGACAAGGAAAGTGGCCGGGCTTTGGGTGCTCTTGCTGGTTGTGGCGGCGGGGTGTAAGCAGCAATCGAGGCGAATAGAACCCAACAGCAATTCCGGTACAGCAGGCGCGGCGGCTCCAGCGGCCACGAGCCCGGGGACGATAAGCCCAGTAGCAGGGAACAGCACAACAGCGACGGTGCAGCAGGCCGGTCCTGTTTTCGTGTTTGCAAAACCGCCATCGGCGCCCAGCGAAGCCAGCGCGCCCGCGAATCCGGGAAAAGTGCATGAGGTGGTTCCGCGACTGGATTTGGCACAATCCGGGGAGCAAGTGGTGTTGCAGGGAAGCGCGAGAACGATGTTGGAGACGGCGCTGGCCAGCGCTACAGGGAAGGGGCCGGTGGAGCTTGACGACGAAACCGCTACCGCGCTGATGCAGAGCTTGCCGGAAGAGTTCCGAGATTCTTGCGATGAAATGGCGGCGACATGGGCAGAAAATTGGAAGGCGAAATGGAGCGTGCGGGTGTTGTATTCGCTGCGAACGAGCGCAGGCACTCAGGCAGTGCTGGCGTTGCGGTGCACGCCGAGTATGCACGGGCGCGGATATTATGACGAACGCCCAGCGACGGTTTCCGTGAACCGGCAGTCGGCAACGGTGGACCTGGTACCTTTGGGGGAAGAGTGCAGCAATTGTTCGGACCTGTATCGCGTGGAGTTTTCCCAAGCTTTTCCCGCACCGGGCGCGCAATTGGTGGAGTTGCAGGAGTACCACTCGAGCGACAATCCGTGCTGCGGTGGAGGCGACGAGGATAGTGGAAACCGGAGGGTGATTCTGGACCTAGCCACCGGGAAGCAGGCGCTGTCCATCGATGAACGGTCCGAATGGGAAAGTCACGATGATTCGACCGAGGATGCAGACACTGAAGGCATCTGCGATACGAAGATCAGTTACCTGAGGAACGGCGCGGGAAACGTGGAGAGTATTGTGACGGAGACGCGGTGTACCGAGAACGGCAAGCCGGAAGGGGAAGTCAAGAAGCAGACGTTCCGGTGGAATGGGGAAGCGCGGAAGTATGAAGAAGTGAAGTAGGCGCGGCCAGTACACAGCCAAGAATGGCTGTGCCACAAAGCCAGTCTGAAGACTGGCCACTACACAACCCGAAACCGCGGTCGAAGCCGCGATGCTAGCATGATCGCCCCGCGGTACGCTCCCGTCTGCTTGCGGCCATTACACAGCCAAGAATGGCTGTGCCACAAAGCCAATCTGAAGACGGGCCACTACACAAGCGAATAACAATCGAGACAGGGAAGGTGACGTAGAATAGCGCGCTACGAGGTGGGCCATGAAGAACAGCGCGATATTGCTGGTGCAATGCCCGGACCGCAAAGGGTTGGACGCGACCATCGCGGAGTTCATTTACCGTTACGACGGGAACATTCTGCATTTCGAACAGCATCAGGAAGGCGAAGAACGCTATTACCTGGCGCGGGTGGAATGGTCGTTGGAGGGATTCCGGCTGAGGCTGGACGATTTTGATGCGGCGTTTGGCCCGGTGGCACACAAATTCGGGATGAACTGGTGCTTACGGCTGAGCGACTACCGACCGCGGGTGGCCATTTTTGTTTCGAAGTACGACCACTGTTTGGTGGACTTGTTGTACCGGCAGCGGAACGGGGAGCTGGCGTGCGACTGCGCGCTAATCATCAGCAATCACCCGGATACTAAAGTACACGCGGATTTTTACGGCGTGCCATTTCACTTGATTCCCGTGGGCAAAGAAAACAAGGGGCAGGCGGAAGCGCAACAGATCCAGTTGCTGCACGAAAATAAGATTGATCTGGTGGTGCTGGCGCGGTACATGCAGGTGTTGTCGACGGAGTTCATCCAGCAATATCCGCAACCGATCATCAACATTCACCACTCGTTTTTGCCGGCGTTTGTGGGGGCGAAGCCGTACCACCAGGCGTACCAACGGGGGGTGAAGCTGACCGGGGCGACGGCGCATTACGTGACGGAAGTGCTGGACGACGGACCGATTATTGAGCAGGGCGTGGTGCGGATATCGCAGCGGGATTCGCTGGAGAACCTGGTGGAAAAGGGCAGAGACGTGGAGAAGGTGGTGTTGTCGCGGGCGGTGCGGTGGCACATCGAGAATCGGATTCTGTTGTACCGGAACAAGACGATTATTTTTGAGTAGAGCTACGACAGGCAGGTACGAAGAATCTCAGTGAACGCGAACCGCCAAGTACGGATCGGTTGAGATCCTTCGCTGCGCTCAGGATGACAGGTTCGTTGCCCTGCCGGATATGCTCGGATCGGGAGCAATGCGGACTATTAGACAACAGCGCGGGGCGCTACTTAGTTCCCACGACCATAGAATCGGGACCCGCTAAGTGCTCGACGTGAGCTTCGCGGAACCCCACTTCCTTCATCCAGGCGATGCAGTCGCGGCCGGTGTAATCGAAGCCGCCGGGGGTTTCGACCAGCATGTTGAGACTCATCATTAAGCCGAAGGCGTTCTGGGAGCGGTCGTCGTCGATAATGGTGTCGTAGATAATCACGGCGCCGCGGTCGCTGAGCGCGTCGTGAGCTTTACGCAGCAGCATTTTCTTCTCGTCGAGATCCCAGTCGTGCAGGACGTGGCCCATGGTGATGACGTCGACCTTGGGAAGGGAATCGGTGAAGAAGTTTCCGGGGTGAAAACGCAGGCGGCCGTTCAGGCCGTGCTGCTCGACGTATTCCTCGAAAATGGGGCCAACTTCCGGAAGGTCGAAACCGAAACCGCTCAAGTGGGAATTGGCGACGGCGATCTGCACGGCCAAATCGCCTTGAGCGGTGCCCACGTCAGCGAAGGTGCGGTAATTGGACCACGCGAATTTTTGGGCGATAGCGCTATTGGCGCCGCGGCTGATGCCGGTCATGGCGGCGAGGAAGATCTTGAGGCGAGCGGGATCGGCGTAGAGGGCTTCGAAGGGCGAGCCGGTTCCATCTTTGGTCTCGTTCTGTTGTTTGCCGGTGCGCAAAGCCACAGTGAGGTGGCTCCAATGGTCGTACAGGCGGTAGTTGGCCATTTCCAGGATTCCGCCGACGTAGGCGGGCTTGTGCTTGTCTAAATACAGATCGCTGAGGGGCGAGTTGGCGTATTTGCCGTTGGTGCGGCTCAAGAATCCCAGGGCTACCAGGGCGTCGAAGAAGTCGCGGGCCGAACGGGGATGAATGCCGAGACGGCCTTGCAAGGTTTCCAAATCCTCGGGGCGCTTGGCCAATTCGGTGAAGACGCCCATTTCCACGGCGCTGAGTAAAGTTTTGGATGCCCAGAAGCCCAGGCCGACTTGCATGATGCGTTCGGGGGTGAGTTCCGGATGCTGCGTCATTTTGGTGTCACCTCGGAGAATTTGGAGGTGCGCATTGTAGCAGCGCAGTGCGGGGATGGGAAGGCGCGGAGAAAGCAGTGGCCCCCTCGAAGCTCGGGGCAAGCCTTTCGCGTAGGGAGGGCAAGCGAGTGGCGAGATGAAGGAGATTGCACCACAGAGGACACAGAGAGCGCAGAGAGACGGAGGATTGAAAATGGAAGGCGGAGAGGGATGGCCGATCCCTCCTGCGCCGGGGTGAACCCTTCGCAGAAACGGCTCAGGGTGATCTAAAGTTCGGCCGCTACACAGAACGGCCCGCCTCGCTTCTTGCGTCAGCGTAAAGAAGGCGGGCCCTGGAAAGTATCAGGGCGAACTGAAAATCGGCGCTTCGAAGGAGGTCGAGGAGGAGCCTTTGCAAGCGCGGAAGGGTGGCGTATAGTGCGGAGCCGAATCTGGGAAGAGGGAGTGATCCAGTAGAACCCGGCGCAAGATGCGATTGGGAAATTGTGAGCGGGGCATTTTGGGGCAGCGGATTGAGTGGAACAGGATGGCGAAATGATACTGAAACAATTTTATTTGCCGTGCCTAGCGCACGCTTCGTATTTGATTGGTGATGGCAATACGGGGACGGCGGCGGTGGTCGATCCACAACGGGATACGGACCAGTATCTGGCGTTTGCCCGAGAGCATGGGCTGCAGATCAAGCATGTCTTCCTGACGCACCTGCACGCCGATTTTATTGCGGGCCATTTGGAGTTGCGCGATCGCGTGGGCGCCACGGTGTACCTGGGGCGCACGGCGAAAGCAGGGTACGTATTCACTCCGGTGGGAGACGGCTACGTTGTGGAATTCGGGCGGGTGCGCTTGAAGATAATGGAAACACCGGGGCACACGCCGGAGTCGATTTCAATACTGGTGTACGACCTGGACGCGAGCGAGACGCAGCCGCATGCGGTGCTCACCGGAGACACATTGTTCATCGGCGACGTAGGGCGGCCGGACTTGCGCGCGGCACTGGGCTGGTCGGCGACGGAGTTGGGCGGGTTGCTGTTCGATTCGCTGCACCAGAAACTGCTGGGATTGCCGGACGGGAGCCTGGTGTATCCGGCACATGGGGCGGGTTCGCTGTGCGGGAGGGCGCTGAGCAAGGAGACGGTGTCAACGCTGGGGGAGCAGCGGCGATCGAACTACGCGCTGCAACCGATGAGCAGGGAAGAGTTCCTGCAGGTGGTGACGGCAGATCAGCCGGAGGCGCCGCCGTACTTTACGTACGATGCGGTGCGGAACAGCGAAGAGCGGCCGACGCTGGATGAAGTGCTGGAGCGCGGGATGACGCCGCTGGCGTTGGAGAGTGTGCTGGAAATGCAGGAGGAACGCGCGCAGATCCTGGATACCCGCGATGCCGAGGAATTTGCGGCAGCGCACATGAAGGGAAGTATCAACGTGGGGCTATCCGGCCAATATGCGACGTGGGCGGGCACGGTGCTGGACCGGACGCATCCGATTGTGATCATCGCGGATCCCGGGCGGGAAAATGAATCGGCGACGAGGCTGGGACGCATCGGGCTCGATCACGTTGCGGGACATTTGCAGAACGGGTTGAACAGCTTGACGGCACGGCCGGAACTGATTGAGTTTACGGAACGGCTGAGCCCGCAATTCGCGGCAGAGTTGCTGGCGTCGAGTGAGGGGACGGTAGCGATCGATGTACGCGCGCCTCGAGAGCGGGAACAGAAGTACATTGAGGGCAGCGTAAGTATCCCGCTGAACCGGTTGATGGAAAATGTGGAAATGTTGCCGAAGGATCGAAGCGTGCTGGTTTACTGCGCGGGAGGGTACCGGTCGTCGATTGCGGCGAGTTTGCTGAAGAGAAGGGGAGTCGAGTCGGTGGGAGAAATTGCGGGCGGGCTGGCGGCGTGGGAAGCGGCGAAGTTGCCGGTGAGGCGAGGACGAGCGGAGGGCGCGACGGGGTAGGAGGCAGCGCTCAGCTAGCGGCGACGCCAGGTCCAGAGGTTGTAGGAGTAGAGGGCGATGCAGAAGATGTTGGCGGGCACGAAGCCGAATTGGGCGGTGCGCAAGCCGATGAAGCAGACGATGACGCTGTTGGCGCCGGCAATGATCCAGCCCTGCCACAGCTTGCGCCCGACCAGAATGGTGGAAGCGACGGTAAGAACGCAAGAGATGTAGTCAAGATGTTGGAACATGACGCTAACCCGACGCGGTGATGCTGGTGTGGCGAAGCATGAATCGAGCACCGCGCGCTCAAGAACAGAGTAGAACGCTGTAGAAGTGGAGACCAGTGATTCGCGTCACCGGTGTGCCGGGATTGTCGTTGCTCAGTACATAACAGATGAACGAAGTGCCGGGCGCTGGCCCGCGGTACAGGTGAGGGTGAGAACATGGAAGAGAGATCCTTCGCTGCGCTCAGGGTAAAAGAGCGGAGAGATGAAGAAGATTGCACCACAGAGGACACGGAGAGCGCAGAGAGAGAAAGATTGAAAGTGGAAGCTGGAAAGGGATGGCGGATCTCTTCCTGCGTCAGCGTAAACGGAAGACGAGCGCTACAAAGACAAATGGAGGCAAGACGCGGAGATCGAAGAGAGATTCTTTCCGCAAAAGGGGCGGAAAGAGAACAGAGGTCTTTCAGCAAGAGGCGCGGAAAGAGGCAGAGGTGTGATGACGACGCCGGACGAAGTGAAGAGAGATCCTTCGCTGCGCTCAGGATGACGGATTGTTTGAGTCTGGGTGACAAAAGGCAGGGGTTGAGATCCGCGCGAGGCTTGACTAATTCGGACTATATTGATATCAACGTATTCCCGAGCGGCGAATGGATCCGGTGCTGTCGTTAAAAGAAACACCGCCCGCTGGAGGAGAGGACCGATGAGCAAGATTCTGGGAACGATTGCGATGATGAGTTTGGGTTCGCTCATGTCGTTGAGCGGAATGCGGGCGGGGGCGCAGGAAAGCAAGACACCGTATCCGGCGATGGCTCCGGGGGAACAGTACATGATGGAACGAAACGCGGAAATTGCGCTGGCGCGAAGCGCCGCGCCGGAGTCGATATCGGCGGAGGCCGAGGTGATGGTGATGACGAGGCATGGGTACGAAACGGCGGTTGCCGGGAAGAATGGTTTCGTGTGCGTGGTGCAACGGTCGTGGACCGCGGGAATCGAGGAGCCGGATTTTTGGAATCCGAAGCTGCGCGCACCGATCTGCTTCAACGCGCCGGCAGCGCGATCGTACCTGCCGCTGACGATCAAGAAGACGGAGTTGGTGTTGGCAGGAAAGACGAAGGCGGAGATGTCCGCAGGGATCAAGGGCGCGCTCGAGAGGAAGGAACTGCCGGGGATCGAACCTGGGGCGATGTGTTACATGATGTCGAAGCAGCAGTATCTGGGCGACGCCGTTGGAAAGTGGCATTCCCATGTGATGTTTTTTGTGCCATTGACGAAAGCCGAGGCGTGGGGAGCAGGGTTGGCGGGTTCACCGGTGCTGGCGGATTCCAACGAGCAGGACAAGGTGACCGTGTTTATGGTGAAGGTCGGGAAATGGTCGGACGGCAGCGAGGCGGCGATAGAGTGAGCAGGAGTGGGGAAGGGTTCGCGGTAAGTTGAACGTTAATGGCGGCGGGCGCTGCGATTGCCGCTGCCACCAAAGAAACAAGCCAAACCGAACAAGTAGCCGAAATTGTACCAGGCGCCGTTGTTGTGGACCTCGTAGATGTTGAGGGTGTGCTGGAAGAGCGAGACCAGGAAAACAAACGGCGCGATAAAGCCTTGCCACAAACCGAGCCAGAAGCCCGCGACGGAGCCGTGTGCGTTGGGCGATCCGATGGATTGGTTGGCGGCGGGAGCACAGCCAGCGAGCAGGTTAAGCGACAGCAGGAGCACGAGCACGAGGGTGAAGGATTTCATGGAGGCGCCTCCGTCAGTTATGGATACGAAGGAGGGGGACGAAAAGACGCAAGGGAGGTGGGAGTGGCGAGTGGGGAGTTGTCCTGCCTCAGTTGGAAATGGCGAGAACGGAGCCGCCGCTTTTCAGTCTCAGGAGCGTCCTCACCGCCAAGTGGAGGAGAAGCAGAAACGGATCGAGTTCTTGGAGAAGAAGGTGCAGACCAAGGACGAGGTCCTGGCTGAGCTGACGGCTGAGCACATCGCACTAAAAAAAGTCTTGGGGAACTCTGACCGGGAACTGGGTGCCGCATGATGTGCGCGTCTGGTCGAGGGCTACATGGAGCAGTACAACAACGTCCGGAACAGCGCCACCGGCTACGTCACTCCGAAGGACGTGCTGGCGGGCCGTCAGCAGGAGATCCACGCAGAACGCGACCGCAAGTTAGAAGCCGCCAGACAGCAGCGCCAGAGTCGCCGCCAGCAAGCCGCGTGAAGAGCAAGCGACCAGACACAGGCGATGTCGGACGGGCAAGGAAAGCTATTTTGACCCGCAGTAGAGATGAGTGATATTGGGATGTTACAGAGACATTCGGATCGGCATGGCGAACCTGAAAGGAGAAACCTCACTCTTGTTCAAATTCGCATTGAACCAATACCAGCTCGCCGAGAAAAAGGAACACAAATACGAGGAACCTGAAACGGACTGAAAATGCCGTTATTGTTGCTCTCGCTCTCGTTGTTCCCGCCCGGCGGACGAAGCAGGTTCCTTGAGTAAATTGCTGAATCACAGATTACGGGCAAGCCCGAAGTCAGTTGGCGAAACCAGGCCATCACACTCACGATTTCGGTCTTGCCCGTCTGGGTTCTGGCGCAATCACGGGCCAGGATGTTGAGAAACGGCAACTCGTTGCGGAGCTAGAATGATCTTGCCGGGCGAAACGGAAGCGGGCACTGCGGGGACGCAACCACGCCGAGGGATAGCCCGGTGGGGCTCATCGAGACGATGAACGGGGGCGTGAGGACTCGTTCTTGCGCCCAACCTCCATCGGATCGAAAGACCCCCATGCCTTGAAAACCCCCGCCCGAAGGGCGGAATACTCACTAACGGAGAGCGTCGCTTCTCCATTTCAGGCTGAACCAAGACAGCCCCACTAACTCAGACGATCATCGGGGAGGCGAAGACCCAAGGTGATCTTGAGACTCAGCATACGCATAAGCAGTTAACCGCTTTCGTAAAATTTCTCGCCATTCAAAATAACGCCGTTCTAATCTTGGCGGTGCCGTGTCAAGCGAAGGCGAGGGGGAGTGCCGTACTGTCTTCCATTGCTCGACGTGTTGGCACAACGAGTGTCCATTTTGTCGTTGTCGACAATGTATCAATTGGCAAGTCAAATCATGCTTAAAACCGCGCGTGAACCCGACCTGAGAGCTAAGCACCAAGGCTTTGTGTTTCAGGTAGAGGCGGTAGCGGCGATTAAAGATTTGCCGTTCGCTGCCGTTTTTCATGAGCAAGGGCTGGGCAAAACCAAAATAGGAGTGGATCTAGCCCTTTATTGGCTCGCCCATGACATTGTCGATTCAGTGTTGGTAATCACGAAGAAGAGCCTTATTCAGAACTGGCGTGATGAGTTGGCAGTACACACTTACGTTCAGCCCCGGCTTCTGAATCAAGATCGCAGAACAAACTTTTACGCCTTCAACAGCCCTTCAA
>DASPVD010000036.1:0-82113 GCA_035622555.1 Candidatus Eremiobacteraceae bacterium | reverse complement strand
GCGAATTTCTGCGCCAAGTTCTTCGGAAGGAGGAACTCAATCGCCTCAGAGCGTTCCTTACCTAACGACGTGGGAACGAGTGGATTCACAACAGAGAAATCGTAGTAGTCCACGGGTACGTCGCTGGGAATCCGATCTAAGGCGTCCTTCATTTTGGGAGCAACGAATAGGTCAAAAGTCTGCGCGGCGCGCTTGTATATGTTGGTCTTTTCCGGATCAAAACGATTGGAGTTCTTCAGTGTCATCTGTAGAACCATCTGTTTGCTGACCACTACGAACGAAGGCGGATCGTATTCGACAAAGCCGAAGTGCGCTTGTCCTTCCTTGGAAAGGGCATCAAGCTGTGCCTGGTACTGCGTCTGCAACCTTTCCGCATCCGCGGGTGTCGCGGCCGGCTTAGCCTGGGATAGGTCAACCTTCGGTGCAGTCCTCGCGGAAATGTCCACGGTGTTCCCCGCAGCGGAAGATGGCGCGAGGTTGGGATTGCTACGAAGCAGCCGGCTTGCTGAGGAGGAACCGGCGGAGGCGGCATCACCCTGGGGAGATTTTGTCCGCGCCTGCTTATCCACCATGGTGGGATCGCGCTCCAGCAGAGACAAACCGTATTCCTCGCCCCCGAGATACACCAGCGACCGGTCTAAGATTTCCTGGCGTGCGTTGTCGTTATTTTCCAGCACCATCTGAAAAGTGTCCTTGCGGTCGAGCACGACCACGAGTATGTCCTGACCCTCGTAGTCGTAGCTTTTCTGGCGGTCGCGCACGTGGAAAGCCACTTCGATGCCGATCGCGTCACAATCTACGTCAGGCGGGATGTTTTGCGTAATCACCTGCAAGATGGGCAGGAACACATCGTGAAAGGTCCGCGCTGCCCGTTCGTTCCGCGTCAACTGCTTCGAATCGTAGGCCGCGTTGTAATTGCCCGTGGCTTTCAGGATCACACGGTCTTTGAAGCGCCGGAATTCCAGTCCACGCGTGTCCGCTTCCACCTGCTCGGATGGGTCCAGACCGACTGCCCGGCTTAGATAAAAAGGAAAGGGAAACTGGGTCCTGGCAATCTGCTGGTTGATGGCTTTTAGCTGCGGAAAATACTGCGACTCCAAGGCCTTGAGCTGTGGATTCAGGATTTCATTGGGGCTGACCTGAGCCGACCCCGCGCATGCACAAGCCAAACTCAGCGCCGCGACCAAAACGTAACGAACCACCTTATACACTGCGTGCAGCTGTTTCATTTGCATCGCGAAATTTTAGCATTTACTGCTTGCCGGTGTATTGTGATCCCGGCCGTCCGGGCTTCTGGTACGCTGGTTGCGCGATAGCCCGCGTGAACGCAATAACTGCGCTGATTTCGTCGGGACTTAGCGTCTTCCCGTAAGGAGGCATCATCGCGGACTTCCCCAGCGCGCTCCCGCCAAGCGTTACGATGTTCTGTATATACTCGTCGCTCTCGCCGTTCAGCTTTGCGCCGTCATTCATCAATGGCGGCATCGGACTCACGTTGCTGCGATTCGAAGGTCCAGCTGGCGTCGCGTCTGCATGACACCACACGCAGTATTCATAAAACACACGCTTGCCCTGTGACTCCTGGTAGCCGAGGTTGACCAGTTTAGTGCTGTCGTTCCAATCTGCCTCGGTGTCGTAAGCGCCAAATGCCACGTCCGGATTGACTGCCCCGGCGCTCTTCTTACATCCGGAAATCTCTAGTACACAGAATACGTTGCCCACGAGCAGCGCAATCATCAGCACTTTGGATTTCATCGGCCTACTCCCTGTCCCGAAACGTGCGCACGCACTCGACTCGCGGTAGTCTGCGCCTTGATCCCGGTTCTCAAGGTCATTAGATAAGCGGTGAGCGCCCGAATCTCTTCCTCGGTGAAATTCCGTCGTGGCTCGATGGTGTCTGGTTGAAGTGCCTGCGGGTTCTGCAGCCACGCCTCGATCCAGGCAGGAGTCAGCCAATTGCCTGCGTTGTTGAGATTGGGCCCGACATAGCCGCCGCTCGCGCCGATGGTGTGGCAGGACTGACATTGGTATTTGACGTCGTAGAGCTGCTTGCCCAGGGATACCATGGCCTGCGTAAACTGCCGTGCGTCGACGCTCTCGGGGTCGACATCCGCCTTTTGCACCGCCATAGACAAGTACTCGGCAACGATGCCGGCGTCTCGATCCGACATGTTGAATTGCGGCATGCGCAGAATCAACGTGGGCCGAATGGTTTGCGGATTCTTCAGAAAATCCGCAATCCACTTTTTCTGAGCCCGGCTGCCTTCGTAAGAAAGATCCGGAGCCAGCGTTCCGCCATACCCATCAAAACGATGACAGGCGTAACACTTATAGCGCTCGTAGATTTGCGCGAAGGCTCCCACGGGCTGGAATGGCGCGTACTTCTTGGGCACCACAAGGTGTTGCAAGGCGCTCGTAGCCGCCGGACCTGTCTGACTCAACAATGCGGCTGTTACCGCGTCAAGATCGCTCTGCTCCCAGTTGTATTGCGGCATGCGGGCCGCTGGATTCACCGATACCGGGTCCTGCAACTTCGCCTGAATGTAAGAGACCAGGTTGTGCTCAATCTTCGCCTTGCTGAATTCCAGTTCCGAAGCGTACTTCGCACCCAGCGCAGTCAAGTCCGGACCGAAATCCCTCTGCGGGGCAATGCCATTGAGGGCATGGCAACTCGCGCAGCCCTTTTCCACAAACAGACGCTTGCCCGTTTTTATTTCGTCCTCCGTCGCCGCTCCGAGTTGCGGAACATTCGTCAGCAAGTCCGAGTCCGTCAACTTGTTCAGCACGTATTGCGAGACCTTGTACAGGTCCTCATCGCTCCAGCTATACCTCGGCATATTGCTGTGTTCGAGGTAGCTCTTCGGATTCCACAGCCAAGCGACTAGCCATTCTTCGTTGACTTTGCTGCCGACCTTAGTGAGTTCCGGCCCAATGTCGCCACCGATCATCTTGGTTTCACCGGCACGGGTCACCGCCAAGGAGTGGCAGGTCGTGCACATCATCTGGCGGAAGCGCACTTCTCCTTGCGCAATGAGATCCGGTCTCTTGCTCCAGGCCGCAACTACTGCAGGGTTGATCTTGTATTTCTCCGGTAGCCTGGCTTTCTGAACGCTCAGGAACCCAGAGAGCGCACGAATCTCATCTTCCTTGAGGCGCAATTTCGGCATTCGAGACGTGGTTTCATTCCCATAGCCATTCACCGTGACGTTGCCGTCCTTATCGAGAACCGTACGCGGTTCCTTCAGCCATTTGTAAATCCACTCTCTCGTCACTTTGTATCCAACGCCGGAAAGGTCTGGCCCCAGGGTTGCCTGATCGAGATTGTTCAGTTTGTGGCAGCCTTGGCAATTCAGGCGCGTCAGCAGCTCCCGGCCGCGCGTCAATAGAGGAGTCTCCTTCAAGTCCGCCTGATGGCAACTTCCGCAGGAAGCCTGCAGAAAGTGAGCGGGAAGTATAGGCTGTTCCCAGGCAAGCGTTGTTTCGTGTGCCTCGGCCACCTCCGTTGCAGGGCCCTGACCGCGATGGCAAATGCTGCAGCCCCACTGCCGGACGTTGTGAGGAACCGGTGGATGCGCACGAAAAGGCTGCGGCACGGAAGCATCTGCAAGTGTGGGTTGGGTTATACCCTGATGGCAGGTGGTGCAGCGATCTGTTACGTTCATTCCTCGTAGCCAAACCTGGTCAATACTCGGACTGTAGTCGGCGAGGAGTTTCTTTGTGTCCGGACGGCCCTGTGCGTACTTCACAAACGAGCGCTTATAAAGCTTCCACTCCGCGCGAAAATCCTTCATCGGCGAAATCGCCAAGACCAAAACGCAAACTACGGTGGAGAGCGCGAAGGTCAGCCGCAGCTTATCCGACCGCTTGCCCTTACCTTCAGCTGGCATGGGACCCCCAGGGCCACACCCAGGACCACCCTGGGCCGCGGAAAAATGTACCGACTACCGTCAGGCAAACTGCCGTGGCTATGAACCAAGTCATCACCCACCAGGAGAGCGGCTTACCGCGAAGTGCGCCCAGCCACCCGGCGGTAGTTTTCGAAAGATACGACGCCACCAGCAGTCCCGCGACCAGCACCGTTGGCACAATGATTGTCCAAGCGTCCACCAGTGCCAGCAGGATCAGCAGTGCAATGACTACCCCAATGACGATGCCGAATCGCTTGGAAGCCTGCTCACCCCAAAGCGGCTTCCCTGCCACGTTGACGTTAGAGTAAGGAATCACGATCAAAGCAATCACCACCAGTGTCGGTATCAAGATGCCGGCCACAAAAGGTGGGAAGAAGTGCAGCAATTCCTGCAGGCCCAGGAAATACCAGGGTGCCTTGGCTGGATTGGGCGTCAGAAGAGGATTGGCGAGTTGCTCGAGAGGCGCATCCCAAAACAGCGCCACCAGCACCATGGCGATGATCAGCACTTCGAAGACGATCGCCTCGCGCACCAGCAGGTGCGGATAAGTCATCACTTTGGGCTCACGTTCGTCTTTCACCTTTGCGGAAGTGTTCCGCGTGATGAAGACAATCCGGCGGGAATCCTTCTTGGCGTCGGAACTGAATCCCGATTCAATTTTAGTTTTTTCCATCATCGTCTTTTGACCTTACCGTGAGTCCGCCGTCCTTCTGCACGCGCCAAAAATGCACGCCGATGAAAAGGAATGCCAGCAACGGAAGAATGACCACGTGCAACACGTAAAAACGCAGTAGGGCATTTTCACCTACGATGTTGCCGCCCAGCGCCACAAACCTGACTTTTTGTCCGATCACCGGCATGGCGGAGATGATGTTGGTGCCGACGGTGACGGCCCAGAAGGCCAGCTGATCCCATGGCAGGAGGTAACCCGTATAACTCAGGAACAACGTGAGAAGCAGAAGAACGACGCCGACCACCCAGTTGAATTCATGAGGCGGCTTGTACCCTCCGCGGTAAAAGACATGGAACATATGCCAGAACACCAGCAAGACCATCACGTGCGCGCCAACCCGGTGCATATTGCGCAGAAATACCCCGTTGGATACGACGAAGCGCAAATCCTTCATGTCGCGGTAGGCGTTCGGCGCCGCGGGGTGGTAGTAGAACATCAAGAGTACCCCGGTCACCACCAGAATTAGGAAGAGCAAAAACGAGAGCGACCCCAGATAGTAGGCGGCCCGCACGCGCAAAGACTTTTCCCGCACCTTCACCGGCAGCCAATGCAGGAACAGGTTGCCAAACACCGCCAGACTTCGCATGCGGTTCGTAATGGCCGGGCCGCTCCGAAAGATGGACTTCCAAACTCGATTGGCCCGTAGGCTTTCAAAAGCAGCGTGGAACGAAGTCGCCATGGTTTTCCTCAGACCTTCAAGACCTGATCGCTTTTGATGATTTGCAGCTTGTCCACCTGCAATTCACCATCAGCAGTCAGGTTGATGGAGTAATGCGGAAGTGGGCGCGGCGCCGGACCTTCGATTTTCCTGCCGTTGGGCTGAAACTTACTGCCGTGGCAGGGACAGGCAATCATGTTGGCTTCCGGTTTCCACTGCGTGATGCAACCGAGATGCGTGCACACCGCCGAGACCGCATAAAATCCCGCGTCAGTGCGCACGATATACACTTGCTGGTCTTGCAGGAAGGTGACCGAGTCCAGCGGATACAGATCGGGATTGCCGGCGCGAAAGGTCGTCGAAGGCTCGAAGAGCACGTTGGGCGAGAAGTACTGGTAAGTGAGCGCAGCGCTTCCCAACCCAGCCACTCCGAGTGCGCCCAAGGTTATTTCATTTAGAAAATCTCTGCGAGAAACAGCGGGCTTGCCGCCCGACAGCTCGGCCGCCTCATTTTGGTTTGTTTCGCTCATGATTACAGGACAATCTCCTCGCGAATGATCAAATCGGGGTCCTGGTCGAACATTTCAAAAGCCTCCATGGAGATCGTGTTGACGGGGCAGCGCTCCGCGCACAATCCGCAGCGGATACAGATAGTTTCGTCTTTGACCATCACGGAACCTTCTCCCTGGTTCAGTTCTTCTGGCGAGATGTGCTGTAAGTCTACGCCCCGAAGTTCCTTTTCCCTGTTGAGTCGTTCCTTGTCGTCCTCCGTAAACGCAAAATGCCTCAACGGGAGTAGCGACAGGCAGTTCTCGGGGCACACATCCACGCAACCGCCACAGAGGATACACTCGGTTCCGTTGGCTTCATTGCCTTCAAAAATGGTATTGATCCAGCACTGCAAGCACCGGCTGGCTTCTCTGCGAGCCTGCTCTTCCGTGTAGCCGGTTTCGACTTCAGCCACTCCCGTACGCCGTTCGATCGGCAAAGCAGGAATCTCTAAGCGGGAATATTCATCGTAGTTCGCGGCCATCTCAAGGTGGTTGAGCACTGTGATCTGGACGAATCTTCCTTGGGGCTTCCATTCTGGCCCGCGCAGAAATTTGTCAATTTCGACGGCGACTTTCTTGCCGTCTGCCACCGCATTGATAATCAACCGCGGCCCAAAGGCGATGTCGCCCGCGGCGAAGATTCCCGGTGCCGTCGTCATCAACGTGTCCGGGTCGAATTTTAAGGTGCCTTGGCGCGTTGTTTCGATGCCGTCTTCGGGTTTCAGGAAGGAAAGATCTGAGGCTTGTCCGATCGCCAGAATCACCGTGTCGCAGGGTATTACGAATTCTGTTCCTGCCTCGAATTTCGGATTGAATCGCTTGTTCTCATCAAAAACGGTAAGGCACTTCACCACTTCGAGGCCGGTCAGTTTACCGCCCTTTCCCACGAACTGCTTCGGGCCTAAGGACGGGCGCAGCTTCATTCCTTCCAGCAGCCCTTCGTGAATCTCTTCCTCCGAGGCGGGCATTTCTTCGCGCGATTCGAGACAAACTAGTTGTACTTCCCGAGCGCCCATGCGCAGCGCGGCCCTGGATACATCCATGAACTCCTTCATGGCGACGTCCGCTTCGCTGGACGTCAATTCGTTTGGCAGCACTATGCCTGCCATGTCCGTTACGAGCTTTTGTTGCTGCTCGCGCATCGCCGATCGCGCCACGTCAATGGCTACATTTCCCCCACCGATCACGACGACTCGTTTGCCCACTTCGAAGCGGTAGCCCAGATTGACGTTCAAGAGAAAGTCGATTCCCTTGATCACTCCATCCAGGCCATTGCCCGGAAGATTCAGCTCGCGGCTGCGGTGCAGTCCGAAGGCCATCAGCACGGCCTTGTAGCCTTGCCGTCGCAGGTCCGCGAGCGCAAAATCCCGCCCAAGCCTCATGTTCAGTTTCAACTCTGGTCCCAGGTCCAGAATTTCCCTGATCTGCGCTTGCAAAACGTCACGCGGCAGACGGTACTCCGGGATGCCGAGATGCATCATGCCCCCAGGCACCGCAGCCGCCTCAAAGATCGTCACCGGATAGCCGAGCAATGCGAGGTCGTGGGCCGCGGACATACCGGCAGGTCCAGATCCAATGACCGCCACTTTCTCAGAACGCTTCGCGACACATCGGCCAACAAACACGTCGAGGGGATTCCTCGACTCTGGACCGTGCCGTTCTGTAACAAACCGCTTCAGTGCTCGGATCGAAATGGGCAGGTCAAACTGCCCGCGACGGCATGCCGGCTCGCAGGGATGCCCGCACACACGGCCGCAGATCGATGCGAAAGGGTTAGGGGTCCGTGCGTAACGGTAGGCTTCCTCGTACCTTCCCTGCGCGATCAGCGAGACGTAGCGCCCCGCCTGCGTGTGCACGGGGCACGCCTGCATGCAAGGAAAGTTAGACTCCAGCCATTCCAGATCAACGAGCTTGCTGCGCGTTGCCATCCGTTTCGCCTTGGACCCCGATGTTGTGTTGCTTACTTCTTGACGGTAAGGTCGGCAGTGACTCCCCCAGCGCCGACTTCCACCGCCTGCGTAGTGACTTTGCCTTCTTCACTCCAAGTCTTGAGCGTGTACTTGCCGGGAGGCACGTTTTTGATTTCGTAGTTGCCACTCTTGTCGGTTAGTGCGAAGTACGGAGTGGGGGACACGACGATGTATCCATTCATCTCCGGATGGACGTTGCAGAGCAAGCTAGCCACTCCGACATCATTGAATTGGAAACTCTTCTTTTCTCCCTTGGGCCAAGTGCCGAGGTTGTGAGCCAGCTTCTTGTTTCCGCTGATGCTGGGCCAATACACGTTGTGACCAACAGGATCGCTGTTCAAAAATTCCACCGTGGTTCCCACTTGCACGACCATCACATGCGGCGAAAACGTCATTTTCGTCTGATCCATCACCGGCTTGGCCGTCGGCGCCTCGAATTTCTTATCCGGTATTGCGTCGATATAGACAGCAATGTTTTCGGCGGACTTGATTCCCTGTACACTGACCTTGCCCTTGATGTCTCCAGCCAGGCTTTCGCCTGCCATAAGAAGCAGTGCTCCCGTGAATGCCACTGCCTTGACTACAAATCGAAATGACCTCATTTTTTCGCCTCTCGTTTCCTGAAGTTTTCTTTCACAAAAGCTGTGGTCCCGTGATACTTCCTCAGAATACGTAATCGATGCCAGTGATAAACGTATTTGGCCGGTAGTTCAGCAGATTGCCAGCGGCGTCCGTGTACGGCACGCCCCAGTGACGGGTGTATTCGCCGACGATTTTGATGTTGGCCCTGACCAGGATCTGGTATCCGGGCCGGAAATCGTTCCGCGTGCGCGCCGCGGACATACCGTTGAGGAAATCAGAAGGGGAGTTAACAAAGTCGTACCGCAAGGTCGGAATCAACCAGGGGTAAATCCAGAAGTTCGCAGCGACAAATCCACCAGTGAACGTCACCGCTTGTGCGCTCGTAATCGTGGCTGTCTCTGCGTCCACCAGGTGGTTGTTGTCGTGTCCAACCATGCCGACCCCGTAGATCTCGAACTTCGATCGGTATTTGAATCGCAGGTCTCCACCGGTTCGGTAGAAGGGCTCATTGATGATTCCGGTGAACGGAAACTGGGAGCCCCCAAAATTCTGCTGATTCCAACCTTGATAGTAGAAACCGCCAACGCGGATAGAAGTATGGTCATGCGGACCAGTTGGTCCGGCCGCCTGAATCGCGTGGCGACTCTGCGGGTCGCGCTCTAGGTTGAATTGGTATGAAGTACGAAGGTAGACGTCCTTGGTGTTTCTTGTCACAAGCGTTCCCGGGAGGCCAGAGCCATAAGCCGAGCCCGTGCCGTCCACAACCGCCACCGACCAAGTGAAGGGCCCGTCATTGGGATAACCGCCAATTTCAATGCCGCGCTGCGGTGTCGCAAAGTTGAAACCATTATTCACTGTCTGGCACGGAACTGGCTGTGGCGTCGCGCTGCAGGAGTTCTGTGCCAGTGTGGTCTCGCTGAAAATGTCATACCCCGAGAGATATGGTGTCCGCGCCTGAGTAAACGGGATGTCCAACTCAAACTGACCGAAGCGCACGTTCAACGAGTCCTTAGGAAGGTGGAAGACGCGGCCAATGTCGTTGTACTTCAAATAGCCGTCTCCCATACCTCCGTTCGCGCCGGACCCGCCGGCGTTGATGTCATCATCAATCCAGAACGAAAAGTTCTGCCCCAAGCTGCCCGCGCTGATGATCGTGAATGTATTGGGGACGAAGAGGTCAGTCCTCGGCACATACGCCTTCACCTGTTCCGGTTGCGGCTGGCTGCTGTTCCAATTAAAGTTGCCCGAATAGCGAAACGCTATCGGAATGGTCCCCGGTATCTCCCCCGGATACACGGCCTCGGGAAAGGCTTCCTTCTGTGCCTTAGAACCCAGCAATACTGGCTCCTGTTTCACAAAGGTCTCGTCGTCCGTGGGAAACTTAAAGCCGCGCTTCTTGAACGCGAGCCCGAAATCGTTCAACTCCGGGTAATTGTTGTGGCAGGTGGTGCAGGAAGTTTGGTATTTGCGTGAGAACGCGGGAATCGCTTTTCCTGAAGGCACGACCAGGATGAGCAAGGATCCCAGTACGAGCGTGAATACCACTCCGAAAACTAGCTTAGCGTTAACGTGCGGATTTGTTTCCACGTAACCCAGCCTTCGCCCATGGTGGGCAGGGACTTGTGATTGTCGAACCACTTAAGCGTTCAAATGCACGGCATTCTTAACCTGACACGGCATCCCTGCCGTGACGGCGGCCACCTAGGACTGTGACGCAGCGCACATACCGAACCTTATTTCCTGCCGTTTCAATGGGCTGCCGGTACCGCTGTCGGTACGCTGAGTGTCAGAAAAAATGGGCAGGTGGGAAGAGCAACCTGAGAAGGATCTTTAGAGACGACGAGCTGTCATCTTCGGTGACAATGATCTCATCTGGTTCACTCTGTGGTACCTGTTTGACCAGTGCGGCTATGCCGGACAATCCCGGTATCGCTACCAATACGATGAAACTAACTATAAGAACTGCGGAGTGCCAGTTCTCTTCGGGTTCGAGCTCCCAGCCGTTTGCCTCTCTACGAGATGTGCACCACGGTAATTGATTTGAGCATCCGAACCCAGCGGGCGGCGCGTTTCTCGCGGGGCGCGACCACCCGGAATGGCCCTTGCTTGGCAGGAAGGGGCGCGCCATCCAAGGTATCCGCGACAATCACACCAGAGTCCACAATCCCGGAATCAAGCTCCGCGATTGAAAATGCGACCCGATACCCGTCCTCTGCCTCAAAAATCAAATAGCTGGCCAACAATTGTCCTTTAAGATCTTCCCCTTGGGGCACGCCGGCTCTCTTCAGCAAGTCTTCCACAAGCACGCCTTCGTAGTTCTCGGTCTTCTTGTCATGAGGGTTGACGACGGAAACCTTCCTGCGTGGCATCTGCTTCAAGTCTTCGATAGTCAAAGTGAGAGGTGTGCTCACAGCACCCGTAACTTTAAGAGTTGGAGTCGTAGTGGCTTCTTGGGCGTACCAGACCGAACTAGTCGAGGAGTGGACCGCGACAAGAAGCACAAACAGGAATCCGCAAGCGATTCGGTGGCTCATTCCGGGCTGCTCCTGGGAATTTCGCGCGGTGTGACGCCTAGCTCTTTTCCAGCATGACTTCGGTGGACTTTATAACTGCGGTGACTTTGTCCCCGACCTTTAACTTCATCTCATCCACACTGCGCTTGGTGATCACGCTCTCCACCAGGTTGTTGCCAACCTGCACAACCACATGGGCCATGACCCCGCCGAGTTGGATTTCCGTGACTTTGCCTTCAAGCCGATTCCGCGCTGATAGTGTCATGCCGCAAAGGATACGCTTGCCGGCTACGTGAGTCCATAGCAAGTTGCACGGCTTCATCGCTGCCACAAGCCCGTTTAAAGGGCCGCTTGGCGGTGTCCAAATTGTCGAAAGACTTGTGTGTTGCAGAGATGGCAACTAACTTACCATAGCACCTGGTCAGGGACTTTCGCTGCCGTCTGGGAAAGCGATTCCCCCAAGACCCTAAGAAGCGGGAGGCACAATGGCCAGAGAAGATGAACCTGTAACCGCCATCATCCACGTTCGTAAAAGCTGGGTCGAAACGACTGGGGCGAGCGCTCTTTTTGCGTCTGCCAACGTTGTTGCCGGGCAGGGCGACATTCTCGGAATTCCGGTCACCCGCTGGGATATTTCTGACGAGTACTTCATCGAGTTCATGTTTTATCCACGAGCATTGGAGAGCGAACCGGTCAAGTCGATTAAGGTTTTGATTCCCAAAAAAGAGGTCGTTCTGATCGTGGAGATGAAAAAGCCGGAGGGAATGAGCACCTTGGGATACAAAGCGGAAACAACCAAGCAGCCTTAGGCAAGAAGCACGAAGCTGAGGTATTCAACCTATTTTTCTTCTCCTGAACGCCGTCCTGTTGCTGCACTTGCTTTGGTGCGCCTGGGTCTTGCTTGGCTGGACACTAACACGCCGCCGGCCCTTTCTGCGGACGCTGCACATCGCCTCGCTTGTGTACGCCATCGTCATCGAAGTGGTCCCATGGCCGCCGTGCCCGCTCACCGTGGCGGAAACGTGGCTTGAGGCTCGCACTGGTATCGAACCCGCCCATGGACCCTTTCTCGTGCGTGCTCTCGATGCACTCGTCTATCCCGACCTGCCCGAGTGGCTCGTCGTTGCCGGCGCTGTAATTGTATGCCTTGCGATACTATTGGGGTACCTGCGGCGATATGTTCGCAGGGATGCCAGCGGTCAATGGTGACCAGGTGCCGGAGACGCGATGCGAGACAGCATTGAAACCGCGCGGCTCACCCTTCGACCGTTCCAGCCATCCGACCTCGAGGCAGCATTTGGATGGTTCGGCGACTCTGTCGTTATGCGATTCACGCCAACCGGACCTGACAAAACCATCGAGGAGACTCAGGCACGATTGAGGCTCTTCATGGCACACCAGAAGGAGCATGGCTTCAGCAAATGGATCATCGTGAACCGTAGTTCGGGAGTTGCCATCGGTGATTCGGGCCTGCTCGTTTTGCAGGACTACCGATGGATAGACCTGGGCTTCCGCCTTGCTCAACCGTACTGGGGCAACGGTTTTGCCACGGAAGTGGCCTCGGCTTGGGTCCACGCTGCCTTCGATGAGTTGCGGATTACTCGGTTAGGCGCATTTGCGCACCCCGAAAACCGCGCCTCGATTCGCGTTCTTGAAAAGCTTGGGTTTAACATTGAGCGCCGCGGCATCGTCTTCGCGATGGATTCGATTGTGTTTTCCCTCGAAACCAGTAAAACTGCCAACCGCTCATGCGAGTAAGTTCGCCATCCGCTCCACCCCTGCTCGGAAAATCTCGCACGGCGCAATCAGGCTAAGGACCAACTGCCCGTCTGTCGCAAAGTCATAAAAGTGTCCCGGATGTACCAGCACGTGAGCCTTCTGCATCATCTCGATTGCTAGATCCTCGTCTGAGCAATCCTTGGCGGCCCGCAGCACCACATACCATCCGCCTTCCGTTTCCAACACCTCGAACAACCGGCTGCACGCGGCCACATTTTTCACTTCGGCCCAATTCCCCCGAATCCGCTCCAGAATTTGCGGCTGCAGCGATCGCCGTTGCTCCAGCAACACAGGCAAACCCCACTGCGTCGGCGAATTCAGCGAAAGATAAGTGTCCGCAATGATCTCCAGGCGCTCCAGCGCCGTCCTGACCAGCGTTTCCGGGCCCGTCGTCGTTACCCATGCGACTTTCATCTGTGGCAACGCCGCTATCTTCGATAGGCCGCTCAGAGTGAACGTCAGCGCGTCCCGGTTGGCCACAAAACTCCTTCGTTGTTGGCCGTCCAAACTGTAATCGAGAAACACCTCATCCACGATCAGAGCTAAATTCCGCTGCCGGCACAACTCGTTCAGCCGCTGCACTTCCCCGCACTTTACATAGGATCCCGTTGGATTATTAGGGTGCACCAGCAAGATCGCGCGACTCCGGGGCGTCAACGCCCGTACCAGCGAGTCAAAGTCGAGCAACCAGCCGCCGGCATAGTTCAGCATGTACGGGATCAACGTCACATCCTGCAGGTCACCCAGAAAATCCAGTAGCGGATAGCTGGGCTTGGGCACCAAGATTTCGTCATGCGCATTGCACAGCAGCCGGAAGACATACGAATACGCTTCACTCGTGCTAGTCGTCAGCAGCACCGCATCCGGCTCGACACTGACCCCGTGGTCCTCGCGGTAATATCGTGCCACCGCCTGCCGCGCCGCCAGCAATCCCTTCGGTTCCGGTTGGTAAACCAGTGCTTTTGGATCCTGTAAGGCTTGCAGAATGGAGGTGTCGTCGTACTTAAGCCCGCATTCCGTCGGATTCGAAATCGTCAAATCGATTAGCGATGCGCCAGAAGAGCGCATTTCCTCCAGTGTTCGCATGTACTTGTTTGGAGTGAGCTTCCAATTGGTGCGCTGGGAAAACATTTTTCGGAAACTTGACCATAACACACCCCCGCGCCCCGCGCTGTAGCGAACCGTCACTCCCACACTACCTGTGCTCACCGGCCCTCGATCGAGTCTTGATTGCAATCGCGCAAGGGCATAAGCTGAATGACAAGTGGACCCGCGAAGCGCACCAACGTGTTTCGCAGTCCAAAACAGGTCAGTCCTATGTTGCTGTTTTTGGCCCTGCCAACTCTTGCGGCGCACCTCGATCGCTCACCGATGCTGCCCGAGGCTTCCTTCGAACGCCGCCACGCTCACGCCAAAGCCAACTTGGGTCACACCCGACCAGCAACTTCCATGTTGCACGCTGTATGTCCTTCTGGTTCCTGAAAGGGGGAGTTATGCACGACGCCTTGCAATCCGCACCGCCCAGAACCGGCGAGAAAACCATTGATGCCGAGCACGATTTGCAGATGCAGTTGCTGGATTCCTTGTCTCAGGCCGTCTCCGAAGGCGGCGATTTTTCGCCCACGCGCCATCTCCTGGAACAGTTCATCGAATTTTCCGATATGCACTTCCTTTCCGAGCAGCTCATCATGCGCCTTCACAGCTACCCGGGCTACGAAGCGCACCTCCAGGAGCACACACTATTAATGAGGAGAGTCCGCGAGCTGCGCGAATGCATCCTGCGGGGAGAAAAGGTCCCCAGCCAGCAAATCATTAATGAGCTGCGGGATTGGTTGATCAACCACATTTCCACCGATGATGCCGCGTTTGGAGAGTTTCTGAAAACCAAAGAGGCCCACTCCACGTAACCTCTTCTGGGGAAGTAGCCTTCGATGCGTTCGCGCAGGCCTGCCTAACGGGTGCCCAAGTCCTTCCTTAAGCTGAATCCGTCCGCAGCCGCGAGTGTCCTTGCCGAGCCTTGGAATTGGGTTGTTGCCCTCCCACGCGGTATCATTATCTGTAATAGCGGCAGGACCCGTAGGAGTGGCTTATGTGCTTGGCTATCCCAGGTAAAGTGGACGGCATTGAAGAAAAAGACGGCGTTCGTACTGGCCGTGTGCAGTTTGGCGGCATCACTCGGCTAGCTTGCCTGGACTTTGTTCCCGAAGCCAAAGAGGGGGACTACGTCATGGTCCATGTTGGCTTCGCCATCAGCGTAGTCGACAAGGATGAAGCCCAGCGCACCTACGCACTGCTCCAAGCTATGGGCCTGCTCGCGGAAGAATTGGCCCCCGACGGGGCCGCCCCGGCGGAATCATGAAGTACCTGGACGAATATCGCGACGCCCGTATAGCCCGTGCCTTAGCCGCCGAAATTCGCCGGCGTTCTTCGCGCCGTTGGGTGCTCATGGAAATATGTGGTGGCCAGACCCACACGCTGATGCGCTATGGCATCGACGAGTTGCTGGGCGATAGTGTCGAACTCGTTCACGGCCCCGGCTGCCCCGTTTGCGTTACTCCCCTGGAACTCATCGATCGCGCCATCCATCTGGCTCGTCGCGCTGATGTCACCCTGGTCTCCTACGGGGACATGCTCCGCGTGCCCGGCTCCGAAACCGACTTGTTTCACGTCAAAGCGGAAGGCGGAGACATTCGCATCGTGTACTCCCCAACCGACGCGGTGAATCTGGCACGTACCCTTCCCAATCGCAAGGTGGTGTTCTTCGCTATTGGCTTTGAAACCACCGCGCCGGCGCACGCCATGGCGGTCCTGCAAGCCGAGCGCCTGGGTTTGACCAATTTCAGTCTGCTCGTTTCTCATGTGCTGGTGCCGCCGGCCATTCGCTCGCTGCTCGCCTCCCCGAAAAATCGTGTGCAGGGATTCATTGCTCCCGGTCATGTCTGCACGGTCGTTGGTTGCCGCGATTACGAAGATCTGGTTCGCGAATTTCGCGTGCCCATCGTTGTCGGCGGGTTTGAGCCGGTCGATCTTCTGGAAGCCATTCGCATGTTGGTCATCCAGCTCGAGGAGGGTCGCGCGGAGCTGGAAAACCAGTACGTCCGCTCGGTGCAATATGAAGGCAATCGTCCCGCACAGGCCGCGGTCGCGCGCGTCTTCGAATCTGCCGACCGCAAATGGCGCGGTATCGGTTCCATCCCCGAGAGCGGCTTGTACCTGAAGCCGGAATACGCCTCGTTCGATGCCGAACGCACCTTCGATCTTGCCGACATCTGCGCCCAGGAACCTGCGGAATGCATCAGCGCGGAAGTGCTCCTTGGTCACAAAAAGCCCACCGATTGCACGGCATTCGGAACCCGTTGTACCCCCGATAAGCCGCTTGGAGCGCCCATGGTTTCTTCGGAAGGTGCGTGTGCCGCGTACTACCAATACAAACGCCATCTCGTCACACTCTAAGCCCGTGAGCAACGATGAACCCAAGGACCTGACCGCCTTCTCCTGCCCTGTACCGCTGCCTGCCGGCGAGCGGATTCTTCTCGGACATGGCAGTGGCGGCAAGCTTAGTGCGGATTTGCTGCAACAAGTTTTCCTTCCCGCACTCGGCAATCCGGTTTTGGATCGCCTCGAAGATCAGGCCACCGTTTCGCTAAACGGAGTTCGGCTGGCCGTCACAACGGATTCCTTTGTGGTTAAACCCCTCTTCTTCCGTGGTGGCGACATCGGCTCGCTGGCGGTTCACGGCACCATTAACGATCTCGCCATGGGCGCTGCTCAGCCGCTGTGGCTTAGCGCCGCGTTCATTTTGGAAGAAGGGCTGCCTTTAGAGACACTCCAGCGAATCGTCGCTTCAATGCATCAAGCCGCCGCCGGCGCCGGTGTCCCGATCATTACCGGTGATACCAAAGTGGTCGAAAAGGGCAGTGCCGACGGCTTATTCATCAATACCACCGGCATTGGCCGCGTGCGCGACGGCGTTTATCTTTCCTCCAGCCAGGCGCGGCCCGGCGACGTTATTCTGGTCAGCGGTTTCCTCGGCGATCACGGCATTGCCATCCTGGCCGAACGCGAAGGCCTGCAGTTTGAAACCCAGGTCACCAGTGATTCGGCTCCTCTGCATGCGCTGGTCGCTCAGCTCTTAGACGCCACCCAAGAAATCCGCTGTCTTCGGGATCCCACTCGTGGCGGACTTTCCAGCACTCTGAATGAAATTGCGGCAGCTTCGGGTGTAGGCATGGAACTGGAGGAAACGGCTATCCCGGTTCGCGAAGACGTTCGTGGCGCGTGCGAGATGCTGGGCCTGGATCCGTTGTACGTGGCCAATGAAGGGAAATTAGTCGCCATTGTTGCAGCGCCAGCCGCGCACCAGGCCCTAAGCGCGCTGCAACATCATCCCTTGGGCCAGCACGCCGCAATCATCGGGCGCGTCACTGCCGATCACCCGTGCATGGTAGTCCTGCGCACGCTGTTGGGTACCACGCGCATCGTAGACATGCTCGTCGGCGATCAGTTGCCGCGTATCTGTTGAGGGAACACTGTGCACGAAGTTGGAATCGCCTCTTCGATTCTCGAATGTGTTGCCGCAGAAGCCCAGCGTCATCCCGGCGCGCAAGTGCTTGCCGTCGGCGTGCGCATCGGTGAACTCGCCGCCGTCGATAAAGACGCTCTGGACTTTGCCTTTGAAGCTCTCACGCGCGACACGGAATGGCAGCACCTGAAGCTGCAGGTGGAGTGGTGCCCCCGTCGCCACAAATGCCTGGCCTGTTCCCAGGAATTTCCGGTGGCCATACTGGATTTGCCGGCATGTCCAAAATGCGGCTCCGAGCATTCCACTTGCATTGGCGGCACGGAATTGGATATCGCTTACTTGGAATTGGAGGACCCATGCGCGAAATCGTAGAAAAGAAGGTCCTGAGCGAAAACGATCGCTTGGCTGCGGAATTGCGCGGGCGTTTCCGCGAACAGAACATCCTCTGCGTCAATCTGATCAGCTCGCCGGGTTCCGGGAAAACCGCGCTACTCGAGAAGACTCTGGCCTCCTTTGCGCCCACCCAAACGGTGGCTGTACTTACCGGCGACGTTCAGACCGACAACGACGCCCGCCGCCTCTCCGGTTATGGTTTTCCGGTGCGCCAGATCGTCACCGGCGGCACCTGCCATCTCGATGCCCGCATGATTGATCGCCATCTGGCCGAAATGGGTTTTCGCGGGCCAGGCCTGCTGCTGGTCGAAAATGTCGGCAACCTGGTTTGCCCTTCCAGCTACGATCTGGGCGAGGCTGCCAAAGTTGTTCTGCTTAGCGTCACTGAAGGCGAAGACAAACCGCTCAAATATCCGGGGATCTTTCATCGCGCCTCGTTGATGATTGTCACCAAAACAGACCTGCTTCCTTACCTGGACTTCAACCCGGCTTTAGCCCTCGACAATGCCCGCAAGGTCCATCCCGAAATCGAGCACATCGCTCTTTCCTCGCGCACTGGCGACGGGGTCGATCAGTGGCTCCGTTGGCTCGACGCTCTTCAGCACAAATACCAGCAGGCCAGTGCCGCTATCAATTCCTAAAGAGTCTGCGATAATCCCTGCATGGCCGACCCTTCGCCAGTTGTTGTTGCGCGTAAATCCATCGACGTGACCGGCATTGTCCAAGGCGTCGGCTTCCGCCCGTTCATCTATCGCCTCGCGCAGGAATGCCATCTCACCGGCTTCATTGCCAACACTCCCGCCGGTGTAACCATCGAAGTTCAGGGCCAACCCGAATGCTTGGATCGCTTTCTGCAGCGCCTCCCCGTGGAACTTCCTCCCCTCGCAAAAATTACCGCGCTCCTTCCTCGTGACGCCGAGCCGCAACCCGAATCCCACTTTCGTATTGTTTCCAGCCGGCTCGACGCCCCTCCGAAAGCATTGATCTCTCCCGACGTGGCCGTCTGCAATGATTGTCTTCGCGAGATGATGAACCCGCGCGACCGGCGGTTCCGCTATCCCTTCATTAATTGCACCAATTGCGGACCGCGCTTCACCATCATTCGCGACATCCCTTACGATCGCGCACGCACTTCCATGTCTTCCTTCCGCATGTGCTCCGCCTGTCAGGCCGAATACGATGATCCCTCGAATCGCCGCTTCCACGCGCAACCCAATGCCTGTTGGGATTGCGGTCCGCAATTGCAACTTCTCTCCGTCGATGGTTCTCACCTGGATCTGGCGGAACCCCTGCGTGAAGCCGCGCGGCTTCTGGAAGGCGACCGCATTGTTGCCATTAAGGGTCTCGGCGGGTTCCATTTGGCTTGCAATGCTCGCTCGGAAATCGCGGTGAACACTCTTCGCGAACGAAAGCGCCGGGTCGAAAAGCCCTTCGCCGTCATGCTTCGGCGCATCGAAGACGTCGACCGCTTCTGTGTGCTCGATGAATCCGCGCGAAGGGTTCTGCTTTCCGTGGAACGGCCCATCATATTGCTCCCCCGCAAGCCTGATTGCGGTTTGGCCGGCGGCATCGCTCCGAGCAATCGCTATCTCGGCGTTTTCTTGCCCTACACCCCGCTCCATCATCTGCTCTTCATCAGCGGCAAGCTCGACGCGCTGGTGATGACCAGCGCTAACCTCAGCGAGGAGCCCATCGCCATCGACAATGGCGAGGCTGTCCGGCGCCTCCATGACATCGCCGACGCCTACCTGGTCCACAATCGTGACATCCTCCGCCGCTGTGACGATGCGGTCGTGCGGCAGTTTGCCGGACGCACGCAAATCTTGCGCCGCTCACGCGGCTTTGTTCCGGTGCCGGTTCCGCTCGAGCGCGAATCCCAACCTATCCTCGCGGTTGGCGGTGAACTGAAAAACACCATCTGCGTAGTCCGCGGCAGCGAAGCCTTCCTTAGCCAGCACATCGGTGACTTGGAAAATTTGGGGAGTTATGGCTTCTTCCAGGAGGCTATTCAGCACTTACAACGCATTCTGGAAGTCCAGCCGGCCATCATCGCTTACGACCTTCACCCCGATTATTTCTCCACCAAGTGGGCACTCGGCCAGGAGCAAGCCCGGCGTGTTGGCGTGCAGCACCATCATGCGCACATCGCTTCCTGCATGGCCGAAAATCACCTGGATGGCAGGGTGATTGGCATCGCCCTCGACGGCACCGGCTATGGCACCGACGGGGCGGTGTGGGGCGGGGAAGTGCTGCTCGCCGACTACAACGATTTCGAGCGGGCCGCGCACTTTGAGTACATACCCTTGCCCGGTGGCGCCGCCGCTATTCATGAGCCCTGGCGCGTGGCGCTCAGCTATTTGATCAAACACTACGTCAAGGATCTCAATAGTCTCGATCTGCCTTTCCTCCGCGGCATTGATGCGCGCCGGCGCCAGGTCATCCAGCAAATGATCGAGCGCCAAGTCCATTCCCCCAAAACTTCCAGTTGTGGCCGCCTTTTTGACGCGGTTGCCGCGCTGGCAGGCGTTCGTTCCACCGTGAACTACGAAGCGCAAGCCGCTATCGAATTGGAAATGGCCGCTCATGGTTCCAATGATGAAGGCGCCTACCCACTGGACCTAATCCCCGACGAAAATCACTGGCAGATTGGAACCTATTCGCTATTCCAAGCTCTACTGAACGATCTTCGTAAACAGGAGCCGGTCGCCGATATCAGTCATCGCTTTCACAAGGGGCTGTCGGCGGCCTTTGTGGAAGTTGCCGAAAAAATCCGCGAACAGACCCAACTCAATCGCGTCTGCCTGAGCGGTGGCTGTTTCCAAAATGTGCTGTTATTCCAACTGATGCTCGACGGCCTGCGCGCCAAATCTTTCGACGTTTTCTTCCACTCCGAAGTTCCGGCGGGCGACGGTGGGATTAGTCTGGGTCAGGCTCTGGTCGCTGCCTGCCGCCTGCAATCCGGAGCGGACCAGGAAAACTTGCCCGAATTGCCATCCTGAGGCCCACCGGGAAGACAAGGTCCTCACCTTCAATTCTGGAATTGATGGATGCTGCACAAAAGCCGGGAACACTTATTTCTGGGATTGATGTGGACTCAGCAGGACTGTGCTTTTGACGCAGGCACCGCGAAGACTCTACTTTGCCCCGTATTTCCGGCTGGCGGTAATGCCCTTGCCTTCGGTAACCACAATGGTCTGGCCCGCACCGACGTTCGTCAGCCGATCCACCTGCCCGCTGGGCCAGCGAATTTCAATCGCATCGGCCCGGTCACATCGCGCCAGGCCAAACGTCAGCACCAATTCACTTGCCGACAGGTAGCTCGACCCACTCCGCAGCATTTCCAGTTGGGTTCCCCCTTCCGCGGTGAGTTTCACCACCGACCCGATTCCGTCCCGATTCGATTTCGTACCCACCAGCTTAATGCGCAAGCTTTTCTGTAGCGCTGCCTCGCCCGTCGCATCGTTCTCGAACAAATACGCTGGGCCACCATTGGTGGATAGCAATAAGTCCAGCCGGCCATCGTTGTTGAGGTCGCCATAAGCGGCCCCACGCCCGACTCGCGGCATGGCAAAAGCTGCGCCCAAACTGTTGGTCACTTCCTGAAAATCTCCCTTGCTCATGTTTCGAAAGACATGTGGCGGCATCGCGTACTTCACATTTGGTTGCACGCGTTGGATGTCTCCATCGATGTGTCCATTGGCGATGAAAATGTCCGGCCAGCCATCCAGATCGTAGTCGAAAAAGAAGCAGCCAAAGCCCAACGTTAACAGAGTGTCGCGCCCAATCTCCGACTGTGGCGCCTCGTCGACAAACAGCCCCTTGCCTTCGTTGTGATACAGCGAAATCATCTGATTCGAGAAATTCGTAATCAGCAGGCTCATCACCCCAGAGCGGTCATAATCGGCCGCGTCCACGCCCATCCCTGCGCGCGCCACACCATCTTCGCTGAACGCCACGCCCGCTAAGACTGCTTTCTCGGTGAATGTGCCATTGCCGTTGTTGCGATACAGCTTGTTCGGCTGGGTATCGTTCGACAGCAGCACGTCGGGCCAGCCGTCATTGTCATAATCCATGATCGCTACGCCCAGCGTCTTTGAGGTGGGATCGCCGAGTCCGGCCTTTTTGGTTACATCTTCGAACGTGCCGTCGCCCCGGTTGTGCCACAGCCGCACGGCCGTCCCTTGGTACGATTCCGGGGTGCAGTACGACTTGCTCTTGCCATCCAAGGTGCAGTACAAATCGCCCTCGACCGACCATTGCACGTAATTCCCCACCACCAGGTCCAGCTTTCCATCTTTGTCGTAGTCCACCCACGCAGCGCTGGTGCTGAACTCATTGGGGCCGAGCAGCCCGGCTTTCTGCGTTACGTCGGTGAAGGTTCCGTTGCCGTCGTTGTGAAACAAATGGCTCTGGCCCATCGCCGTCACAAACAAATCGTCGTATCCGTCGTTGTCATAGTCTCCGACGGCAACACCCATTCCCATCAGCTCTATGTCTAACCCGGCCTTATGGGTGACATCCGTAAACGTCCCGTCGTGGTTGTTGTGGTACAGCTTCGGCGTGCTGTGTTTCGAGGGGCGACCGGGCCAATTCGTGCCATTTACGATGAAAATGTCCGGCCAGCCGTCGTTGTCGTAGTCAATGAAGGCAACGCCCGGCCCCATGGTTTCGGGCAGATATTTCTTGCCAAAGGCGCCGTTGTTATGGAGAAAATGAATGCCCGCCTTTTGCGTGACGTCCCGAAAGGTAATCGTCGGAATCTCTGGTCCAGTCTTTGGAGATTGCGCCGGCAACGCCGCCACCCACAACAGCATCAACGCCCCGGCCAATGCTCTTCTCACCGGCTCTCCCGTTTCCTGTCGCGGCCGACCCCCAGCGCGTCGGCGACCCGGTTGATGTAGTTAAACCATGAAGCGATCAAGGTGATCTGCAAAATTCCGCGATCATCGAATCCAACGGCGCGCAGCTTGTCATGGTCCGCAGGACTGCATTGCGTGGCGTCGCGCGTAAGTTTCACCACGTATTCCAGCATCACCTTGTCTCGTTCACTGATCGGGGCGCTGCGAAAATCTTTACGCAACGCCGCCACCATTTCGTCATTCAATGTGACTCGGCGCAGAAACTCTGCGTGCGATTCGATTCAATAAAAGCACCGGTTGGTGACCGACACCATGGTGGCGATCATTTCATGCTGCTCGCGGCGCAACGGCAACTCCGGCGACATCATCGCCCCGAACGCGGCAAAGGAATGAAACATCACCTCCGGAAACAGGGTATGCGAGCCCACGATGCTGTTTTCGAAGCCGTTGTCCACCTTCGGCGCCGGCGTTGCATATTCAATGGGGTACAGCTTGCGCTCCTCCATCACCGCGTTGCGTACGCGCTCGTCCTCTTCCAAGCGGATGGTCTTGATCCACGTCATAGGTTCACCTTAATCGTATCGTGCGGATTTCCTTAACGTCCGGCATCGGCCGACACTTTTTTCTGCTTTGCCAGTGACGTTCCGGTCGTGCGCTTGACTGCAGGCGCGGGCCCCAACGGAACGCTCACATGTTCGTGTATGGCCTGCCTTTCGTTGTTGTCCTCGCTGTGCGCCTGCCGGTACGGCCCCGTGATCGTTTGCGAAGCTTCGTCGGCCTTGAAGCGCAGATAGCGCTGCTTGTATTCCTCGGCCGTCTTTTCATCGCCTAGGCCCGTATAGCAAAGCATCAAGTTGTAGTTCGCCTGCAGATCCTCCGGATCGATGGCAATCGTGTGTTGGAGTTCCTGGATTGCGTCGGCATAGCGCTTCTGCAGAAACAGCACGCGACCCAGTTCGTTGAGAACCACGCGATCCCGTGGGTATTGCCCCAGAACCTGGCGAAACACCGTTGCGGCTTCGTCGTACTTTCCTTCTTCTCTCAGTACCTTGGCATAAAAGAAATTCGCGCGCGCCAACCCTGGTTTCAACGCCAGCGCTTTCCGTAGTACCACCAGAGCGCCTTCGGCGTTGCCCTCCTGCACGCGTACACGCCCGACATTGGTCCAGCCATCGGGATTGTCCGGAGCCATTTTGGTGATCTCGCTGAACGCCTGTTCTGCCCCAATCAGGTCGCCTTGCAAGAACAGTCCGATGCCGTAGTCGTTCCAGCGCGTCCAATCATCCGCCGCCCATTGCGTCTGTGGCGCTGGTGCCGCCGCGGATCGTGGCACAACGTTCAGCGTTTTTGTGTCTTCCGCCAGCGTTATGATTGGAAGACTGGGTATCCCTTTCCTTTTGCTGGATACGCCAGACAGGTCGCCGGTGAAGCCAAACTTGCGATCATCATACGCTTGTGTAACTTGCCCGGATGTTGCCGTGCCCTCGGGCACTCCAGCGAACGAAAACTCGGTGTTGAACCATTGGAATTTCCGGTAGTTCAGCTTCGAATGCAAAGTGATGTGATCCCCCGCATTTTCGGGTATATGCATCCGGAAGTGCACCGTGTCCGCTGCTCCCGGCGGGATCAGGTGCACATACACGGTCGCCCGCGTGGCCCAGGCATTCCGCTTGTTGATTGCGTTTCCATGGGCATCAATCTGCAATGACTTATAAAAGTGGGCCCCGGGGTCGACCGGCCCTTTGCCATCGTCTTCCGCCCTGCCGCTCCAGAAAATCGTCTGGCCCTTGTCGTCGACCGCCTGCAATTCCAGCCAAACGTCGAACGCATCCACGGTCCCACCCGGGAAGAAATGCCCCACCTTGCGCGTGCGCACCACCACGTCGACAAGCACGTCATCGCCTCGGCGCACCTCAGCATCCACACGTCCCAATGGCGCGGTTACTGCGCGCGTTTCCCCGGTCAGGCCGGTCGGCAGAGACGTCTCCGACTCTTCTCCGACGGCGAATGTGGTGGACAATTCCTGTTTCGGATAACCTTCGGCCTTGGTCTCAGCGTGTTTCTGATTCGTCGGCGAGATAGCAAAAATATCGACCGACAATTGCTTGTCTTGCAGGAATTTCTTGCTGGCGTCGAATTGCGCAGCATCTTCGTTGGCGAAGGGAACGGCGGTGTTCGCGCCGGGGAAACGGTGCGAATGCACATAGCCATTGATGTTCCCGTCGTCGTTCGAACGCACCAACGGCATATGGCAATCCGAGCAGATCATCGGCGTTGCCGGATAGTAGAACGAACGCGCGCCCTGTCCGGAAACGCCGCTGCCTTGCCAATTGTCGTATTCGTTGAATCCGCGGACCCACCGGTAGTTGTTCACCGGCACATCCAAATGCACTTTGTGGCATCCTGAACAGAATTCCGGCACCTGATTGCGCATGAATGGCTTCAGGAAAACTCGCCGGTGTGGCTCTGGATTCAAGCGCACCATAAAATCATGCAGCCCCCGGATGACCGGATTTTCGCTGGCCGCCAGGGCGTGCAGCTTCGGATACTCCAGCACGAAATCGCCTTGCCCCATGGTGCTCTTTACCTTCACGACGCTGTGGCACATCATGCAACTCAACCCCGCCTTCGCCTCGGGACGATTCACGGTCTGCTTAATCGGCGTATCCATCAGCCCGCTGAACAGCAAGGCCGGGTCGTGGCAACCCGCGCACCACTTTGATTGCTTCACCCCGTCAACGTCTTGCATGTATTCAATGCTTTTGCGGTACCACTGATTATTGAAAGAGGAAAAATGGTGCGCGGAGCTCTCCCATTGTTTGTAGATATCCGCATGACAGCGCTCGCACGCCTTGGATTGCAGGAAGTATTGCGCGGGAATGTACTTGCCATCCGTCGTTTGCGCCGAACTGGGGAAGAACTTTCCCTTCGGCCCATCACCTTCGTTATCCATGGTCGCCGGTGAAATCGCTGGATTGGCCACTCGGTAGGCGTCGTTCCAGGCGACGTTGCGGATCCACCACGCGCCTGCAGCTATTCCTATGGCTAAGGCCAAAACTCCAGTAAATCCGAAAGCCCTTTGCAGGCTGCCTGCGCCCAGCCAGCCTCGCTCTTTCATCCACGCTGCGGCCAGCAGCACCGCTCCCAAACTGCACAGGGTGATATGCGCGTACAACCAAGCCTGCAGCCGATGCGGTGTCCCTAAATAAATCAGCGCCACTCCTAGCACCGCTCCAGCCGTTAGAAGTATCCAGCCGAAACGCGCCAACCACTGCTCGGTCCACAACCCACGAAACAAAAATATCGCCAAGCCTACCGTCAGCAACACTCCCAACCCCGTGTGCAGCAGCACGGTAACAGCATAGTTGATGGTGGCTGTGGGAAACGCGTACAGATAGACGGCAGTGAGTGCAAGAATCCAAACGCTCAGGGAGCGCCAACCCTTCATTTCGGTTCCCTCGTCCCCGGCGTTGCACCACGCAGGTAAATGAAAAATGCGGCCGGGGGTCGTGACCCGGCCGCAAAGTTTGTTGGGGTGCTTCCTGAGTCGGCGAAGATGGGCGACTGTGAGAAGCGGCTACATCGTTGTCTCGTTTATACGTTTCGTGGAGACGGCTGGCAATAGTGCGAAAATATTACTGTGGAAGATCCTCAGTAATACCCTTACTTTCAGTGACTTGAAAGGCTTTGCCGGTCTGCAGCCCTGGATACTCTTCGCTTTTGCCGCTGGGCCAATCGATCACCACTCGCTCGATCCGGTCGAGTTTGCCGACCCCAAACGTCACCGGCAACTCTGATTGCGAAAGATAGCTCGAACCGCTGCGCACCATGCGCGTTTGCTGGTGCCCGCCCGCAAACACCCGCACGATCGCGCCAATAGCGTCGCGATTCGACTGTGTGCCCACCAGCCGAAACCTGATGCTGCGATTGCCGTTGGACACGTCGTTGCGATACAGAAACGCGCCGCCGTTATTCGTTGTTAGCAACACATCCAAATCGCCATCGCGATCGAAGTCTCCCACCGCCAAACCGCGTCCGACCTTCGGCGTGTCAAACCCACCGCCAACCAGGTCCGCAACATCGCGAAACTTCCCCCCGCCTAAGTTTTGAAACAGCTGGGCCGGTTGCGCATATCCGACATTTCCCCGGATGTTGCGCACGGTCTCGTCGATGTGTCCGTTGGCAATGGCGATATCCTGCAAGCCGTCCAAGTCGGCATCGAAAAACACACAGCCAAATCCCAAGGTGTTTCGCGAAGCTGTTCCCAACCCGGTCTGCATGGCTACGTCGTCGTAGCCCCGGCCCGCGAACCGGTACAATCCAATCATCTCGTTATCGAAATTGGTAATGACAATGCCCACTTTGCCGGAGTTATCGAAATCCGCCACATCCACACCCATACCCGCGCGCGCTTTGCCTTCCGCGCTGAAAGCCAGTCCCGCTTCCACGGCGATGTCTTTGAATCTTCCATTGTGCAGGTTGCGGTACAGCTTGTTTGGCTGGGTATCATTGGCCACCAACAAATCCGGCCAGCCATCCTGATCGTAGTCGATCATGGCTACACCCAGCGACTTGGAGCTGCTGTCGAACACTCCGCTGGTTGCGGTTACGTCTTCAAAGGTGCCGTTGCCTCGATTGTGATAGAGCCAACAGGTATCTCCTCGATACGCCTCGGGAGTGCAGTACGACTTGTTCTTGCCATCCAGGCTGCAGAATACATCGGTCTCCGCGGACCAGCGCACGTAATTGCACACGAACAAATCCAAAAATCCGTCGCGATCATAGTCGAACCACACCGCCGAAGAGCTGAGTCCCTGTTTACCCCATAAACCGCTGGATTTCGTGACGTCGACAAACGTCCCATTGCCGGTGTTCCGGAATAACCGGCTCTGGCCCACGCAACTGATGAAAATATCGGGGAATCCATCATTGTTGTAGTCACCCACCGCCACGCCCATGCCGTACATTTCCAGGTCCAGTCCGGCGGCCTTGGTCACGTCGGTGAACGTGCCATTCCGGTTGTTATGGAAAAGCTTCATGGTGGTGCGCTGGCGCTTATGCCCCGGCCAGTCCATCGAGTTCACCAGCAGAATGTCCTGCCAACCGTCGGCGTCGTAGTCCAGAAACGCGCAGCCGGACCCCAACGTCTCGGGAAGCAGTTTTCCGCCGTACGCTCCGCTGTTATGTTCAAAGTGAATTCCCGCCGCTGCGGTCACATCGGCGAGTCGAAAGCCGATGGCCGGATTCGCCGCCAAAGTGGAAACCGGTGCTGCTCCGGCAAACAGTCCCGCCGCAATACCATTTCGGATAAACTCGCGCCGCTTCACGGAAGATTGACCAGCCCATTGCGGATGGCGTAGACGACCAATTCCGCGGTTTTGTGAATTCCCAGCGCGTCCATGATGTTCGCGCGGTGTACCGATACCGTGTTCACACTCAAGTTCAACTCCGTGGCGATCTCTTTGTTCGACTTTCCCGCCACGATGTGCTGCAAAATCTCCAACTCCCGCGCGGTCAGTCCCGTATCCCGTTCGCCCTTCAGCGTGCCCCCGCGCGAAATCTGCGGGTCCAACACCATCTTTCCTTCGGCCACTTTTTTGATCGCGCTTACCAAATCCAGGTCCATGGCGTTCTTCAGCACGTAACCCTTAGCTCCGGCCTCCAACGCCTGGCGCACCAGCGTGTCTTCGGAGTGCATGCTCAACATCAGAATGGCGGTTTCCGGCCGCTTGGCCAGAATTCTTCGCGAAGCTTCGATGCCATTCACCTGTGGCAGCGCGCAGTCCATGACAATCACATCGGGCTGCAGCTTTTCAGCGCTCTCCACCGCTTCCAAACCGTCGCTCGCTTCGCCGATCACCTGGAAGGTGGGCTCGTCTTCCAGCATGCGCCGGAATCCTCGGCGCACCAACGCGTGATCGTCCACCAGCATGACCTTGAGTTTATTCGCCATGCATTTCCACCTTGGCCCGTGGAATCCGCAATCTCACCAGCGTGCCTGTTCCATTTCCCGCGGCGCCGATGGCCGACACAGTCAGCGCCCCGCCGAGAATCTCGGCGCGCTCGCGCATGGCCACCAGTCCGATGCCGGTCTGTCCGTCCACCGGCGCCACTCCCTTGCCGTGGTCCTCCACCTCCAACTCCAATTCATTCGGCTGGAACCTCAGGCGAATCCAGGCTTCTTTGGCGCCGGAATGACGGCTCACGTTATTTAGCGCTTCCTGCAAAACCCGGTAGATCTGTACGCCGGCGCTGGTTTCCACGCTGAACCGCTCGCCGGATTTGTCGTAATGCAGCACCAGCCCGCTCTGGCGTTCTATCGTCGGGATGTACCAGTCCAAGGTGCTTTCCAGGCCTGCTTCCTCCAGCAACACCGGATGCAATGCCTGCGACAGGCTGCGAATATTATTTAGCGTGGTCTGTGCGATCTCTCGCACTTCCTGCAGCTCGCCGTGCAACGGGGAATCCGCCGGTATCTGCTTATCGGTTCTCTGCAGCAGCGATCCGATGGCCGTCAGCACCTGGCCGAATTCGTCATGCAATTCCCGCGAGATATGCCGCAGCGTCGATTCCTGTGTGGAAATCAGTTTCTGCGCCAGGTCACTGCGTTGCGAGGAAAGCTCCTCTACCTGTGCGAACAGCCGCCGGTTGTTCCGGATCAAATATAAGTCCGTGACCACAATAGCGAGCAGGATCACTGCCAAAAACAAGTAAAGCTGCCGCTGCACCCGCCCATAAATGTCTGCAATTCGTCCTGCGGCCAGCTCCTCGGCTTCGTTATTCTGCAGCAACAGCCGCGAGACCGCGGAACTCAGCGCGGCCTGCCTGGGCTGCAATGTGTCACGAATCTGCTCGCGTGCGCCGCTCTCATCGTGCTCAGCCTGTGCAAACATGCGGTCGCTGGCGTCCCAGAACTGGCTCAGTGCCTGCAGCAGGAATTTTCGCTGATCACTGGTCGGTGCCGCTTCTGAAAGCGCGGCCTCTATTTTCAAGGCATCGCCCAAGTCTCCACGGATGCGCTCAAATTGCGAACTCCACGCGATCAGCGGATACGGCTCACTGGCATCGAGCATGTCCCGCATGGCCAGGGCCACGGAGTTCAAGTCATTCTGGATGCGCAACAATTGCAGGGAATCCCGGCGATTACGATCGACCATCTCGCTCTGTAACTTGCGCATTCCTGCGAATTGCAAAGTGATATACGCTGCATACACCAGCACCGCCAGGATGGTCACGACCAGCCCCAGATACAAACCTCGCGCCGGACCGGGTTGTGTCGCGGGATTCTTTTCCACGATGCAAGAATATACCGCCGCGCCAGCCCGAACCAACTCGCCCGCGTTTTGTTTATCGGAGGTGTTAAACTCAGTTTCGTTTGTGGGGTGGCCCAGTCGCTGCCCGCCTTCGGATTTTCTCCGGAATCTCATCGTGACAGCCAGGCCATCGCGAACCGCCAATCGCAAGCGCTCGGCTCCACATAAGCTCAGGAACGAGAAATGATCGAAGTAGGTCTGATCGGCTTCGGACTCGGCGGCCGCTGTTTTCATGCACCCATCATTCGTGCGGTGGAGGGCTTGCGTCTAGCCGCCATCCTTCAGCGCAGCGGTGATTCTGCGGCCCAGCTCTATCCCGATGTGCGAATCGTCCGCACACTCGATGAACTGTTGGCCATCGAATCCATCAAGCTGATCTCTATTTCCACTCCTAATCAGACCCATTTCCCGCTGGCTAAGCGTTGCCTTGAGGCAGGCCGGCATGTGGTCGTGGACAAGCCGTTCACCACCAATGTGCCCGAAGCTCTCGAATTGCTGCACCTCGCAAAAAAGCTCGGGCGCGTGCTGTCTGTCTACCACAACCGTCGCTTCGACGCTGATTTTCAGGCGTTGCGTCATACCGTCGCCTCCGGAGTATTGGGCGGAATCATTCGCTTCGAGTCCACCTACGATCGCTATCGCCCCACGTCGAAACCTGGCGCGTGGCGCGAGCAGCCCGGCCCCGGCAGCGGAATCCTCTTTGACCTGGCACCTCACCTCATCGATCAAGCTTTTATGCTGCTCGGCACTCCTGAGGCGTTCTCGGCGGACATACGCATCGAGCGACCCGGTTTTCGCACCGACGATGCGTTTGATATTTTTCTTCACTACACCCAAGGCTCGCGCGCACTTCTTCGCGCCACCATGATGTCCGCCAGTCCCCGGCCTCGGTTGGTGCTGCTCACGGAGAAGGGAAGTTATCTCAAACGAGAATTTGACCCGCTCGAACCGACTTTGCGCAGTGGCGACATTCCTACGGGTCCCTCCTGGGTGGTGGAGGGGCCTGAAAACTATGGCGAGGTGACACTGATGGAAAACGGGGGCGCGGTCACTCGCAAAATTCCGTCAATTGGCGACTGGCGTGAATTCTACGCCAACGTGCGTGACGCGATTCTGGTCAATGCGCCGCTCTTGGTCACCCATCAGCAGATTCTGAATGTCGTGGTTGCGCTGGAGTTAGCACTCGAAAGCAACTCCAGACGCGCCGAAGTGGCCTGGCGCGATGTCCAGGCATGACTTTTCACTGTGCTTTGTCCCTCCCACCACGCGCGAGCCCAACGGTGCCCAGATTCCTTGGATAAAAGTGCCGGGCGGTGTGGTCAGGACCGCCCGGCTGGTCAGAGAGAGTTGTTCTTTGGTGAAAGCCCTGAAATTCCATTAATCCTGCGCGGCTCTGGTGATGATCTCGGCGGTTTCCGGTATCCAGATAATGCGATGCAGCGAGCCTGCGGCCGGCAAAAGATACAGGTGGCGCCGAAGCGTGATGCGATAAGTCGTCCGGCCGTCCAGAGAGCGGAAGGTATAGACTGCCTTCGTTCTCTGGTTCTGTTCCAGCTCAGCGCTGAGCGACGCGGATTCGTAGGCCTCGGATTCGCCAGAAACGCGGCGCAACGCGCTAATGGCCACCAGTTGGGAGTCACGACACCAAGGATCGTGGCCGGCGTTCACCCAGCGCTGCAACTCCTCGGCTTTGGCCCGATCAACCGGAAAGGTCACCACCACACGGTGCTCCTTTGCAGCAAATGGCGTAATGCGCAGGTCCATCGCGGACGCGCCGATACTCCAAAGCAACAAGCTGCACACGATGCGCAGCATCATGGGGAACACATTATAAAAGGGCGCCCCTTTGGAGTACGTTTTGAGTGCGTTGCTCAAACTTCTCCAGAAAGGAGCACCCTTTTATGACCAGCGTTAAATATATCGGGTTAGATGTGCACAAAGAAAGCATTTCGATTTGTGTGAGGAACTCTGTCGGCAAGGTAGTGATGGAAAGCGTCATCGAGACCAAGGCGACCACCATTTTGCAGTTCATCGACGGGCTGCGCGGAGATTTGCGCGTCACCTTCGAAGAAGGGACCTGGGCCGCTTGGTTGTACGATTTGCTGAAGCCGTACGTGTCCGGAGTCGAGGTCTGTAATCCGCGAAAGAATGCACTGCTCAAAGATGGCAGCAAGAGTGATCGGATCGATGCCAACAAGTTGTCCGAGCAGCTGTACATGAACAACATCAAATCGGTCTATCACGGAGAGCAGGGCCTGCGAACACTGAAAGAATTGGCGCGCAGCTATCTAACCATCAACAAGGATCTGACTAGGGTGATGAATCGGCTTAAGGCGTTATATCGCAGTTGGGCCATTCCCTGCGCTGGCAAGGAAGTATATGCACCACGTTACCGGGCGGAGTGGCTCAGCAAGATCAACGAATTGGGCGTGCGCCGGCGGGCAGAGTTTTACTATCAGCAACTCGATGCCTTATGTCCACTGCGCCAGGCAGTGCGGCGGGATTTGTTGCTGGAAGTCAAGAAGCACAAGGCCTGGAAACTGCTGCGCCAGATTCCGGGGATCGGTCCGATTCGCGCCGCCGTGCTGATGGCCGTGATGCAGACGCCTCATCGCTTCCGCACCAAACGACAACTGTGGAACTACTGCGGGCTGGGGTTGGAAACGCATGACAGTGGAGAGTGGCGCGCAGTGCAAGGACAGCTGCGACGTGCTAAGAAACAGGCTACGGTTCGCGGTCTAAATGAGGATCACAACCACGACCTCAAAGACATTTTTAAGAGTGCCGCCATGAGAGCCAGCACGGCGGCGGGACCGTTGCACAATTTCTACGAGAATTTACTCGCCAAGGGGAGGAAGCCCACGATGGCCCGCCTGACTCTGGCGAGGAAGATTGCCGCGATCACCTTGATCGTGTGGAAGAAGGAGGTACGTTTCGATGCCAACTATCTGAAACAACAAGCAGCTTGAGCGCCTCTGGCTGAGAGTCTGTCCATCTTTGGGAATCATTTCCCGACGGTGACCGTCGGGCTCTTTTGAGACGCTCGATTTCGGGGGAAAGTAGCAACCGGAAAGGTCAGGCCCGTGCTTCAAAACACGCGAGTCTCAGAGGAACCCTATGCCCTCCCGGACAATCAAAGAAAGCCATAGGCCACGAGTCTCCGATAGGACCATGCATTGCCACTCCCGGAGTGGACAATCGTCCGGCTTGTTGTTTCAGAAAACGATGGGCGCCGTCACAACAGCGAAATGGAACCACAGGGGAGAACCATTGATACTCTGTTTCACACGCGGAGACAAAGCCAAATCCTTTGCCTAGCGAAGACCACTCTCAGACTAAGAGACTACGTTCAAACAGTTGGGCTGAATGCCGAGACAAAAAAGAATCGGCACCGAGCCGAGGGAGAAACATTTGTCTTGACATTTCCTCTTATAGGACGCTTTCCGGAACGTGGGGTGTGCCAATGGCGTGGTTGCGTTCATGACTGCCTCCTCCGAAATGCAGTTCATCCGGCAAGTGCTCAGGCGTGTTCTAGGGTGACCCGGAACGCGGCGCTGGTTTGCGAGCGAGCCCGAGCAAAACCAGCCAAGCGCGGCGGTGCTTGTCCTGTTGCTCATGGTTTCTCCTCCAGCGACGCGATCCGAGCCACCCTGGGAAGCTGAATCTGTTTCAAGGGAAGCGGCTGGTGGAGTGCCGCTGCGACGGCTTGGCCAGCTTTGTGCTCCGGTAAGTCGCGGTGATTCTGGTGATTCATCTGCGCCTCCCGGTGCGATTGTGGCAACGGCACTCGCCGCTTCCATGGAAGATCGTTACCGGCGCTTGCCCGTTTTTTGGGACACAGTACTCGGCGCTACGGGCGCTGCTTCGTTGGGATCGTCGGATGGATCTGGCGAAACGCTTGTGCCGTTCGCGTTGTTGTTTTGGAAGGCGGAACGCAGCACGTCGGCCGCGAAGAAATTTCTGCCATCCATGGGCACCATCATGATCTGCAGCTTGTCGGACAATCGTTCCGCGATAATCTTCTGAATCAGCATGGGATTCTGCTTCAGAACCGCGGCTTCAAATCTCATGCGTTCGGCATCGGCGGCGGCAGTGACGCGGATGCGATTGGCTTCCGCATCGGAGAGGTTCTTCTGCCGTTCGACTTCCGCCTTGCTGTCGATGATTTTTGCCTGTGCCGCGGCTTCGGCATTTTGCAGAGTGGCTTCCTTGCGCGCTTCGGCTTCCAGTTTGGTCTGTTCGATTTGCTTCTGCTTCAACGGCAAGGTGTACTGCATCGCATCGGACTCGGCTTTGGCTTGAAGGACGCGCACCTGTGCCAGAGCTTCAGCCTGCTTCACTTCACGTGCCTTTTGCGCATCCGCTTCGAGTTCGGCAATCTTTACTTCCTTGGCTTTAATCTCCTGTTCGGTGCCGAGCCGTTCGTTCTCCTGTTCCTTCAGCAGCAGGGTTTCCAGACCCTTGGCATAATCTGCAGGCAATTGAATATCGCGCAGAAGCACTTCCCGAACCAGGATGCCGTCGCTGGCCAGCCGCGCCTTGATCGCATCGGCGGCTTGTACCCGTAGTTCTTCGCGCTTCAGCGCAAAAATTTCGCGAGTCAGATAGTTGGGCGCGAGTTGCCGGTAGATGGATGAAACCACCGGACCCACGACCTGTTCGCTCACCGGTTGCGGCAAATTCTGATGAATCGTGGCCAGCCGCGCGGGGTCCAGCCGATACCGCACCGTCACGGCCAACCCGAGATTCAATCCTTCGCGTGCCTGCACGCTCAGAACTTCGGCACCAGTTTTTCCGTTGGGGGTCGCGGCGGTGGAATAGACTTGTTCCCGGGTGTCGTACAGAACCACGCTATCGATCAGCGGGGTTTCCAGGTGCACTCCGGGATACAACGTACCTGGGCGCACACCGAAAAGTTGGCTGACCCGGATACCGGCGAAACCGTCGGGCACCACGATGATACTGAGTGCCACGAGCACCGGTAGCACTCCGGCCAGAGCTAATTTCTGGGCGAGAGTCCACCGCACCGGTCCAAAAGGGCGCGGCTGGATCGCCGCGGTTTCCTCCCCGGAAGATGCGGAGCGCTGCAACAACCAACGCAAGCGCGTGGCCAGAATCACGTCATAACCCACAACAGCGGCGGCGCTTCCGAACAATCCGATACCCAGAATCATCAGCAGCAGTTTCAATGCGACCATGGCGATTTCCTTTCCCGTTCATCCCGGTGAATCGCCGCTTCGAGACACCTTGCGCCGGCAAACTCCACCAGAAAATTCGTTGGTCTTATCGCGCTTTTGCAAACGCTCGTGCGGCCATCCGCGTTCCGTGTTCAATCGATGACGAAGCGAAGCGACGATCGGCGGTGGCCGGCGCCATCAAGGCGAAAATTCCGCGTAGCAGCAGTGCTTGCAGCGCCAGGGCGCCGAACAGCGCAACCAGGCTGGCTATCACCACTGCTGCGAATCCGAGAAATGTCTCCATGTGTGCTCTCCTGTTCCCGGCTGAAGATCCTTAGCAGTTGCTCTTCGCCGGAAGGGATGGCACACCAATGGCCACTCGTAGGTGCTTGACAATACATGGCTTAAATCAATATAAGGAGCCGGGGCAGTGGCTGGTCAGACACGCTCGTGTTTGCCCAGACGCGCACGGGGCGATGCGGAACCGTGCACGCAAGCGCGCCCGGACAGCCCGCGAGCATGCTTCCTTGGTTTGGCATGGTCCGATTTTGTGTTGACCCGGTTCGGAGTTAGTCTAGGAACCGGGTCAGTGACGAGAGGAATGTTTTGATATCCCAACCACAAGGGATTCGTATCGGCAAAATTCTGGGAATACCCATCTACTTGGACTTTAGTTGGATTTTGATTTTCGGCCTGGTCACCTTGTCCTTAGCCCTGGAGTTCACGAAAGAATTTTCGACCTGGAGCACCGCGGAACACTGGGGCGTTGGCATCGCCACCAGCTTGTTGTTTTTCGGCTCGGTGGTTTTTCACGAATTGGCTCACAGCACGGTAGCGCAGCACTACAAGATCAAAGTGCTTTCCATAACTCTGTTTCTGTTTGGCGGGTTGGCGCGCATCGGCCGGGAACCCACCAAGGCGATTCAGGAATTCAATATTGCTATTGCTGGTCCGCTGGCCAGCGGGTTTTTGGCGGTTTCGTTTTACGGCTTGCGATTGGCCTTTCCGGGCCACGAAATGCTGGGAGCCGTGGCCGATCCTTTGATCCTGACCAACAAGATGTTGGCGCTGTTTAATCTGTTGCCCGGCTTTCCGCTAGACGGCGGGCGGATCTTCCGCGCTATGGTCTGGGGAGCCACGCGCGATTTCGGCCGCGCCACGCGTATGGCCGTGGCCAGCGGGCGGTTGATCGCCTACCTGATGATCGGAATTGGGATCTATGCCGCCATCACCGGAGGCGAGGGCAGTTTGATCATTCAGTATCTGGGACGCTGGGGCGGGATTTGGCTGGCGTTTATCGGTTGGTTCCTGCTCAGCGCCGCGCAGGCCAGCATGAGCCAATTAACCATTCGCGAAACCCTGACCGGATTATGCGCCGCGGATGTGATGAGTCACGAAGTGCCCACCATCCCCGGCAACTTGAGCTTGGAAGAGTACAGCAGCGAAGTGCTGCGCACCGGCAGGCGGATTCACATCGTGACCCTCGATGACCGCTTGATTGGCTTGATGAATGTAGCCGCGTTGAATCGCGTGCCTCGGGAAGAATGGACCATCAATTCGGTGCAGGCGGTTATGGTGCCCAGGGAGAAGATCCTATGGGCCTCGCCCGAAGAGCCTCTGCAGCGGCTACTGGAGCGCTTGATGGGCGCGGATGTGAACCAAATGCCTGTGGTTCGCCATAGCGACGACGGAGCAGCTCACATTATCGGCATGGTGACTCGGGACGCCATCTTGCGGGTGATTCAGACGCGCAGCGAGTTGAGCGCGGCGATGCACCGCAGCTAGCGGCTCCAGTCTGGCTTGCTGCGGCTCTCAGGGATCGCCCCAGTCATCAACGGCCTCTGCTTTCACACCGCGATTTTGCTGCGGCTGCTGTTTCTACGGGCGCACCGCTTTGAAGCGAAAAGCGCCTCTGCGAGTGTCTAACGAAATATCGGAATAACCGGCAGCACTCAGCCGCGGGAACACGGTGGTCGGGTCGACAGGTGCATAGATGCTGCCTACATGAGCTATGCGGTGCAGCCAATGGTGGCTAATTTCGAAGCAGACAAAAATCCCGCCGGGACGGAGCACCCGAAATGCTTCCGCGAACACCTGATCCTGAAGCTCCGCGGTTCGTAGGTGATGCAGAACCAGAATCGCCAGAGTGGAAGAAAATACCTGATCCCGGAATGGCAGTTGCGAGGCATTGCCGCGCACGATCCCGATCCCACGGTCTCGAAATTGCCGCGTCAGCCTGTTGACGGCGCTGCGATTGTACTCGAGCGCCGTTATCCGGCTTACCCTGGTCTGCAATTCACCCGTGGCTGCCCCGTAGCCCGCGCCGATCTCGAGCAGATGATCCCCGAGTTCAACACCCGAAAGCAGCCAGGGGAGTAACCGCCGCGCGGTCAGGTGACGCCACAAAGAAGACGAGCAGATCAAGTGTTCGCCGGCATTCATAGAACCTGGTCGCGGGTCACCAGTGTACCGCGGCTGGTGCCTGCTACCTTGCCATGAACTGGCGGTAGCCAGCACGCCATTAACTCGGCGGAGACCCATTCCGAGCCGTCCTCCGAAACAGCGATCCGGAGGGGCGAAAAAGGCGCGGAAATGCTATTTGTAGATTGACCAACGAATTCTGCCTGAGCCGGTGCGTGCCCAACTGGGTGTGCTAACGTCGAATTTGGAGCGTCCGCAGCGCCCATTACTGTGAGTACACAGATACCGACAGAACCTCGCCGTCCCACGGCTCCTCCGGCTCCTCAACAGGTCCCGAAGATACGACATGTCGAAGTGTACTGGCACACTGTGTCGTACAAAACGGTGGCGCTGATCATCGTGCTGATCGCCGTGATTGTAATCGCCGGGATGTACGCTACCGTGCCCAACTGGACGGAAATCGCCGAGAAAAAGCTGAACAATGCATTGGGGAACTCCGAAGCCGAAGCACTGACCAGCACGCAGACTCAGGCTAAATTTGTGAATTTGGATGGCCGGGTACAGGTCAAGAAGGTGAATTCGGTCACCTGGGTCGATGCCGATTACCACACCACCCTAGACAAGGGCGACCTCATTCAGACCGGCTCGGATGGCGCGGCGCGCGTCACCTTTGCTGACGGCACGGAGTACACCGTCAATAAGGACACCTTGATCACCGTGGAAGAGAACACCGTCACCCGCGACCACTCCAATACCGCGGTGCGTATCAACACCGGCGCAGTGGATTTGGCCACTCCCACGTGGACCCTTCGTGACGCGCAAGCCGCTGTCAGCGTGGAAGACGCGACCGCTTACATGAAACAGAACAGCCGCGCCACGGTGAAGAACGATCCGAACAAGAACGAGCACGAGATTGTGGTGGCCAACGGCGGCGCCGAAGTCAAGCGCGGCAACGAAACTATCGAGCTGACGCAATGGGAGAAGGCCAGCTTCCCCACCGGAGGCGCCACGCAAAAATCTAACGTTTTGGCTCCTCCCAATCTGGTTGAACCGCTGAACCTGGCACCGATCATCAACGAGAATCCCAAGACTGCGGCGATCCACTTCGAATGGCAACCGGTGGACCAGGCGGTCAGCTACACACTGCGGATTAGTTCGACCGCGATGTTTACGAAATTGGTGAAGCAGGTGCAGGTGACCGGCACGAGCGTGGAAGTCTCCGGACTCGACGCCGGCGACTATTTCTGGACCGTAACGGCCACCGACGCCAAGAAAGAAACCAGCGAATTCAGCGAGGCCTTCAAATTTTCTCTGGTGGCTCAGGGTAAGATGCAAAACATGCTCTTGGAGATCGAGAGCACGCAAATGCACGGGAGAGTTGCCGAAATTATCGGTAAGACCGAGCCGGGCGCAGCCTTGATCGTGAATGGCCAGCCGGTGGCTAACATTTCGCCGGATGGCACGTTCCGCCATTTTACGGAACCCTTGGAGCCGGGTGAGCACACCCTGGTGGTAATTGGGTCAAATCGCCGCGGAGGAACGGCTACTCAAAAAGTTTCCATCGTCGTACCGAAGTGAACAGTTTGGGGAACGGCAGGGCGCATTTTGCGCGCGCCGCCGAATCCAGCGACAATAGTGAGTTCGGTTGGCGGTGGGTGAAGGCGGAGATCCTACCGGTCGGGACCCTCTCCGCAGGGGGAAAGCTGTGTTGAACAAAAATGGATATAACCTGAGGTCGGTGTTCAGCCTGTTCTCGTCCGACCTGGCCATCGATTTGGGAACCGCGAACACTCTGGTTTTCTCGCACGGCAAGGGCATTGTCGTGAACGAACCCTCCATCGTGGCTATCAACAAGGCCAGCGGCGAAGTGGTGGCCGTAGGACGTGAAGCTAAGGACATGTTGGGGCGCACTCCCGGCAACGTGGTGGCCATCAAGCCGATGAAAGACGGCGTGATCGCGGATTTCAAAGTCACTGAGAAGATGCTCACCTATTTCATCCAGAAGGCGCACAATCGCCGGGTTTTGGTGCATCCGCGCATTGTGATTGGCGTGCCCAGCGAAATTACTCCGGTAGAAAAACGCGCGGTCCAGGATTCGGCCTATCGGGCGCGTGCCAGCGAAGTTTATCTAGTGGAGCAAGCTATGGCAGCCGCCATTGGTGCCGGATTGCCCATCGAAGAGCCCAGCGGCAACATGGTCGTCGATATCGGCGGCGGCACTACGGATATTGCGGTCATCTCGATGAGCGGCATCGTGTACTCGCGGTCAGTGCGTGTGGCCGGCAACGAGATGGACGAAGCGGTCATGCAGTACCTGAAGCGGAAATACAACCTGCTGGTTGGCGAGCGAACTGCTGAGCAGATCAAGATGGAGATTGGATCAGCCTATCCACTCGAAAAACCCCTGACCATCGAAGTCAAAGGGCGCAATTTGATCGAAGGGGTGCCGCGCACGGTCACTATCGACGACAGCGAAATACGCGAAGCCTTGAGCGAATGTGTGGCCACGATTCTAAACGCCGTACGTGTCGCGTTGGAACGCACCCCTCCTGAGCTGTCCGCGGATATCAGCGACCGCGGCATCGTGCTGACTGGTGGTGGAGCGCTGCTGAAGAATCTGGACAAGCGCATCCGGGAAGAGACCGGGCTGCCGGTGTCTATCGCTGACGATCCGCTGGCATCGGTGGTGCTGGGCACCGGGAAAATGCTGAGCGATTTCAAATTGCTGCGCCAGGTTTGCATCGACTGAGGCAAGTAAGTTGTAAGTTCTAAGTTTTAAGTTTTAAGTCTTAAGTACTGTGTTTGATCCGAACCTGCTTGCGATCGAATTCGAAAGTGCATGTTGACTTAGAACTTAAAACGAACAACTTAAAACTAAAACGATTTCATGGTCGCTATTCCTTCCAAACATAAGTCGCTGACGCTGCTGGCTGGCATATTGCTGGCCCAGTTGCTGATGCTGGCCGTGCAGATTAAACGGGATTCGCACGGGCGTTTGCTTCGCGTTTGGGCCATTTCCGCGGCATATCCCTTCGAACGGACCGGCGCATGGGGATTCGGCAAAATTCGTGGTGTCTGGACCCACTACTTCGCCCTGCGCTCCACTGAGCAGGAAAACGAGGCGCTGCGGATCGAGAACGACGCACTCAAGCTCACCATCTCCCAATTAAAGAGCCGCGCGGCCGAAGCAGATCGCCTGGCGGCGATACTGAATTTCAAACAGGCGCACGAGCAAGTCCCTATGGTGGCCGCGCGAGTGATTGCCGCCAGCGCGGGAACGGCTAGTTGTACCATCGAGATCGACCGCGGAGAACGCGACGGTGTTCGAACGAATATGGCGGTAATTACCCCCGACGGCGCCGTAGGCAAAGTCATTGAAGTGTTTCGCGGTACCTCGCAAGTGCTGCTGTTAACGGACAAAGAAGGCGGAGCGGGGGCCATGTTGGTCAACACTCGCACGCAAAGGCCGGTGGGCGGCACTGGCGATCCAACCATACAGATGAAGTACGTCGCCTCGGAAGAAAATGTGCCGGTAGGCGAAAAGATTGTGACCAGCGGTATGGACAAGATTTTTCCCCGCGATATTCCGATTGGAACCGTAGTGGAAGTCAAGCCGGGGAATCCGTTCAAGCTCGTTCGCGTGGAGCCGGCGGCCAAGCTGGACCGCTTGGAGACGGTGATTGTCTTGCTCACCCAAGCTCCGGTGGACTTCAAAAACGACGCGGGTAGTCCCAACGGTACCGCTACGAATCAGCCGGGCGTGCGAAATCCTGCGTCCGGCACGGCCGCTGGCGCGGAGAAGCCATGAACGAGACGTACGAGCTACGCAGCGGTGAAACGCACATTGAGGTACACAAGTTCTACCCCGGTGCGGTAGTCTTGGCTGCCGCTGCCGCGCTGGTGTTCCAGACAACCGTGCCGGTGTATTTTCCGAGGCTGAGCATTCTGGACCTGCCTTTGCTGGTGACCATTTACTTTGGTCTGAGCCGCAGAAATCCGTCGACGGGATTGTTGCTAGGCATGGTGATTGGTTTGGTGCAGGACGCGCTGAGTGGACCGACTGTGCCCCTGGGGTTTTATGGAATCGCCAAAACGGTGGTCGGATACCTGGCTTCGTCAATCGGGGGACGGTTGGACACCGAACACCCGGCGGCGCGCTTCGCGTTAATCTTCCTCTTTTTCGTCGTGCAGCAGGGGATCCTGGTGTTGATCCGGCGCCTGTTGCTGGCGCAACCCGAGCCCTGGTTTAATCTACACCTAGCGGTTGCCGCAGCGGTGAATGCTTTGCTCGGCACGATTTTGTTTTTGGGACTAGATAGGTTGCGGCGATCGTCGTAAAGCGTTTGGCTTTGCTAGCTGTCACTTTAGATCCCGACGCGGCGCTACCAAATCCGGCGCACTCCGTAGTCATCAAACACGCGATCATTGCTTAGGACCGGCAAATTTTCGGCCTGAGCTTGTGCGATCAGCATGCGGTCAAAAGGGTCCTTATGAGGACCCGGCAATAGCCCCGCACGGATGGCGTGCTGTGTCGAGATTGACAGTGTCTCGAAACCTTCTCTTTCCAGATACCCCATGAAATCGCCGGTGAGTTCGCCCGCGGAAGCAAGCTTTCCCAGACGGACCTTCGTCGCAATTTCCCACGCACACTCGGAACTGACGATCACAGCATTCTCGGTCTGCGAGACAAACGCGCGCGCGCGTTTACTTAGCGACGGATCGTCCGAAAGCCACCAGAGCAGGGCGTGAGTGTCCAGCAAAGCACGCATACAGCGCTACTCCCAGGCAGCCAACTCCTCGGGCGGAAGCGGCTCAAAGAATTCTGGTCCGACCCGGAGTTTGCCTTTCAACGCTCCGGGCTGCCTCTTGCCCTTGATCTCCCCAACGGCGACCAGGCGAGCCACAGGTTTATCGCCGCGGGCGATGATAATCTCCTCGCCGGCGGCCGCCTTCTTGATCAAGCGCGAGAGATTAGTTTTCGCGTGATGGATGGTAATCACGGGCATGTCTGATCCTTAGCTAATCCGTATTAGCTAAGATATGGCTAGAACACAAGCGACGGGCAGGAGCAATTTTCGCGCCTGGTTAATGGCTAAGCAGGAACTGCTTGAACGTGGGGTAATCGGACGACATGCTTACCGATAGTTTAGGTTGCTGGAGATGCCGCGCCAGGCGCTCCGGCAGTGGTGGAGCTACGCCGATAGCCTTCTGCACTACATCGGCGAATTTTGCGGGGTGAGCAGTCGCCAGCACCAGTCCCTGGCAAGGCTCGGCATGCTCCTTGCGATAGGCCTCCCAAGCATGGATTCCTACCGCGGTGTGCGGGTCGGCGACGTAGCGATAGCGGTCCCAAACGCCATGCATCTCCGCCAGGGTTTCCTCGTCGGTGGCTCCATGTCCCCAAATCTCTTTGCGCACGTATTCAATGCGATTCCGGCAGAGGTCGAGCAGCCGTGGAAAATTATTCGGATTTCCCACATCCATAGCATTGGAGTACGTCGCGATGGCCGGCCGTGGGCGGTATTCGCCGGAGGCCAAGAACTGCGGCACCACATCATTGATATTTGTGGCCGCGATGAAACGCGCTACCGGCACGCCCACGCGCTTAGCGAAAATCCCCGCCGTCAGATTGCCGAAGTTGCCGCTGGGCACCGCGACTACCAGCGGCACAGACGCGACCGGCAATTGCCGATAGGCGGCAACATGATAGAACATCTGCGGCAAGAGCCGGCCCACGTTGATCGAATTGGCGGAAGTAAGAAAAGTCCGTTCATGGAGTTGCTCATCGCCGAACGCCTGCTTAACCAGGCGCTGGCAATCGTCGAATGTGCCGCAGACTTCCACGGCGGTAATGTTTTGTCCCAACGTGGTGAACTGTTTCTCTTGTGCTTCGCTGATGCGCTTGGAAGGGTAAAGAATCACCACGCGGATGCCGGATACGCCCAGAAAACCATGCGCCACGGCGCTGCCAGTATCGCCGGAAGTGGCGACCAGAACCGTTAGCGGGCGAGCCTCGCCGCGGACAAAATAGCCCATCAATCGCGCCAAAAAACGCGCTCCAAAATCTTTAAACGCCAGCGTCGGGCCATGAAACAGCTCCAGAATATGCAGCGCCGGAGAAAGAGATACCAGCTTCACCGGAAAGTTGATCGCTTCCGCGACGGTCTGCCACAACATTTCTTCCGGGACGTCCGGAGTCGCAAAAGGGCGCACCAGCCGGAAGCAAACTTCCGTGAACGGCAAGCGGCGGAACTCCTCCAATTCCTCAGGCGTGTGGCGGGCAATCTCCGCGGGCATGTACAGGCCGCCGTCGGGGGCTAAACCGCGCAGAACCGCTCCTTTTAAGGAGGTCAGCGGCGCCTTACCGGCTGTGCTTCGGTATCGCATCCCTGTTTTCCGATGGTGACCTGGTTATCGGCGGCTTTCCAGCAGCTCTCCGACCCTTTCCAGAAATGCCTGACCTGCGGCCGCATTGCGGTAAGTTCCCGGTGGAGACAATTCGCGCAATGGCAGAATAGGAACCGACAAGTGGGCCAGCGCTTCATAGCTCTTGCGTCGCGCGGCAATGAGAACAGGATAGCAGCGGATCACGGTCTGTTGCGGAGTTTCACGCGGTTGCGGGCGAAAGGCACCCTGCCATAGCACCGGCTTGGGATCCCGCAGGTAACGCTCAATCAGCAGTTGCACTTCTTGTTGGGAAGCGGCAAGGTACACGACGGTCATTTGCCGGCGCAGACGATGCAAAGTGTGGTTGCCTGTGGCAATCACGCTGCCCGTGGTATCGAGAATCAGGTCGCGTTGCGGATCTTTTTCGAGAGCCGAAAGAACTTCATCCAGCACGGCAATTTCTTCTGAGAGATATTGCGCCTCGCGCTCTGGATATGTGGGGCTATCGGGCCAACCCATCCATGCAGCAACGCCATTGATGCCGGTGTAGCCCCCGGCTTTCAGAAAGGGAGTGAGCCTCGCCTCGATTTGATCGTCGCAGCAAACCGTGGGACAGCCAAGCGCCGCGAGGTTCTTGGTCCAATGAGATTTGCCGGAGCCGGACATGCCGATTAGAGCAAGGCGCAACGGCTTGTTGGAATTCGGCCGCATAGGGAACTAAAAAGTGTAAAGGATACGGGGGCGCCGTGGAATGCAAAAACGGAAACGCAGCTATTCGATTACCGGCCACCACACGCGTCCCGGCTGAGTCGTTTCAAGAAGGTATGGTGCGATAAGACACAAAATGCGCTGGTTATGGCGCCACCTGTCCTTTGGTACGAGTTGCACCATTATGGGCCGGATGCTACTTTTGAATAGAGTTCGCGAAGCTGGCGGCTTCGTGAACATCGCAGCGATTCGAGCGCTTCCGAGGAAAACGCCGGCCGTAGCAGGCGTCCGCAACACGAAGAATTCGACCATACGCTGCAGAGAATGTTGAGATTGCTGGTGCGGGCCCGCTCAGCCCTGAAAATAGAAGCACGCGCGCAGGTCCTTCGTGTCGTACTGGTTTCGCAACGATAATCGATTGCCGCAAGAACGGCTCGCGGCAGCGTCCTACGTGATCGTAGGGATGATCGCATTGCTGTTGCTGGGTTTCTGGAAACTCCAAGTCATCGATTCCGACAAATACCTGCAAATGGCCGAGCGCAATCGGGTGCGCGCCATTCCCATTATTGCGCCCCGCGGACGCATGCTGGACCGTGACGGCCGCGTCTTGGTGGACAACTATCCATCCTTCAGCGTCCTGCTGCTTCGAGACGATCAGGCGGAAGTGGACAAGAACCTTCCGGCCATTGCCGATGGATTGGGACTTTCTCTGGAGGAGATCAAAGAGCAATTGAGCAATACTGAGAAGCTGCCGAAATTCCAGCCCATCGTGATCAAACCGGAAGCCACCCCAGCCGATGTGGCTTTCATTGAGTCGCATCGCGCGGATATACCCATCCTGGAAATGCTGATGGTCCATCGCCGTCGCTACTTGCCGGGCGGGTTCATGGCTCATGCTAGCGGGTACGTGGGAGAAGTCAGCGAGCAACAAATCGAAGCCAGCAACGGCAAATTGCGCCCGGGCGACATTGCAGGCAAAAGCGGCCTGGAGCGCGAATATAACGATCTGCTGGTGGGTACCGACGGCATGCGGCGCGTCATTGTGAACAGCATCGGCAAAGAAATGGGGCACCTGGACCAGCAAGAAGCCATTCCCGGCAAACAGATTCAGTTGACCATTGATTATGATCTGCAGCAAATCGCGGAAAATGACATGGCCGGCAAGAAGGGCGCAGTGGTGGCACTGGATCCGCGAACCGGTGAAGTGCTGGCCTTCGTAAGCCGACCAGCACCGGATCCCAATGATTTCGCGGTGCGAATTTCCAAGGAAGAATGGCAGAGCTTGAACGAGGATCCCGATCATCCGTTGATGAACCGCGTCACGCAGGCCCAACTGGCGCCTGGTTCGGTGTTCAAGATCATCATGGCCACTGCGATGCTGGAGTCGCATACGCCACCCGAGAATTTCACGGCATTCTGCCCCGGGTATGCGAACTTCTATGGGCGGATGTTCAAGTGTCACATCTATGGCAAAGGTTCCCACGGCGTGGTCAATCTGCACAGCGCGATCATCCATTCGTGCGACGTGTTTTTCTACAACGTGGGTCAGCGCATGGGCATCGATCGCATCTCCAAATACGCCAAGATGCTTGGCCTGGGTTCGAAGACCGGAATTGATTTGCCGGCGGAAGAGTCGGGCTTGGTGCCCTCGGAAGAATGGGTCGAGCGCGTTTTCCACCACAAGTGGTACGTGGGATCAACGATTTCGGTGGCCATCGGGCAAGGCGCCGTTACGACCACGCCCTTGCAGCTTGCCTACGCAATAGGCGGAATCGCGTCTGGCGGAATTTTTAAACAACCGCATCTGCTGAAGGATGCGCCCCACGTTGGGGAGATGCGCGTGGAGCTTTCTGAGAACACCGTGGAGCAGGTAACGCAGGGAATGTATGGCGTGGTCAATGAGGGCGGCACTGCGGGCATGTTCAAAATGGAAGGAATCGAGTTCTGTGGGAAGACCGGAAGTGCGCAAGTGATGAGTAATGCGGAGAGAGACAAGATTGGAAAGGCCACGAGCAAGGGCAAGGACAATGCTTGGTTCGTGGGTTATGCACCGAGACGGGACCCCGAAATTGTGGTGAGCGTACTTGTCGAAGGCGGGGAGCATGGAAATCTGGCTGCGGCACCAATCGCTCGCGACATCGTCAAAGCGTACTACGACAAGAAGAATAAGAAGACCCAGGGCCAAGTCACTGCGGAGAACCAGCCAGAGGGAGTGCAGAAGAACGTGTCCGCACAAGTGGCCGAGGCTCCGAAGATGAGCAGTAATCAGTAAGAAGCAAGAGGTTTGAAGTTTTTAGTTCTAAGTTATAAGTTTTGTTGGCTGAGCGGGCAGATTTGACGTTTTTATTTTCGACCAGCGGGATTTCGGGAATTTGTCGACACTAAAAACTTGAGACTCAAAACTAAGAACCTTCTTAGCGGTGCGGAGGCTGAGACAACAGAGCGATGAAGGACACACCAGGAGCCCGGGACTACGACTGGTGGCTGCTTGCCATCATGCTGGCGATTTGCACCTTGGGGGTGATCGAGATTTACTCCGCTACGCACGGCAGCGCTTTGTCCGGAATGCATCTGAAGCAGGTGCGCTGGCTGGTGATTGGCTTCGTTTTGATGTTTGTGTTGTCGCGCTTGGATTACCACGTGATTATGGATCAGGCACCGTGGCTATATATCGCGGCGCTGGTTGCGCTGGTCGCGGTGCTGTTGGTCGGGCACACGCGTTTTGGGGCCAAGCGCTGGATCCCGGTACTGGGAGAATTCTTTCAGGTGTCAGAATTTGTCAAATTGATTATAATCATAGTGTTGGCTCGTTTCTTTGCGGAGGTACGCACGGACGAGCTAAGCCTCCAGGACTTGATTAAAGCAGCGCTTCTGGTAGGCTTACCACTAGCATTGATTCTAAAGCAGCCCGACCTTGGCACCGCGCTGGTTTTAATGCCCATGCTAATTGTCGGAGCATTTCTAGCGGGGCTGCGATGGAAACATGCGGCAGTGGTACTGATGATCGGGGTATTGATGCTGCCCGTAGGGTGGCATTTCTTAAAGCCGTATCAGAGGGAAAGAGTTACGTCGTTTAGGCACCCTGAGGAAGACGCCAAGGGTTCCGGTTATCAAGTGTTGCAGTCCAAGATAGCTGTGGGCTCAGGCGGGTTCTGGGGGAAGGGATTCGGCAACGGCAGCCAGAATCAACTGGGGTACATTCCGGTCCGGTATTCCGACTTCATCATGTCGGCATGGGCGGAAGAACAGGGATTCAAAGGCGTGCTGGTTGCTTTGGGGCTGTACATGGCGTTGTTGTTGCGTTTAGTGCAGAACGCCCAGCGGGCCAAAGATCGCGCGGGCATGTTTCTGGTGATGGGCGTGGCAGCGGCGCTAGGTTTCCACGTGTTAGTCAATGTGGCCATGGTCATTGGGGCGATGCCGGTCACCGGTATTCCATTGCCCTTGATGAGCTACGGAGGTTCGGCCACGTTATTTGTATTCCTGGCGATTGGTTTAGTGATGAATGTCCGGCTACGCCGATTCGTTAACTAAGCCGAAGCCAGACCCGAGCGCAACTCTCTTTCAGGGAGAGGGCGCCGGAAAGACGCACCTTTGAAGCGGGTGTGTCAGTAAAAAGGGATTTTTAAGAGTGAGGATAGCAACGTCCGCCGTTACCCCGGGAGCATCCCGGCAACGGACCAGCCTCGAAAGCGTGAGGTTAAGTAGGTACGAGGGCCGCCACGCGGCCACTCCCTCCGGCTTCGATCGCAATGCCGCAACAAGCAGATTGGTGTGGCCAGCGGACCCCGATGAGCATCGGGTCGGCGCCTTGCCCTGGACCTCTGACCGAGAGGTGCCTGCGGCCGTGCATCCCAAGGAGTTTTCATGTCGAAAGAATTGGTTATATCGGCGTCCTCGCACGAGCGCAGGGTCGCCATTTTGGAAGAAGGCCAGTTAGTTGAAATCTACATCGAGCGCGAAAAAGAGTTCGCGCTGGTCGGCAGCATCTACAAAGGAAAAGTAACGCGGGTTTTGCCGGGCATGCAGTCGGCGTTCGTGGACATCGGCCTGGACGGCGATGCCTTCCTGTACGTCAGCGATGTATTCGAAAACCTGGAGGACTACGATCACGGCCATGGGGAGCCGATTCCGGCCGTCCCCATGAAGGCTGGACCGTCTCTGGAAGTGCTGCCGGGCGAAACGCTGGCTGCCGCCGGGGGCGTGCACGAAGAGATTCTGCCACTGGATGAGCAGCCCACTGCCGAAGCTCAAGCGGGCGAAGGGCAAGCAGCTGAGTTGGGAAATCCGCCCAGCGAACGTGGCGAAGCGCCAGCCGATGCGCTGGAAGCGTCCGAATTGGAAGAGCGCCAACCGGAATCGAACGCCTCAGCACCCCAGAATTTTTCACCCAGTTACAACCCCACCCGAAATTATCCTCCCCGTATGGGAAGCGAGCGCGACCGGGGCCATGATCGGGGGCAGGGGCACGGTGGCGATCGCGGGCGTGGACGCCGCGGCCGCTTCGGACGTCGTCGGGGCGGGGGTGACCGCCGCCACCAGAGCGGGCGCAACCTTCCGCCTTCGAAATACGCATCTCCGCATGGTGAGCGCGATTCTCGTGGCTACGACAACCGCCGTTCGATGGGTGATCGCGGCCAGAGCGGGTCAACGCCAGTAGATTCCCGCGAGGACGAAATTCTTCTGCCCGGCGAGTCGCTAGCAAAATACCGCGGTCGGCCGCAGCAGCCTGCCGCAGAACGCGCTGCTGAGCAGGGGCCGGAAGAACGTCAGCCCGATTTCCAAAAGCCTCCCGCCCGTTCGGCTTTTGGAACGCAGCCTACCGGAGCAGGACCGCGTCGCTTCACGGGTAGTTTGCCGCATTGGGTCCTGGCGGACAATGAAACGGCTGCTGACGCGTCTGCGGCCGAAGCGGCGGAAGAGAGTCCGGAAGAGACTGTCGCTGAGGCAGCGGAGTCCGTTTCACCGGCAGCCGAAGAACACCACGAAGAGGGACAGATCGAACTACACCGCAACGGAGCCGCCGGTTTGAGTGAAGAAGAACTTTCTGCTCTATCCGCCCGATTGGTGGAGGCCAAGCACGAAGAAACCCAGGCCCGTGCGGACGCCTTGGTCGACGAGACCGATTTCGAGGAAGAAGAGGCCGACGAAGAATCGCTGGCCGTGGAATCCCACGAGGAGGACTTCGAGGATCACGAGGAGCCTGAAGAGATCTCTGCCAGCGAGAGTTCACGGGCGGAGGCCGAGTCCGCTGCGGACGATGAGCAAAGAATTTTGAGCGCGGCCGAACGGGCGGATTTGGCTCATGAAGCTGCATTGGACCACGTGGAATTGGAAGCCGCCGCAAGTTCCACATTGGCGGAGAGGGCCTCGGGCGAAACTTCACTCGACGAAGAGCAGATTCTACTGCCCGGTGAAACCCGCAGTCCGCGGGACGTCAATGCTCCACGCGAGGAATTCCCCCGGCGCGATTCGGCACGCGTCGGAAGCGATCCACGTTCACGCTTCCAGCGGCCCCACCGTGGCGGACGCGATCGCGGGCGGGGACGCTTCGACCGTCGCGATCGTGGACGCGGGCGGTTCGAGCGTCGTGGCGGCTCCGGCGGGCATCACCGCCATCATGCCGGTCACGCGCCGCAGCGGCGGCCACAACTCATTTCGGAAATGTTGAAGGCCGGTCAAGAAGTGGTGGTGCAAATCGCCAAGGAACCGTTGGGCAAGAAGGGCGCGCGCATCACCAGCCACGTGGCCTTACCCGGACGCTTCCTGGTGTACATGCCGACCATCGACCACATCGGCGTTTCCCGCAAGATTGCCAGCGCGGAAAATCGCTCGCGGTTGCGGCGGCTGGTCAGCGAAGCGCGCGGCAGCTATCCCGGCGGATTCATCGTGCGCACGGCAGCGGGCGGCGCCACCGATGACGAAATTCGCACGGATATCGAGTTCCTGGGCAAAACCTGGAACGAGATCAAACAGAAGAACGAAGAGCGCAAAGCCCCGGCGCTGCTGCATCGCGACCTGAATCTGGTGGAGCGAATCCTGCGCGACTACGTCAGCGACGACTTCACCGGCATCTGGATCGACAGCGAAGAGGAATACGGCAAGGTTGTGGAGTTTGTCGGCCGCTTCCAACCCAAGCTGGTCAGCAAGGTCAAGCTGTACACCAAGGAACAACCCATCTTCGAGGAGTTCGGCATCCAGCACGAGCTCGACAAGGCCTTGCGCGCAAAAGTGTGGCTGAAATCGGGCGGCTACATCGTCATCAACCATACCGAAGCGCTGGTCGCCATCGACGTGAACACCGGCAAGTTTGTGGGCAAGGGCTCCACCCGGCTGGAAGACACCATCGTCAAGACCAACCTGGAAGCGGTGAAAGAGATCGTCCGGCAGATTCGCCTGCGCGACCTGGGCGGCATCATCGTCGTGGACTTCATCGACATGGAAGAACGGCGCAATCGTGAAAAAGTGCTGGCGGCTTTGCAATTAGCTCTGGAGCAAGACAAGGCCCCGTCGAAAGCGCTTTCCTTCAACGAATTTGGCCTGGTCTGCATCACTCGCAAGCGCACCAAGCAGGCGCTGGAACGCGTGCTGTGCCAGCCGTGTCCATATTGCACCGGCTCCGGCATGGTGAAATCGATTCCCACGCTGTGCTACGAGATTCAGGCCGAGGCCCGCAAAATGGCTACCGCTGATCACGAAGGGCCAAATCTCACGCTGCGGGTGCATCCGGAAATTGCCAAAGCGCTGAAGACCCGCGAATCGATTCTGATCGATGAACTCGAGCAGAACGCGCACAAGCACATCATCATTCAGTCCGACGCCACGCTGCACTGGGAGCAGTACGATATCTATTAATCACAATTTGCAGTTGTGAGTTTTGGCAGGGCAAGCGCCCGGGTGAATCGCCGTTTTGCTTTTTCCTGCCGCAAGCCAGCCTAATCGACGATGACCAGTATGGGGATAAGTTGCAGCGACGGGTCTACGATCCGAACCTGGTGGGCCAGAGCTACGATTACTTGTGGACCACCAATACCGGCTATCTGAATCCTTATCTGGATCGGATCGCAGACCGGGTGGTCGCGCAAGACGAGTTACAGATTTTCAAGAGCAGAGAAAGGGCGCAGCACACTGCAAATGCCGCCGTGTTTCCGGCGCAAGACGCGCCTTGAAGAGTTAACACTCTTAGGACAAATTCCTCACAAGTTAGCCGTTTGTCACCAGCCGACTAAGAAAAACATATCGTAGGCTTGCCCGTCGAGAAGAAAGCTTTCGACGATCTAGTCCCGATCACCGGAACGGCCCGGTTTTGTGGCATTGCTGGATGCCGGGAACACGTTGTGTTGCGGTGCCGGCATGGGAATGTCGCCCATACGATCTTCCCAGAGGTATTTGTTTAGGACGACGTGATCCGCGGCGTCGGCGTGGCTAAAGTCCAGATTCTTCCCTTGTTTCCATTCCTTAGTGTTCATCTCGTAGATAAGGCCATTATCTCGGTTGCGGTAATCGGCAACGAACGGAACTTGTGTTCCTGGGCCGCTGAAAAGCGCAGCCATAACTGCGGCGCGCTCGTCGTTGGCGTTCATGGGAGGAACACCGAGGAGAGACTCGATAGTGCGGATCACGTTGACCGTGGTGTAGAAGGTATGGTCGACAAACGCATGGGCCTCATTCAACGGAGCATACTTGCTGATCAGCAACGCGATGCTGCGATGCGAGTCGACGTGATCGGGTCCGTCTTGCGCGTCATCCTCCAGCACAAGAATGGCGGTGTCGTCCCAGTAGGGGCTGTGCGAAACAGCCTCCACAACGCGGCCCAGCGCAAGGTCGTTGTCGGCCACAGACGCGGTTGGTCGCGGACGGCCCGGCATGCCTCCGGCAGTGTGGTCGTTGGGTAAACGAAGCAGAATGAATTGCGGGAGAGTGTCCTTGCCCGACTTTCTTGCCTCCACGGACGCATGAAACTCGTTCAGGAATTCATCCACGCGAAGCTGATCGGGATAAGCAATCTGGAAATCCGGATAGAGCGGATCGAAGTGGCCGCGCAGTTCGACTTGCGACGCTACGTTTTTCGCCAGCACCGGGATATCCCAGGGATACGGGCTCGGTCCACCACGCGGTTCGCCCACGCTGCTTTCCAGCGGCGCGCCCTTCTTGATTAGCGAACGCGGGCAGGCTACACCTTTCAATTCCGGCGATCCGCTGGCAGATATTTCCTGTGCCGGCTCGTTGCACCAACGCGAGACGATAAATTCGCCGTAGTGGCGATAGCTGATGCCGTGGGTTGCGAAATTCTTCCACAAAAAGCCACCGGTCGGCTCCCCAGCGTACGGCAGTTCATCCTCTGCCGAAATCCCGGCAAGGAATTCTCCTTCGGAATCGTAGGTGTGTTCGTGCCCGCGATAGCCAATGGGCCAGGTCTTCTCCACATAGTCGGAGATGGACGCAGAGGTGGACCAGATGTGACCGTCGCCGGAAACGTCGCCACTATCGTAGAAGTTGTCCAGGATACCGAATTGCCGAGCCAGCTTGTGCTGGTTCGGGGTGATGTCCTGTCCATACATCGCCAGGTGCGGATCGCCATTCGCTTCGGCCAAATCACCAAATACCTGATCGTAGGTGCGATTCTCTTTGATGACGTAAATGACGTGATGAATTTTGTTTTTGCCTTCCCTGAAAGGCACTTGGTCCACATTGCCTTGCACCGCATTGATCTTAAGCACCGCCTGGGTCCACGACGAAAGTTGGTCATGCAACGTGTTGAGCGGGATTCGCGCCAGCGATCCGTTGGTCATTGCCGGGGTGTATGGGTATCGCACGCGCCCATTTTTGCCGGAAGCCAAAGGATCGGGATTGGCGCCGGAGCCTTGACCCTTGGCGCTGCCGATCACCAGATCGGTTCCTGTCGCGGCCACCACCGTTGGATACCAGTCCGTGGAAATGAAACCCTCGGCATGTAACATTTCGCCGGGCCTCGCATGAGTCAGATCGAAGACCGCGACACAATCGGAAATCGCGTTCGCGGAAAACAGCGTCTTCTCATCACTGGAAAGGGCTAGAGATTCGGGATCGCTGCCCCCATAACTCTGGCCGGTGAGTTTGGTGGATAACGTGTAAAGGACTTTACCTTTGATGGTGTCCAGCACGTCGATCTCGTCGCGATTGGTCAGAGCCACAAACAGCCGCGAATTGTCGCGCGAGAGAAGCAGTGCCGTCGGATGAGAACCTCCCTCAAGTGGCCGGGCCGGTTTGCCCAAAGAAATGAAACGCGAGACCCGGCCGGTGAGCAGATCGAGCTCGGCGACGGCCGAGCCATTCCAGAGGGAGACGAACCCGCGCCGGCCATCGGACGTCATCACCGCGGTGTAAGGCAGCGACGCGGGAATGCGTTTGAATATGGAGAGATCGAAACGATGCACGATCTTGCCGTCGGAAGTGTTTAGGAGCAGAGCTTCATCCGAATTGTTCGACGCCACCAGGATGCGCTCAACTCCGTCGGTCAGTCCCACGCTTAGCCCGGCGGGATAGGTTACATCCTTAAATTCATCGCGTCGCATTTTGCCGCGTGGGATCTCCGTTCGCGGTGCGAGCGGAAGGACTCGATCCGGCGTGACCTCGCCATTTTCGAACCGGTAGACCGCTATGCCATTTCCCGTGTCGCCTTTGTTTCTTCCCAGAGGATCGCTGAGCGAGGCTATCGAGGCGTACAGGTGCTTCCCATCGAGCCCAAAAGCCAGACCCAGAAAATAAGTCTGTTTTGCGTCGCTGCCGAGGCGATCATCCGGAAAGTCACGCATGCTGTTGGTTTCCAGATTCAGAACAGTCAATGATTGTTTCCTGCCGGAACTGTACGCGCCGAATCCGCTATGTACAAAAACCACGTACCGCGCGTCAGGCGATATCGCCGCCTCCGTCGGGAAATTGTTAACACGACGGGGATCCCCGGGCGGATCGCCAAAGGCTTTTCCATTCGGGATTTGTGTGTGCTGCGGCTCGGATGATTGTTGCGCACCCAGAAGAACGGTGGCGAGCAGCATCCCAACGAGGCAATATCTGGAAAATGATCCAATTTGCATGCGTGCATTATAGGGGATTTTGCGGGTGATTCAGGTGAACGGTTAATGAAGCAGGAAAGGAGCCGGCCAAATTACTTAATATGCCAATTTGGCAGCAGCCAAATCGGCTGTTTCCTAGCCTGGCTCGAGCCGCTATCGTTGCAGACTAAACTCGACCAGCGGAGAGGCAAATGGCCATGCAAGCAAGCAGTCGTGATCTTATGGAACAAGCGTTAGACGTGGCCGAAGAACGGTCGCGAAGCTACATTCGGGACCTGGCGCAACGAAGTGTCTATCCTAACCAGTCTGCGTTGGCCGCGCTGGCCCAGTTTCACGAGCCATTCCCCGAATCAGCGCGCGATGCTTCCGAGGTTGTCCGCATACTAGACGATCTGGGCTCGCCCGCAACGGTGGCCACGACTGGCGGCCGGTACTTCGGATTTGTGATCGGCGGAGTTGTGCCCGCGGCGCTGGCGGCCAGCCGACTCGTGAACACGTGGGACCAGAATGCCGTGTTCCGGGTGATGGCGCCGGTTGTTGCGGAACTGGAAGAGGTGGTCCTTGGCTGGATCTGCGAAATTTTCGGCCTTCCTGCGAGCTGCGGAGGTGGCTTCGTTACTTGCGCGACAGCCGCCAATTTCACCGCGCTCTGCGCCGCCAGGCACGCGCTCTTGGCCAGAACAGGATGGAATGTCGAAGAGGATGGGATGTTTGGAGCACCACCCATTGACGTCATTGTTGGCGACGAGGTTCACGCCTCTGTGTTGAAAGCCCTAAACCTCGCGGGTTTCGGACGGAACCGAGTCATTCGGGTTCCGGTGGACAATCAGGGACGCATGAACGCGGCAAAGCTCCCGAAGCTCAAACCCAATTCGCTGGTTTGTATTCAGGCGGGCAATGTCAACACCGGCTCGTTCGATCCGGCAAGGGAAATTTGCGATTGGGCGCACCAGAGTGACGCTTGGGTACACGTTGACGGGGCATTTGGGTTGTGGGCTGCTGCTTCTCCCAAGTACCGCCATGTGGTCGCGGGCTTTGAACTTGCCGACTCCTGGGCCACCGATGCGCACAAGTGGGCCAACGTGAACTACGACTGCGGCATTGTACTCGTTCGGGAGGAGGCGGCACTGCGAGCCGCGATGACTATCAGTGCGGCGTATCTTCAGCCGGGCTCACGCCGCGAGCCCACCAACCAAACTCCGGATTCTTCGCGCCGCGCACGCGTTGTGGAATTGTGGGCGGCCCTCAAGTCGATGGGAAAGCAAGGCCTGGCCGGGCTGATCGAGCGCACTTGCGGGTATGCCCGGCGATTCGCTGATGGTTTACGCCAAGCGGGCTACCAGGTGTTGAACGACGTGGTCATTAATCAGGTCCTGGTTTCATTTGGGCCCACTGACGTTACCAACGAAGTGATTCGACTGGTGCAGCAAGAGGGCACGTGCTGGTGTGGCGGTACCGTCTGGCAGGGCCAAACCGCAATGCGCATCAGTGTTTCGTCGTGGGTAACCACCGAACAAGATGTGGAAGAGAGTCTCGCCGCGATAGTGCGCGTAGCGCGCCAAGTGCGTGGCGCCGCATAGTCTGCGAGCCCGTCTCGTCACTGGCTCTTTTGTGGCTGGCTCACGCACGTTCGTGCTGCGCGTCGCGTATGCTATTCTCTGCGTATGTCCGCGCGCATCCTGGATGGCCTGAAGATCCGCGACGAAATTTTCGCCGAGCTGAAGACGGAGATCGCGAAACTTTCCGCTCAAGGCATATGTCCCGGCCTGACCGCGGTTCTGGTGGGAGAAAATCCGGCCTCACAACTTTACGTCAAGAGCAAGATTGCGGCCTGCGAATCGCTAGGCATGGCCAGTTGGTTGCACACGCCGCCTGGCTCCGTTTCGACCGACTACATGCTGCAGTTGATGCGCGACTTGAACGCGGATGACAACGTGGACGGCATCCTGGTGCAGCTGCCGCTTCCCGCTCAGGTCGATTCGAAACGCGTTCTTGAAGCAGTCAATCCCGCGAAGGACGTGGATGGTTTTCATCCTGTGAGTTTGGGAAGATTGGTGAGCAATCGGCCCGGACTGGTAGCCTGCACTCCGGCCGGATGCCTGGAGCTGTTGCGGCGGTACGACATTCCCATCGAAGGTGCCAACGCGGTGGTGTTGGGACGCAGCGATATCGTGGGGAAACCCATGGCGCTGCTCCTGATGCACGCCAACGCGACGGTTACGATCTGCCACTCCAAAACACGCGACCTTCCTGACATTGTGCGCCGCGCAGACATTGTGGTTGCGGCTATGGGCAAGGCTGGGTATGTCCAGGCGGGTTGGATTCGTGCCGGGGCAGCGGTCATCGATGTGGGAACGAACAAAGTGACCGACCCAAGTGAGGCAGAAGGGCTACTAAGGAACTTCCCGCAGCGATTGGAGAAGTTTCGGGCGAAAGGCAATGTGCTGATCGGCGACGTGCATCCGGATGCGTCGTTCACGGCAGGCGCGCTTTCGCCGGTGCCGGGCGGAGTCGGTCCGATGACCATCACCATGTTGATGAGCAACACCGTCAAAGCTGCGCGTTTGCGGCGTGGCAAGACTTCCATGGTAGCTGGTTCATAACTGGTGCCTGTCTGCAATCAGTTCACCTGTTAAATCGAACAAGTTGGTGTGGTTGAGGAACGGAATAGTTGATTCGACGGATCAAGGGAATCGCCAGCGCGCCGAACCCAACATGCTGAAAATGGGATTGACCGGCGGTATTGCCAGCGGGAAGAGCGCGGTTGCAAGTATGCTCCGCGACATGGGCTTTCCTGTCATGGAAGCCGACGTCGTTGCACATAAATTGCTGGAACCCGGGCAGGAAGCCCGCAATGAAGTGCTGCGGGAGTTTGGCGAGGACCTGGCTGACTCGGCGGGCAGAATTGATCGGGCCAAGCTGGCTGCGTTGGTGTTCGCGGATCCGTTAAAGCTGGCAAAACTGAACAGCATCATTCACCCGCGAGTCGAGGTCCTGATTTCGGAGCAATTCGCAAATTGGCAACGAAGTGGCGTGCCGGATGCCGGCTTCGTCGAAGCGGCACTTTTGGTCGAGGCGGGAATCGTTCATAAACTGGACGGCCTGGTGGTGGCGTTTTGTCGGGCCGAGCAACAGTTGGAGCGTCTGCGCGCGCGGGGCATGAGCGAGGTAGAAGCAAAGCGGCGGATGGCGGCGCAGATGCCGGTTCAGGAAAAACTGAAGTATGCCACAGAGGTGATCGATTGCTCAGGCACGCTCAAACAGACGCTAGCTCAGGTGCGAGCCTTGGCCGCGAAACTGAGGAAAAAACCCTGAGGGCATCGCGCTCCGGAATCGATTATCGGAACTTCTGGATTGGATAGAGAATAGAGCGCTGATGAGGTGCCGTAGTAGGCGAACAGCTCGACCAGCAATTCAGCCGATCTTCGATGCGCGGCTTAGCACTGCGGCGCGGGCGGCCTCCAGCAGGCCGGCTGCGTTGGCTCGGATGTCCCCGTGACCAAAAACCGCGCTACCAGCCACCAACAACTCGGCGCCCCCCCTCACTACATCGGCGACGGTTTCCAAATCGACGCCGCCGTCGACTTCGATGCGAAAATCCAGCTTGCGTTCTGCCCGGATGCGCGCCAAGGCAGCGATCTTGTGCAAAGAATTGTGGATGAACCTCTGGCCTCCAAAACCTGGGTTCACACTCATGATCAAAACGTGGTGCACCAGGTCGAGCACCTCGCTCAGCGTTTCCACCGGAGTAGCGGGATTCAGCACAACTCCCGGTTTGCACCCGTGGGAAGCGATCAGGTGCAGCGTTCGGTCCAGATGGATGCAGGCCTCCTGATGGACAGAAATCCAATTTGCACCGGCGTCCGCAAATTCCGGGATGAAGAAATCGGGGTTCTCAATCATCAAGTGGCAATCGAATGGCACGGTCAGGAATTTCCGGAGTGACTGCACCACGGGAGGGCCGATGGTCAGATTGGGCACAAAATGACCGTCCATCACGTCCAGATGCAGCACCGTGCCGCCACCCTCGATGGCCTGTTCGGCGTCTGCGGCGAGTTGCGCGAAATTGGCGGAAAGAATCGAGGGCACCAGTTCAATGTTCATGGAACGCTACCGCTCCTTCCCCAGGCAATTATACGACGACCAGCGCGCCGCCGGAGATACCTGAACTTTAGCTGGCTGGGATTCGTTACGGTCCGCTGGCGGTGTGACCTGGAAACGCCCTCGTATTGCTGCCGAGGCAAGCAGCGCTTCCGTGGAGCTTTTGCCGGAGCCACACTCAGGATATTCTTCTGTCTTGGGTCTGCTATGAACCTGGATCGTGCCAATCCCACTTGGTTGACTGCTCCTCCTTGTAGCCTCGCTGACCTTGCGGCCAAGAGTGCGCGATGCACCCAGCAGGTTTGGCCGGGAGCACGTCGATGAGCTTTCGCAACAGGATTTTCCTTATTTTCTTAGTGACCGTTCTGGCGTCCGTGTCCCTGGTTACTTACGGGGTAACTCATTACACGCAACGAGCATTCGAACAGCAGGACGCGCAACGGACGGAAGCACTGGTAGCGCAGTTCAAGAAGGAATTCGAGCAGCGCGGCGAAATGGTGGTTCAGCAAGTGGAAAACATCACGAATGCCGATGTCACCGTGCGTATGGTACTGGACCTGGCGCGGCCCAACGCGGATTCTTCTCTTTATCTTCACGACGCGAATGGCGCGGCGCAGACCCACAACCTTGATTTCGTGGAATTCGTGAATTCCGATGGCGCGCTGATCTCTTCGGCACAGTACCCGTCGCGCGTGGGCTATAAGATCGACTGGGTGATCGGGAAGAATTGGGAAAACACCAGCGCTTTCCTGAAGCGCGAGGAACTCCCGGATGGAGTGACGCTCTCGCTGACAGCCGTGCGGACGGCAACCGTCGGTGAAAAGACGATCTACATCATTGGCGGGCGGCGTCTGGACCAAAATTTTCTGGCGTCACTGGTGCTACCCACGGGTATGCGGGCGCTGCTGTATCGCAACCTGGATCAAGGTTTCGTGGCATCGGCGCTGACCGACTCCAATGGCGTGGTGCCTCAAGCGGACCAATTCCAGCTGCTAATCGAGAATTCGCAGAGGCAAACGCAACCAGCCATGCTGGTGAAAACCATCCAGTGGTCCAACGATCCCTCCAGCGCCGAAACGTTTCACGCCATTCCGTTGACGGGACGCAGCAATGAGCTGCTCGGGGTGTTGTTGCTGGGCAGCCCGCAACGAGAACTGGTTTTGCTTCGCCGCAATATCTTGACGACCGCGTCTGCGGTCGCGTCTGCCGCCATTCTGATTGGTCTGCTGCTGGCCTGGTGGGTTTCCAAGCGCATCACCCGCCCGGTCGAAGAGCTGGTCAATGGTGCGCGCGATGTGGCTTCCGGCCGATGGGATACACATATTGATATTCAGGGTAGCGACGAAATTGGCCAGCTTGCGGAAGCCTTCAATAACATGACCAACACGCTCGCGTCGCAAAAGGAGAAGTTGGTCCAAACGGAACGAGTGGCGGCTTGGCGCGAGTTGGCCCGGCGGTTGGCACACGAGCTGCGCAATCCTCTCTTCCCCATGCAGATTACCCTCGAAAACCTGCAACGCGCCCGGCAACTTGGCCCAGCGCAGTTTCAGGAGGTATTCGCAGAAGGCACGGCTACGCTGAAAGCGGAACTCGCCAACCTTAACAGCATCGTTGGGCGCTTCAGCGATTTTTCCAAAATGCCCGCACCGCAACTCACTCGTGTGAATGTGAACGAGATTCTCCGGAATGCCGTGCGCCTGTTTGAGCCGCAATTCACCGCGGTAGGCAAGCCTTCCATCACTACGGAATATTTTTTAAATGAGCCTTTGCCCGACATTGACGCCGATCCTGATCTTTTGCACCGCGCCTTTCAGAACCTGGTGCTCAATGCATTAGACGCGATGCCTGCGGGCGGGACGCTCACGCTACGCACGACGGATCGACTTGACAACGTGCGCATTGAAGTTAGCGATACGGGAAAGGGGCTGACACCGGAAGAGTGCTCCCGGCTGTTCACGCCATACTACACCACCAAGCATCAAGGCACTGGTCTGGGCCTGGCCATCGTGCAGTCCGTGGTCAGCGATCATCATGGGACCATTTCCGTTTCCAGTGAGGAAGGGCGGGGCGCCACCTTGCGCATCGACCTGCCCAAGCGGCAGCAAGGCGCTACAGTAAAGCCCAAGGCGACGCCGGTCGCGGCGGTAGCCGAATCCGAGCGCCCTGCGCCGGCCGCTACGGACTGAACTTCCGTGCCACGCAAAGCGCATCTCCTTCTGATTGACGACGACCCAAATACGCTAGCTTCCCTCTCTCGAGCCTTCCGGTTGGCGGGGCACGAAGCTACCGTCTGCGACAATGCCAACCGTGCGATCGAACTGCTGCGGGCGCAACGTTTTGACCTGATTCTTTCCGATGTGGTCATGCCGGGCAAATCGGGGCTGCAACTCCTGGAGGAACTCAAGCAGTCGGGCTTGCAAACGCCTATCGTGCTGGTGTCTGGACAAGCCAACATCGAAATGGCAGTCCAGGCCACGCGCCTGGGCGCGCTCGATTTCCTGGAGAAACCGCTCAGCACCGACAAGCTGCTCCTCACCGTTGAAAATGCGCTTAAGATTTCGCGCCTGGAAGACGAAAACCGCGAATTAAGGCACCGTCTTGGCAAACATCAACTGATCGGGAGCGGCCCGGCGATGAGCAAGCTGGCCGTGCAAATCGATCGCGTTGCCGTCAGCGAAACTCGCGTGTGCATCCTGGGCGAAACCGGAACCGGGAAGGAACTGGTGGCTCGGGCGATCCACGAAAGATCGTTGCGGCACGAAAACGCCTTCATCACCCTGAATTGCGCCGCTGTTCCGGCCGAACTGATTGAATCGGAGCTTTTCGGCCACGAAAAAGGCGCCTTCACTGGAGCCGCGGCGCGCCACACTGGAAAATTCGAACAAGCCGAGGGCGGCACGCTGTTTCTCGACGAAATTGGCGATATGCCATTGGCCATGCAGGCTAAACTTCTTCGCGTCCTGGAAGAAGGCGAGGTCGAACGTGTCGGCGGGGACAAGCCCATTAAGGTGAACGTACGCGTGATTGTGGCTACTCACCGCAACCTGGAAGACCTGGTCAAAAAGAACGAATTTCGCGCCGACCTGTTCCACCGTATTTATGTGTTTCCGTTGACGCTTCCACCGCTGCGCGAGCGCAAGGAAGATTTTCCGGCGTTAGTGGCGCACTTCGCGGAACAGGTCGCGCAGCAAAACGGCTGGAAAGCCAAACTCTTCTCGAATGACGCGATCGCCGAACTGCGGAGCTATTCCTGGCCCGGGAATGTCCGCGAACTGCGCAATGTGGTGGAGCGCCTGATTCTTCTTTCGACTGAGGATGCGGTGACCGACGATGACGTTCGGCTGGCCCTGCCTGCAGCCGCGGTTTTCGGGGGCGCGTTGACGGGATCAACCGATGTCGCCACGGAGCAGGGAACTCTCGAACAACGCACCGAAGCGTTCGAGCGCGAGGTGCTGCTGAGCGAAATTCGCCGGCACAATTTCCACATGACCAACGTGGCGCGCGCCCTGGGATTGGAACGCAGCCACCTGTACAAGAAGTGTCAGCAACTGGGAATTGATCTACATACGCTGCGCAACCCCGAGTAGTGCTCGCCTGAGTCTGGAAGCCTGCCGTATTTTACTGAAATGCATGCACTTACAATACTATTCGATTTTGCTTGACAAATTACATATTGCAATGTATGTTTTGCATATCGCAATATCCAGAAAGGCCTCCTCCCATGACTCTCGGCGACAAACTTCGCTCCCTCCGCGCCATCGAGGGCTCGCTCCGGGGACTTGGCCGACCCCTCACGCAATCCGAGGTGGTCACCGCCATGAAAAGGGAGTTGGGCCGCGGCTTGAGCCAGGCGTATCTTTCGCAGATCGAAAGCGGAGCACGCCCACACATGACGCACACCTCGCGCGAATTGCTGGCGCGGTTTTTCCGGGTGTATCCGGGATTCCTGGTGGACGATCCTCCGGGGTATTCCCGCGAGCTGCAATCCGAATTGCGCACCGGCGATGCAACGATTGATTCTTGGCTGTATGCCGGCGCCGACCAGTTCACCAGCGATCCCGAATTGTCCAACGCCCTCTGCAAGATCGCGGAAGTGGACGATTCACGAGCGGCAATTTTGCTGTTGGGCGAAATTCTTCGCACGCCCGGGCTAGCCGAGCGGCTCAGCGAAGTACTGCAACCAATTGGGCGAAAAAGTTCCAGCCATCCACCGCCAACCTCTCACAACTAACGGAACGTCTGGCTTGTCCCACGATTGAACCTGCAACGGGCTGTCCGTAGCAGGCAGGGTGTAGCTCCGCGAGGTGCCGTATGTCCTGGTCTTGGTCCGACGTTTATTTGTTCTGTTTCCTGGTCGGTGTGGCGCTCAGCGTGTTTTCGTTTTTAGCCGGCGCCATCCACCTGCATCTTCCGTTTAAGTGGCACCTGCCATTTCATGGGCACGCGGGCGTGCACGGGCATGGAGCTGTGAAAGGCGGAGGCGGCAGTCATATTTCCTGGTTCAACGCGTCGACGGTGCTGGCGTTTCTGGCATGGTTTGGCGGCGTCGGCTATCTGTTGACCAACTACTCGCACGTGGAAGCGTTCCTGATTGTGGCCATCGCCACGGTGGCCGGGTTCGTGGCCGGTTGGATCGTGCTGCGATTTCTGATCAAGCTGGCCGGACAGTCGGATGAGCCTCTACGCGAGGCCGACCGGCGAGTCGTAGGCGCTCTCGGCACAGTCAGCATAACCATTCGCGAAAACGAAACGGGCGAAATCATTTTTCCACTGGGAGGAAGCCGGCGCTGTTCCGGTGCGCGCAGTGAAGATGGCCAGGCGATTGAAAAAGGCGCGGAAGTGGTGATCGAGCGCTACGAGAAGGGCATCGCGTACGTGAAACGGTGGGAAGAGTTGCTGAAGTCTTGAGTTTCTGAACCGAGTTACAGGTCCAGCATTCGGAGCGGTTCGAAAAGGGGAGGACAGTATGTTGGGGTTGCCAATGAATGTGGTGGTGATGGCTGGAATCGCGGTCCTGGTGTTACTGATGTTGATGACCGTGATCGCGCGGATGTATCGCAAAGCAGGGCCGCATGAAGCGTTGATTGTGTATGGTCTCGGCGGCACCAACGTCTACACCGGACGAGGCACGATTATTTTTCCGATGGTGCAGACTTGCAGGGATCTGTCGCTGGAGCTGATGTCGTTCGACGTCGCTCCGCAGCAGAACCTGTATACCAAGCAAGGCGTCGCGGTGACTGTGGAAGCCGTGGCGCAAATCAAAGTGAAGAATGACAAAGAGTCCATTCTCACTTCTGCCGAGCAGTTTCTGACGAAAACCCCGCAGGAACGCGACGCGCTGGTGCGCCTGGTGATGGAAGGGCACCTGCGCGGCATTATCGGCCAGCTCACGGTCGAGCAAATCGTCAAGGAGCCGGAGATGGTCGGCGGACGTATGCGCTCCACGTGCGCTGAGGACATGAGCAAGATGGGGCTGGAGGTGGTCAGCTTTACCATCAAAGAAGTGCGCGACAAAAACGAATACATCACCAACATGGGCCGCCCGGACATCGTGCGAATCAAGCGGGACGCCGAAGTAGCGGCTGCCGAAGCGGATCGTGATATCGCCATCAAGCGCGCCGAAGCTACGCGCGCGTCGGCAATCGCAAAAGCCCAGGCGGACCAGGAACGAGTGGCTGCGGAAACCGCGTCTTTAGCCAAGCAGGCCGAAGCGCAACGCGACATGGACATCAAAAAGGCCCAATTCCTGGAAGCCAGCAAGAAGGCTCAGGCGCAAGCCGATAAGGCTTACGAAATCGAAACCAATCGCCAGCAGCAGGCGGTCACGCTGGAGCAGGTGCGCATTCAACAGGTCGAGCGCGAAGCGCAGGTCAAGGTGCAGGAAGCCGAGATCGCGCGGCGCGAACGCGAGTTGATTGCCACGGTGCTCAAACAAGCGGAAATCGAGCGGCAGCGCATCGAAACGCTGGCCAATGCCGAACGGCAGCGGCTGATGACCGAAGCGGAGGGCCGCGCAGCGTCCATTCGCGCACAGGGTCAAGCGGAAGCCGAAATCATCTTCAAGAAGGGCGAAGCGGAAGCCAAGGCCATGAACGCAAAAGCCGAGGCCTATCAGGAATACAACCAAGCCGCAGTCGTGGACAAGCTCATCACGGGACTGCCGGATGTTGTCCGGGCACTCAGCGAGCCACTCAGCAAGGTGGACAAAGTCACGATCGTGTCGACTGGAAATGGTGAGGCGGCGGGAGCGTACAAGCTGACCGGCGATGTAACGAAAATCGCGGCGCAAGTGCCCGCTCTCTTCGAAGCGCTCTCCGGCATGCAAGTGTCGGATTTGCTGGGCAAAGTCCGCCTGATTGGCGACAAAGCTCCAAAGCCGTTGGAACCACCGGCAAAGTCGTAAACAACTTGCGGCCGGAGTGGTTGAGCGGTGTCAATCACTCCGGCGGTTCTTCCGGATCGTAGCGAAGGGAGTGGCCAGGCTTGACTTTGGCTTGGGCTGACATAGTAAGCCGGGCGGATGCGAACTACAGCTGGGGAACAGGGAGAGGGGGAAGGTCATGGCGTTCACATTGCAGCAGAAGCAGGCGTTCTACTGGGGTTTAGGCATTCTGGCAGGGCTGGCGTTGGCGAACCTGGCTTGGGCGCAAATCGCCAGCAGCCTCGGGCGCTGTTTCTCTCCCTAAGTTGTGAGCCGCAGGAAACAACGGCGGGGGCTTGAGCGCGTGAGGTGGTAAGGAATGACCGGCAAATTAACGGCGAGTTGCTATTCCGGGGCGTTGCCTGGCGGTAGCAGGCTTCCGAGGCGGTTGAATCGATCCGTGATTCCCAGCCAAACGGATCAGCAGTCTGATTGATGGAGTTTAGAAAGGAGTATCCCATGGGACTCTTGGAACGTGTCAGTACTTTAATCCGAGCGAACCTCAATGACCTGATCGACCGCGCCGAGGATCCGGAAAAAATGATCAAACAAGTGATCCTCGACATGGAAAATCAGTATCTGCAAGTGAAAACGCAAGTAGCCGTTTCCATCGCCGACCAGCACATTCTGGAAAAGAAACTGCGCGAACAGGACGACGGCGGGAAGGAGTGGATGCGTAAGGCGGAGATCGCGGTCGATAAGGGACAAGACGATATGGCGCGCGCCGCGCTGGATCGCTATCAGACCGCGCAACGGCTCACGCAGAGCTTCCAGGAACAGGTCAACGACCAGAAAGCGCAGGTGGACACCTTGAAGAACGCCCTCACCAAGCTGGAACAAAAACTGGAGGAAGCCAAATCGAAGCGCGAAGTGCTGCTCGCTCGCCATCGCCGCAGCATTGCCCTGGATAGAGCCGCGAAAGCTCAAGTGGCGTTGGGCGACAATTCGAAGAGTGCGTCGTTCGACCGCCTGAAAGAGCGTGTGACGCACACCGAAGCGACGGCCTCGGCGGAGGTTGAACTTCTGAATGACGACGTGGCCGAAAAGCTGAACCGGCTGGATCGGGACGCGGAGGTGGAGCGTTTGCTGACGGAACTGAAAACCCGCCGGCTACCAGAGAAAGTCGGCTGAGCAGTTCGAAGCAGGACGGAGGCTTTCTACCGGAGTTTAAGAAATTCGTGCGATTACGGAACACGTTTCTTTTCGTGTGGATCGGTGCATTTCCAATCGTTCTCATTTTTTTCGGGCAAAAGATCTTTTTCCAGATGTGATCTGGATCGAGCCCGTTTTCTGGTCGATTTGGGGGACGTGTTTCCTTTCTGTGGGCTTGTGCCTGAATTATTGGCCGTGCCCTCGGTGCGGGAAACCGTTTATGGGCCGGAAGTGGTACGGGCCAGATTTGGCGGGGTGGCAGTGCGGTCATCGTGGTTTGGTTAGGCCCAAAGTTAGCAAATAAAGGAAGAGTTTATGAAACCAATAAAAGTTTTCCTTATGGCGCTTTCGATGTTCGTTCTGGTTCTACTGTTGTCGCCTCAAACTGCACGGACTCAATCGCAACAAAAACCCGAGGAACTAGCTCAGAAATCAGCCGAAGCGTGGCTGGCTTTGACCGATAGTGGCAAATACGGAGAGAGTTGGGAGCAGGCGGCCAGTTTCTTCAAGGATAAGGTCTCGCGGGATCAATGGATCGGCAGCATGACGGCGTATCGCAGTCCAATGGGCAAGGTGCTGTCGCGCACTTTGAAAGGCGCTAGTTACAGGACCTCGTTGCCGAACGCGCCAGCCGGCGAATACGTGGTGATTCAATACAACACCAGCTTCCAAAACCAGAAGGATGCGATCGAGACCGTGACGCCCATGCTCGACAAAGATGGCAAGTGGCGCGTGTCGGGCTACTACATGAAGTAAAGTCGAGCTGCTCAAAGGTCATCATGACGCTGATCTTTGGCGTGAACTGGCGCACATCTTGATAACCCCAGTCATGGCAAAATAGCGGCTGATGATTCCTTGGCTCATCGTGGCGCCGTCGTTCGTCGCGGGTTTCGCCGGACTTACAGCCTACGGGGCGGTACATCCACGCTCGCAGCTGTTCGGGCACACCACTTACAAGACGGATCAACTTAAGAAACTGGCCATCACGTTCGACGATGGTCCGAATCCAGAGATCACTCCCAAACTTCTGGATCTTCTCGATCGTTACCACGCCAAAGCCAGTTTTTTTCTGGTCGGGAAGTATGTGCGTCAAGCGCCGGAAATGGTGAAAGAGACAGCCGCGCGCGGGCATCTTCTGGGCAATCATACCGACACGCATCCCAATCTATTCTTCTGCAGCCCTGCGGAAACACGCGCGGAATTGCTGCGGTGCAGCGAGGCCATTGGGCAAGCCACCTGGGCAGAACCGCGGTGGTTTCGCCCGCCATTTGGTTATCGTAGTCCGTGGGTGGGAGCGCTGGCGCAACAACAGCGCATGCACACGGCGATGTGGACGATCATGCCCGGGGATTGGCGGCCAAAGTCGCCGGAATGGCTGATCGAGCGAATGAAGCCCGTGGCGACGCGTGTGCAAAATGCGTCTGCGAATCAACAGCCGTCACACCAGCCGCCGGGGGACGTGCTTTGCCTCCATGATGGAGATTATGCGCGACCCAACGCCGACCGCGTGCGCACACTAGTCGCCTTGGAGTATTGGCTTCCGCGCTGGCGTGACCTCGGCGTTGAATTTGTTACAATGAAAGAAACGAATGGGAAGGCGGTCGAGGCGTAATGGATGAACGGTCGTTCTACACGGAGAAGGAAGAAACCCGCAAAGTCAAACTAGTCTGCCCAAGTTGCCGTGGAGAGTTCGAAGCTCCGGTGCGATGGAAAGTGAGCCGGAAGAAAAAAGAGTTGCCACGCGGGGCCAGCGAAGAAGATCGCAAGAAATTTGCAAAGGCCACATCGTACATGGTGCGGTTGGATGATTTGGTGGCCTGCTACAAGTGCCGCAAGCGTTTTGAGCTGACCGGGCAGTCGACGGTGCTGATCAACGACAATTTAGGTGATCCCAACGAAGATCCCGAAAATTTCGGTAACCGCTAAGCAGTAATCGGTTGTGAGTAATTGCCGGTCCGATCACTATATCTCGGGATACATCTCAAAGAACGCGTCCACCGATTGCCGGAACGTCTCTTCAATTTCTTCCTTCGAACCCTCGATCAGATGCATGGCCACCCGGGCAGTTTTGCCGTTCCTCAGCACCACGGTAGCCTCGTTCACTTCGCCTAAATCGTCGACTGGCAGTAATCGCATGCCGTAAATAAGCGCCAACTTGGCCATAGCTTACGCTCCCGTCAGGACAGACTAGCGGCGCGGAGACGCGGGGTCAATTCTGATTGGTCCCGCGACCCTGGGCATCGGCCACCAGGGTTGTTTTGGAGTAAACTTAATATATCGCCGCGCGGGCATCCGAAAACCAGCCCACCTGCATCGGAACACGCAGAAGGAGATAGACGGTGAAGCCTACCTTTCCGGTTCACTCAGTTTTGCAAGCTGCCGCGCTGATCGTGTTCGTCGCCCCGGTTGTTTTGGGCCAGGCTCCGGATGGCCCGCAAACCGAAGCTCCCGCTCCCACTGCGGCCCCAGTGGCCGCCGCACCGAAACAGGCAAATGCAGGGCCGAGCATTTTGGTTCCGACAGGCACGCGTATTGGCGTTGTGCTCGAAAGCGGCATCTCCACAGCAACCGCTAAACCAGGTGATTCGGTGTATTTCCGCACCTCCTTTCCGATCACCATCGACAATAAAGTGGTGATTCCGGTTGGCTCCTACTTGCGCGGAGAAGTTATCGAATCCAAGCGCCCCGGGCGTGTCAAAGGGAAGGGTGAACTGCGCATCCGGTTGAACACACTGGTATTCCCGAATGGCTATACGGTGGACATGAACGCAGAACCTCACAGCGCGGATGGCGGCCGCGTTAAAACAGATTCTGAAGGCAATATGACTGGGCCAGGTGGCACGGGAAAAGATGCCACCACTATCGCGACCACTACCGCGACTGGCGCGGGCATTGGCGCGATTGCGGCCGGCGGTAAGGGCGCAGGTATTGGCGCGGGCGTGGGTGGCGTTGCTGGGCTGGCTGCGGTTCTGCTCTCCCGCGGACCCGATGCGCAGCTGCCTCGTGGTTCTTCTATGGATTTGCAGTTGGAACGCGATCTGGTTCTCAATGCTGACCAGATTCACTATTCCGATGTGGGCCAACCGCACACAGTTGTGCTTCAGCAGACTCCCCCATCAGACTAGACTGCCGAGTGACGTTAAGGCTGTTTGGTTACGCGCCGCGGCTTCGTGTTGCTTCCAAGAAGCGCGTGGGTCTGACGCGCTGCCAGTCGATGCTTGTGCTCTGCGTGGTGATCCATTCTCGAATCATCTTCGCAGTGACAGGGGCCAACAGGATGCCGCTGCGAAAGTGGCCCGTGGCGATCAATAGCCCTTCCAGGTCCGTGGGTCCGATGATGGGTAAGTGATCCGGGGAATCGGGACGCAATCCGGCCCAAGTCTCTTCCACACGGGCCTGCTCGAGCGCCGGCACTAATCGAGTTGTCGCATTTAGGATTTTTTTCATTCCGCCAGCGGTTACGTTGCGGTCAAACCCGGTGTGTTCGATGGTCGATCCGGCGATGATTCTGCCATCGTTCCGCGGCACCAAATAGATATGTTCCAGCCACAGCGCGCGACGAATTTCCACCGATTCGCAGCGCAGCGCCATCATCTGCCCCTTTGCTGGAAAGACCGGCGCATATGGGCCGACACCCTCGATTTGCGCTGAGAAACAACCGGCAGCGATGATGGTCCACCCAGCCTGTACTTGACCACTCTGGAGCAGCAAACCGGTGCAGCGCTGGGCGGTTCGCAGAAGTGCTTTTGCGCCGTTTGCAGCAAAAACCTGGGCACCTTTTCGTGCGGCTGCTTTTAGCGTTGCATTGGTCAGCGCGCGGGCATCCACCGACGCCTCGGCCTCTCGAAAAATGGCGGCCTGCATGTGGGGTGTCAAAGCTGGCTCCATTTGCCGTGCCTGCTCAGCGCTGAGCGCTTCCGCTTTCAGGCCCACTCCGTGTTGCAGCGCGATCACTGTGCTCAACTCGGCCCGAGGATCGCCATCCACGATGACGTCCAGAGCGCCGTCCTTGCGATAGCCCACGTTCCCGCCTGCAAGTTGTTCCACCTTGCCAATGAACTCCGGGTACAGCCGGGCACTTTCCAGGCGCATCGGCACGAAGGGAATCATTTCGGGATTTTCCGGGGCGGGCGAAATCATGCCAGCGCTGGCCCACGAGGCTTCGCGTCCGGGCTCAACCGCGTCGAATAAGCCAACCTTCAGCCCGGCGTCGGCAAGCTCCAACGCAATGGTGGCGCCGATCAATCCGCCGCCCGCGATCACTGCATCAAAAGTGTTCACAAGCCTGCCGCCAATTCTTCCGACAGTACTTCAGCTTTCTTCGCCAAGTTTTTGGCCCGCTCCCAATCTCCATTCCTCATGGCTTCTCGCGCGTTATCGGCGAACCCGCGCACTTTGGAAACCAGGTCTTGTTGCGTGGCGTTGAGGTTCTTGCCTTGCACCATACCGAGGCCTTTTTCCGCAATATCCAGGCTGTGCTGCGTCTGTACCTTTGCGGCGATCATTTCTTCCGTGGGAACTTCGGGGGCAATGGTAGGCTGCACATGTTTTTCCGCGCCCGCCGGTTCCGGCGCGGCCGGAGCCGGCACGTGCGGTTTAGCCGGTTGCGCCCGTTCCTCTACAATTTCCGGCGCTTCGGGAATCGTGGCTTCGAAGTCCGGCGGCGAGGACAACGCCGTGTTCTTCATTTGCGGAAGCACTGGGTGGACCGGGGCAACAAAATTGACCACGGGTTTTGTCGGCGCTCTTCGGGTGTAGCAGCCGGCGATACACAACACACACACACACAGCAGGGTTAGCCAGCTCCAGTTCGGCTGTTTAGTGGCGCTCATTTGTCTCACAGTGCCGATCTCTGCCATTCTCAAGCTGCCAATGGTAGTTCGATGCGAAAAGTGGTTCCACGGCCAACCTCGGACGTAAAATCAATCGAGCCGTTGTGGAGTTGCACAATCCGGAATGTGCTGGCCAATCCGATGCCGCTGCCTCCGGGCCGGGTGGTGAAGAACAACTGAAATACTTTCTGCCGGTGCTCGAGTGGGATGCCTTTACCGGTATCTCCCACAGTGATTTCAGCCATGTCGCCGCGACGGCTCAGGGTCAACTGCAATTGTCCTCCATTGGGCATGGCGTCAACGGCGTTTAACACCAGGTTCAGGATCGCCTGCTTCAGCAAGGCCCGATCGCCAAACACTTCCGGGACATCAATGGGCAAAAGCTGTGCCACGTGTACCTTGGCCTTTTCCAACTGCGGTGCTGCGACTTCCAAAACCTCTTGCAGCACCACAGCCAGTTGTGTCGGTTCCAATCGCACATCCATGGGGCGCGAAAAATCCAGGAAGCGCTTCACCACGGCGTCCAGGCGATCGATCTCCGCGTCCAGCACATTCACCGCCTGCATCGCGGCGTCATCCGTTTCCTCCGGAAGCGATTCTTTCAGATTTTCCAGCCAGAGCCGCATGGAGTTCAGCGGATTCTTCACCTCATGGGCCACACCGGCGGTGATGCGGCCCAAGGCAGCCAAGCGCTCGCTAACCTGCAACTGTGTGTCGATGCTCTCCAACGAATCCAAATCGCGCAAAGTGACCAGCGCGCCCATGCGTTCGCCCGCACCCTGAATTTCCTGAACGGTTACGCCCACTCGTTTGGTACCCTCCTCGGTTGACAATTCGGTTTCCGAAGCGACTTCCCGCAGCTTATCGCCATCCAACCGCAGGGCTTGGAACAAGGGATGTCCGGCGGGGAAAATTTCGGTGACGCGGCGGCCCAAGAAGTTGGATGCCGGGGCGCCGAGGAATTTCTCCGCGGCCGGGCTGACCATGACGGCGCGGGCATCACGAGTGAACAGGATCAGTCCATCTTCCAGGCCGGCCATGACGGAATTCATGTTCTCGCGAAGAGAGCTGAAGATTTCATGCACGCCGCGCAATTGCTGGCCGACCTGCTTGATTTTGCGACGCACTTGTCCCAACTCATCCATGCTTTCGACGGGCTTCTCCGCCGCGGTTGTAGCAGTATCAAACTCTCCGGCGGAGATGCGGTCGAGCTGGTCGCTAATGTCGCGGATGGGAGCCAAGGCCGCGCCACTGACGACGGCAGCCAGCACGGTAGAGAGCACCAATGCCAGGGCCGCAATGGTGATCCATTGCCGCAATTGCGCCTCGATATTTTTCAGCAGCAAACCGGTTTGCACCGCGACCCGGACTTCCCCGAAAGGCTGATTGTGTACTTTGAACGGGTATTCCACTTCGTACACCTGCTGCGGCGGGCCCGCCAGAATGCGGATTTGCTTCACGATGGCGCTCTGCAGCAGGCGGGCCATTGGTGGCCGCCGCGTCTCCATCTTTCCAGCGACTGACGGATCGCTGGAGACCAAGACCAATCCATCCCGGTCCACGATGGACACTTCATAAATCGACGGTAACTCCGAAGCGGCGGCCAGTTGGGCGCTCAAGGCGTCGCTGGTCTCAAACACTTTCCTGACGAATTCGTGAATCTCCTGCGGATCCTCCGACACGGGGCGCATGCCCCGGAGTTGCGCATCCTGGTCAGCGTGACTGGCCCAATAGAAGACCTCATGGGCCAATTCCATGGCTCTGGAATTGCTGTCTTGCAGCACCTGCTGCATCAGCAAGTCCAAGAACACCATCGACAGCGCTAAGGTGGTCAGCAACACCAGCGCGGTCATGACCATGGTCAATTTGGCTCGCAGCCCTAGCTGCATTGGTTGTTATGACTCCGCCTCTGCTTTGTCGCTGCCGTACTCCTTTAGCTTATTGTGCAGCGTTTTCAGGCTAACGCCCAACAGCTCCGCGGCGCGTGTCTTGTTGTTGCCAGTAGCTTGCAAGGTTTGCAGGATGAGCTCGCGTTCCATAGCGTCGACGGTGGTTCCGACCGGGAATTTGATTCCTGACAGATCGCTGGGGCTTTTAGTGGCCAGCTTGCCGAACTCACCGGGCAGGGACGAGCGGGAAATGAGATCCTTTTCGCTCATGATCGCGGCGCGCTCCAGCACGTTGCGCAGTTCGCGAATATTTCCGGGCCAGGTATGGCTCATGAAGATGTCCATCACCTCGGCCCCGATACCGCGGACGTTCTTTCCATGCTTCAGGTTGATGTCTCGCAGAATGTGTTCGGCTAACAGGGGAATATCTTCCCGGTGCTCGCGCAAAGGTGGCAGATGAATGTGGAAAACGTTCAGCCGGAAGTACAAGTCCTGCCGCAGGCCCCCGTTGGCCACGGATTGTTCCGGGTCCTTGTTGGTGGCGGCGAGCACGCGCACGTCCACGGGGGTTTCGGTCTTGCTCCCCAGCCGCCGAACCTTGCGGTCTTCCAAAACGCGCAGCAACTTGGCTTGTGTCGGGGCGGGCATCTCTCCGATTTCGTCCAGCAGCAAAGTGCCGCTATCGGCCAATTCAAAACAGCCAATCCGGCGTTCGGCCGCGCCGGTGAACGCCCCCCGCTCATGGCCGAAAATTTCGCTTTCCATCAAGGTTTCCGGAATGGCCGAACAGTTAATCGGCACGAATGGGCCGCCGGCCCGTGGCGACAGCTTATGGATGGTTCGAGCGACAATTTCTTTGCCGGATCCCGTTTCTCCGGTGATCAGTACGGAGGCCGAACTCGGCGCCGCCATTTCGATGACGCGCATCACGTCCTGCATTGCTTTCGAAGCCCCGACCAAATCACCCAATCGCCCGGCATCGCGCAATTGCCGCTGCAACACGGCCAGATTCTGGGCATCCCGCGCCTTGCTTAATGCACGGTCCAGCAATGCCCGCAGCACCGGTCCCTTCAGCGGCTTCTCGATATACCAAAACGCGCCTGATTCGATGGCCGCCACGGCGCGCTCGTCGCTTCCTTTTCCGGTGATGATAATGGCAGGCACGTTGTGCAGCTCGTCGCCCAACTGCTTCAGCAAATCCAGGCCGTTCATACCAGGCAGCTCGACATCGGCTATGAGCGTATCCGGTTGAAAACTGTTGAAGCGGGCCAGCGCGTCCTCGGCGCTTGCAACTCCCACCACCTCATAACCCCAGCGTTGCAGGAGCTGTTCGTAACCTTTCCGCGCGTTGTCTTCATCCTCGACAATGAGGATCCGGTCCTTGCGTTCGCCGGTCTCTACCGTCCGTACCGCTCGATTCTCTTCAACCATGCGCCTTTGCCTCACCTAACGACAACACAACACAGAAAATGTTCCAATTGTTACGACTGTAACAAGCGCGTTCTCACTTGCCAAGTCCACCACTCGCGGGCGCACGCATTGGAGACTCCAGTGGCGCTTTCTCACGTTGGCACTACTCTAAGGCAGATTCGTTGTGGATAGCTAGCCGTGGCCGGTCGAGGGTTCTACCGAGGTCTGACCCGGAGCCTTGCGTCGAGTCCTTCACTCCCGCAGCAAATAGAGCGCCCGCTCTAATTCCAATTCGAGTTTTGCTCCTTTAGGCAGGTCCAACTCTTGACCGCGTCCCGCAGCCGTCAAGTAGGCTTCTAACGCGCCAATTGCGGCCTCTTCCGCCGCTTCCTTCTTACTCTTATCCCTTACGCCCTTCTCGGCTCCGCGCGCTGCGCCCTCGGCAGCCGCTTGGATCGCATCTTTTTGGGTGCTGCCACGTCCTTGGATGATTCCATTTTGTACTGGTCCGGGTTGCACGCTGTGATCCCCAGGCAGGTCCACGACTTCCGCCACGATAGGCAAGGTGCCGAAGCGCGTGCGGATTTCGTCAAAGGTCAGCCATAACTTGGCGCGGCCGGCCCCACCGGCGGACTCGACGCGGCTAATGTGACCACGAATTACTGCGCCCGAAGGAAGGTAGATTCCATGGCCAGCCTCCAACGGCTCAACGGTTCGAACGCCGAACGGCTGGTTCCTTCTCAACGTCCCGGTGTTCAACTCGTTTTCTAAGGTGACCAAGACGCGGGAACCCGGTACAACGGCAAACACCTCCACCGGCAAGCCATGCCTGTCTCCGTCCGCGACTCGGGCCGCATATGGCGGATTCATCTGGGACGAGTCCGAGGCAGGGTCTTGTGCCTCCAATTGAGGTGGCGCCAACACAAAGGACGCGAGCATCGACAGTGCCAACGCGGATAACTTCCTGAAGCGGCCTGCGTCGTACATAAAGGTAGTCCTCCCGCAGAACTTCAGGAGAAAGCACATGAAAAACCGTTACGGGATAGCGGTTGATATGAGTGCCTCATTGAAAACAGGGAAGATAGGAGCGCGGTTGAAAGGTGCAGAATCGAGCGGTGCGTGTTCTGCACGTCAGTGTCGGGTTGGCCTGACGCCCGGTTCGCGATCGCGGTTTAAACTTGGGTGCATGAGTGCCGTCCCCATGACTCTGGCCTTGTTAGCGATGCTCTCGCCGCGAGTGTTCGTTTATGCTCAATCGACGAAGCCCGACGCACAAAAGTCCGCGGAAAATTGTCCGGCCCACGACGAACACTCAAAAATGAATGAGCGCGGCGAACAGGGCATGGGTTTCTCCCAGACCGCAACCACTCATCACTTCTTGTTGAAACCTGACGGTGGTGCCATTCAGGTCGAGGCTAACGATCCGAAGGATACCGGCTCGCGCGATTCCATTCGCGCACACCTCCGTCACATCGCCCATGCCTTTGCGCAAGGCGACTTCGACATCCCGATGTTCGTGCACGATGCCGTTCCGCCGGGTGAGGCGGAGATGAAGCGGCTCAAAGACAAAATCAGCTACAGTTTCCGTGAAACTCCTGGCGGCGGCAGCGTGGTGATCGCCACGTCTGATCCTGAGGCGCTAGCCGCCATCCATAAGTTTCTCCGGTTCCAGATTGATGAGTATCAGACTCACGATCCGGGCACAGTTCAGTAGTTGATTGTCGACGCGCGTTTCAGTCGCGCTGACGCCACGCTGGAATTATCGTTCTCCGGTTTTGCTATTCGCGTAGCGATACAGACGGAGTTGCGAGGGGACGCCGCTACAAAAGCTTCCGTATGCGTCTTAACACCTGCGCATACATGGCTTCGGTCACGCGCCCTGTCTGGGTGTTCTGTTGGCTTGGGTGATAAATACCGAATAAAACCGGCAAATCCGGGGCCAGCCACGCTTTGGCGCCATGAGCGAACTTGTACGGCCCGCGCTTACTAATTTTCCCATCGCTCACCAGCAGATCCAGGTAAGCATCCCAGGCAATCTTCCCCAGGGCCAAGACCACCTTCGGCTGCAAGACAGTCAATTCACGGTACAAGTAACGGCGGCAATTCCGAATCTCGCTGGGTAGCGGCTTGTTCTCCGGAGGCGCACAGCGCACCGCTGCGGCAATGTAGACATTCCTCAGCTGCAGTCCGTCATCGCGGTGCAGGGAAGTGCGTTGATTGGCAAAGCCCGCCTGGTACAGCGCCTTGAACAGGAAATCGCCCGAGCGGTCGCCGGTGAACACACGGCCGGTGCGATTCCCTCCGTGCGCCGCCGGCGCCAACCCCAGGATGAAGAGTTTGCCCTTGGGATCGCCGAATCCTGGAACGCCGCGTCCCCAATATTCCGAGTCGCGATAGGCACGGCGCTTTTCCCGCGCCACTTTCTCGCGATAGTCGGTCAGCCGGGGACATATCCGGCACTCGCTTATTTCTTGGGCGATGATTTGTAGCGGCGAATTCATTCCGCTGAGGTCACAGATTATCGAGAAAAAATTGGGTCACGCGATTGAACACAATCTTGCGCGCCGGTGGATCGCTCACGCCGTGACCGCGGCCGGGCGCGGCAATCACTTCCACGTACTTGCCGGAGCGAATCAGGTCATTGATGAGCGCCAAGGTATTCGAGTAATGGACGTTGTCGTCGCCGGTTCCATGCGCAATCAACAATTTCCCTTTCAGATCCTGGGCAAAGGTGGCGGGGGAAGATTCTTTGTAGCTGGATTCGTGCTGTTGGGGCAGGCCCATATAGCGTTCCGTATAGATGGAATCGTAGTAGTGCCAGTCTGTAACTGGTCCGCCTGCAAACCCGACCTTGAATAGATCGCCAGCCTGAAACATGGCGTGTAGGGTCATGTGCCCGCCATAGCTCCAGCCCCAAATTCCGATTCGCTGTGGGTCGACCCAAGGCTGCTGCCGGAGCCACGTAACGCCATCGCGCTGGTCGTTCAACTCCGGAATCCCGAAGCGATACTGGATGGGCTCTTCGAAAAAGTGCCCGCGGCCGGCAGAACCGCGATTATCGAGCGCAAAAACAATGTACCCCTTCTGCGCCATCATTTCGTGCCACAGCAAGTTTGTCCCGGACCAGCCATTCAGAACGACTTGGGCATGCGGGCCACCATAGGTGTACACGATTACCGGGTATTTCTTTGCCGAGTCAAAGTCAGGTGGCTTAATCAAGAAGCAGTTCAGCAGGACTCCGTCGCGCGCTTTGACGGTGAAGAAGTCTACGGGAGACAGATGGTACTGCGCCAATTCTTCCACCTTGTTCTCGTTAATTGTCCCGGCCTTGGCGCCATCGCTTCGGTACAGATCCTGGCGCGGCGGCGTGATGGCATTCGAATACGTGTCGACGTAGAAGTCGGCTGCGGGTGCCATATTAATCATGTGCATCCCAGCGTCCTTAGTGATGGGAGCGAAACCGCTGCCATCCAGGCTGACACGATCAAGCTGCCGTTCCGTCGGTGACTTCTCGGTCGAAGTGAAGTAAACGACGTTCTTCGCTTCGTCAATGCCGTCCACCCCGGTCACTTCCCAATCGCCTTTGGTGATTTGCGCGATTTCTTTTCCGTTGATGCCGTAGAGATAGAGATGACGATAACCGGTGCGTTCACTGCCCCAGAGGAAGCGCTTGCCGTCCTTGAAAAAGTGCAAATCATCATTGACGTTGATCCAGTATTTGTCGGTTTCGGTAAGCAGTTCGGAGGTCTTGCCCGTTGTGGTGTCAGCCAAAAGGAGATCCAGGACGTTCTGGTCGCGATTGAGCCGTTGAATCGCAACGTGATGCGAATCGGGCAGCCAATTCACGCGAGGAATGTACACGTCGGTATTCGTGCCGATGTCCAAAAGGCGTGGCTCACCACCATTGAGCGAAACAACAAAAACGCGAACTACCGGATTTTTCCCTCCTGCTACTGGATAACGCTGCTGCTCTGCTTCTCCGATATAGGATTCGAAATTAAGCAAGGAGAATTGCGTCACCGGGTCTTCATCCATTTGCAGATAAGCGATGGCCGAAGAGTCGGGGGCCCACCAGTAGGCGGTGTACAGCTCCAACTCCTCGGGATAGACCCAGTCCAGTTCGCCCTTGCGTAGTTTTTCGATGCCACCCGCAGTGATGGCTCGTTCTTTCCCACCTGCTACGTCAACCACCGATACATTGTGATTGCGAACGAAACTCACGTAGCGTGAATCCGGCGATATTTTCACGTCGCTCATTTCTTCTTTACTAGAGACAAGCACACGGCCTGTTTGCGTCTTCAGGTCGTACCAAGCCAGAGCGTCGGGCCCCTCAAAAACCAACCCTTCGCCGTTAGGCGCCCACTGATATTGCGAAGGGGCGTGCCGTCCAGCACCGGTCGCTTGCGACTGCTTGGCGGCGGACGCAGGAAATATGGTGTCAAGTTTGTCCGAGGGAATGAGCACGGAGCGCTGACCGGATGCCAAGTCCATCGCCCACAATTCCGTTTTGGCGTCCTTACCCGTGCCCTGAGTATCCAGGTAGGTAAGCCGCTTGCCGTCCGGCGCCCACGCGACGCCACGGGTCAAGCGCCCACTAAGGCTCGGCTGGCTGTAGATGCGATCGACGGTGAGCTGTCCGGCTTGCACAGTCGGAGCGCTGGCTTGATGGGCAAACAGGCAAAGCGGCATCCCGCTGAGCAAGACCAGCGCACCGAGAAGAACTGTTCTGCGAACGGCGTGGTGAAGTTGCAAGGTGCCTCCTGACCGGATGCTCCATTTCGACATATTCACGGCTCTGAAACTGCGGCCGTGCGTAATCAGGCCCAATATCTGGCGTGACCTACCGCGTGTAATGCAGCGTTCATGAATACAAGTAGCCGATGCGGAAGAGCACTGAACGCTTTACCCCGGTGGCCAACGGAAATTCCGGCCACCCAGAAGGTGTAAATGAAGATGGAAGACGGATTGGCCAGCGCCGCTTCCATTGTTCAGCACCGTGCGATAGCCGGAGAGGAGATTATGCTGTTTTGCCAGGTCGGCCGCGAGCAACTGCAGCTTGCCCAGGAGTGCCTGATCTTGGTGCGACGCCTCATGCAGGCTGGCAATATGTTTTCGAGGGCAGATCAGGATATGGGTCGGCGCTTGTGGGGAGATGTCGTGAAAAGCAAACGCCTCGTCATCTTCATAGACGATCTTGGAGGGCATTTTCTTGGCGCCGATTTTGCAAAAGATGCAGTTTTCATCCATCAGTTGACTCTCGCGGAACTGGTTTCATCGAGGCGGAACACCAGAGTTGTGAAGCCTTCCTTGGTGCGTAATTGCTCGGCCAGCTCGTTGGCCGCGTCTTGCCCAGAAACTCTGCCGACCCGCAGGCGATAAAACGTACCTTCCTTGGAATCATACTGCTGAATGAAAATCGGGGAGTACGAGACGCTTAGCCGATCGCGCAGATGCTCGGCATTCGCGAGGTTGCGGAAGGCTCCCACTTGCACGGTGAAAAATCCAACGGTCACGTCCACATTGCCGAGAACCTCCAGGCGCACAGGAACCACACCCGGGCCTACGGAATCGATTTCGCGGGCGGCGGCAAGCGAAAGGTCAATAATGCGATTTTCGATGAAAGGACCGCGGTCGGTGATCCGAACGACAGTGGATTTTCCGTTGTTCAAATTGGTGACGCGCACCATGGTATCGAAAGGCAGGGTGCGGTGCGCCGCGGTGAGCTTATACATGTCATAAACTTCGCCGTTGGAAGCACGACGCCCATGGAACGGGCTGCCATACCAGGAAGCATTGCCTTCTTCGACATAGCCAACGGACTCAGGCGCAGAAGGGGTTTTTGGGTGGCGTGCCGGTGGATTTGGCGCGGCGGCGCTAGGAGCGGCGGGAGGCTGCGTGTTAGGAGCGGCGGATACTTGACGCTTCGCGGCGCAGCCGATGGAAAAGAAGGTAAAGGAAAGCGAAGTGGCCAGAAGTGATAGCTGGGAGCGATTCACGAGTTGGGTCGCTGCGTGTTTTGGGAATTGCGAGCGGCCACCCGCGATTCAAGTTTTCGAGACGCTTCCGCGAGCTTCTCCGACACTTCCCGGAGAAATTGTGCGGTGCGCCTTTCGGTTTCTGGAGCTACTTCTTCTTCAACGTATTTGCGGAGGCGGGTTAATTCCTCATCGAGGCGGCGGCCGATTTCTTCGAATTTGTCCATAGGCTCCTAATCCGGTACGTCCAGCGTCTTTCCGGTATTATAGAAATGCGAGAAAAACCCCGCAAGGAGGAGTGTTGGCCCTTCCCTATCAGTGGCAAATGCGCGTGGAGCGGTGGAAGAGAATGTTCGGCGGAGTGTTTGGCCGGGGCGAACGACGGCCACAACTCTGCCCGGCCTGCGGTGCGTTGGTGGGCATTACGGCAACGCGATGTCACCAATGCGGAGCGAGCCTCCGGTTCGGACTGGCGGCGTGGAGCAAAGGGCTCAGCGAGTTTTTTGGCGGACATGCGCCGGCAACTGTTTCTATTTTGATTCTGAATGTAGTGATGTTTGGGATCAGCCTAGCAGGTTCAATAGGGCACGGCGGAGGTTTCGGTTTGTTCGGCGGGATGAGTGGCGTAGAACTGTACCGTCTGGGGGAGAATACTCCGTACTACTGGCCCGGTTGGGGTCCCTGGCGGTTGATCACCGGCACATTTCTGCATGGCGGATTGCTACACATCGGGATGAATATGTTCGTTCTTCTGGACATATCACCGATCGTCGAAGAGCTGTATGGGTCGGCGCGCTTTCTGTTTCTGTATGTAGCTTGCGCTATTGGCGGTTCGGCATGCAGCACGTTTTTTGGCAGAGGGCCGTCGGTTGGCGCCAGCGGGGCGATCCTGGGTTTGCTGGGCGTGCTGATCGCCGTCACCACCAGACGCAGTGGCGCGAACATTCAAGCGCTGCGATCCCGTTTAATTTCCTGGGTGATCGCCATCTTCGCATTTGGGCTTCTGGTGCCCGGCATCGACAACTGGGGCCACTTTGGCGGGCTGGCGACCGGGTTCGTATTAGGCAGACTACTTGCCGATCGCTTGCCGGAGGCAGGGCCGGAACGCACCCGCGCATACGCGTTGGGATGGTTGGCAGGGGGAGTACTGGTGGCGGCGTTCGCGTTTATGATTGTTAACTTCGGGAATCCGCTGCCACAATGACAGGTCCCCGTTCAGCCGGACGTGTGAAGCCGGCGCGCCACCGCAAAGGCGTAATGGAAGCCCGAAACCAGAACGAACCCAGTCACGATGAACGACAGATACTGGATTAGCGCGGGCGCGCGCTCATTGGGGTAAGCGGCGGCGAAAACCACAAAAAACACCAGCGCAATTTCGAAGAAGGTGGTTGCTTTGCCCAACAGGCTGGGCGGAAACGGCCTGTAGCCTTGTACGATGATGATCACCGTGGCTACCACCAATAGCAGCACATCGCGACTCAGCACCAACACGGTAAGCCACCACGGGATTTTGTGTCCCATTGCCAACACCACGAAGGAGGAGGAGAGCAGCAGCTTGTCGGCGATGGGATCCAGATACGCACCCAGAGCGGACTTTTGATGGAGCCTCCTGGCCAGGAACCCGTCAATAGCGTCGGTCAGCGCGACGAAAACAAGAACAACCAGGGCCCAGCGGTACTCGTTATAGAGCACCAGAATGAGAAAGAACGGCAGGAAGCCAAGCCGGAGAAGAGTGATCTGGTTGGGTACCGTCCAAATGCGGGCTTTCATTGCATAGAGTGTAAAGTCAAAATCGCCGAGAGCAAAG